>CBFHLY010000018.1:0-73503 GCA_965656785.1 uncultured Flavobacteriales bacterium
CGTGCTGTCCTGGCAACCTGCGATTTCGAACTCGTCGCAAACGCCATCCAGGTCGGCGTCGTTCAAGCAAACTCCTTCGCAGTCGTAGCCGGCATCAGCGTAAGTGCACGAACCGTCATTGGTATCTGCGCTGCTGTCGTAGTTGCACGCGGTCTCATCGGTGCATCCGAAGATGGCGTACTCGCAAGAACCGTCATCGTAATCCGCAGCAGGATCGAAGTTGTTTGCAGCTTCGTCGTTGCACCCGCATGCGTTGTTGTCCCATGGGTTTCCAGTGGTCGTTCCGCCCGTGCTGTAGGTTCCGGGGCCATTGAACTGGAAGGAGAGTTGCAGTTGGTCTTCGCCGATTCCGAGCGGGAAAATCTGCGCATTGATGGTTCCGTCAATGGTTCCTGCGGTCGTGACCTGCATGAACAAGGTGCGCATGGTGGTTGCATTGGGGAGCCCATTTGGGGTTCCGTTCAACACGTACCAAGCCCCACCGGTGAAGTCGTCCATGACCACGTTGGTTCCGCTCTGCGGAGAAGATGCATTGAAGCTACCGAGCCAAGGCTGTGCCGCAGATTCCACGGAGCTGACTGCCGTTTGCGGCGGTACGGGCGACCCCTCAATTCCAATGGTTGCCCAGCTGTCGTATGCGAGAGCGGGGAAGAAGCCGAAGAAGGCGGGGTTCACACCATCGGCGGTTGAACCGGAAGCAAACCCGTCGTTGTAGAACCCGGTAGAGGTGTTCATGTAGAACGGAGCGGTGTCGTTCCCGTAGATGGAACTGAGGAAGTCCGTTGGGTTGACCATGTCGATGTAGAACCGATAGGTGGTGGTTCCGGGGATGCCGCCCACCGCGTGTTCTTCGACGGTCATGGTGTAGTCCGGCGGCAAGATGGCGGCTTGGTCCAAGCAGGAGCAGAAGTCGCAGGATCCGTCGTCATCCGTAGCCGATGCATCGTAGTTGCAGGCGTTCTCCGCCGTGCAGCCACCAAGCTCAAATTCGTCGCAAATGCCGTCGCTGTCGGCATCGCTCACGCACACCCCGTCGCAATCGTATCCGGTCTCGGCGTAGGTGCAAGAACCGTTGTCATCGGTCGCCGTAGCGCTGTAGTTGCAGGCCATTTCATCGGTGCAACCCGCGATTTCGAACTCGTCGCAGACCCCGTCCAGGTCGGCATCGTTGATGCAGTTGCCATCGCAATCAAATCCGGTTTCGGCATAGGTGCACGAGCCGTTGTCGTCCGTGGCTGCAGCCTCGTAGTTGCAAGCAGCGCTGTCGGTGCAACCCGCGATTTCGAACTCGTCGCAGACCCCGTCCATGTCGGCGTCGTTGATGCAATTGCCGTCGCAGTCGTATCCAGTCTCAGCGTAAGTGCAAGATCCGTTGTCGTCGGTCGCGTCCGCATTGTAGTTGCAAGCCATTTGGTCTTGGCAACCTGCGATTTCGAACTCGTCGCAAACGCCATCCAGGTCGGCGTCGTTCAAGCAAACCCCGTCGCAGTCATAGCCGGCATCTGCATAAGTGCACGAACCGTCATCGTCAGAAGCTGCGGAATCAAAGTTGCAGGCGGCCTCGTCCGTGCAACCTCCGAGTCCAATGCTGCCTCCTCCGTTGATCTGATACGTTCCTGGACCATCGAAGTCGAAAGACATCTGCAATTGGTCCTCACCGATGCCCAGCGGAAAGACCTGCGCATTCACGGTCCCGTTCGGAACGGAAGCGGTGGTCAATTGCATGAACAACGTGCGCATGGTCGTCGGATTCGGCAGCCCGTTCGGGGTTCCGTTCAAAACGTACCACGCTCCACCGGTGAAGTCATCCATCACCACATTCGTTCCACTCAGCGGTGAGGTCGCATTGAAGCAACCGAGCCACGGCTGAGCGTTGGATTCAACCGAGCTGACCGCTGTTTGAGGAGGAGTCGGTGAACCTTCGATGCCGATGGTGGCCCAGCTGTCAAAGGCTAGCGTTGGAAAGAAGCCAAAAAACATGGGGTTCACTCCGTCGGCAGTGGAGCCGGAAGCAAACCCGTCATTGTAAAAGCCCGTTTCGGTGTTCACGTAAAACGGGGCGGTGTCGTTTCCATAAATCGAACTGAGGAAGTCCGTGGTGTTCACCATATCGATGTAGAATCGATAAGTAGTGGTACCCGGAACTCCGCCCGATGCATGCTCCTCCACCGTCATGGTGTAGGCCGTACTTTGTTCGAATGGTGGGGGTGCTGAAGCAGAGGCGGTCAGCACGTTCGACAGGCTTGGCGCAAGGAACGCAAGCGCGAAAGAGAGGGCCCCAGCGAAAAGGCCCCGTGTGGGATTGGTTTTACAATGCATCATTCAAGCGTTGTGGCTTGACCAAAACTAACCTTTCAGATGCAAAATGTGAACGCCTCGCTGTGAATTATTTTCGACAGGATATTAACGCGTTGTTTTTTAGGTAGTTGCCTGTGTTAAGTTTCGATGTCCGAAGCAAGAAATGCTTTCGAAATGGCATGCGGTTCGACGAAAAATCAGCTGTGGAGTTCAGAACGTGATATGCCCAACAAATATTATACACACTTCGTCGAAACTCACCCAATTTCGTCCTCCAGTCCATCCGGATTCAAAAGGACCACGGTCCGTCCAATGGTATCCGTAAGGCCGTCCTGCTTGAAACTGGCTAACGTTCGGATGATCGACTCCGAGGCCATGCCGACGCTGTTGGCCAGGTCTTCCCGCGAAAGCCGGATCACGAGTCCGTCGGAAGAAGGAACGGCAAACCGAAGAAGCGCCCTCGCCGTGTTTTCACGGGCAGATCCATAAGCCAAAGACAGTGCAGCGGATTCAAATTCTTTTGCCATTTCATGCGTCCTCCGATGCAATTCCAACGCCAACTCCGGCCGCTCGATGAATGCTTCGTGCACATCGGACTGGGCGATGCGAATCGCTTCAGTAGGGGTGACGCATGCCGCATCTTCCGTGTGAATGCCGTGCTCAAATTCCCCCGTCCATCCCGAGAAACTCCCCGGACCCAAGGTGCGCAAACAGAGTTTCTTGCCCTTCGAGTCCATCCGTTCTTGCTTGATGAATCCCGACTTAATGAACCAAATGAACCGCGACGAATCGCCCTCTGCATACAAGTTGCTCCCTTTGTCCATTTTCAACACGTGCAACGGGGTGCCTTGCAAGTTCGCCGGACGGTCCGACAGCAGTCCGAGGACCCAATTGTCCCAAGCGGCTCGTCCCGCTTCCGCTCGTCTAGGCGGGTGTTCGCGTTTCAATCGCATTTCGATGGTTTCGAGCAGCTCATGGCTCTGGAACGGCTTGGAAATGTAGTCCACTGCACCCTTGGCTAGGCCCCTTCGGAAATCGGCGGCATCGGCTTTGGCTGTCAGGAAAATCAGGGGAATCCCGGACGTTTCTGGTTGCCGACCGAGCACTTCCGCCACCCCGTAACCGTCGAGTTCGGGCATCATGATGTCGCATAAAACGAGGTCGGGGAGGTGCGCCTTCGCCAAGCGGATGCCTTCAATGCCGTTCTCCGCCTGGAGGACCCGATGGCCGGCCAATTCGAGGAGTTCGGCAATGTTTTCGCGGACCGATTGTTGGTCTTCGATGAGGAGGATGGCTCCGGTCATGGTGTTGTTTTTTCAGTGGGAAGGGGGGCGATGGGCCAAACAATGGTGAAGGTGGTTCCGATGCCGAGCACGCTGTGTACTTGGATTTGGCCTTCCAGCAGGTACGTGTACTGTTGAACCAAATCCAAACCAACCCCCGTTCCGGCAATGTGACTCGTGCGGTCGCAGCGGAAGAAGCGGGTGAAAATGTCCTGCTGATCGGCTGGGTCGATGCCCACGCCTTCGTCTTGAACCTTGAGTTTCCATGAGCCGCTGGTTCGATCAAGCGCAAGGTGAATGGCATCGCCTTCGTCGGAATACTTGATGGCGTTCGAAACCAAATTCGAAACAATGCCCTGAATCGCTTCGGCATGACTCCACTCGTCTTCGGCTGCCTGGGGCGCGATGGACACGTTGAGCGTCTGGCCGCGTTTCAAGCTTCCCCGTTGACGCTGTGCAGTGGCCTTCACGATTCCCGGCACGTTCAAGGGCTCGCGCAATTCATGCCAGTTCCGCGTCTCAAACCGTTCGAGGCTTAAGTAGTCGTCCAAAATCGAGACCAGGTGATCCACCGCGTTGCGAATCTTATCGAGGTGCAGTTCCACGCGCTCCGCGTTGTTGCGTTGTGCATGCGCTTTCGCCAATTCGGCCGACGAGGAAATCGTGCTCAACGGCGTTCGAAATTCGTGGGAAGCCATCGAGACGAAGCGGGACTTCAGTTCGTTGAGCTGCCGTTCCTTCAGGAGTGCATTTTTCGCCTCGGTCACGTTTTGCTCCACCACCAAAATGCGCGGCGCTTCGTCCGCTTCCACCTGAACACTCACTGCATTCAAGCGGTACGTAGCTCCGTGATGCTCCACCTCAAATACGCAATTCTTTCCTTCAATGACGGCACGGAGGCGCTGCTCCACTTCCGGCTTCAGGTCATCCGGAAGTTGGTCCAGGTACGCACTGCCTTTCAGGTCTTCGCTGGTCAGGTTCCACTCGAACAATTCCTTGCCTTCCGCAAATTCGTAGCGCAGTTGATTGTCCAAAACGAAAATCGTACCATCCGGGTAGTTCCGAGCGACCGTTCGATAGAGCAACTGACTCCGATTCAGCTCGCGCGTTCGATCCAGGACCTGTTGCTCGAGCAACTTATTCAAGCGGTGCACTTGATTTTCAAGCGCCTTGCGGTCCGAAATGTCAATGATCATGGCAGCGGTGAACCGCTGCGAACCCAACTCCAGCGGATTCAACGAAATCTCAACCGGGAAAATCGAACCATCGGAGCGCAGCGCGTTCAATTCGCGTCCTTGTCCCATCCGCCGATGAGATGGCGCGGAGTGGTAGGCCTCGCGGAGGGATTCGTGGTGCCTGCGTTGCGGCGAGGGAATCAAATCTTCAACGGTCTTGTCGTCCAGCCACGAATCGTCACCGAACATGCCGCGCGCGGCGCGGTTGGCGAAGACGATGGTGCCCTCCTGGTTGGCAATGACAATGCCTTCCGAAGCCCCTCCAACGAGCGCTTCTCCCAGGGCCATCATTTCCGATGAGCCCGCTTTCAATCGCAGTTCCGGCATCTATCAATCAGTCGCGTTTCCGGTGGAAGACCATCAACGGAACCTTGCCATGCAGGGCTTCATGTCGGGCAAGGCTGCGATGAAAGAGCTGTTCGAGGAGGGTGTGCGTCTGCGTGGTCACCGCCAAGAGGTCCTGATGCTGCTCATCGATGAACTGCTCAAGTGCAGCTTGGACGTGATCTCCTTCGATTCGAACTTGGCCTGAGTTGCCGCGTTGCCGTCCTTCAAGAAAGGCGTTCAGGGCCGGATGTGGTTCGTGCTCAATGCCTCCTTTGCGGTGGATGTGGAGGTAGGTCAAATGCGCATCGAACCGATCTCCCCAATCCGTGAATTCGGCAAAGTACGGTGTCTCGTCGCTGCGCAATTCCGTGGCAAAAACCCAATTCTTCAATCCGTTCCAGCTGACACCTGCCGGAATGATCAAACATGGAACGTCCGATCGGCGCATCAATTCCGACGACACGGTACCTTGAAACCGATCGCCCCACCATGTGGCCCCCTTTGTCCCCAGCACCACCAAGTCCACGTTGTGGTCTTTCGTAAACTGGGCAATGGCCGATGTGGGCTTGCCTTCAACCGCCACAAAGCGCGTGGGAACGCGATTCCCGATGTGCTCTTCCGCAAAAGCCTTGAGGCGATCGACGGCCGATTTAACCATTTGGTCCGCCGCGTTTTCCTCCGTCATTTCTCTGGAAACGAACGTGCTTGCTGGTGGCAAGAGGGGCGCTTCGAAGACCGTAAGCAGCACCAGTTCGCTTGCAGAATGACTTGCAAATTCCAAGGCGTATCGGGTAGCTGAAATGGCTTCAGGACTGAAATCGACGGGAATGAGAATGTGTTTCATGCCACCAAGTTAATGCGCATTGTTGCTGCGATTTCCAGGATGAACCAAGATGGGCATGTCCAACTGTTCAACCAATTGATTTGAGACGCTCGGAGCGAAAAGCCGTACGAACCAAGACCGTTGTTGAGGACAGACAACGACCAAATTCCAATCACTGGAAGCGATCTCGGTTTCCAGGGTGTCGGCAATGCGCCGTCCGGGCTTCAGGTCGAACGTCAGTTGAGGCGCGGGAGCGATTTGGGCCAAATTCGCTTCGAACTCAGCCATGTGCGCCTCCTCGTATTCCATCGGAACGGCTCCGTCCACCACGTGCACAAAGTGCACCTTCAACGCGGTCGGGTCGTCCACCCAATCCATCAAATAACGCGTGACCGATTCATCGCCTGAATGGAAGTCCGTTGCATACAACACCGACTGAATCGGTTCATACGCGTGCGTTTCTGGCAGCACCAACAAAGGGGTCGGCGCGTATTCGGCAACGTGTCGGGTCACGCTCCCCCAAACCATGCGCTCCAATCCCGTCGTCCCTTTGGACGCCATGACCGTCAGCCATGGACGATGCGCCTCCATCCATCCCTCAATGCAGTCCGAAGCCAGTCCCAATTCCACGACCACTTCAATCCGCTGCGTGGTGTGCGCCTCCAATTCCTTCGCCAATCCCAACAGCGCTTTTCGCGTATCCTCCATCAACTCATCGGCAGGAGGAGGGGCCGCAACCGCCCCCAAATCGGCAACCGGTGGCGGCAAGTGCACCGCCGAGTACAGCACCAAATCAGCCCCAGCGGTCTGGGCGATTTCAACAGCGTACTTCAGCGCAACCAAGCTGGCGTCGCTGAAATCAGTGGGGATGAATACGGTTCGCATGGGCACGAATTAACGCGCGCGCTGCCGCACCCAACATGATGCAGGTCAGTTTTCGGTCATGGACAAGATTCCCCAAACACCGACAAGAACACCAACAAATCACTCGTGGCAACCAGGCCATCCAAGTTCAAATCTCCCACGCATGCGGCGTCGCCGAACATGCACGAACCATCGTCATTGGTCGCGGCAGGAGCGAAATTGGTGGCCTCGGGGTAGGTGCAGCCCAAATCGATGCACGAAACGAATTCGCAACTTCCGTCGTCCGCCGTCGCCGAGGAGTTGAAGTTGCACGCAGCGGGGTAGAGGCACCCCAAAACCGGCTCGACGGGACCTTCGTCTTCGTCGCAAATGCCGTTGTTGTTTTCGTCGGGACACGTGGTTCCGCTGCAGGCCACGTTCGACGTGTGTTGCCCCAAATCGCTCCAATCATCCAGTTCCATCACCACCCATTCGGAATTCGAGGCGTCCGTTCCCGCGCTGGTGGTCCAGTTGCCTCCATTTCCAACAGCCACCTCCGGCTTCCGTACCAACGTGTGATTTGCCGTGGCACCCGGGACCCCCGCAACGTCCCATCCGCTCCCAGGATCTCCATTCCAATCCCCCACCAAATCCACGACCACGTAATCAGCCGGGGTTCCTTGCATCAACCCGAACCCATCGTCCCCGTTGCTCAAATTGCCGAACAGCATGTCCGCAGCAGCCAAGACACTCGGATCCGAACTTCCGTGGGCAATCACGAACACCTCACCCGGTCCAATGCTGCTTCCTGCTGGAAAATCCACCCAAACCTCAAAATTCCCTGGCGAGGTCGGTTCGTTGTTCACATACGCCAACCCGAACGCACCCAAGTCCACGGTTTCGGGTGTGGGATTGAACACTTCAAGGTACTTGTTGTTCGAGCTTCCTTCCGCGGCTTCGCTGAAGAACAACGTGCACGCCACCGTCGGATTTCCGTCGCAGTCCACGCCCGGTGCGGGATAGGTGCAGCTTCCGTCACTCGCATTCGCCTCGGGATTGTAATTGCAAGCGACGGGATCGGTGCAGCCCTCGGTCAGAACCCCCTCATAAAACCACGCATTGTACACCCAATCCGGGTGGTCCACAAAGAAATTGCGGTTGCCTTGCACGGCTTCCACGCGGTCGTTTCGCTGCATTTCCCAGGCGTCCACGGGATCCTCCAAATGCCACGTGTACAGCACTTCCGGGTCTGCAAGGTCGGTCATCGGCCCCGCTTCCGTGGGGTAGACCACGTAAAAGTAAAACGCCATGCGGGCCAAATCCCCCTTCACCGACTCGCGAGGCTCCCACAGCCCACCCGAACGCTCCGACCAGTTGTCGAGGTCACTCGGAATGCTCCCTTGCGACGTGTAAGTTCCATTTGCGGTCACGCCGTACCATTGTGCGGTTGCATCCGCCACTTCCCCGTACATGCTGTTGCCGCGCGCCGAGTTCGCACTTCCGTGGGCTGGGCGCAGGTTGAACAGGTCGCTTTTCATCGGAGAGATGCCGCCGAAAAAGCTCTGCGGAATGATGTGCTCCGCGTTGATGGGGTCGAGGTACGTCGTGTTTTCTGCAGGTTGCGCGAAGTGGGTGTAGATGCCGTGCACCATGCCGTTCTGCTCGTCGGTGTAGGAAAACATTTGGCTTCGAGCTCCGTTGTAGCCCAAATCATCGAACGCCCCCGCGTACCAATTCGTGCGCAACCAAGTCCGCAACTCGCCCAAGTAGAGGTTCGCGGGAGCATCGGGCTGCGCCACCGCGCTCACCGCCCAAATCAAGCACGCCACCGCACTCACCGCCCTGCGGATGTTCGGGGCCTTCAATGTCAGTTCAATCATGGTTTTTCGAAGATACGGAGCATCGCCCTTCAATTCCGGACGAACTTCAGTTCAGTGAAGTCGAAGTCGGGGTTTTCCACCACGATTTCGACCCGCTCCGGTTGCCCTGCGGCATCCAGCACGAACGTCGCCGTTCCCTCCGGCAGCATCATTTTCGTCGTCCACGTGAGCTTGAAGGTGTCGAAGTGCCAAGGGGAAAGGGTGCCTTTGAACAGTTCGGTGTGCGTGAAATCGATGAGCAGTTCCTCGTTTTCCCAAGCGATCACCAAATCCCCGTACATCCGGTCCGTGTACGTGCCCGCATACGCGCTCAACGGCAACGATGCCGGCGCGTTTTCGATGCGCTCCGGCAGCACCGAGGCCGGGTGCGCCTCTTCTTCGCGCAGGAATTCAAGCAGAAGCGGCACCACTTCCGTCGGTTCCTCCGAACCGAGGAGCCGCGAGATGGCATCGAAGCCCCACGCCCACGGCAGGGAGTTGTTGTTGTTCGTGAGCAGGATGATGCCGAGTTCGGCTTCGGGCACCAGCACTTGGCGCGAAATCATGCCGTCGTATCCGCCGCTGTGTGCAACGATTTGGTATCCCTCCAAATCGTACACCTCCCACCCCAAACCGTACCCGCGCATGTGCACACTCGGCAAGTTCGCATTCCACCAAGCTGAAACCGGCTGCGGCGTATGCAACGTCCACATTTCCCTCGTTCGATCAGCGCTCCAAAGCCGCTTGCCCGTGGCCGCCACCCGCCCGCTGTCGAGCTGAACTTGCATCCAAGCGGCCATCTCCGTAGCGGAAGAAATGAGCGAGCCCGCGGGGCCGACGTTGTCCCAATTGACCCAATCGATGGGCTCGTTGCGGCCCTCGCGCCAATTGTGCGGTGCAGCGACGTTGTCGCGACCAGCGAGGTCGACGGTGCTCAACACCGAACGTTCCATCCCCAGCGGGGCAAGCAATTCCCGTTGCACCCGCTCGTCCCACGGTTCTCCCGTGACCGCCTCAATCACGGATCCCGCCGCCATGTACATCAGGTTCGAATAGCCAAACCCTTCCCGGAAGCCCATCGTGGGTTCGAGGTGCCGCATCGCCCGCAGCACGTCCTCGCGCGAGTGATCGGTTCCGTACCACAGCAAATCGCCGCTGAACGTCGCCAAGCCCGTCCGGTGACAAAGCAGGTCCCGAACGCGCATCGCCTCGCTGACGTAGGGGTCGTATAAGGTGAACCACGGCAGGTGATCGCGCACCCGGTCATCCCAACTCAGCGCGCCGTCATCGACGAGCTGCGCCAACGCCGCAGCCGTGAACGCTTTCGTATTCGATGCGACCGCGAAAAGGGTGTGCTCGTCGGCGCGCGAACCCGTTTCGGTGTTACTGAAACCGTAGGCTTTTGCGAAGCGGATTTGGCCTTCGTGGACCACCGCCACGCCCAAGGCGGGAATGTGGTAATCCTCGATGCTTTGCGCAAAGGCGGCGTCGAGTTCTTTGAGGGCCCGAGCGACCGTTTTCTCAGTCACTTGAGCGGCAGCCAAGGTGCAGGCCGCGAGGAGGGCGAAGGCGATGAAGTGCTTCATGGTCATCTGGTCAGGGGGACAAAAGTAGGGCTTCGTTCCCCGACTTATCTTTGTCCCATGGACGCAAACAAACTCCAGGTCGGTCAGCGGGTGCGGTTCCTCGACGAGGTGGGCTCGGGGATCGTTACGGCAATTCTCTCCGCTTCGGAGGTGATGGTTGAGGACGAATCGGGGTTTGAAATCCCGATGGAGGCGAAGGGCCTCGTGCCTTTGGTGGCGCGGGATGAGGCGCAGTCGTACCAACGTCACTTGCCCTCGGTGTCGGCCATCCTGCAGCAGGAAGTCGATCCCCGGCGCCAGCGCGCCCTCGAGAAGTCCTTCAAAGCCCGTTACGATGAGGCCGCATCCACCTGGGCAGGCAAAGGCACCGTCGAAGTCGACTTGCACGCGCACGAACTCGTCGATTCCACCGCGGGATTGGACGCCGCGACCCTGTTGGAACTGCAGTTGGCCCACTTCGAGCGGATGCTGCGGGTTGCCATCGAACAGCGCACCCCGCGCATCGTTTTCATTCACGGGGTGGGGCAGGGGGTGCTCAAGCACGAGATTTGGCAATGCGTAGACCGGTATTACCCGGATTGCGTTTGCCGGTATGCCGACCCCCGTCGTTTCGGAGCAGGTGCCACCGAGGTGGTCATTTCTGGAAGCCGATCGGGTCAGCGCTGAGCTTTCCGCTCGCGGACCACATCCATCAGGGTGCGTTTGGGGTCAAACATCCACACGCCTTCCGTGACCAAAAAACACGGGGTCGAATGCACTTCCGTGAAGGACCAACCGCTTCCGCCGGAGGCCGTAAATCCCAGGGGGGTCACTTGGCGGGGCAGGGGAAGCAGGTTGCGCCATGTGGCTTCCAGATAGGGGTGCCAGTTGGCGATCGCGTTGGCCGGTGGGAACCCGTCAGCAGCGGCCACGACGAGCGTGTCGGTGTCGTCCGTGAACAGCCGAACCCGCACGCCCAGCCGATTCGACTCGAGCGGCGTGGGCTTCCACGCACTCCCGGGCGAAGCGGCAGGGAGCGGGGTGAATTGGGTGCCGTGCAACCGGCTGAGATCGAGCGTGAGCAGCGGGCCATCCGCCGCGAGCTGCATTTGCCAGCGATGCGCTTCCGAAGTGTCCGCATTCCAGGCCCAGCTGCTGTCGGTCCAAAGCAGGCGACCGATTTGGCCTGAATGCTTCACCCACGCTTCGCCGTCAAAGTGCAACGTGTCGTGCGGAAAAGGCAACAGCAACAGGGTGTCCAGCTCCTGATGGTGGCTCGTCTGTGCGTGCGAAAGGGACGCGAGCCCCATAAACAACAACCCCATGATCCGCTTCATGGGGCGAAGATAGGGCGCAGTCAGCCTCGGCGTCGGCGCCTGAGGTTGGGCGGTGGGTTGTACGGCGCGCCCATGTTGGGGTCTGCCACCTCCACGTCGGGCTGAAGCACCCAATTTCCTTTCGTCCATACGAGCGCATCGTACGTCATATCGGGTCCGTAAAACGCCGTCGAGCCTTTCAAATGCGGGGCCGAGGGACTCAAATGATCCAACACGATGCGATCCTGCCTTTCTTCGTACCGCAAGGTCACGACGGCGTCGTCCGCGAACTCCAACACCAGGCGATTGATCAGCCCTTCCTCTCCGATGATGACGCGGTGTCCGAAGCGCACCCGCCCGCGACGCATCCAAAGCGGCTCCACCACTTTCCGGGTGACCAACGCGTCGCCCCCGTCCCAACCTAATAAGGTATAGTTCGGTTCGTTGCGGTGGTAAGTCAAAAGAACGTCGTAATAAATCGCCCCGGGCCAATGTTCCGCATCGCACCGCCCCATGTTGGACCAGGAGCCCGCGCGCAAGTCGTGCACCAAAGGCACCACCTCGTACCCCCCGTTTCCATCAGAAGGAAGGATGAAACCGCCATACCGCTGCGTTCGGTCGCTCAGTTCAACATTCCACGAAATCACCCGCACCCATTCGTTCCCACGACCAACTTCGGGCAAGGCCAACACCCCGTCCAGAGCGGCTAATTCCGGTGCGCGCCCAAGTCCCGCATCCAAGGCTTCGGACCACCAATCAATGAGCGAATCGTTCAAAGCGGTGCGCACGTCATCCGTTTGGGCTGCGGCGAGCCGGGCATGGCCTGATTTCAGGAATGCGGCCCAACCGTCCAGCGAAAGGACTTGTCCCGAAAGGGAGGGGGGCAGGGCAATTAACAACAGGAGGGTCCAGGTTCTCACGTAGGATGAACGCCGGGAGGCCGCCGATTCGTGCGTGCGGGTCACAGGTGCATGAAGGCCTTCTTCGCGAGGAGTTGCTCTTCGGATTCGCGGTGGTCCGGATCGTCCACGCAGCAGTCCACTGGACAAACCGCCGCACACTGCGGCTCATCGTGAAACCCTACGCATTCGGTGCATTTGTCCGGGGCGATGTAGTACACGTCCATGTTGATGGGTTCGTGTTCCGCATCGGCGTCCACCGTTCCAGCGGTCGGGTGGTCTCCTGTTCCGCGGAATCCCGTTCCGTCTGCAAACTTCCATTCTGCCCCGCCTTCGTAGATGGCGTTGTTCGGGCATTCGGGTTCGCAGGCTCCGCAATTGATGCATTCGTCGGTGATGATGATGGCCATGTGCGTGCTGGTGGGTGTAATTTTGCTGCGAAGATACAACGCATGATTTCGAACACCCTCAAGGAAGGTTTGGTTCATTTGGGCGCTTGGCTGCGAGGCGAGTTGCTGGATGAAGGAGCCGATAATTCGACGCTTTTGGCGGCCGCCGAGGCCCGCAATGGCTGGTTTACCGCGGACAACGTGCGGGCGGCGATGCGGGCGCACGGAGAGGCGCTGCGGCCGGAAGTGCTAAGAAAATGGGAGGAGCGGATGCCGGAAGGACTGCCGGTGGAGGCGCCGCGGAAGGTCGGGTTGGTGCTGGCGGGCAACTTGCCGATGGTGGGGTGGAACGACGTGCTGTGTGTGCTGGTGGCCGGGCACGTGGGGCAGGCCAAATGCGCCACGGACGATGCCGTGCTCATTCCCGCGGCGTTGCGGTTTTTGGCACAGCATGCTCCACAGGACGCGGCGCGGATCCACCTGACCGATGCCCGGATGAACGACGTCGACGCGCTCATTGCCACCGGTTCGGGCAACACGGCTCGGCATTTCGACCATTACTTCCGCCACATTCCGCGCATCATTCGCGGCAACCGGACGAGCGTGGCGGTGCTGGATGGGCAGGAGCGTCCGGAGGACATCCGGGCTTTGGGAGAGGACGTGTTTGCGCATTACGGGCTCGGGTGCCGCAGCACGACGAAGCTGTTTTTGCCTCGGGGCTTCGACTTGAATCGGTTGTTCGCGGAGTGGGTGTCGTGGGGGGATTTGGCCTTGAACAACAAGTTCGCGAACAACTACGATTACCACAAAGCGCTGTGGCTTCTGAATCGGGAGTCGCTCATTGAGAACGGGTTCTTGTTGGTCAAAGAGGACGCGGGCTGGACGAGTCCGGTGGGCACCTTGTTCGTGTCGCATTTCGATGGGGAAGCGGAGGCTTGGGAGGCGATTGCTGCAAACGCGGAGGGATTGCAGTGCGTGGGGGTTCGGGCGGGGAGAATGGGGGAGGTGCCGGCGTGCGGTGTGCCGGTATTGGCCTTCGGAACGGCGCAGTGTCCGATGCCTTGGGATCATGCGGACGGCAAGGATACGTTGGCGTTCCTGGTTGCTGTATCTTAGGCCCATGCAAGGAATGCTGAAGCTTGGCTGGGGCCTCGCAGCGGGTACGCTGTTGGTGGCCTGCAGCACGGACATTGAGTTGAATGCGCCGCACGATCGGACGCCGGTGGTGTTTGGTCTGCTCGATGCCGCGCAGGATACGCAGTGGGTGCGCATCAACCACACGTGGCTCGGAGATGGAAACCAATACGATGCTGCACTCATCGCGGACAGCAGCGAATATGCGCCGGAGGAAGTGAACGCGCGCATTGAGCAGGTGGTGAACGATCAGGTGACGGCCACGTACGTGCTCGTCGATACCCTGCTGGACAACAAAGAGGAAGGCATCTTCTTCGCACCAGAACACCAAGCGTGGTATGTGCCCACTCCGGGCGGGCTGGACGTGGATGCCGAGTACCGTTTCGTGCTCGACGTGGCCGATGGCCACACGGCAGAAGCCCAAACCGACATGATCGAGGCCATCACCGGCAACATCACCCAACCCCCTCCGGGCGTCAACAATTTCAAATACAGCTTCGCCAACATTGGCCCGTCGCTGACAACGTATCCCATCCTCACCTTCAAGTGGTCAAGTGCTCCGGGCGCCCGGCGCTACGACGCCTCCATGCGGGTGCACGTCGTGGAACGGATTTGGGCGGATTTGGAGCATACGGTCCTGCAACAGGAACAGGAGCGGGTCATCGAATGGTACATCGGTTCGGTGACCACCGACGACATCGACGGCGGCGAGTCGATGCAGCTGGAGCTCGAGTCGGAACAGTTCTACCGGCTCATGAATGCGCGGTTGGAGGTGGACCCATACATCACGCGCGTGCTGGGTGTTTGGGATGAGCAAGTCCAAATCGCGCGCGCCTTCGACTTCGTCCTCACCATCGCCAACGACGAGTTGGCAACTTACCTCGACATCACCTCTCCCGTGACTGGCATCATCCAAGAACGCCCCTCTTACACGAACGTTACGGGCGGCTTGGGCTTGTTTGCTTCCCGCGGTCAGCAAGGCGTTTTCGGCATCGGCTACACCACCGATTCAGTGGAAGAACTCATCAATGGGGAGTTGACATTTGGTCTGAATTTTTGCTCGGCGAATCCATTCAGCCCTTATTATTGTGAGTGATTGCGGAAACGCTTTCATTCACAACCATGCGACCGACCCTTCAAATCCAATTGCCTGCGGCCACCATTGAACTTTCGATGGGTTTGTTCGTGGTGCGTTACCGTCCGGATGTCGTCCTCGATTTGGCACAGGCCCAACGGGTGGAGGCTGCCCGTCGCGAACTCTTGCCTGAAGCCGATAACCCGGTTCTGGTTTTGATTCCGTCTACCATTGCCCTGGTCGATCAGGAAGCGTTGGTCTGGCTCAGTTCGGAGGAGGCCATGGAGAATGTGCCCGCCCGAGCGGTGGTGGTGCCTTCTTCGATTCAAGTGTTGCGTGACCGAATCCGATGGGCGCTGTTTCGTCCAGCCATTCCGTTTCGGGTATTCCGCAATCCCCAGGTGGCCAAGTCCTGGGTGCTGGACTCGTGGTACGAGCAACGACTCGGTCACGAAATCGACGCCTTCGGCCCGGAATTGCGGGCTGAGGAACTCGAAGAAGACTGAGCCGGTTCCTCCGTTCAGTAAACCACGAACCGAGTGGCCGACTGGCCGCATCGGAGGACGTAGATGCCTGGCCGTCCAGGCGCCTCAACCGTCAAACCCTGAAACAAGTGGCTCGATGTGAGTTGTCCCCGAGCGTCGAACCATTCCACGACGGCACCTTGAGGCGCATCGATGCGCACCGGAGCCGAGCATTGAGCGGGATTCGGATAGGCGGTGAGCTGCCGTGAGCTCGTTTCAGTCACGGAGCTGGGCTCCACAGACAAATTGAGGTACCTCGAAGTGGCTGGAACACCGAACAACGACGTCACTTCCAAGAGGGGGAATCCATGCCCTTGGCCCCACCATTGGTAGACCACTTGCGTGCGGTCAAAAGCGAAAGGCGTTCCGATTTGGGGAATGTAAATGCTGTCGTGGGCGAAGATTTCCGTTCGAACCCGGAGCACGTCGTGTTCGCCGTCGGGCAATACCAAGGTGCCCCACCCATCGACCACCACGTCGCGCGTTCCATCCGACCAGTAACCGAAGGTTTCCGGGATGTCCATCGCCAAGGCATTTGTGCTCGAGTACGTCATTTCCGCTGAAAGGGGAAGTGGGAAGAGTTCATCGCGATCGGTGTACGGCACCGGCACGTCAAACCCCGCTGCTCCCAACGCCAAGCCTGCAATGGTGTACGCATCGCCGTCGGTCTTGTAGAAGTTGCTGAAGCCATCCACCGGGATGATGCCGCTCAAATCGAAGCCGACATCCGGCAATTCGGTCGGCAAGAAGAAGTCGCATTGGTAGCTGGAGTTGAACGGGTTGTTGAAGACGAACAGCGCCGTGGCGGAAGCAGAGCTCATCGGTTGAGGCGTCTGCGGCGCATCGTTCAGGTCGATGACCGCGGAGAAATCCCACACGGCATTCGGCCCCGCAATCTCCAAGTCCGCCAACACCGGCGGGGCGATGTCGACCAGGGGATACACCACACCGGGTTGTGGGAGGTCGGAGGAGGTGAGGGTGATTTGGCCGATAACGCTCAACGGCAGGGCACAAAACAAGGGGGGCAACCAAGCATTCATGCCCACAAATTACCACAGAATCAGTCCAGTTGCTCCTCCCGTCGCCACATGCGTCCCCACAATTCCCGGAACGAATTGAATTCCGATTGCATCAGCAAGCCAACGCCCTGGGTCGTGCTTCCGGCTTGACCGGTGATGACCGGGTTCGACGTGGTGTAGCCCGTCACTTGAAACGTTCCGTCGGGAGGCAGGTCATAACGGATGCGAATGTCCTGAACCTGTAGGTCTTGTGCGCTTCCTCCGAACAAGCGATCGGTTCCGACGGCGCCTTCGACGTGCAGGCGATCATCGAGTAGTTGGGCGCTCAAGGCGACAGCGAGGGCCTGCTCTCCGCTCGCTGCGCTGGTTCCGTAGTCGAGGCCGACGTTCACCTCTTGGGTCATTTGGGAAAGCCAAAACCCAATCTGCGAAGCCAAAAACTCCGTGCTTTTTTCCTGCAGCCCCGTCGTTCCAATGGCCGAAGTCGGATCGGGCGATAAAAACTGCTGCAACACGAGCAGCCCCATCACCTGACGGTTCAATTCCTCCTCGTTGATGAGGGCGCTCTCCACAAGCGCTTGAATCCGCGTATCCACTTCCGGAACGTCCACACTGAAAGCAATTTCAGGCCGCATCAAGTTGCCCATCAAGCCCATGTCCAATTGCACCTTCGACCGTCCTGGAAGTTCGTTTTCCAAAGGCAGCAATGGTTCAAGGCCCGTGCGCACTTCGTACCGCGCATCGAGGTCAATTTCAGCGGCATAAGGATCGCCGAACCACGTCACTGTTCCCCCAGGGAGTACCGTGAAGCGCTTGTTGATCACGTTTTGGAGCGTGAACAAGTAGCTGCCTTCCACCACTTCAAGTTGCCCGTTCATGCTGAAGCGCTCGAAGTCGTCGATGGTGAGGTTGAGCGCGCCTTTCGTGCGCCCGGTGATTTCATCGCCAACGCTTTCGTCGAAAATGATGCGCGCCTCAGCGTCTTCATCGATGTCCAAGGCCAAATCCATTCGCACCCGCGACAAATCCCGCACCACCTCCACTTCGTTGTCCCGGTCGGGCGCTTTGAACGAAATGAAATCGGCATATCGAGCATCGCTCGCCGCGTCAAGGGGAAGGGCAAACCGCGTTCCCGGTTCCGATTGCAGCCTCGCTTCGATGACCAAGTTGTTCGCGTAGCCCGAAACGTTGGCATCCCCCCGAACGAAAGCGCTGCCGTAGAACAGGTCGTTCTGTTGGCGGGTCAGCTCGAGGAGGTGGAGTGGCTTCCGGTTGGCATCGAGGCT
Source organism: uncultured Flavobacteriales bacterium (assembly GCA_965656785.1). Classification (GTDB taxonomy): domain Bacteria; phylum Bacteroidota; class Bacteroidia; order Flavobacteriales_D; family Sanyastnellaceae; genus JALQTD01. The sequence goes on from CBFHLY010000018.1 coordinate 17,876, forward strand.
CAAGTCGAAGTTCCAGTCGGCCAGGTTTTGGTGTAAAATGGTGCCCGTGAGCGTGGCGGCATTGCCCAAATCATCGGTCACCGACCACTCATCGAAGGCGAAGTGATCCGGCCGAACGTCCGCAGCCCCTCGCAAGGTCATGTCCACTCCGAGGTAGGCGATGCGCGCGGTGGCGTCTTCCGTGGCCAAGGTCCCTTCCAACCGCGGCGCATCCCAAGGCCCGGTCCAACGCACCCAACCGTCGATGCCTCCCACAAGTGTCACCGTGCCGGGCGGCATCAACGGGTTCACCCAATCCAGGGGCAATCCGTCCATCACGAGGTTCAAATCCACTTCGGAATCGCCCAACAACGGCACCCGCCCCGCTCCTTTGAAAAACGCCACTTCTTGGCTCCCCGCTTCCCACCAACAACTGAGTTCATTCACGTCGCCGTTCGCATGCCAGGTCAACCGTTCAACCGACGCCTCTCCCCATTCCACATCCATGACCTCTCCAAATGCCGTCCACTCCAAGTCGTCCAACAAGTCGCACGCTTCCAAGGTGATGTGTGCAGAATCCAACTCCACAGGCCAGCCTTCTAGCCCTTTCCAACTCGGCAAAGCGTTCAACGTGGCTTCGATGATCACGCCGTCGGAACCGTCAGAACCCAGGCTTCCCGCAATGTCGAGCCGAGCCCCAGAGGTGCCCCACGATAGCCCGTTTAAATCCCAGCGCGCCGGAGTGCCCGGTGTGAAGGCCAATTGCGCGGGCACGTCAAGGAGCTCAAGCCGATCTTCGAGCCATGGGACGCTCGCCTCGTAAATGGCGAAATCCCAGGAATCTCGGATTTGCTCAGCTTCAAAGCGCAACCGAGTCGGTGCATCGCCCCATCCGGTCCATTCCACATCGGCGGCATAGAGCGTATCCCCGTGCAAGTCAATGGCCCAGTTCCGCGCTCTGACTTCTTCGCCTTGCCGGATCGAATCGGCAGAAAAGTTCGCATACACGTCGCGGTTCCAATTGTCCGCGTGAACGACGATGCCGCTGGCCTCCCATTCACCGAAGGCCAACCGTTCACTCGTGCCCACCACCTGAAACCCGTTGCTGCGGGTGTCTGCTTTCAATCGGGTTCCATCCGCCACTTCAATCGGTTGTCCGAGGAGCAAGGCGATGGGGGCGAAGCGGCTGATTTGGAGGTCGGCTTGGAAATACGGCGCTTGGGGAGTGCTCGTGCGGTCTTTCAAACAGGTCCACCAAGCTTGCCAAGCGGGGACGTCCGTCGCGGCGAGTACTTCTCCAGTGCCCAAATCCGATTCCCAACGCACCTCGGCGCGTTTCCCGTCCCATTCAGTGAGGAGGTCGAAGCGGTCGAACGAAGTCGGGCGGCCGCCGTCAAGGAGGATGAGGTTGCGGAGCGAGAGCCGACCGTGAAGCGCCCGGTCGCGGGTGCTTCTGAGCGCACCCGACCACTTCCCATGCAGGGTCCAATCCGATGAGAATTGCAGTCCACGGAGTTCTCCGTTCCAACCGAACTCCCAGTCCTCCGCGCGGCGCTCCCCTTCGAAGCGGGCCGTGAAAGGATCGCCTTCGCCCGAGGAAGTCAACGTCCCTTGAAGGGTTTGGGCTTCGCCATCGACGAAACCGTTCAAGGCAAGGCGCTGCAAGGGCCAATCGGCGTCGTTGTGGGAGACCGTGGCGTCGATTCGGGCGGACAGGGCTTCGATCAAGGGGACATCCGATGTCACGTGCGCGTCGAATTGTGCCGCTTTCGGGCCGGGGAGATTCCAGTGCGCGAAGTTGATGCCTTCGACGCGCACGCGGGCTTCGTGGCCGGTGCTTTCGGTGCTGAGCGCGATGCGGGGGGCGTTGTTGGCGGTGCGCAACGTGAGCGATCCCGTGAGGTCGGGGAGGACGTGAAACGCGAGGCTGGGCCGATCGCCCAGCCACGTGTGAAGTTCGGCGAGGGGCAGCGAATTGGCGGTGGTGGGGGCGCGCGCCTCGAGCCAAGGGAGGAGCGTTTTCAGGGGCAGGTGCAGGCAGCCTTGGATTTCAGGGGGCGTGCTGGGGGAAGACCAGTTGGCCGTGATCGGTGTGGAGAGGGAGAGGCCGGCTGGGAGGGTGGCGAAGGGGATGTGGAGGGTGGAAGGGGTGGATTGGATTTGGCCTGAATGGGAGTCCAGAGCCCACCAGGTTTGCCCCCAATCGAACGGAAATCCTTCCCACCAAGCGCGGCCTCCGGCAGGGTCATACCGCCAATTCACACGGGCTTCGGGCAACGGTTCGGCGCCATTGATGTTCCAGGTGGCCGAGCCGGAAAGGTGCCATCCCAAAGCTTCGAGGGCCTCCCATTCGGCACGCATTTCGACTTCAGACGTGGTGAGGTTGAGCTGGCTCAACGCGGCATGGCCGGCGGGGCGGTTGCCTCGGGTGTCCCACTCGATTCGCGCTGTTTCAAGGAGCATCGTGCCGATTCCGCCGGCAAAGTGGATGTTCGGAACGTTGACGTGGCACCTTAGGCGTCCTCCACCTAAAAGGGAGTCCGGCAGCATGACGTCGAACCCCTCGATGAGCAGGCGGTGGACTTCGATCGATGGAAGCGTGCCGGTTGAGGGCGGGCGGCTCGCGCTCCAATCCGCAAGGGCTTGGGCGTTCAGGTAGCCGTTTTGGAGTTCAACCCCGTGCAGGATCAACACCCCGTCCTGAGGCCAAACCGCACGCAAGCCCAGGGAAGAGGCTGCAGCGATGGGGGCGCCGTCCGTGGCGGTCAATTGCACGTCCGTGACTTGGATTTGGCCTTTCCACCAAACCCACCGCACGCCCCCGAGTTCCACCTCCAACCCGGTTGAACTTTCCGCCCAAGCGCTCACCCCGAGCACCACGCTCCGTTGGATGGAAGGCAACTGGAGCAAGCCCGCAATGAGGACCAGCAGCAGCGCCCATGCCAACAGGACATGGAGGAGTCGACGGCGTAAGGATTTCACGGTGAAAAATTAAGCGTTTCCCCGCGAAGAGGGGCTAACTTTGGGCTTCTTCAAGCGAAAATCATGCCGACTGTACTCGCCTTTGAATCCTCTTGCGACGATACGGGTGTGGCCGTGGTGAGGGACCGTTCGGTGTTGTCGAACCGCGTGGCCAATCAAGACGTTCACGCGCAGTATGGTGGTGTGGTGCCTGAACTGGCATCGCGCGCGCACGCGGCGCATTTGGTGCCTACGGTGGAGGCGGCCTTGCGCGATGCGGGGGTTGAGCCTCACGAGCTCGACGCTGTGGTGTACACCCAAGGACCGGGGTTGCTGGGCTCCCTGCTGGTCGGGAGTTCCTTCGCCAAGGCTTGGGCTTGGGCTCGCGGATTGCCGACGGTGCCGGTTCATCACATGCACGCTCACGTGCTCGCGCACTTTCTGGAGCCCGGACCTGCGCCGAATCTGCCGTTCTTGTGCCTGACTGTCTCCGGTGGGCACACCCAGCTGGTCCTTGTGCACAGCGCCGATCGCTTGGAGGTCATCGGTTCGACCCGCGACGATGCGGCAGGGGAGGCGTTCGATAAAGTAGCGAAGTTGCTCGGCTTGCCTTATCCCGGAGGCCCCTTGGTCGATCGCTATGCCAGCCAAGGAAATGCCTCAGCGTTCGCGTTCACTCGTCCCCGAATTGAGGGGTTGGACATGAGCTTCAGTGGTTTGAAGACCCAAATTTTGCACTTCCTTCAACGAGAGCTCCAACACGACCCCGATTTCGTTCGCCTGCGACTTCATGACATCTGCGCTTCCGTTCAGGAGGCTATCATCGGAATTTTGATGGAGAAACTCGAATCCGCCGTCGCATCCACGGGCATCCCCGAAGTGGCCATTGCCGGTGGCGTCAGCGCCAACTCCGGACTGCGCTCCGCTTTGGAAGCGCGCAAAGCCGAGCTCGGCTGGACGGTTCATGTTCCGCCTTTCGCCTACTGCACGGACAACGCCGCAATGATCGGCATGGCCGGGGTGTTGCGCTGGGAAGCCGGTATTCGGGGGACGTTGGCAACCGCTGCGGATCCGCGGTTGCCTTTCTGAAGTCAAGCGCCAGCAGCGTGCAACGCGTAGCTGCGCCATTGAAAAAGACGCAGCGTGGATACGGCTCCCGGTGAGGCAAGCGGGAGGCTCCAGCGGTTTTCGATGCTGAGTTCACCGCCTTGTGGGAGCAAGGCAAGGCGTTCGCGCACAATGTTCGTTCCTCTGGAGGTGTGGTTCTTTTGTGGATTCGAATGGGCACCGAGTCCGCGTCCATTGTCCTCCACCCGAATGACGAGGTCTTCGTCGTTCTCCCATTGGATGGCGATGCGGATTGCAGGGGCTTTGGTTTGGCCTCCATCCAAGCCGTGCCAAATGGCATTCTCCACGAGGGGCTGAATCAAGAACAAGGGACACGGGGTGTTGCCGGGATCGACATCGGTGTGTACGTCCAGCGTCCACTCAATGGGATTCGTGACCCGAATGGCTTCAAGTTCGAGGTAGCTTTCTACGTGCTCAAGTTCTTGTTCCAACGTCCCGGTGCTGCTCTCTCCTGTGAGAAATCCCTGCATCAACAAGTGCCGAAACCTCCGGAAGAGGTCGGAAGCGCGTTCGGTTTCGTCTTGCATGATCAGGTGCTGGATTCCCGTCAGCACATTGAACAGGAAGTGCGGGTTCATTTGCGATCGCAGGTGTTCTCGCTTCGCCTTGCGGAGGGTTTCTTGCAGGGCCGTGTTCCGTTGGATTTGGGCCAGACTCTGCGCCAAAATGATTTCTTCAATGAACCGGCCATCGGTAGTCGGAATGGTCTGCGAAACAATCCGTTGCATCCCTTTGCGATGCAAGGCCAACAAGGCAAAGAGCATGGCCACCGATGACCCCAACAGCCAAGGCGCCGCTTGCGCCCAAGGCGCTGAGTGGCCAATGGACCAGATCCAATTTCCCAATGCGAACACCGCGAAAGCCCCTGTCAAGGCGCGCAACCAACCCGGGAACGGTTTCGGAAGCCGCCTTGCATGGTGCCATTGCATGACCCACAGGACCAAGCCAGCGGTGGCAAGCACGAGGAAACCCAATTGCAGGAGCGATTCGAGCGACCAAAAAGGTTGTGAAACGGGCATGGCCGAAAAGTACATCCGCGCCTGCTCGAACGGCGGTGAACTTCACGGACGTCGGCCGTGAATTCACGAACGTAGCTTAAGCGGCGTCTATTCGTCGTCTGCAAAGGCCTGGCGAAGGGCACTCATCAGCTTCCGCGTGTAGTCCTCTTGCAGCCAGTTTTTGTAATTCTCGGTGGTCTTCGCGATGCATTTGGCATACTGCCGCACCCGGAAATTGATGTCCCCCTCGATGGTCTTCACAAAGTCCGCAGCGTCCCAAAAATCTTCACACAAGTAGCGAATGATGGAAACGTGGTGCTCGATGCTTCGGTCGATGACGAGTTTAGGGCGATCGCCATTCCGCGTCACCTCGAGGTACACCTCGGAGACGTCGAAATCCACGGATGGGCCCCCTTCAAGGCGCTTCAGCAACTCGTCGTCGTACTCGTAGACGAACTCCTCTTCGATTTCTTCATCCGAATACAGCCCTTCGATGTAAGCATTCGGGGCCTTGAAAATTTCCGCCCAATTGATGTGGGTGTCCCACAGCCCAAATCGCCGCGCATTGTTCCCGAGGTCAATGACGTTGAACTTCTTTTTGTGGGGCAAAACACGGGATCCCCGACCGATCATTTGGTGATAGAGGGTGAGGGATTTCGTGGCCCGATTCAAGATGATGGTTTCCACGGACGGGGAGTCAAATCCGGTGGTCAAAATGCTCACCGACGACAGGATGGCGTCCGGTTTGTTTTCAAACCAAGTCAAAATATCCTCGCGCTCCTTTTCGCTGTGCGTGTTGTCAAGGTGCATGCACTCGTACCCTTCTTCGAGGAACATGGCTTGCACTTGCTTGGAGGTGTTGATTCCGTTGTTGAAGATCAGGGTTTTGGTCCCCTTTGCTTTCTCTTCATAGGCGTAGAGCAACTTCTCTTGCATCAAGTAATTGCCATACAACCGCTCGGAACTGCTCACCGTATAATCCCCGCTGATGCCCACTTTCAGGGACCTCAGGTTCACGTCATATGAATACGTGATGGCTTCAGCAAGGAACCCCTGACCCACGAGCGCAGAAATGGATTCTCCGACGATGAGTTCGTTGTAGTTGTCCTTCAGTGGGAGCTTGATGTTGCTGCTCAGCGGCGTGGCCGTCACGCCGAGGATGATCTGTTGGTCGAAGTAGCCGAACAGCTTGCGGAAGCTGTTGTAGTGGGCTTCGTCGATGATGACCAAACCCAAATCCTCGAACTCGATGCGCTCGTCGTTCAGTCGGTTGTTCAACGTCTCCACCATGGCCACAAAGCACACGTGGCCGTGGTCTTCTTCGAGTTCCTTTACCTTGCTGTTGATGATTTTGTTGGGAACGCCGATTTCCGTGAGCATCCGGCTGGTTTGGCCGCACAATTCGATGCGGTGCGTCAAAATCAGCACCTTTTTGCCGGTCTCCTCGATGAATCGGCGGGTCAATTCCGAGAAAATCACGGTCTTTCCGCCCCCAGTTGGCAGCTGGAACAGGAGGTTGTAATGCTCAGGGAATTTCCGCATCCGGCCCATCAACTTCTCGATGGCGGATTCTTGGTAGTGGTAGAGCTTTTTGGGTTCCTTGACGGACATGGGGCGAGGAGCAGGTTCTGCGGTCAGCACAATGGGCGGGGCTTGAAAGGTGCAAAAGTACCTTTAGAATGGGGGAACCTGAAGGAATCGCACGCCTAAATGAACGAACTTTTTCCCTTGAACATTGTGAACACTCGCGGGGGACGGCGAGGGGAATTCCCCTGAATTCTTGCCTACCTTACGCGCGTGAAACGCTGGACGGATGCATTGAGCCCAGGATGGGACCGCGCGGTTCGGGACGCTTTGACGCCGGTGGAGGTGGACCAAATCCAGCACCTTTGGCATTCCGCTCATTCGGACCCCGACGTGTTGCCTCCCGCCGGCGAGGTGTTCGCCGCGTTGGATCACGTGTCGCTCGAACGGGTTCGCGTGGTGATTTTGGGGCAAGATCCGTATCACGGCGCGGGGCAAGCGCACGGTTTGGCCTTCTCGGTGCGTCACGGTCAAGCGCATCCGCCGTCCTTGCGCAATGTGTTGAAGGAACTTGCGGCCGATTTGCCCGCCGAGCCGGGGTTGGAGCCGCAAGTGGGTACCGGTGTGCTGAGCGGTTGGGCCGAGCAAGGCGTGCTGTTGCTGAATACCGCGTTAACGGTTCGGGCAGGAAAGGCGGGGTCGTGCCGTGGCCAAGGTTGGGAAGTCCTCACGGGGGCGCTGATGGATGCGGTGTGCGCGCAACCCCAGCCCGTGGTGTTTTTGTTGTGGGGCCAACCCGCTTCCACCTTTGCCAAGCGCGTCCACCGACCCACACACCGCGTCTTTTCGGCGCCTCACCCCAGCCCGCTTTCAGCGTACCGAGGGTTTTTCGGCAGTCGGCCGTTCAGTCAAGCGAATGCCTGGTTCACGGAATGCGGTGCGGAGCCGGTGGATTGGTGGCGAGGCATCCCGAATCCGTGAGTCCGAACAGGCGCGCCCGGCGGTCGTCTCCTCCGGTGAGGAGTTGCCAGCCGCTGGGGGTGGATGCGGCGGCGAGCGCGTTCACGGAGCGGGTGTGGCCGCCCGTTTGGAAGCTGACTTTATCGACAGGGGCCAAATCCCGAGTGCGCCAGGCCTTGATGGATTTGTCTCGGCTGGCAGTCCAAACCGTTTCACCGACCTGCACCATCCGATACACCGGGCCTTGATGCACGGGAAACGCCAAGACCAGCGATCCGTCGTCGCGGTAGGCCCGAAGGTGCCCGTCCCCGTCGGCCACGATCCAGGCCGCTCGGTCGCGGGCGCGAACTGCGCCGTAATGGCCGGTTTCTGGGGCATCTTCGAAGCGAGAGAATCCAAATGATGGGGAGAACGTGCCCAGCCAGCCTGCACTGGTGCCGACGAGCCATCGGTCCGCGTCGGGAAGCAGGGTGCGCACCTTCGAGCCGTCCGGAACGCGGAAGGCCGGTCCGGGTTGCCAGCGGTCCCCGTTGAACGTCCAGGGGCGGATCGCCCCCGATCCTCCACCCGACCACAGGCCGCCGCCGGCCACTGCCAGCGCGAACACACCCAGTTCGTGCGCTTCCACCCGCTGTGGCGGTCGACCGTCCCGGTGCATCACCATCACTTCGCCCGAGGCACTGCCTGCGAACAACCAGTCCCCGAAGGTGGTCACGCTGAAAAATGGCGAGGCGTGATGGAGCAGCGCCGTTCCCTGCCCATCGGCATCCCATTGGGCCACCACGCCGTCACCGGCCGCGGTCACCCACCGCCCGGTCGCCTCCCAAAACGCAGCGTCGTACACCGCTCCAGAGTGGCCAGAAAATACCGCGAGAAGTTCCGAACGTTCCATGGAATTCACGAAGTTAGCACTCCGCGCGGTTGCGGGCTCGGAAAATGAAACGATCATGATGTGGATTTGGTTCGGTTTGGCGGTGTTGTTGGTTTTCGCGTTTATCCAAAAACGATTGGGCAACAAGCGGTAATTTCGCGGCATGAACAAGCCGAGCATTCCGAAGGGAACACGTGATTTTGGTCCGGTGGTGATGTCCCGCCGGAACTACATTCTGAACACCATCCGGCGCGGGTTTGAGCGCCATGGATTCGCTCCAGTTGAAACGCCAGCGATGGAGAACCTGTCCACGTTGACCGGCAAGTACGGGGAGGAGGGCGACCAGCTCATCTTCCGCATTTTGAATAACGGGGACTACCTGGCGAAGGCCGATGTGGCGGCGCTGACCGACCGAAACAGCAAGGGCCTGACGCCATCGATTGCGAAAAAGGCGTTGCGGTACGATTTGACGGTTCCTTTTGCGCGCTTCGTCGTCATGTCTCGGAACGACTTGAGCTTTCCGTTCCGCAGGTACCAGATCCAAACCGTATGGCGCGGCGACCGACCCGGCCGTGGCCGCTACCAAGAATTCACCCAGTGCGACGCTGACATCATTGGCACGGAAAATTTGGTCAGCGAATTCGACCTGATTCAACTGTTCACTAAAGTCCTGACGGAACTGAGAATACCTGGGTTTCAAATCGTGTTGAACGACCGCAGAATCCTTGCGGGCATGGCAGAAAAATGGGGGGTGAGCGATCGGCTCACGGACCTGACGGTGGCCATGGACAAGTTGGATAAAGTCGGTCCCAACGGCGTGGACGATGAGCTGGCTGCGCGAGGGTTCAGCGAGGACGTCCGGTCGGGGGTTCAGGAGGTATTGCGGTGGCCGGAATTGGCTACGGACGATGACCGGTTGGCGGCAACAGCGGACCTGCTCGCGGATTCGGATCAGGGCACGCAAGGGGTGCGGGATGTGGAGCAACTCCTCGCATGGTGTGCCGGCCGATCGGCTGAAGGGCACGTGGTCTTTGACCCCACTTTGGCCCGCGGGTTGAACTACTACACCGGGGCGATTTTTGAGGTGCGCGTTCCGGATGCCCCCGTGGGCAGCATTTGTGGAGGAGGGCGGTATGCCGATTTGACAGGCATCTTCGGCTGGCCGGATGTCAGCGGTGTGGGCATCAGTTTCGGGGCCGATCGGATTTACGATGTGTGCGAGCACTTCGGTTTGTTCCCGGAAGGCCAAGAAGTTTCTGCGGATGTCCTCGTGTTGCGGATGGATGAAGCGGGGACCACTCAGGACCTCCAGCTCGTTGACGACCTGCGCGCTGCAGGCTTCCGGACCGTGCTTTACCCCGAACTCGCCAAGTTGAAAAAGCAGCTCAAATACGCGCTCGACCTCAACGTTCCATTTGTTGCATTTGCAGGGGAAGAAGAACGTGCGGAGGGTGCGCTCACCATCAAGGACATGCACGCCAGAGAGGAGGTGCGCGTTGCCCGAACTGAAGCGGTAGAAGACCTCAAGCGCCGTTCGAGCTAAGCCCGCTTCGCGGCCGATCCCATCAACTTCAGTCGCAAGGAAGGACCATCGTTCAATCGAAACACCACGTCACCGCCTTCCAAGTCCGCTGTGATGAGGTGAGGGTCCGCCACGTCCGCAGTTCGCTCAGCCGCTTCAAACAGCGGCCACGTCTGGGCTTCCACCCACGGGGTGATCTCCATATTGCGCGTCATGCGCACCCCGTTTTCCGGTTCGATCATCCCGTCGTCCAAATCAATGAGCAACCGTTCAGCCGTGAGCGCTTCCATCAGCGCCAAGTAATTCCGAATGGCTTCGAGCGTATCGTTCAACCGAATGAACGGACTGCTCGCTTCGTTCAAGACACCGCGCAAGTGCTTTCCGAACAGCGTGATGAGCCGTTCAGCGCGCTCGGTGTCTCCCAATGACAAATGCTGTTCAATGGTCAACAGAATGGCGTCAAATCGGCGGTAGGCATCCGCTAGCGTCGCCCGTTCGGTTTCCGTTTGCTGGATGCGAAGGGCCATCCGCTCTTGTTCATGCAGCCGCGCGAGCTGTCCCCGGAGATCCATCAACCGCGCTTGCTGTTCTGACGTGACGATGGGGTCCTGTTGCCCCCATTTTTTCAAACCCAACACCGCGCGCCACGCCATGGCCACACCATGGAGCATCGTGCCCCCCCACACGGCGACGTTCCACGGCCCATGAAGCCCAATCAGTGCAACGAGCCCCATCACCCAAATCGCCGCCCACCGCATCGGATGCAATCGCCACATCTTCAGCAATTCGACCGGCACCCCCCACACCAGGGCGGCAGAGGCGATGCCCAAACACAAATGCACGGAAAATAAGACAAAATCCATATTCATTTAGACGAATCTACGTTATTCACGAAGAAGCTTGCTGCTGAATAGGGTGAAATTTGTCCGTGTGCTACCTGAATTTGTAAACGTTCCCATAAGGCCTTCAAGGTGGTTTGCTGAACTGCCCGCTCGAGGAGCCGTTCCCTGACTTGACGCTCGAACCGGTCGAGGCGTTGCTCGGTGCGTTGTTGTTGCCACCACCCGGATTCCTTCCACGTTCGTTCCAATTGGTCCAAATGCGCAATCACCGCGTCCAACCCCCGTCCCTCCAATCCGCTGGCTGTAAAGACTTCAATGGGCGATCCGTGCGGGGCGGGAGGAAGCAAGTGAAGGGCAGAGGCGCATTCTTGAGCGGTTCGGCGAGCGGCGTCTGCCCCAGGCCCGTCAGCTTTGTTCACCACCACGGCATCCGCCATCTCCATGATGCCTCGTTTGATGCCTTGCAAGTCATCCCCCGCCCCGCTGATGAGCAGCAGCAGGAAGATGTCCGTCATTTCTCGGACGGCGGTTTCCGATTGGCCAACGCCCACGGTTTCAACGAGGATGCGGTCGTAGCCTGCCGCCTCGCAGAGGAGGATGGCCTCGGAAGTCGCGCGATTGACTCCTCCTAGCGCGTCGGCCGCTGGACTGGGCCGGACGAAGGCTTGCGGATTCCGGACGAGTTGTTCCATGCGGGTTTTGTCCCCGAGCAAGCTCCCTCGCGAACGTTGGCTCGACGGATCCACGGCCAACACCGCGACCCGGTGCCCGCCGCGAATGAGCGACAAGCCAAATTCCTCAATGAAGGTGCTTTTCCCCACCCCCGGAATTCCCGTGATGCCGACCCGAACAGCATCCCCATTCCTGTCGCCCCGGATGACCGCCTCCAACAGGGCTTCTGCGGCTGGCCGGTCCGCTAGCGATCGGCTCTCGACCAGTGTGATGGCCCGGGACAACGCATCCCGATCGCCCTCGAAGAGTTCGTTTGCCCAGTCGTCAGGCGACTGCCGTTGAGCCGCAGCGCGTCGAATGCGGTCTGCCGCTCGGTTGCGGGCAGCGTCGCGCTTCGGAGAATTAGCAGAAGTTTGCGGCATGCCTCGAAATTAGCGTTTTTCAATCCGTAACTTTCGCCGCGATGCCATCAGTTTTACGGAAGTTTTTTTGGGTTGCGCTCATGGGATTGCCGCTGGTAACGCAGGCGCAGCACCCGGATCGCGTGTTCGTTTCAGGCTCCGTGACCGACGAGCGAGGACGTTATGTTCCCGCTGCCATGGTCGTCAACCGGAACGGCAACGGAGGTGGACTCATCGTCGATGCGATGGGGGAGTTCGTGCTGGCAGCCCTTCCCGGGGATACCCTGGCGGTGGGGGCCATCGGCTTCCACACGCGGAATTGGGTGGTGCCGTTCGATTCGGGCTCAGTCAACGTGGACATCGCTTTGCACCGGTTGCAGGTGAACGTGGGCATCGCCGAAGTGGTCGCCCCGCGCGAGCTCCGAGAAATCTTGAACGACATCAAGGCGTTGGGCTACGATGAGGCCGATTACCGCGTTTCGTCCGTCGATGCGTTGAGCAGTCCGATTACGTTTTTATACCAAATGCTGAACCGGGACGAACGCTCGAAGCGGGAAGTGGCGCGTTTGGAGAACGACGACCGCCGCCGGGCCTTGCTCCTCGAGCTGTTCATCAAGTACGTGGACTATGAAATCATCGATTTGGAGCCGGAAGAGTTCGATGCGTTCATCGCGTTCTGCGATCCCGGTGATGCGATGCTCCAAACCTGGTCCCAGTACGAATTCATCCAATACGTCAAGCAGCGATTCCGCATCTTCGTCACCCTACCAGACCGGTTGGATGACGGCGATTACCAGTACCAGTTGGACTGAATCACGCGAGCGAGAGGGCGGAGTCGAGGAAGAAGACGAAGAGTTGGGCCAACACCCCGATGACGCCCAATGCCACGAGCAACACGTGCGCTGGCCGCACCCGGCGATCCAATTCGTCAAACCGCGCAATGAGGTCCACGAACACCACCGCCGCGGCAAGGCCTTCGAGGATCATCAGCACCGCTCGCTGGCTTCCGAGCCCCGCGTCCAGCTGCTGCAACCACACGGGCAACGGCCACGAAACGATGTGGTTCAAGAAAAACACGCCGTGCAAACAAAGCAACGTTGCCAAAGTCAATGCGACGGTTCGCCGTTGGGAAGCAGATGGGGCCATGGGAAGGATTTCGACTGCAAGGTAATTCGAAAGGAAGGATGCACTAAATTGTGCCTTCGCACGTTTGTGAAAGCATACCAAATCATTTGACTTGCGCCATGACCACTCGCAACCTTGACCACACGAATCTCCAGCGGCTCATCATTGCCGCTTTGGGTACCCTGTTTTTTGCCGTGCTGTTGACCAGCTGTGGAACCCGTCATGCGCAATGCAGTGCATACGGTGATGCAGAGTGGAGCGAAGTCCAGCCGGCCGACTGAACGAGTCGGTTCAGAACTGGAAGTAAATGAACGGCTGCATGCCAGCTTGCATGGCGCTCCACGCCACGCTGATGCCCACCACTGCGACGATGATTTGGACCGGAAGGGAAGCCTCGCTGAATGCTTTTCGGTACCGCTCTTTCCAAGCATCAGGCAGGAGGTGAATCGCATATCCGAAGGCCATCAAGCCGATGAGCGGGGCATAGCCCGCTAAGATTTCGAGGAACGGACTCTCTGCAATGCGCGCCAACTGGGCGATCATGGCATTGGCCGTGAACCATTCGGTCAGCAAGTTGTGCCCCTCGCCGAGGGATTCCCACGTGGTCTTGCTGCCCGATCGAAACCAAATCCGCGTTGCGGTGATGAAGTGAAACGTCACCAACCCACCCACCACCGGCTTCCACCACCGGTCGTTCCCTTCCCACGGGCTCACCTTGCGCCAGAGTTTGTAGACCACGATGCCGAGCCCATTGAGGCCGCCCCACAGCACGAAATTCCAGCTCGCACCATGCCACAACCCGCCGATGAGCATGGTCAGCATGACGTTGATGTTCGTGATGCCCCAGCGTTTGAACTTGGGAAACCACAAGGCCGCCCCCAAAGCCAGGCAGAGCGTGCCGGCCACCACCAACAACACGCCGGGATCCGGCACGAGCAGCGCAAAGAACAGGAGGATGAACCCGGAGGTGATGGCCGTGAACAACGAGCCGCTGCGGTTGCCCCCCATCGGAATATAGAGGTAGTCCTTCAGCCACGTGGACAAGCTCATGTGCCAGCGCTTCCAAAATTCGCCCACGTTCCGCGCTTTGTACGGCGCATTGAAATTTTGGGGCAACCGGAAGCCCAGCCAAATCGCCACGCCGATGGCCATGTCGGTGTAACCGCTGAAATCCGCATAGACCTGCAAGCTGTACGCGTACAGGCCGAGCAGGTTCTCGAACCCCGAATACGCTTCGGGCCGCGAAAACACCCGGTCCACCAAGTTCACTGCGAGGTAATCCGCCAGCCATACTTTCTTCACCAGGCCATTGAGGATCCAGAACAACCCCATCCCGAATCCCGCCCGCGTCAGCGCATAAGGCCGGTACAATTGGGGAATGAAGTCGCGCGCCCGCACGATGGGGCCGGCCACCAGTTGCGGGAAGAAGCTGACGTAGAACCCGAAGTCGAGCGGATTGCGCACGGGTTCAATTTCCTTCCGGTACACGTCGATGGCGTAGGACATGGTTTGGAAGGTGTAAAAGCTGATGCCCACAGGGAGCAAAATGCGGTCCACCCTGAACGAGGTGCCGAGCGCTGCATTCGCCCATTCGCCGAACGCGTTCGTGGGCTGCCAATGCGTGCCCAGCAGCGGGTTCAAGCTGTCGGCGAAAAAGTAGGCGTACTTGAAGTAGAAGAGCACGAGCAAGTTGATGACCAAACTCAGTGCCAACCAGCCCTTGCGAGCCGACCCGTTGGCCTGTCCAATCCGATGCCCAATCCACCAATCGCTCCCCGTGGAAAACAACAAAATGAGGAAGAACCACCCGCTGGTTTTCCAATAAAACAACAAGCTGACGGCGAACAAAAACGCATTCCGCAGCGCGACCCGCCGTTCGAGCAGCGCAAAACCGGCCAACACGACGGCAAGGAACCCCCAAAAGCTCACCCGGGTGAACGTCAACGGCGCCTCCGGTGTGAAGGCGAACCCATCCATCAAGTCGCTCAAGATTTCCATGTCAACGAGTCAGTGGTTTGAATGCGGACACGCCGGCGCTCTGCGGCGCTCGACTCGGTCCACGCGTCCAGCAGCGCATCCCAATACAAGTCCGCCAATACGCGGTACCCGTCCCGGGTGAAGTGGATGCGGTCTGCACGCGCGAATCCCGCATCCTTCCAGACCTGAATCGAGCCCAAGCCGCCCATCGCATCGAACAGGTCGAACACCGCCGCTCCCTGCCGCCGGGCCAATTCGAACATGGCCTCCCGCACCGCAAGGGCCGATGGGTTCGGGCGTCGTCCATAAAAACTGTCTGTATTCGTCAGGTAGAGGAACGCCGTTTCGGGCGCCACGGCGCGGATGCTGCTTACGAGGCTGTCGTAGCGCTGCGCAAAGGCCTCGGGGTCGAATCGGTCGGCAGGCCCGTGCGCGTCGTTGATGCCGATTCCGAAGATGACCAAATCCGGAGCGAGCGCTTCCCAATCCCGCGCGAACGCTTCATCCGCGACCCCACGCAGCACGCTGGCCGTGCTCGCTCCGTTGTTTCCGATTTCGTGGTACACCAACCCTTCGCACGCACAACTCGGCGATTCCGCCACCAGGCCATGGAGGCGAAACCAGCGCGGTCCTTCCACCGCAGCCGAGTCCAATTCGAACCCGATGAACAGCGTGTCAACGGGGACTTCGAATGCCATCCGCCACCCCGATCGTCCCTCCAACGGCGTCACGCTCACACCCGTGTCCGGCCCGTTCCACCGCGGCCTCATCCCGTTCGACTCCCCCAGTACGTTCACCACGTCGCTGAAGTACCGGGTCGAATCCGAACGCACCGCAGCGTGCCACCACGTAGCGGAGGCATCGAACGTGACCGCGCTCAGACCGGTTCCGCCGAACGGTCCTTGGTGGCGACTGCGCGAACACCGATTGCCGCTCCAGCTTCCGGTGAATTCCGTTCGGATTTTGGGCGGCGTGTTGGTGCCCGCCATCCGATACGGCGCGATGAGCCCCCGGCTGCAGGCGGTTCCCGCCAATTCCAACCAGCGTTGCCGGATTTGGTCCCCCATCCATCCTGCCTGCACATGCGAGCCGCCAACGTGCACCACCCGCAGGGCGCCGCTTCCGTCCAGCAAGGTTTGCGCCAGCCGCTCGTTCACCTCGTCGAATGCCGCCCGCCCGCCGGGGAACTGAAGCGCTTGCGGCCGAATCGGCAACGTTCGCAGCAACGTATCGTAACGCCCCGGTGTCCATTCCCACGTACGCATCGGCGGGCGCTCACTCGACATCAGCGCCAAGCAGATCAACAGGCTCAACAGGGTGATTCGCCTCGGTTTCATGGGGCAGCAAGTGAATCCGAACCCAACGAATCGGCGTCCAATGGAGCGGCCGTCAAAGCCGTCGTCCACAGCCGGTATTCCGCCTCGAACGCCTCCCCGAGCAACGCCCCGATGCGCCGCGCGCCGCGTCCCGTAAAGTGGATGTGATCCGCGGCCGCAAGCGCGGGTTCGGCGCCCACCCAAGCCGGCATCGAATTCCGCCCCCCCATGACCGCGTAGAGGTCCCAAAACAACACGTGCTCTTCCCGTGCCATCGCCAGCATGGCCGCCCGCACGGCGGGCAACAGGGGATACGTGATGTAATTCAGGCCTTCTTTCGTGGACATGTCGGACGGTCCGATGAGGACGATGGGCACGCCCGGAAGCGTGGTTTTGAACAGCCGAATTTGTGACGCGAGCCACCGCGCATACTGCCGGGCTTCCGCTTCATCCTCCACATAAGGCACCGCATTGCCACCGTATTGCAAGAGGACCAAACCCGGATTCAATTGCTCGACCTGTGCCGTCCAATGCGCACGGTCCGCCTTCCTGAACAGGGTGCCGGAACTGCCGCGCATCGGAACGTTGTGGACCACCACCCCGGTGTCCGCGTAAAAGCCCAGCGCATTCACGTCGGGACCTGGGGCCTCGAAGCGCACCTGCACTTCACGGCAGGAAGGGGGGAGGGCGACGTGGAGGGCGCTGGCGGTGGTGTCGCCCGTCAACCAGGCTGAGTAATTCGTGGAATCGCAGCGGATTTGGACCGCTAAACTGTCCCTGTCCAACGGGCCGGCCAATACGTGCAACGAGGCCCACACCCGATTCCGTGCATGTCCCATGTTGCGGGCGCGCATGGAAATTGGATCGGTCCACTCGGCTGCGGTGTCGGCAGCGTCCCAGCGGCCGACCGTGGCAAGGATTCCGTATCGGTCGTGCCCGAGGGTCGTGTCGCGCTTCCCGAAGAGCGTGTGCCGCGTCCACCCCTCGGCCTCGTGCATGAATCCCGGCACCTGCGCCTGGGGAACGGCCGACACCAGCCCCGGCCCCGATCCGCCCCATCGCCGCTGAAATGCGTGGCGGAGTTCGGACGTGATGCGGTCCCCTTCGATTTGGGAATCGCCGAAGTGCACCACGTGCGTGGCTTGCCCGCCCATCGCAGCGGTTTCGAAAAACCGCCAGAGCGCTTGAAATGCTGACGAGTCCCCGATGAACTGCAGGTTGGGGTGCAGGCCCTCGGGCTTCCAAGTTCCCGCTGCACGCCGCTCCGCCCACGCCCCACTCAGCGCGCGCATGGTGACCACCGAGTCGCCCGGGTGCTCGGCGGCTTCCTGTGTTGCGGTGAGCCAATCGGCCAAGGCGGGGAGAGGGGCATCCGTTTCAATCGGGGCCAGCTCCATGGAATCCGCTAGCGCCGATTCGTCGGGATACGTCGCGAGCAGTTCCTCCACATCGGAAGGTTGGACGATGACCAACGCAGAATCGTCCTCCGCGCTCCACTCCGGAAAGGAGAGCAAGGTGGTGTTGCCGACGCGCAGCGACCATCCGCTCCACGAGGCCAACGCACAGACGGTTCCGACGGAAGCTAGGAAGATCAACGTGCGGCCCAAACCATGGGGAGCGTTCGCAGGGTTCATGGAAAGGGAATGCGCAAGGTGGCCCCAGCGAGCAGGGGCTCGGCGTTGGGGTTGAGTTCGAGGATGGCGTCAACGGTGGTGCCGGGGTACATTCGGCTGATGCTCCAGAGGGTTTGGCCCGATTCTACGGTGTGGACGGTGTAGCGTCCGGAAGTTGGGCCGCGCGGGTCGGCCTTCGTCGCGTCGATGACGCCTCGGATTTCCAGGGTTTGGCCGATTTGAATGAGGTCCGTCTTGAGCCCGTTCCATTCCTTGATTTCGCGGACGGTGACCCCGTAGCGCCGGGCAATGAGTCCCAGCACGTCGCCGCTGCTGACGCGGTGTTCGGTCGTGGAGGATTGGCTGTAATCGGCAAAGCTGTGCGGCGTCCAGGCACTCCAGTCGATTTCCCCGAGTTGTTGGGCCAAATCCCGTGGCAACCGCACCTCCGCCGCTTCCCACGCTTCACAGTCCACTTCGGTCCCCGTCCACCACGGCAAATACGTGCGTTGGGCCCGCCGATCCAACCCCGCCCATTCGACCAACGCCACCCGATCCACCGGCCCGGGACACGGCACCTGCTCCCACGTCGAAAAGTCCTCCACCCAAGCCACGGTGGTGCGGTCCCGCTCCAAGTTCTCCCAAAGCCTCGCTACCACCCGATAAAGGGTGAGCCACTCGTCTAAGGCCGAATCTTCGCCCGGTGTTCCGCTCCAATTCCGCGCATACCCCGGACCCTTCACGTACGCCACCAGCACGCGGTGCGGCTCCGCTGGAAACCGCTCGGCCAAAACGGCCAATTGCGTCACCGCGGCCTCGGTGCAGAGGTTCACATACATGCGGGGGTCGGTGCCGGGTTGGGTGAAGTCGAGAAGGATTTGGGCAGAAGGCCAATCCAACGCCCACAACCCCGCACGGTCGCCCGGGCCTTCATAGGCGTAATCGAATCCGGTCAACAACGCAGGCAGCCAGGCGAACGAACGTGGCAGCCCTGCAGCTTCGACTAGGGGTTGGATTTCAGGCAGGTACAAGTCAGCCAACGCGGCAAGCACTTGCCACCGGTGCATCCCGTCGGAAAGCAACGCCTGCACGGCCCGATCCTCTAAATCGGGGAGGTTCTCCCAAGCGAGCAACCGGTTCTCAAGGGCATCGAGCTCACCGATTTCTTGCGCCAAATGCGGCACCGCGCCGTTCACGAACGCATCGGGATGGCGTTCAGCAAAACCCGCAAAGTCAGGGTAGCCCGCGCGCTGGTCAATGAGTTGGACCCATCGCGTCAAGTCGGGCTGACTCCGAAGCACGCAAGTCGCCAGGACGCAGGCCGCCAGCAGCACGTACCGGTGCCGTGCTAATTGTTTGGGTGCCAAATCAGTGGGCGTTTTTTCGCGCATTGGTTTAAAAGAGTTGGAATAACATTTGGATTATTCAGAACGAATTTTTGCGGAGTTAATAAAGCTATTCGTCGAATTTATGTTGCTTATGCACGGGGGGTGATTTACTTTAGCAGCTGGGTCTTTGAACGACATGTTCATGGAGGACCTAGTTGTGAATCGTAATGGAGTGTTGGCAACGGCCGACACTCCATTCTTATTTACATCAAGGCTCTAAAACCTGGTCAATCACGTGCACCACATGGGCGCGGTGTGCGGCGGTCAAGCCATCCCCTCGAGGAGCTGACTTCAGTTGCGTTCGGATTCTCATCAACGTGGCGAACATCATGGATTGTGCAATCGGACTCGTCTTTTTCTCCTCCGAATACGCGCGCGAAAGCCGGGTGATGTATTCCAGTTGGAGCTGTTGCCTAAACGTGTTGACATTTCCCTTCAAATCCGCTGCGAAGATGGCGTCGGTGAGTTCGTCCATGTAGGCGTCGAGTCCGTATTCGTTGCCATAGGTGCTTGCATCGATGATTCGCTGAAGCACACGGGGGTGCAGGAGGTGATCCAGGACGCGCTTCTGGGCCGTGAGCACGCGGGCATGAATTTTTGGATCCTCGGGTTCGCTGAAGTAACCAAATCCGCGTCGCTGATCCTGCAAGTAAGCGTACAACGTGGATTCCGCGTCGAACGCATCCGGGGCGAATGCGTAGGTGGTCAGGGCTTGCATGGCTGCGCGTTGGTCGGCGGCGGAAACGGGCGTCAACGGGGGTGCGTCCAATTGATCGGGGCGCGCTCGGTGGTAGCGAACGCCTCCGATTTGGCGTGACATGATGCCCAATTGCGTGGCGTACTCCGCCGTCAGCGTCAGGAACGCCTTCCGGACCAGCGCATGGTTCTCGGCGTCGTCGCCGGCATACTCCTCGCGCAACGTGGGCAGCAGTTCCCGAACCAAATCGCAACGGGCCGCAGCATAGGCCACCGGGTCGCTCGACAAATCGTAAATGTTGACGTCCGGGTTCATGCCGCCCCCAGGCCTCCGCATGTCATCGGCATCGTTGCCGAAGCGCAGCGTGGGGTCCGTGGACCGCTCGAGCAAGGCAGGCAGGGCCGATTCGTCAGGGGAGTAGCCGTAGGCGATGGCCCAGCGGTCGTAAGGTCCGGGTTCATCGTCGTAGAATTTGGAATGCGTGGCCGGGTCACCGGTGAAGTGAATCGCCGGATAATCCATCACGCTGTTGCTCAGCCCCGACTGCATCACCACTTCAGGGTCCATCAGTTCTTCGAAGGAATGCAAGGTGGTGCCCGCCATGTTGTGGCTCAACCCCAAGGTGTGGCCCACTTCATGGAGCACCAAACGGTGCAGCGTTTCCCGGGTGAATTGTTCCTTCAATTCTTCGCTCAGCCCGGCAGCGCGCAACACCGCTGCGCCCAACAGCGTTTGCTGCGCTTGCGCCGCTCCCGCATCGCACCGGTGCATCCATTCAGCAAAGGCGGCTCGGCTGTCCGGCTCGTCTTCCATCATGCCAGCCGTTTCGAACACCTCGGCGCGCCAAAGCCGCCCAACCATGCCGCCCCATTCCAACATGATGTCCGCCCCGAGGATTTCACCCGTTCGGGGGTTCACGAAACTCGGGCCGTACCCCGAATACTGCGGGCGAGGAGACGAGGTCCAACGCAACACATTGTACCGGATGTCGCCCGCGTCCCAAGTGGCAGTATCGGGCTGCATGCGCACTTCCACCGCGTTCCGCAATCCGACCGCCTCGAACGCCTGGTTCCACTTTTCTACCCCCGATCGGATGAGGTCGCGGTATTCGATGGGCGTGGTGTTCTCCATCCACCAAACGACGGGCTTCACGACGTCAGAAACCGCCGCGTTGGGATCTTGTTTTTCCAACCGCCACCGGTGAATCACGTCAGCCCACGGAATCGGATCGTCGGTCGTCTTGTCTTCGATGCGGGTCGTGAAGTAGCCCACGCGCTCGTCTTCGCGTCGCGGAATGAATCCGGGCTCCGGCACTTCGATGAGGGCGTGCCGGTACTTCACGGAGACGACCCGACCGTCCACCACAGCGGCTCCTCCCGCAGCGGGTTTGGGGTTGTCGTACACGTATTCCACCTCGAGCTCGGTGTTCTCAGGGAAGTTGATGATGGCCGTGATCTTGGATTTGTCGTCGTTCAGTTTGCCCAAAACGGTTTTGCCTTCCCGCTGCGGCTTCACCGCTTGCATGTGCTCGGTGAGGAACAGTTCGTCTCCGCTGATGAGGCATCCCCGTTCAGGGTCTTCCGCGTCGATGCTGATGCTGGCCAAAACCGGTGTGTTCAAATTGGCCTCAGCCGCCCGGCTCAAAGGCGACGCCTCGTCGAAGTAATAGGACGTGTTCGCCGCGTGCACCTCGATGCGATCGAAGTGGCGTTCAAATCGGATGATCTTCGACCCGCGGTAACTGCCCCGCGTCAGGCCGGACTCCGAGACGCCATCGCTCACTTGCGAAAAGTAGATGAACTCGCGGCCGAGCATGGAATCGGGGATCAGCACATGCGACGCTCCGGTCAGCGTGTCCTGGAAAACTGTGAACAACCCCGCATGGGCGATGGCGTGTTCCGTCAGGTCTTCGATGGTTTTTTTTCCTTTCTTATCCCCTTTGGTCGACGCGTTTTCGGTGGCATCGGAAGGGCGTTTTCGCCGTTGGGCGTGGCTTTCAGAAGGAAGGATAGCGACGAAAAGCGCCGCGAGAAGAAGGGCGGTGATGCGCATGGCTTGCAGATTTCAGCCCAAATTACGCCGCCCCCCTTCACCGACCAAGACCTGCCGCGTCCTCGACGTATCTTCCCTGCATGAAGTTCGGGTTTTTGGCATTCGGGTTGTTCGTCGCCGTCGGGCTGGCTTCGGGCCAAGCACCCGACTATTGGTTCCATCCGGATACCGTGGTTGAGGCCGATTTGCCATTGGACAGCACCGTGCTGGTGGTCCAGGTGGATTACGGCGATGCGGCCGCTGCCGATTCGGTGGTTTGGGCGTGGAAGCGGGTGACGTGGTCGGCGCCCGAAGGCTGGACCGTCGATGCGTGCGATCCCACCGTTTGTCATACGGGCGTTCCGTCGAGTGCAACGCAGCTACCCCTGGCGGCCGATGCGTCCTCATTCCTCAAGTTTCTCCTTTCTTCGCGGGGCATTCCGGGGCAGGCTGTGGGCACGTTTTGGGTCTTTCCCCAAGGCCAAATCGAACACCACCTCACCCTGCACTTCACCTTCACCGCCGGCCCCTTGGACGCCCGTCCGGTGCTCCACACCCCGACCGTCCGCGCCCACCCGAACCCGACAACCGGTCCCCTCCAATGGAGCCAGTCCGCGCCGGCCTCGGGCACTTGGTCGCTCCACAGCCCCACCGGACGGTTGCTCGAAACGGGCCGATTCCCGGCCGCTCCCGACCTCACGAATCGGCCATCCGGCACCTACCTGTTGAATCCCGGCGACGGGCATTGCGCCTTTCCCATCTTGAAAACCGACACCCCATGAAACTGCACTTCCTCTCGGTCCTCCTCGTCGGAGCCGTGACCGCTGCTGCCCAAATCCCGGGCGCCACGTGGACCCCACAGCCCGATGGTTCCGCGCTGCTCACGTGGAACGGCGCTGCACCTGAAGCCACGGCCGTCGAAGGCGGTGTCGTGTACCGCCACCCCGATGCCGTTCCCTTCCTCGAGGCGGGTGCCCCCGACCTGTGCCGGTTCACTACGTCCCTTGCCTTGGAAACCGCTCCCGGTTGGACGTGGGAAATCGAGGCCGCCGAGTTCGAGGAAACGACCGGCGTGCCCGTCGTGCCGTCCCGAGGAAACCTCTACCGCAACGTCGACCCCTTGACGGTGCCTCGCACCGAAGGCGCACCGTATGCGCAACCGGCATTTTGGCCCGCCCAACCCATCGATTTGGGCGCCCTGTTCGCTTGGCGCGGGGCCATCGGCCAGTCCTTGCACCTCAACCCCGTAGCCTACCGCGCCTCCGACCAAACCACCCGAACCTACACCCACCTCACCGTTCGGTTCACCCCCATCCCCGGACCCGAGCCGCGCGTCGAAGTGGCGGTGGACCGCATGTTCGCAGCGCTGCACCAACGACGCTTCATCAACGCCTACGCGCCCGATCGCTACGACCAACTCGATGAAACCGCGCGCGTTCTCGTGCTTGCGCCCACTGCCTACTTCGAGGCCATCGCCCCGTGGGTGCAATGGAAGCGCGAAAAAGGCCTCCTGGTTGATGTGGTGGACGTCGCAGAGGCCGGAACCACCGCAGGCCAAATCGCCGCTTACGTGGCCGCCGCCTACACCGAACTTGAATACGGGTACCTCGTGCTCGTCGGGGACGAGGATGCGGTCCCGTCCGAATTGGTCGTGAACGGTGGAGGAGCGGGCTACTGCGATCCCTGCTACGGTTACATCGAGGGGGACGATCATTTCCCGGAGTTGCTCGTGGGGCGCTTTTTGGGCCACAATGCGGCTGAAATCACGTCCATCGTGAACCGGACGCTCGCATACGAGCGGACTCCGGTGATGGACACGGATTGGTTCAGCCGCGCCATTGCCATCGGGAGTGCCGAAGGAACCGGAATCGGCGATGACGGCCAAAACGATTGGCAGCACAACAACGCCATCAAGGAACAGCTTTTGGCCTTCACGTACACCGCGGTGCAAGAGCTCTACGATGGAAGCCAAGGCGGCAATTCGCCCAGCGGCGGTCCGACGGCCGATGCGAACGGCTCGCCCGGGCCCAGTCAATTTGCGGCAGCGGTGAACGCGGGCGCCTCGCTCATCAATTACACGGGGCACGGATCGCACAACAGCATCGCCACGACGGGCTTCACGAACAACGACATGGACCTGCTCCACAACGCGGGAATGTGGCCGTATTTCATCATCGTCGGGTGCTGCGTAGGCGATTTCGATGAGGCCACGGGTTCGGGAGATTGCTTCGGAGAGGTGTGGAGCAAGCTCGAATCTGAAGGCGAAGCAACGGGCGGCATCGGAGGCGCCTTTTCGAGCGTATTGCAAAGCTGGGCGCCGCCGATGGAAGGGCAAGATGAGATGAACGCGCTCATCGCGGAACTCGGTTCGGTGGAAACGGAGCACACCTTCGGGGGCATTCACTTCCACGGCTGCAGCGGAATGATCGAAGCTTACGGAACGGGCGGCGAAGAGATGATGGACACCTGGTGCTTGTTCGGCGATCCCACGGCGGTGCTCCGCACGGCGATGCCGGAGCCCTTGGTGTTGACGCACGACGCGGTGATGCCGCTGGGCGTGAGCAGCATGGACGCATTCTGTCCCGTGGAGGGGGCGCTCGTGGCGGCTACTGTGGAGGGCAATTTGCTCGCACGCGGATGGGTGGAAAACGGGGCGGTGAACTTGGTGTTCGATGCTCCGATCAACGAGCCCGTGGAGGTGCTGCTCACGGGAACGGCGTTCAACCACTTGCCTTACCAAGCCACCGTTTCCCTGCTCCCTCCTTCAGGACCGTATGTCGTGGACGAATCGGTGGCCTTTACCGATGCCCTCGGTGCAGGACTCAACAACGCGAATGGCATCCCGGAATCGGGGGAGCACTTGTCGCTGGACGTTGAGGTGACGAACGTGGGCGTGGACACCGCGTTCAACGTGATGGGGACGATCGCCACCGCGAATCCGAAGGTCGAATCGTGGAGCGCGGAACCGGCGAGTTTTGGAACACTGGCGCCCGGGGCGTCGGTGGTGGTGGAAGCGGCGTTTGCAGTGGACCTGTTGCCGGTGGCCTTTGAGGATGGGGAATGGGTGGTGTTCGAATTGGGGCTGGAGGCCGATGGCGGACTTGCCTGGGATGCGGGATTTTCGGTGGCCGTGCGCGCACCGGAGTGGGCGTGGGGAGGCTGCACCGTGGCGGACGGCGACGATGGGTGGCTGCAGTCGGGGGAAACCGTGGATTGGACGGTGATGTTGACCAACGTTGGAGGCGGTGCGGCAGTGAATGCGGTGGTGGATGCGGCAGCATTCAGCGGCCCCGTGACCGTGGTGGACGCGCTGACGAATTGGCCGGAGTTGGCACCCGGGGCTTCCGCCGAGTTCACGGCTCAGGTGGTGGTGGATTCGGAAGTGCCTGTGGGCAGCGAGCTGATGTGGACGTGGTCGGTGGAGTCCGGCCCGTATGCCGGGGAGTCCGAGGAATGTTCGGCGGCCATTGATTTGGAAGTGGAAGATTGGGAAGTCGCCGGGGATTGGCCGTGGGAGGCCGATGCTGCCGCGCCTTGGTTCGCTACCCAAACCACCGCTTACACCGGAACCACGTCCATGCAAAGTGGCGCCATTGGCGCGAATGCCACGACGGAGTTGTCGCTGGACGTGGAACTCGTGAACTACGGCGTCATCGAATTCGCCCGCGCGGTCAGCAGCGAAGTGGGGTTTGATTACTTGCGTTTTTACGTCGACGGTGTCCTGAAAGGGGAGTGGTCCGGAGAGGTGGCGTGGAGCGAGGAATCGGTGGTGGTGTTTGGCGGGCTGCACACATTGAAATGGGCGTATGAAAAGGACCAAATCGTGAGCGAGGGAGCCGATGCGGCTTGGGTGGACCAAATCGTCTTGCCCGCCAACGCCACCGTCGTCGGAATCCATGCAACCGAATCCCGTCCCATCCGTTGGACGCTTCAACCCAATCCCGCCACGTCGCTTGTTACCTGCGGTTCAACGCCCGAATCGAGCACCGTGCGCGTCACCGACGCCCAAGGCCGTTTGGTCCTCCAACAAACGTTCAGCCCAGGCGCCTCCCGCCAGTGGTCGGTGTCGGACTGGGAACCCGGCGTGTATTGCGTCCAAATGGGTCACCAAACGAAGCGCCTCATCGTGCAATGAGCCGCTTCATTTGAATCCCCTTTCTCCCTTGACCTGTTCGTAGGCTTCCTGCACCGCGATGAACTGCTCCCGCGCGGCTTCGCGGTGCGCTTCACCCAAGTCGCCGACCTTGTCGGGGTGGAACTTGACAGCGAGGCGCCGATACGCCTTCTTTACTTCCGCATCGCTCGCATGGGGCGCGATTTCGAGGACGGTATACGGATCCGCCTTCAGCCGATAGAAGTGTTCCTCGATGCTCGCGCGGTCTTTGTCGCTGATGCCCAAATACTGGGCGATTTGGCGGATGATTTCCACCTCCTTCGTGTGCACCTGCCCATCAGCCTTGGCGATGCCATAGAGGTATTGAAGCAACAGCAGGCGCTTCGGGTGTTCCATGTGGAAGCGAATCTGCTCCGCCACTTCGCGCAAGGCGAACGGCCGCTTCAACACATCGCGCAGCAACGCAGTCAACTGCTCGGCTTGAGCCCGCCCGAAGTTCTTCACCAAAAACTCCTTCACGAAGTCCAACTCCGATCGCATCACGCGGTCGTCCGCCTTCATGACCGCAGCGCTCAACACGATCAATGCGGCAGCGAAATCGCCGGGCTGGGCCCGGCGATTTGCATGCTGCGCAGGGGGCGCATCGGAAGCGCCACCCATTTCACTGAAGATTTTTCCAAAGGCGAATCCGAGGATGCCACCGATGGGCCCGCCGAACGCCCAACCAAGCGCTCCGCCAATCCAAGGTCCGTACTTGCTCATGCCAGTTCTTCGTAGCCGGAAGCGATGAAGGCCGTCAATTCCTCTCCTTCGAGCAGGCCTTGCGACAACCGGGCGAGGTCCGCCGCACGCTTCGCAATCCGCGACTTCTCGCTGTCTTCGCTCGCGTTGAGCAATTTCTGGGCGAGGGGGTGGTTCGCATTGATGGCCACGTCGTAGCTGTCGGGCAGGGAACCGAACATTTGGAAGCCACCGCCACCGACGGCCTGTTGCTCCTTCATCCGGCGCATGAATTCGCTGCGCGTGATGGTAATCGGAGCGGCTGTGGGCGACATCGGAACAAATTTCACCTTGTACTGGTCGTTCGGGAAGGCTCCCTCAATCAGCGGCTTCAACGCGTTCTCCTGTTCCTCGTTCAAGGCGCTCGTGGATGCTTCGTCCGTTTCGATCAAGGCGTCCACCACATCGGAGTCCACGCGCTTGAATTGGATGTCCGAGAATTCCTGTTCGAGCTTCTGCAGGACGTGTGCGGCGAGCGGCCCTTCCATGAGCAGCACCTTGTAACCGCGTTCGATGGCCGGCTGAACGAAGCCGTGCTGGGCCTTGGCATCGGACGTGTAAGGGAGGACGATTTTGCCGTTTTTGTCCTTTTGCACCTCGCTCACGGCGGCGATGAGCTCCTCGTAGGTTTGGCAAGCGCCGGTCGTGTCCTTGAACAAGAGGAACTTCTTCGAGCGCTCCATGAATTTGTCGTCGGTGAGCTGACCGTATTCAATGAAGATGCGCAAATCGTCCCATTGGGCGGCAAACGATTCCCGGTCTTGCTTGAACATGCTCGCAAGCTTGTCCGCCACTTTCTTTGAGATGTGACTCGAAATCTTCTTGACGTTCGCATCCTCTTGGAGGTAGGAGCGGGAGACGTTGAGCGGAATGTCCGGCGAGTCGATGACCCCGTGCAATAAGGTCAAGAAGTCCGGAACGATGTTTTCGACGTTGTCGGTGATGAAGACCTGGTTCGAGTAGAGGTGGATTTTGTCCCGGCGAAGCTCCATTTCCTTCTTCAACTGGGGGAAATACAGGATGCCCGTGAGGT
This sequence comes from uncultured Flavobacteriales bacterium, assembly GCA_965656785.1. Taxonomy (GTDB): domain Bacteria; phylum Bacteroidota; class Bacteroidia; order Flavobacteriales_D; family Sanyastnellaceae; genus JALQTD01. Next base: position 45,808 of record CBFHLY010000018.1, read on the forward strand.
TGAAGGGGTAGTCCACGTTGAGGTGGATGTGGAACAGCGGGTCCTCGAAATTCATCGGGTAGAGGTCGCGGTAGAATTCCGCGTAGTCCTCGTCCGTGAGGTCCGCCGGAGTGCGCGTCCAAAGCGGCGTGGTCTTGTTGATGACGTTGGGCACTTCCACGTCCACTTGCTTGACGTTGCCGTCCTCGTCCTGTTCGCCGCTGGGGTCGTCTTGTTGGATGGTTTTCGTGCCAAACACGATTTCCTCCGGCATGAACTTGCAGTACTTGTTCAAGATGCCGGCAATCCGATCCTCTTCGAGGAATTCCTTTGAATCCTCGTGGATGTGCAAGACGATGTCGGTTCCGGCCTCGTCGCGGGTTGCGGGCTCGAGCGTGAATTCCGGTGATCCGTCGCAGCTCCACTTGACCGCTTCGCTGCCTTCGCGCTGGCTCAAGCTGATGATGTCGACCCGCTCGGACACCATGAACGCCGAGTAGAAGCCGAGACCGAAATGACCGATGATGGCGGTTTTTGCCTCTTCGCCTTGGTACTTGTCGAGGAATTCGGATGCGCCCGAGAACGCGATTTGGTTGATGTACTTCTCGATTTCTTCGCCCGTCATGCCGATGCCGCGGTCCTTGATGGTCAAGGTGTTCGCTTCCTCGTTGATGACTACCGCGACTTGTGGGTTGCCCTCGACCGCAGCGATTTCGCCGAGTTTGGCCAGCGTCCGGCGCTTTTGGGTCGCGTCGACTGCGTTGGAGACAAGTTCCCTCAAGAAGATCTCATGGTCGCTGTAGAGAAACTTCTTGATGATCGGAAAGATGTTTTCCGTCTGTACGTTGATGGTTCCTTTTTGCATCGTGGTTTCGATTGATCGCCCGCGATGGGGCAAGGACCGCGCCACGGCGCAAATCCTGACAGGGATGCGACAGGATGTCAGGCGAGCAGGAAGGACGGGTCAAACTGACGGCAGGGGAGCGTCAGAAGTTCGGGCGGAGCAGGGATTTGGCGTAGTAGTCGTCCAGCACTTTCACCACTTCCTCGGGCGAATCCACGAGGTGCAACAATTCCGGGTCGTGCTCGGAAATCGTGCGGTAATCCTCCCACAAGGTCTTGCGAATCCAGTCCATGAGGCCGGCCCAAAACGACGAATCGTACAGCATGATCGGCACCGGATCCACCTTCTTCGTCTGCACGAGCGTCAAGGCTTCGAACAACTCGTCGAGGGTACCGAAGCCTCCGGGCATCACCACAAACCCCTGGCTGTACTTGACGAACATGACCTTGCGCACGAAGAAGTAATCGAAATCGATGCTCTTGTCGCGATCGATGTACGGGTTGTTGTGCTGCTCGAACGGGAGTTCGATGTTCAGGCCGACCGACGTTCCGCCCATGTCATGCGCTCCGCGGTTTCCCGCCTCCATGACGCCCGGTCCACCGCCTGTGATGACGCCGTAACCGCGCTCTGCGAGTGCCCGTCCGACCGCCCGCGACGCGTTGTAAACGGGAGAATCCTCCTTCATCCGCGCACTTCCGTAGATGGAAATGCACGGCCCGATTCGCTGCAGGGTTTCGAAGCCTTGCACGAATTCGCCCATGATTTTAAAAATGGACCAAGCGTCGTTCGTCTTGCTCTCGTTCCAGTCGCGTTGTTTGAATGCTTTTGCCATGATGCTGCGTTTTCGCCTCGTTGCCGAAGAAGGGCTTAGGCCCAATCTTCCGCCAACTCCACCGGCGACTTGCCGGACAAGGCCCGAGCAATATACGGCGCAGTTCGGCTTCCGGTTGCGCGGGCCACGCGTTCGGGCGTTCCCTTTGCGACGATGGTGCCTCCGGCTGCGCCGCCTTCGGGGCCGACGTCGATGAGGTGATCGGCCACCTTCAATACATCCAAATTGTGTTCGATGACCACGACCGTATTGCCTTGTTCCACCAACCGTTGCAGCACGTCAATGAGCATTCGGATGTCTTGAAAGTGCAATCCGGTGGTGGGTTCGTCCAGCACGTAAAACGTGGAACCTGTGCTGACTCGGGCCAATTCCGTGGCCAATTTCACCCGTTGCGCCTCCCCGCCGCTCAAGGTCGGGCTTTGCTGGCCCAACGTGATGTAACCCAGCCCCACGTCCTGGAGCGTCTTCGTGATCCGTGAAATCTTCGGGAACGCCGCAAAAAACTCCACCGCTTCGTCCACCGTCATGCTCAACACATCCGCGATGGACTTGCCGCGATACCGCACCTCAAGCGTCTCCCGATTGTAGCGGCGTCCGTGACACGTTTCGCACTCCACAAGCACGTCCGGCAAGAAGTTCATTTCAACGGTTCGCAACCCCGCGCCTTTGCAATCCTCGCAGCGACCGCCGCTCACGTTGAAGCTGAAGCGCCCCGGTTTGTAGCCGCGGATGGCCGCTTCGGGCAACCGGGTGAACAGGTTCCGGATTTCGCTGAAGATGCCGGTGTATGTCGCGGGGTTGGAACGCGGTGTGCGGCCAATCGGGGTTTGGTCGATGGCGATGACTTTATCCAGGTGCTCGAGGCCCTTGAGGGACTTGAAGGGAAGCGGTTGCTGCGTGGCTTCGTAAAAGTGGTTGTGCAGGGCGGGGTAGAGGGTCTGGTTGATGAGCGAACTCTTGCCGCTGCCCGAAACGCCGCTGATGCAGGTGAGCGTACCGAGGGGGATGCTCACGCTGACGTTTTTCAGGTTGTTGCCGGTGGCGCCGGTGAGCTTCAAGGCGTGGCCGTTTCCTTTGCGCCGTTTTTCAGGCCAAACAATCCGTTCCCGTCCCAACAAATAATCCGCCGTGAGCGAATCCGCTGAGAGGTGCGCTTTCGGGTCGCCCTCTGCTACGATTTGTCCTCCGTGAACGCCCGCCCCGGGGCCGATGTCGATGAGGTGGTCGGCGCTGAGCATCATCTCCTCGTCGTGTTCGACCACGATGACCGTGTTGCCCGCGTCGCGCAGGGCCTGCAGGCTGCCGATGAGCCGGCGGTTGTCCCGCTGGTGCAAGCCGATGCTCGGTTCGTCCAGGATGTACAGCACCTCGGTCAGCTTGCTGCCGATTTGGGTCGCCAAACGAATGCGCTGCGCTTCTCCTCCGGACAAACTGCGTGCGCTGCGGTCCAGCGACAAATACCCAAGTCCCACGTCGTTGAGGAATCCAAGGCGTGCCCGAATTTCCTTCAACGGCTCCCGGAGGATGGTTTGAGCCCGTTCGCTCAAGCCGCTTTCGACGTCCTCGAACCACGCTTGCAAGTCCCCGAGCGAGAGAGCGGCGAGTTCCCCGATGTGCTTGCCGTTGAGACGGAATTGCCGGCTGATGGCTTTGAGTCGCGTCCCGTCGCATGTGGTGCAGGTCTGCTTGTGCAAGAACTGGGCGGCCCATCGTTTGAGTGGGCGAGAGGAGGTGTGCCCCGCTGCGCGCTCAATGGTTGCCACGATGCCGTCGAACGCGACGTGTTCGCCGCGGACACCTGCCCGATCGTGCAATTTCACCGGGGAGTCCGTGCCGTAGAGGATGCGGCCCACGAGTTCGTCTCCGAGATCGCGGATGGGCGTGCGCAAGCTGTGCCCCTCCGCGTCGAGCAGCGCTTCTAGGATGTGCAGGGTTCGGCTCGATTTGAGTTCTCCGAGCGGGGCAATGCCGCCTTGCCGGATGCTCTTGCTATCGTCCGGAATGATGAGGTCGCGCCCCGCTTCCGTAATGGTGCCGAGGCCGTTGCACGTCGGACACGCTCCGTAGGGCGAGTTGAAGGAGAACAAGTTCGGCTCCGGTTCAGGATACGCAATGCCCGTGGTTGGGCACATCAAATTGCGGCTGAAGTGGCGCATGTCATGGCCTCCGTGAACCATCACGCCCATCGATCCCTTGCCCATGCTGAGGGCCGTCCGGATGCTGCTCATGATGCGCTGTTCGTCATCGAGCCGAACCGACAACCGGTCCACGACCACCTCGATGTCGTGGATTTTATAGCGGTCCACACGGTACCCCGGTTCGAGTTCGACGAGTTCGCCGTCCACCCGAGCGCGCAGGAAGCCTTGGCGCATGATTTGGTCGAACAGTTCGCGGTAGTGGCCTTTGCGACCGCGTACAAGCGGGGCGAGCAGCAGGATCTTTTCGCCGTGATAGAGCTCCAGGATCTTGGCCAAAACCTGTTCATCCGTAAACCGAACCATCGGCTCACCCGTTTCCAGCGAGAACGCATCGGCCGCCCGCGCATAGGCCAACCGCAGAAAATCGTGCACTTCGGTAATCGTCCCAACGGTGGAACGCGGATTGCGAGAAATCGTCTTCTGCTCAATGCTGATGACGGGGCTCAGACCGGTGATGCCCTCCACATCCGGCCGCTCCAATCCACCGATGAACTGCCGCGCATAGGCAGAAAACGTTTCCAAATACCGCCGCTGCCCTTCCGCATACAACGTATCAAAGGCGAGGGAGGACTTGCCACTTCCACTCACTCCGGTGATGACCACCAATTGGTTGCGCGGAATGTGGACGTTCAGGTCCTTCAAATTGTGTTCCCGAGCGCCCGTGACGCGGATCATCGGGTCATGCTCGGGGAGGGAAGCCGCCATGTTCAGTTCGATTCTCCGTCACTAACCGATGGGAGGCGCCGAATGTTCCAACCGAGCGCAGCCACCGTCAACGTGGTCAATGGGCTGATCCAATTGAACACGCAGTAGGGGAGGTAAGCAAATGTGGAGATGCCCAGGATCCCGCTTTGTGCCACACCGCACGTGTTCCAAGGGATGAGGACGCTGGTCACCGTTCCCGCATCCTCGAGGGTGCGCGACAGGTTTTCGGGGGCCAATCCTTGCTCCTCGTAAGCGGCCTTGTACATGTTGCCGGGCACGACGATGGCCAGGTATTGGTCAGAGGCCAATACGTTGAAGGCCAAACACGTACCAGCCGTTCGCGAAATCAGTCCGAAAGTGGATGTCACGCCGCTCAACAGCGATTCCGTGATGCGCCGCAACATGCCCGTAGCTTCCATCGTGGCACCGAAAACCATCGCGCAGAGGATGAGCCAAACCGTGTTGAGCATGCCGGCCATGCCGCCACTGCTCAGCAGCTCATCGGCGAGGGCATCCCCGGTCTCCACCGCAACGTCCACCGACATCGCTTGGAAAACGGTCCGGTAAGCGGCGCCCCAGCGGGTGGTCGCCCCACCGGCCTCTCCGATGGACCGGACCAACTCCGGTTGAAACACGACTGCGGTCAACGCCCCGAGCAGCACGCCGATGAACAACGCAGGAGCGGCAGCGACCTTCCGGGCGATGAGCACAATGACCGCTACCGGCGCAATGAACAATCCCGGGTGGATGTTGAAGGCCTGCTCGACCGCCACGCCGAATCCCGCGCCCAGGTCCACTTCGGAACCCACCGCTTGGGCACCGCCACCCAATCCAGCAACGAGGAACACGGCCAGCGCAAGGGCGATGCTGGGAACCGTGGTGTAGAGCATGTACCGGATGTGGGTGAACAAGTCGCTTCCCGCCACGGCAGGGGCGATGTTCGTGGTGTCGCTCAGCGGCGACATTTTGTCTCCAAAGTACGCGCCGGATATGATGGCTCCAGCCACCCAACCGTCGTGGAGTCCGAGCGCTTGGCCGATGCCCATCAAGGCAATCCCGACGGTCCCCACCGTGCCCCAAGAGGATCCCGTTGCCAGTGACAGCACCGCACAAATGATGCATGCAGCGAACAGGAAGATGCCAGGCTCAAGGATTTGCAACCCGTAATGGATGAACGCCGGAATGATGCCAGCAATGAGCCATGTTCCGGACAGCGCACCGATGAGGAGCAAGATGAGGAGGGCTTCGCTCGTGGAGGCGATGGTGGAACCGATGCGGTCCGAAATGGACTTCCACGTGGTGCCGTGCGCCAGTCCGATGCTCCCGGCTACAAAGGCGGCAACCAGCATCGCGATTTGGTTCGAACCGTAAGAACTGTCCTCGCCGAAAAGGGCCACGTCCGCAGCGAGCAGACCGATGAGCACCACCACCGGGACGAGCGCCCAACCGATGGGAATGCGCTGCGCAGCGCCGTTCATCAGGCGTTCGCTTGCAGGTCCTGTTCTGACGCCTGGCCCGAGGGATTCAGGGCGGAACGTTCCACCCGAATTTTCCCGCTCTCCACTTCGAGCAATACGTTCGTTTCCTTCACTTCTTTGATGCGCCCGTGCAGGCCTCCGATGGTAACCACGCGGTCACCCACTTGGATGTTGTCGCGAAATTGCTTCGCCTCGCGCTGCCGCTTCATTTGGGGGCGGATCATGAAGAACCACATGACGAGGAACATCCCGCCGATGACGATGAAGAAGCTGTAGTCGCCTTGTGGGGCCGCTTGGGCCAAAACAGTCAGTTGAATCATGGCGGCGAAGTTAGTTCAATGGCGGCGGATGGGCATCGCAGCAGGCTCTGAAGTTCCCTCCGGAGCCAAGATGAATCCATCCAACACCAAATGCACCACCGAGGGTTCTCCGTTGGTCACCACGGTGACGCGCTTGTCCACCTTGCCGCTCCAGCCTCGGGTGTTGAACGTCACGTCGATGGTGCCGCCGTCCCCCGGTGCGATGAGCTCTCGGGGCCAGTCTTGCGGCACGGTGCACCCGCATCCCGAGTTCACATCCGCAATGGCCAAGGGGGCTGAACCCGCGTTCTTGAAGGCGAACGTGTGCGCCACCACCGCGCCCTCCGCCACCGTATCGTAATTGAACACGGCTGCTTCCGGGGCAAAAACCGCCACATCCGGGGTGGACACGTTTTCCCGGGCACCCGTTGCGGGGATTTGAATGAGGCGGGTATCCACTTCCGGCTCGTTGCAAGCCACCACCGCCAAGGCACAAAACGCGATCCAGTGCTTCATCAGTCGAGCAATCCACGTCCCACCTTGACGATGCGCTTGTCCGCCTTCATCTCGTTGAACAGTTGGTCCAAAATGCCATTGATGAAGCCCGAGCTCTTCTCGGTGCTGTAGTACTTCGAAAGTTCGATGTATTCGTTCAGCGTCACTTTGAGCGGAATGGACTCGAAACTCCGCGCCTCGGCAAGCGCCATTTTCATCAGGATGCGATCGATGAGGGCGATGCGCTCCAAATCCCAGTTCGCAGCGGCTGACGTGATGAGTTCTTCGTTCTCTCCGGCTTGTCCGAGGGTGTTTTGGAAGAGCGTTTCCATGAACTGACGGTCGTCTTCGTCTTCGCGCCAAAGCGGCAGCAACTCCACGTCATCGTCCTCCTCCCGAATGGTTTTGATGGTCTTGATGACCATGGAAGCGCACAGGTCCAAATCGTCGTTCCAGAAAATGCTCTTGTCCTCCAACACGTCTTCAAACGGCTCGTTCTGGATCATGTGCTTGCGGAACATGCGCGTCAAGTACTCCCGGTCGTGGCGAAATCCCCGTTCTTCCGATGCCATGTATTCCACGTACTCTTCGTGTTCAAGGAGTCCCCGGAAGACCTTCCGGAGCATCTCTTGCTGATCTCCCCAACCGATTCCCAATTCTTCGGAGGCCTTTTGCAGGTTCCGGCTGTTGGCGATGATGCGCAACGGGCGGTTGGTGACGAATTTCGTGTTGGGATTCAGGTCTTCGGGAGCTGGAAGGCGTTTTTTGCGGCCCGCTTCGATGCGCTCAATGGCCATTCCTTGCATGCTGCCGATGAGCAAAAGCAACAGCACATAGAGCTCCTGCATTTTCTGCACCGAGTGCTCCAAAGTCTTGTGGGCACGCACTGGGTCCGGATTTTCGTCCTGGTAATACCCATACAGGACGTGAAGGAGCTTGATGCGAAGTTGTCGGCGGTTCAGCATGTCAATGATTCGAGGTGCAAAATTAGGGGTTGTGCTTCGAATTGAATCGGCATTTTGATTCGAATTTGCAATGGGGGCACGGAGGCCGCGGGTTCGGCGTTAGTTTTGGGCCAACTTTTCATCGCCATGTTCTTTCGCATTCCCCTGCTGCTTGTTGCTGTTCTCGCTGTCCAAACCGCTTGGAGCCAGCGCTATCCGGTACGCTACGTTGAATGGCCGGCCACCCAAGCCACTGTTTTTGGTCAAGGCGCGTGGGTCGAACACGCAGGCCAGGTCACTGGAGCGACGGGAGAGTTTGCGCTCATCCTCGATGGCATCACCCAGCAATTGGATGCGCGCACCATCCAAGTTGAGCTTCCCGAGTCGTGGCGGTTGGTCGGCACGCAATTCACCACGGGTGTACGCCCTGAAATCTCCGAAGCGGTCGAGGCGTTTTGCGAAGCCGCACGCGAGGACATTGAAGCGTTGCGCAACACGGCATCGATGCGCGAAGCGCTCCACGCCGTCTACGAGGAGGAATTGCTGATGATCCAATCGAATCGGAAGTTGAGCCACCAAGAAACGCTGTTGATGGAGGACATGCAGGATGCTGCTGACTTTTGGCGGAATCGTGTGAAAGAACTGAAATACAAACAGTTGGAATTGGTTCAAGAGCTCGCGGATTTGACCGGCCAAATCGAAGGCCTGGAGCAAGCGATGCGGGAGGAGCGCCAGCGTTTGTCCCGGTTCACCGGCCAAATCCGGTTGCGCATCCAAGCCGCAAACGACTCCGCGGGCCCCATCTCCGTTCGCTACCTCACCCAATCGGCGCATTGGCTCCCGGAATACGATGTGGCGATCGCCTCAGACGGCGCCATCCTGTTCGACCGGTTTGCGTCGGTGTCCCAAACCACAGGCGAAGATTGGGAGGGCATCCCCGTGGAGTTCGTCGTGGGCAATCCCTTGAGCACGCTTGCCCCGCCGCCTTTTGAGCGCTGGGTCTTGCAGCACCGTTCCGAGGTTCGTGGCGCCATGGCCGATTCGTACTCGGAAATGGACTTCGCCCCTCAAGAGGACGACGCGATGATGTGGGACTTCGATGGCGAGGAAAGGGGGGCGGATGCTCCCGGAATCGCGACCGACCGCTTTCGGTTCGATCCCGCCGTCGCACCCTTCGTCGTGGGCACGGGCGAGCGCGAGCGCGTGTTCATCGAATCCTTTGAGCTGCCTGGCAAGCTGAGCTATTTGTTGATGCCATACGCCTCAGACGAAGCGTTCCAGCTGGCCACTTCAGATCGTTGGGCGTCTTCCCGCTTGCTCCCGGGTCGGGTGCAGGTCGAGGCCGGGGGCGCGTTCCGCGGATGGTTCGATTTGCTGCTGCCTGCCCCGGGCGACACCTTGGTCGTTCCCATCGGACAGGACCCTCAAGTGCGTTGCAGCCGAGAGCGGTTGGCGGATCGGTGTTCCACATCGGGCTTTGGCGGCAAGCACAAATCCGAGCAAACGTGGGTCATCGAAGTGGAGAACCTGCACAGCCGTGCGGTGGAAACCCGCATCGAAGATCGCATTCCCGTGGCTTCTCGTCCGGATGTGGTGGTCGAGCTCTTGGATGGAGATGGGGCTTCGTACGACGCATCGCAAGGGAAACTGACCTGGACGGCATCCTTGCAACCCGGTGAGCGCCGGAGCTTCACCGTCCGCTACCGGATCGAATACCCCAAGGGATTGAGCATCGTGAATTTCTGAACAGCTACTGCTTGAACAGCAGGATGTTCGGGGCCTCGTGGCGGTGGCCATCGGGGGTTTCGAGGGTCAAGCCATTGAAAAACAACCCGCTGCCGCTGGGCGCTTCCGCAAGTGCTTGGCGCATGGCGTCAGTGAGTTGACTCCCTTCGCTGGTGTATTGTTCGATCGTTCCGTCGACGAGGGTGTTCAGGATGAAGCCATGCCAAATCAACTCGACGTCCTCATTCAATTCCGGAACCCAAGCCCGCAAGGTGCCCGAGGCCAGTTCTTCGGAGGTCAGTGAGTCCCCCTCCGCCGCTCTTCCGAACCGAACCACGGGCGAAGGCAGCGCTTTCACGCGAAACACCGCAGCCGAAGTTACCGCAGCTTCACCGAGTCGCATGGCCACGCTCACGGTTTCGGAATCCGGATTGGGCACGATGGACAATCCCGCATGGCGATCGCCCTTGAATTCCAGTCCGATTGCGGTGCCTCCCGTGATGCGCACGTCATCGAACGGGGCCACGCTCGTGATGTTCACGGGGTTTGCGATGCCTGCCCAGAGGAGGTTTTGGTTCAACGCAGCGACCGTGGCTTGCCCCCAACTCATGGCGGTACAGCTCGAGGTCAAGAGCAGGACGAGGGCGGTGCGGGTGAATTTCATGAGGTGTGTGTGGATGGGCTTACGCGGTTGCCGGGAGAAGGTTCCCCCTCAGTCCCGTTGAAAGAGTCCCAAGGCTTCCAGGGAAGTGAGCCGCACTCCCGTGTAATAGTGGTGCAAGATGCGATCGTACGTGGCCCCTCGAAGCGCGCGTTGCATCGCGCCTTCTTGGCACAGGCCCACCCCGTGCCCAAACCCTTGCCCCATGAACCGCACTTCCCTGCCATCATCCACGGCTACGAAGTAACTGGATTGCAGGCCAAATGCGCTCCGTGCTTCGATGGCGCGAATGCGGGCTCCGCTATCGGGCAGGGCGTCGAATCGCTCGTTGGGCAGGAAAGTCGTGCGCTCGCTGGACCCCGCTCTTCGTTCGTCCAGCCAGTCCCGCCAATCTTCCGAAGGCACGGATTGGGTCCATTGGGCGTGCGGCATGGCGAGGCAGAAGGTATCGGGTACCCCGACCAAATACTCCACCGGGCGTTGCCAAACGTTTTCAGCGCCTTGAGTTTGGCCGCCACAATTCGAGTGGAAGGCCGCAGTGATGGGGCGGCCTCTTCGATCGACCAACAGCGTTCCCGCGGTGGATTCGACGGCCTGGCGCAGGGTGTCGTTCACGGTGCCAAGGCCGTGGTAAGCTTGGCAATGCACGGCATCGCACACATCGAACCCTTGCATCCGGTGGCGCCCCATGGCTTGGATGGTGTAGGTTCGGCTGACCACGGCTTGAGCGCGGTAGTATTCCGGATGGTGCCCTTTGCCGGCTTCGGCGGACAACACCCCTTGCAAGTACGTTTCGAGTTCCGCCTCCAGGACGCAGCGAATGCCGCCGGATTCGACGAGGAAATGGAGCCGGCCGGTGTGGACCGTCGGGTATTTACCTGGCGCACGAAGCTGTACGCGGCTTTGGGGAAGGGTGGGGCGGAGGTGGACGTAATCGCGTTCTCCTTCGCCGAGGTTCAGGCGACCGTTGGCCAAGGACAAAGCGCTCTTGAGCCCCATCTCGTGGATTACCTGGCCTTGCGCATCCACCCATTCAAAGGCGCCTGAAAGGGCCGTCAGTTCCACCGAAGTGGGCAAGTTGCCCTCGAACAAACCGATGCGCACAGGCTGTTGGGACCAAACCGTTGTGAGCGAAGCCCACATCACAAGCACCACCACCAATCCCCACTTCATGGTTCCAAGATTCCTGCGGCCACCCGGCCACCGGCACCGGGATTGCCCAACAGCTCATGCAGCGATTGGTAACCCTTCAGCTGGCGCTCGCGTTCCTTCCCTCCGCGCGCGAGTCCCTCGCTCAGGGAGGCGATGGCTTCGGGCGTGCATTCGCTTTGGATCAATTCCGGGACCAGATCGGATTTTGCAATGAGGTTGGGCAGGCCAATGTGGCGCACGTTCGCCAGCGCGCGGGCAATCCAATACGTGAGGCGACTGGTTTTGTAGACGATGAGTTGCGGGGTGTTCAGCAAGGCGGTCTCCAAGGTGGCCGTTCCGGAGGTGACCCAGGCGAATTCGGCATCAGCAAGCAAGGGCCGCGTTGCGCCAAACACCACAGGAAACGGCACCCCGTCATACGCCGATTGGGGCTGCCCGGGTGCTCCTGCCACCACGGCTTGGTACGCATCGGGAAGGCGAGCAGCGGCGGCCAGAAGCACCGGCAGCATGTGCTTCAATTCCTGCGTGCGCGAACCTGGCAGCAAAGCGACGAGGGGACGGTCGGTCGCCAGCCCAGCGCCCGTTCGCCAATCCCGTGCGGCCTGTTCCGCCAAGTCCAACAGGGGATGCCCCACGAAGCGAACGTCCATGCCGACCGCCTCGTAAAGCGGCGTTTCGAACGGCAACGTCACGTACATCCTGTCCACATCGCGGCGAATGGACTTCAAGCGCCCTTTGCGCCAAGCCCAAATAGAAGGGGAGATGTAGTGGTGAACAACGATCCCTCGGGATTTCGCTTGGCGAGCAATGCGCAAGTTGAAGCCCGGAAAGTCCACGCCCAGGAACAAATCGGGGGCGAACGCCTCGATTTCCGACCAGCACCGGTTCAGATTTCGTCGAATCGTTCCCAGGTTTTGGACCACTTCGAGGAAGCCCATGAAGGCCAAATCCCGGTAGTGCGTGGTCACCTCAGCCCCAGCGGACTGCATTTCCTCGCCCCCCCATCCGCGCACCTCCAAGGACGGCTCCCGCTTCAACAACTCCCGCACCACCTGCCCGGCGTACAAGTCGCCCGAGGCTTCGCCCGCCACAATGAACACTTTGCGAGGCGTCATGCGGTGTCGAGGTTGATCATTTGGAGGTAGATCACCACGGGGACGGCTGCCAAAATCACCGCCATCACCCCACGCGCAATGGCCTCCCGATTGAAGTGCAACAACCCGTAAAAGAGCACGACGTCCATGAGAACACTCACCGTGACGATGGAATCTTGGTACAGCCCACCGTGCCAAAACACCTCCCGGATGAAAAACCCCATCGAATCATCGGTGTTCCATTGCCACCAAGCTGCCGTCAGCACGAGCCCCAAAACAGCGCCCACCATCCCCAAACCGACGCCCAAGAGCGATTCCCGCTGCGAACGGCTCATGACCAATTCCATTGATTCAACCGCGCAATGGCGTGGTGGGCGGTCAAGTCAAATTGCGTTGGAACCACGCTCACGTAACCGTGCTTCAACGCCCATTCGTCCGTGTCTTCTCCGTGATCGGGGTTCGTGAATTGGCCACTCATCCAGTAGTAGGTGCTGCCCCCGGGCGATTGCCGCTCTTCGAACGCTTCCTCCCAATAGCCCGCCGATTGCCGGCAGACCTTGATGCCCTTGATTTCGGACCAAGGCCGCTTCGGAATGTTGACGTTCAAACACGTTCCACCGGGCAATCCGTGTTCGAGGACTTGTGGCACCACCCGCTTCACCGCTTCCCGAGCCGCCGAGAAGTCGGCGGTTTTTGCATGGTCGAGCAAGCTGAACCCGATGGAGGGGATGCCCTCGAGCGCCCCTTCCACAGCGGCCGACATCGTCCCGCTGTAAATGACGTTGATGGAACTGTTGGAGCCGTGGTTGATGCCGCTCACCAACAAGTCAGGCTTGCGGTGCAAGATCCGATGAATGGCCAACTTCACGCAGTCCACGGGCGTTCCAGTTGTCGAATGCGCGCGCACCCCTTCCACAGGAAAATAGGCTTCCTCCATCCGCAGGATGTTACCGATGGTCACTGCGTGTCCCATGCCCGATTGCGGGCTGTCGGGCGCAACCACCCACACGTCGCCAAAGGCCACCATTTCACTCGCCAAGGCGACGATGCCCGGGGCCGTAATGCCGTCGTCGTTGACGACCAAGATCAACGGGCGATCATGCATGGGAAGCGGGGATGCGGGTCAAAGCGTCAAGCAGGTAGCCCCAAAATTTCTGGACCGAGCTGATTTGCACGCGCTCATCGGGGCTGTGCGCTCCACGGATGTTGGGTCCGAAGCTCACCATGTCCATCGCGGGGTAATTCGTGCCCAAAATGCCGCATTCCAAACCCGCATGACAGGCCAAAACATTCGGCTGTTCCGCATAACGCTCAACGTACAAGTCCTTCAACAACGACACGATGGCCGAGTGGGGATTGGGCGTCCAACCGGGATAGCTGCCGCTGAATTCCGTGTCCAGTCCCGCAAGGGCGAAGGCCGCTTGAATGCTGCGGGCGTGGTCCCATTTTTCCGTGTCCACGCTGCTTCGGCAGAGGCATTGAATGGTCACGGCGCCGTCGCCGACTTGGACGCGGGCGAGGTTGTTCGAGGTTTGGACCAAATCGTCCAAATCCGGGCTCATGCGGTGGATGCCGACCGGACACGCTTGAATGGCCAGCAACAGCGCCTCTTGCGTGGCTTCGGGCAAGGCCTGTGCGGGCGTGGGAGCCTCGGCCATCACCAAGGCCAAATCCGGATCCGTGGTCGCGTATTCGGCCCGCACGCCTTCGAAATAAGCTGCCAGCGCTTCCTTGAAATCGGCCACGTCTTCATTTGCCAAGGCCAAAAGCGCCGACGATTCCCGGGGAATGGCATTGCGCAAGCCGCCGCCATCGATGGACGCGATGCGGAAATCGACTTGGTCGGAGGCCGCGAGCAGCAGCCGGTTCATGATTTTGTTCGCGTTCGCGATGCCTTTGTGGATGTCCATTCCCGAGTGGCCTCCGCTTCCGCCCTTGACGGTCAACGTCAGGCCGGCCGTGCCTTCTGCGACGTCTTCGGCAGCGTATCGGCACGTCGACGTGACGTCCACCCCACCCGCGCAACCGATGCTGATTTCGTCGTCGTCCTCCGTGTCGAGGTTGAGCAGGATGGAACCCGAGAGGAACCCGCCTTGAAGGCCCAACGCTCCGGTCATCCCGGTTTCTTCGTCGATGGTGAACAAGGCTTCCAACGCCGGATGCGGAATGTCGCTCGCGTCGAGCAGGCCGAGGATCGCCGCCACGCCGATGCCGTTGTCAGCGCCCAGGGTGGTGCCCTCGGCTTTGACCCAGTCGCCGTCGATGCGCATGCGGATGCCTTCCGTCATGAAATCGAAATCGGTGTCGTTGTTCTTTTGGCACACCATGTCGAGGTGGCTCTGCAGCACGACCGTTTCGCGGTTTTCCATTCCCGCTGTAGCGGGCTTCTTGATCAACACGTTGCCCACTTCGTCGAGCGCGGTTTTCAGGTTGCGGCTGCGCCCGAATTCCATCACCCATTCGACCACGCGGTCTTCGTGTTTCGAGGGGCGGGGGATGGCGTTGAGGGCGGCGAAGTGCTTCCAGAGGGCTTGGGGTTCGAGGGCGGCGATGGCTGAGCTCATGGATGGGGTTTTGGGCCAAATTTACAACCGCCAACCTCCCCGCCCGAATCCGCCAAGCCAACGCCTGCAAACTCCGGACCTCCGTCCGTGAAGTGGAGGGGTCGGGGTCGGTTGCGTTGTGGATAATTTGGCCTTCCACAGCAGCCCGCGCTTCGCAAGAAGGCAGTAAGTTTGAAGCGAGATGACGGACAAGGAGAACGAACAAGTAACGTATAACGAGGACAACATCCGATCCCTCGATTGGAAGGAGCACATCCGGATGCGTCCGGGGATGTACATCGGCAAACTCGGGGACGGGCAATCGGCGGACGATGGCATATACGTCCTGTTGAAGGAGGTGATCGACAACAGCATCGACGAACACGCGATGGGCCATGGCAAAAGCATCCGCGTCACCATCAAAGACGGCGAGGTGCGGGTGCGCGACTACGGTCGGGGCATTCCGCTGGGGAAAGTGGTCGATTGCGTTTCGAAGATCAACACCGGCGGGAAGTACGATTCGCGGGCGTTCAAGAAGTCGGTCGGCTTGAATGGAGTGGGTACGAAGGCCGTGAATGCGTTGTCCGAGTCGTTTTCCGTGGAGAGCTTTCGGGATGGACAGCGCAAGTTGGCGCGTTTCGAAACCGGAGAGCTCTTGGAGGAAACGGGAGTGGAAGCTTCGGAAGAGCGCAACGGCACCCTCATCGTCTTCCGTCCGGACTTGACGGTATTCAAGGGCTACCGGTTCCGCATGGAGTATGTGGAGCGATTGCTTTGGAATTACGCGTATCTGAATACCGGTCTTTCGCTGTACTTGAATGGGGAAAAGTTCAAAAGCGACAACGGCCTGAAGGACTTGCTCACGAACGATTTGGACACGGATTCGCGCTATCCCATCATCCACATCAAAGGGGATGACATCGAGGTGGCCCTGACCCACACGGATGCTTACGGGGAGGATTACCAGAGCTTTGTCAACGGCCAATTCACCTCGCAAGGGGGGACCCACCAGAGCGCGTTTCGCGAGGCAGTGGTGCGCGTGGTGCGCGATTTTTTCGGTAAGGACTACGACGGGTCGGACGTCCGATCGGGCATCAAGGCGGCCATCGCAGTCAAGGTGGAGGAACCGGTGTTCGAAAGCCAAACCAAAACCAAGCTGGGCTCCACCGAAGTCGGTCCCGATCGCCCCACGCTTAAGAGTTTCGTCTACGACTTTTTGAAGCGGGACCTCGATAATTTCTTGCACCGAAATCCGGAAATCGCCTCGGCGTTGCAAGCGCGGATCTTGCAATCGGAGCGGGAGCGAAAGGATTTGGCCGGCATCAAAAAGCTCGCGCGCGACCGCGCAAAGAAGGCTTCGCTGCACAACCGCAAGTTGCGGGACTGCCGAGTCCATTTTTCCGATAAAAACGACCTGCGCGAGGCGACCACCTTGTTCATCACGGAGGGCGATTCGGCTTCGGGCTCCATCACGAAAGCCCGAGACGTCAAGACGCAAGCGGTGTTCTCCTTGAAAGGAAAGCCCCTCAATTGCTTCGGCAAGACGAAGAAGGTGGTGTACGAAAACGAAGAGTTCAACCTGCTCCAAGCCGCCCTCGACATCGAAGACGGACTGGACACCTTGCGCTACAACAACGTGGTCATCGCGACGGACGCCGACGTGGACGGCATGCACATCCGCTTGTTGCTCATCACATTCTTTTTACAGTTCTTCCCGGATTTGGTCAAGAAGGGTCACTTGTATGTGCTCCAAACCCCGCTTTTTCGTGTGCGGAACAAACAGAAAACCATCTACTGCTACAGCGAGGAGGAGAAGCAAGAGGCGATGGCGGGGCTCGGGAGGAATCCCGAAATCACGCGATTCAAGGGGCTCGGAGAAATCAGCCCGGATGAGTTCAGCAACTTCATCGGGGAAGACATCCGATTGGATCCGGTGGTCATCGGAAAGGACAGCGGCATCCAGGATTTGTTGACCTTTTTCATGGGGTCGAACACGCCGGATCGCCAGCAATTCATCATTGAAAACCTGCGCGTCGAAAAGGACGAAGTGGCATGAGCGAATTTCCAGAAGAACCGAACGACGAGCTGGAGGGCTCGGAACAGCAGGAACCGCGTGAGGAAGCCGATGAGGTAGAGGAAGCGGAAGTCTTGGATGACGATGTGAGGGAAGGGGAGGAATTGGAGCGCGTCATCAAGGTGAGCGGAATGTACAACGACTACTTCCTGGATTACGCGTCGTACGTCATCTTGGAACGGGCCGTGCCGCACCAGAACGACGGCCTCAAGCCCGTGCAACGCCGCATCTTGCACAGCCTCAACGAGATGGACGATGGCCGCTTCCATAAGGTGGCCAACGTCATCGGGAACACCATGAAGTATCACCCGCACGGGGATGCCAGCATCGGGGACGCCATGGTCCAAATCGGACAGCGGGAATTGCTCCTCGATTGCCAGGGAAACTGGGGCAACATCTTGACGGGCGACCGCGCAGCAGCCCCGCGTTATATCGAGGTGCGGCTGAGCAAATTTGGCAAGGAAGTCTGCTTCAACTCGAAGACCACGAACTGGCTTGCCAGCTATGACGGACGCAACAAGGAGCCCGAGACGCTGCCGGTGAAGTTTCCGCTCCTGCTTGCATCGGGTGTGGAAGGCATCGCGGTGGGCCTCGCCTGCAAGACGCTGCCGCACAACTTCATCGAGCTGATCGATGCGAGCGTGGCCGCGCTTCAAGGCAAGTCGTTCACCCTCGTTCCGGACTTCCCGACGGGCGGAATGGCGGACGTGGAGAACTACAACGATGGCCTCCGCGGCGGGCGGGTGCGTGTTCGCGCTCGCATGGAGAAGGAAGATTCGAAGACCCTGGTAGTCAAGGAGTTGCCGTTTGGGGTGACCACGGGTTCGTTGATCGATAGCATTTTGAAGGCCAACGAAAAGGGCAAAATCAAAATCAAAAAGGTCGAGGACAACACGGCGGACGTGGTGGAAGTGGTCATTCATTTGGCCAACAACGTTTCTCCCGATAAAACCATCGACGCCCTCTACGCCTTCACCGACTGCGAAGTGAGCCTCGCGCCCAATTCCGTGGTCATCCTCAATGACAAACCGCACTTCCTTGGCGTCCGCGAGCTGTTGAAAATCTCGGCAAATGCCACGCGCGAATTGCTGAAGCGCGAGCTGGAAATTGAACTCGGTGAGCTGCAAGAGAAGTGGCATTTCGCCTCCCTCGAGAAGATTTTCATTGAGAACCGGATCTACCGCGACATCGAAGAATGCGAGACGTGGGAGGAAATCCTAAGCTCCATCCACAAAGGGCTTGAGCCGCATGTGAAGCATTTGGTCCGGGCGGTAACGGACGAGGATGTGACGCGGTTGACCGAGATCAAGATCAAGCGGATTTCGAAGTTCGACGGCTTCAAGGCTGACCAGTACATTGCGTCGCTTGAGGTGGACATTGCCCAGGTGCGGCACCATTTGGACCACCTCACCGACTACGCCATCGAGTGGTTCCGGACGCTGAAAAAGAAGTACGGAAAGGGCCGTGAGCGGAAAACGGAACTGCGCACCTTCGATACCATTTCAGCCGCGGAGGTGGCCGTCGCGAACGTCAAACTCTATGCGAATTATGAGGAGGGTTTCGTCGGTACGGGCATGAAGCGCGGAGAGGGGGAATTCGTGTGCGATTGCAGCGACATCGATGACATCATCGTGTTCAGAAAGGACGGCAAGTACTCCGTCAGCAAGGTGACCCAAAAGGCCTTTTTCGGTAAGGAAATCCTGTACGTTGGGGTGTGGAAGAAAGGCGATGATCGCACCACGTACAACTGCATCTACCTCGATGGCGCGTCGGGTCGAAGCCACGTGAAGCGCTTTCCTGTGACGAGCAGCACCCGTGACAAGGAGTACAACGTGACGAAAGGTACAGCAAAATCGCGCGTCCTGTATTTCACAGCCAATCCGAATGGCGAGGCTGAAGTGGTGACGGTGCATTTGCGGGCAAACCAGCGCTTGAAAAAGCTGCGGTTCGATGTGGACTTTTCGGAAATCGGCATCAAAGGCCGCGGTGCGGGAGGAAACCTGGTTTCGAAGTTCCCCATCAAGCGCATTGAACTGAGCGAAGAAGGCGTGTCGACCTTGGGGGCGTTGAAGGTGTGGTATGACGAAACGGTGCGGAGGTTGAATGCGGATGGCCGGGGGACGTACTTGGGCGAATTCCGAGGGGACGATCACCTTTTGGTCATCCTGAGTACTGGGGAATACCTCTTCACGGGATACGACTTGAGCACCCACTTTGACGACAAGATGATTCACTTGGAGAAATGGGATCCCAATCGCGTGGTCAGTGCGGTGTATTTCGAAGGAGAAAAAGAGGACTGGTACGTCAAGCGGTTTTTGCCGGAATACGTCCAAAAGCCGTTCCGCTTCATCGGCGAACACGAGCAATCTCGGCTGGGCGTTGCGACGACGCTATTCCATCCGAAGGCGGTGGTGCGCTTCAACCGCCGATTCAAGGAAACCCGCGATCGGGAGGATGAAGTGGTGGCACTCGAAGACTTCATCGCCGTGAAGGGCATGCGGGCCTTGGGGAACAAACTGAGTACCTTGCCCGTGGTGGACGTCACCCTGAACGAACCCGACGAAGAGCGCGAGGCGGCTGCGCTGGAGGCCCACTTGGCCCAATTTGCACCCAAGCGCCAACCGGAGCCGGCTCCCCTGCCCGCTGAAGAAGGCCCCGTCTCGCCACTGGAATTGCCATCTGAGCAGGTTCCGCGCCTGGATGCGGGAGCCGATTCGCCCTTCAAAAAGCGCAGGACACGCCCCGATGACGACAACCAACCCACGTTGTTCTAACGTTGGTGTCATTTCGACACTTATTAAAAAAAACAGCTAACTTCGCGGCATGCAAAAAGGAATGTTTTGGGTGATCGCTGCAGGATTCGCGATTGCTACAGGCTGCGGTGAGGCAGCGGTGAAGCAGGCCACTACGGTGGCTCGCGTTTCGGAAGGAACGGCCATTGATCCCGCGGTGCTGGTGCATCCGGAATGGGCGCGATCCGCTTCCATTTACGAAGTCAACATCCGCCAGCACACCCCCGAAGGCACCTTCAAGGCCTTGGAGGCAGACTTGCCGCGAATTCAAGCCCTCGGCTCGGACATCTTGTGGTTGATGCCGATTCATCCCATCGGGGAACAGAATCGGAAAGGGGGAGAAAACGCGAACAACTACATCGCGGAGCCCGGAAGTGGAAGCCTCGGCTCCCCATACAGCGCGAAGGACTACAAGGGCGTGAATCCCGAGTTTGGAACGTTGGAGGATTTCAAGTCCCTCGTCAACCGAGCGCACGAGTTGGGCATGAAAGTCATTTTGGATTGGGTGGCCAACCACACCGCATTCGACAGCAAGTGGACGGAGGAGCACCGGGAGTTTTTTCTCCTTGATTCCTTGGGGGAGCTGCAACCGCCGATCGGAACGGATTGGTGGGATGTGACTCAATTGGATTGGGAGAACGGCAAGGAGAATGGGTTGTACGCGGCGATGGAGGATGCCATGTTGTATTGGATTGTGGAGGCCGACATTGATGGGTACCGGTGCGACGTGGCGGAAAAGGTGCCGACCGAGTTTTGGACTCAGGTGAGGTTGGCCATGGAGGAGGTGAAGCGGGACGTGTTCATGCTGGCGGAGGCGGACAAACCCGAGCACCACGAGCGGGCGTTTGACATGAGCTATGTTTGGGAGGGCATGCACGTGATGGACCAAGTGGGTGGGGGCGCATGGCCGTTGGACAGCCTCCGGGCGTTCATGAAGCGCGAAGAAGCGCGTTACCCGCGTGAGGCGTACCGCATGTTCTTTGTGACCAACCACGACGAAAACGCATGGAAGGGCACGGTGGCGGAGCGCCATGGGGAGAACGCGGAGGCGATGACGGTGGTGGCCAGCACGTTGTTTGGCATGCCGCTCATTTATTCGGGCCAAGAAGCCCCCAACGACAAGCGCTTGCGGTTTTTTGAAAAGGACACCGTGAATTGGAAGGATTACGGGTGGTCGCCGCTGTTCACGCAGTTGAATGCATTGAAGGAGTCGGAATCTGCGCTTTGGAATGGTGCAGACGGTGCGTGGCCGGAACTGCTGGCTACGGAGGCGGACGAACAGGTCTTTGCCTACCGAAGAGCACAGGAGGGAAGCGAAGTGGTGGTGGCCGCGAATTTGAGTGGGGCGCCGCAATCGGTCGCTCTACCCGTTGCCGCCCTGTCCTTGTATGCCGGTGCTGCCGCATCGAACGAGGCCGGAACGGTAACGCTGTCTCCTCGCGGCTACGCGATTTGGACGCGGAAATGATGGGAGACGGACGACGGTGCATCGCGCTCATTGCGCACGACGGCCGCAAGCAAGCCTTGGTGGACTTCGTCGGGGCCAATCGGTCCTTTTTCGAGCGCTTCAAGCTCATCGGAACCGGGACCACCGGGGGGCGCTTGCAATCCATCGATTTGGAAGTGGAGTGCCTCGCGTCCGGTCCCCTCGGAGGCGATGCCCAAATTGCAGCGCGCATCACCGAAGGCCAAGTCCACGCGGTCATTTTCTTCCGCGACCCCATGGGCAAGCACCCCCACGAGCCGGACATCAACATGTTGCTTCGCCAATGCGATGTGCACAACATTCCGCTGGCCACGAACGCAGCGACGGCACATTTGCTGATCGGCGGATTTTGAAGCCATGAACGGGCGGCACACGGGGCCTTGGCCTGCTCAGAACGATGAGCGCTCGGTTCAACGCTGGTTGGAGGATTGGATCGGTGGGGAGGAGGCCGCCAGCACGGTTCGGCTGCTATTGCACCACGTGACGGGAAAGGACCGCGGGCTGCGGCTCATGGGGCACCTGTATTCCGAGTCCGAATTGAACCGATTGGCAGCGTGCGCACGGGCCTGTTCAAAGGGAAAGCCGGTGCAGCATGTACTGGGATGGACGGTGTTTCACGGATTGGAGTTGAAGTCCGACGAACGGGCGCTGATCCCACGCCCCGAAACGGAAGAACTCGCGGCTTGGGTGCTGACTTGGGTGCGCGAGCACAGGGCGAACCGGGTGTGCGATGCGGGGACGGGTTCGGGTTGCTTGGCCCTTGCGTTGAAGGCCGGGTGGGGAGCCGCTGAGGTCGTGGGGGTGGATGCCTCGCCGGAGGCGTTGTCTCTGGCTCAGGAGAACGGAGACCGACTGGGGTTGGCGGTTACGTGGCAACGCGCTCGGTTTGAGGATCTAGCGAACTTGGCGGTCCCACCGTTCGATGCCGTGGTCAGCAACCCGCCTTACATTCCCCGATCCGAGCGCCGCCTCATGGACGCCGTTGTGGTGGAACACGACCCGCATGAGGCGCTCTTCGTCCCCGATGAGACGCCTTTGGTGCATTACCGCACGCTCATCGAGCAGTGCGATGCAGGGGGAGCCTTGCGTCCCGGCGGACTGCTCGCCTTCGAGGTCCACGAAGCATTTGCCGCTGACGTGGCCGCCTTGTTCGCTGGTTGGCTCAACCCCACCATCCACCGCGATTTGCAGGCCAAACCCCGCATGGTCACCGCTCAGCGTCCCTCCCGATAACGCACCATCAGCGCGTCTTCGATGAAGTGCAGTGGAATGGCGAACCCGATGCCTTCCACCCCGAGTTCCATGATCTTTTCATTGACCACTCCGATGAGGGTCCCGTCTCCCCGCACGAGCGCCCCACCGCTGTTTCCGGGAGAAATGCTGACATCGGTTTGGATGAGGTTTCGTTTGCCGTCCTTGCGGATGGCGCTCACGATGCCCCGCGTGACGGATGCCCCCAAATCCACGTCGTAAGGCGTGCCCATCGCGAACACGTCGTCACCGATTTCCACCGTTTCGAGCCGCAAATCCGCTTGAAACGGCACGAGCCCCGTGGTGTCCACCTTCAACAAGGCCAAATCGTACAGCGGGTGGTAGCGCACAATCTCCGCCTCCAAGCTCGTCCCATCGTGAAAGTGCACGGTGTGCACCAATTGCGTGTCCAACACGACGTGGTGATTCGTCAAGATGAATCCGTCGCTCGACAGCACACACCCGCTCCCGTGCCCCGTTTCGTCTTCAATGGTCACCACAGACGACAAGGCACTCGCTAGCTTGTCCGATCGCGCGCCGACCGCGTCGATGACGATGGGTTCCCAGTCCGCTTTCCACTGCGCTTCCAGCGTGTCTTTGCGGGTGGCGTCACTCCGCAGCTTCGGGTTTTCCGCCGCTTCGAAGCACACCTTGACCACCGCGTCCGCCAACGCCTGCCGATCGAACGGGCTCTCGACTCCCGAAGCGAATCCCCATGGCGTGCGCGTGAAGTATTCCACCGTGTCGCTCGCCAGTCCATAGGGATTGTAGACCCACCACTGCGAATGCACGGTGTACTGCGCGAGGTTCCCGATTTGCCGCTCCTGCACGCCCACGATGGCCGCCTCGAGCACCATCTCGTCCTCCATCGTGAACAGGCTTCCGCCGTTGGGCCCTTGATATCCTTGTTCCCAGAGGCGTTCCAGCGCGTCTTCGTCGAGGTTGGTGTACGGCATTTCAAACGCCTCGTCGTTGCTGAAGGTGTAGGCCAAACGATTCGCATAGTACGCATTGCGGTTCCGGTAATGCTCCGTCACGTGCTTCCCCGGGGCGATGTCAATGTGCACCCCTTCGATCCACACGGGCGGCGCCGCGTCGTCTGCTTCGGGGAGTGGCTCCAATTTCGGCAAGGTGAAGGATTTGTCATGCACCCGCCACGGGGACAGAGCAAATCCCAACACGTTGTATCCCAGTGAGATCGCTTGGGTCCACTGCCGCGCGGCCCACGCCTCGTCCCCGTGCTCCACCAACGGCCGCGTGAACACGAGCCCCAATCCCAAATCCACGCCTTTCCACCGGTTGCTCCGTTCGCGGAACACGGGCAGGTTATCCGGATAATAGCCGGGACGCTCCGCTCGAAGGATGTGCCCTTCCACGTAATTGTCCAGCCCGATGTCAACCCAGTCATAGCCGAGGAATTCGAACGACTCGGTCTCATCCCAACCGCGCATTTCGAGGGAGACTTCGACGCTGTCTTGACCCGGAGCTGAAAGCACTTCGACCTGCGTGGTGACGTTGTAAAAAGAGCAGCTGGTGAAGAGCAACAGGCCACCTGCCACCGCGGACAAAGGAAATCGGGTCATGAATTTGAAGGCGTTCACGGTGCGGAATTCAAGCCCTCACCACCCCGCAAGTTAAGGAGGCGGGCGGTATCTTCGGAACATGACAAACGAGGAGGTACAGGCGCGGCTTGCCGCGCTGCGGGCCGAATTGCACGCCCACAATCACCGGTACTACGTGCTTGCTGAGCCCACCATCACCGACCAGCAGTTCGACGAACGGATGGCCGAACTGGTGGCCTTGGAAGCCGCGCATCCCCAGTGGTTCGATCCCAATTCTCCCTCCGTTCGGGTGGGCGGCGATTTGACCGATCGCTTCGAAAAGGTGCCCCACCGCACCCCCATGCTGTCCCTCTCGAACACCTACAGTCCGGAGGAAGTGGCGGATTGGGCAGAACGAACCGACAAGCTCCTGGAGGGGGAGGCCGTGGAATTCGTGATGGAACTCAAATACGACGGCGTGGCCATCAGTCTGACGTACGAGAACAGGGCATTGGTCCGCGCCATAACCCGCGGCGATGGCGAGGTGGGTGAGGACGTTACGGCCAACGTACGAACCATCAAATCCCTGCCCTTGAAGCTGGCCGATGGCGCCCCCGATTTCTTGGAAATCCGCGGGGAGATTTACTTTCCCTTCGAAGCGTTCGATGCCTTGAATGCCGAGCGCGATGAAGCGGGGGAGGAGCGTTTTGCCAACCCCCGCAACACCGCGGCGGGCACCTTGAAGCTGTTGGACAGCCGGGTGGTCGCAAAACGCGGATTGGACATCATGGTGTACGGCGTCCTCGAGGAGTCGACGCCATCCACGACACACGCTCAGGCGGTGAAAGAAGCCGCGGCTTGGGGATTCAAGGTTCCCGGGAAGGACTTGATGGAAGTGGGGGGCTGCGTTGAAGATGTGTTGGCCTTCATTCGCCGCTGGGACACCGCGCGGGCCGACTTGCCGTTTGCCATCGATGGCGTGGTCATCAAGGTGAACCGCTACGACCAGCAGCGCGAGCTCGGCATGACGGCCAAGTCCCCGCGTTGGGCCATCGCATATAAGTTTCCTGCAGAACGGGTGACCACGGCCTTGCGCGGCATCACCTACCAGGTCGGTAGAACCGGCGCCATCACGCCCGTAGCCGAACTCGACCCGGTGTTGCTTGCGGGGACCACGGTCCGGCGAGCCTCCCTCCACAATGCGAACCAAATCGCGGAACTGGATATCCGGTTGGGCGATCAGGTCTATGTCGAAAAAGGAGGCGAGATCATTCCGAAGGTCATCGGCGTGGACGAATCGGCGCGGAAGGCCGATTCCCAGCCGTTGGTGTACGCCACGCATTGTCCGGAATGCGGCTCGGAACTTGTCCGGAAGGAGGGGGAAGCCCAGCATTATTGCCCCAATGCCGCCGCGTGTCCGCCTCAAGTAAAGGGACGCATCGAGCATTTTGTGGGCCGAAAAGCCCTGAACATTGAGGGCTTGGGGCCGGAATGGATCGAGTTATTGGTGGACCAAGCGGGGTTCCGCTCAGGCAGCGATTTGTTCCAACTGCCGAAGCTCTTTGCCAAACCCGGCTGGCGTCAGGCGACGGGGGCCTGGAAACTTCCGTCCAAGGTTCCCTCCGAGTTGGAAACCCGCTCGCGCATGTTGTTTGCAGCATCGAATTGGTTCTATCGCACGAGCAAAGGCGGAAGGCCTTCCAACCCGGGGCACGCCACCATCGCCCGGAGCCAAGCCGATGCGGCGGCAGCGCACATGCCCGTTCAGGATGCTGAGTGGTCCCCGGTGTTTTTCGCCGCCATGGGAGGGGCCAAGCCGGCCGAGAAAATGCGAGACTTCCTGCGTTCCCGACCCGGATTTCGGTGCATGCCGGCCTTGCGTTCCTTGGATTGGCGCGCCCTCTTGCAGGCGTGCGTGGCCGACCTGCCGACGGAGTGGAATGAGCGCATCGGGTCCGTTTCATTCGCCGATGAATTGATGGAGGGGCCTCTTGCGCTGGATTTCGCTTCAGACGCGTGGGGGTGGGCCGCAGCGGATTGGGCGCATTTCGAGGTGCTGCTCGACCGCCTCAGTCCCCGACGCCGAATCGCTTTTGGGGAGGTGCAGGCCGCGAATTTGGTTCAGGCGTTGGAAGGTGCACGGAACCGGACGTTCGCCCAAGTGCTCTTTGCGCTGGGCATCCGGCACGTTGGGGCCGAGGTGTCTTCCTGGTTGGCCGAATCGTTCCGGACCATTGAAGCCCTGCAAGCCGCCGACCGGGAGGCGCTCCTTGCCGTTCATGGCATCGGGGAGGAAATCGCCGACAGCGTGCGGGCTTGGGCGGAGGATCCGAAGTCGCGCGAGGAAGTCGAGCGGCTCCGGGCGGCGGGGTTGCAATTCGAAGCCGATGGGGCCGAGCATGCTGACCGAGGAGACGCGCTCGCGGGTGGCACCTTCGTGATCACGGGCACGCACCCCGAACCCAGGGAGGTGTTGGCCGACCGGATTCGAAGCCAAGGGGGCAAAGTTTCAAGCGGCGTATCAAAGAACACCACGGCGCTCATCGCCGGGGAAAAGGCCGGGTCGAAGTTGGCGAAGGCTGAGGCCTTGTCCGTGGACGTTTGGTCCTACGAAGAGCTGATGCGTCGGTTGGGGGATGGATTGGATTGATGCGGGATTTTTTGTACTTTCAAGCCCCTGATGATGAAGGGGTTCGGAAGTTTTGTGGGCATTGATTTGGAGTGGGCGTCGAGCGTGCCGGGCAACGTGTGCGAGGTGGGGGTGGTGTGGTTCGAGCAGGGGGTCGCGGTCGATTCGTTCAAGTCGCTCGTCCGTCCGATTCACCCGGAGTGGGGTACTTGGCAGTATTTGAACCTCCCGTATCGCTTGGAGCAAGCGATGGAAGCGCCGTCGTTTGCCGAGATTTGGTCAGCGCTCAGTCCGCGCCTTGCAGGCCAAACCCTGATCGCCCACAACGCACCGTCCGCCGAAGCGATCTACCTCGGAAGCGCCCTTGCCCATCACGGCTTGGCCCCGCCGACCGGAAGCGAGCTCTACTGTTCCCTTCAACTCTCAAAACGCGTCTGGCCCAATCAAACGGCCCACGGTTTGCGGCGCATGGCGGCCCTGTTGAACTTGGAATTGGACCACCACGATCCGGAGAGCGACGCGCGTGCCTGCGGCGAAGTCGTTTTGGCGGCGGCGCACAGAACGGGAGCGCAGTCCCTTGCTGAACTGAAGCAGGCAGCGGCATGGCGTCCTACAGCGTTGCACTTGGAAGCGCCTGAACTGCCTAGCGCTCCCGTTGAATCCAGTGCGGCCCGCGTGTTTGGAGTGGAACTGACTCGATGGGAATCGCCCACGGTCTTTGAAGGAGTTCGGCGCGGAGATCGATTGGTGCTTTCGGGCCTCTCCGAGGCGGAAAAGCACCGCATTCGCGTTGAAGCCCGAGCCATGGGCCTGCGCCCCTCCACCACCTTGAACGCCCGAACCGCCTTTGTCGTGGCGGGGGAATTCATGGGGCCCGCGAAGTACGCGCGCTGTCAGGCCTTCCAAATCCCCATCATCTCTTCAGCAGATTGGGACAGCTTTCGCAACTGACGAAGCCTTAAAACGGCGATCCC
>CBFHLY010000019.1:0-60601 GCA_965656785.1 uncultured Flavobacteriales bacterium
CTCGCGGACTTCGTCGGTGATGGAGCCGTACCGGCGTTTGGCCCCTTCATAGGTCAAATGGCGGAGGTAGGCATTCTCCCCGCGCTTGCCCCCATCCTCCTCATCCTGCACGTCCTTGAACTCCTCGGGAATGTCAAACGCCGGCAGCAAAACATCGCGCTCCAGCACATAGGACTCGCACGAATCCGCAATGGCCGCAGCGTTCAAGATGGCGTCTGGCAAATCCGCGAACAGCCGCTTCATTTCATCGGGCGTCTTCAAGTAGAACTCCTCGTTCGGGAACCCAAATCGGAATTCGCGGCCTCGCTTGCCGATGTAGCGTTTGGGCTTGGAGACGTTGGCCGCATCCTTTACGCACAATAAAATGTCGTGCGCATCGGCCTGCGCCTTGTGCGTATAATAGGTGTTGTTCGCCGCGATGTACTTCACGTCGTGCTTCGCACAGAACCGCAGCAGCGTTTCGTTTACGACTTGCTCCTCTTCCAATCCGTGGCGGTTCAGTTCCGCAAAGAACCGATCGCCAAACTGCTCCTTCCACCAGACAAACGCCTCCTCGGCTTGCCGCTCCCCCACATTGAGGATGAGCGAGGGAATCTCGGAAAAGAGGCCACCGGTGGTGACGATGAGGTCTTCATTGAATTGAGCGATGAGCTCGCGGTCAATGCGCGGAATGTAGTAGAACCCCTGGGTGTAGGCCAAACTGCTGAGCTTCGCCAACTTGTGGTACCCGTTTTTGTTCTTTGCGAGGAACACGATGGGGTAACCGTCGTCTTTTTGGGACTTATCGGCGTGATTTCGGCAGACGTTCAGTTCTGCGCCGACGATGGCCTTGAGGCCGGCCTTGTTCGCAGAGCGCACGAACTGAAAGGCGTGCATCATGTTGCCGTGGTCGGTGATGGCGAGCGCGGGCGAGCCTTGCTTCACGGCGGCATCGACCAATTCTGGAATGGCGCTGACCGCCTGCAAGATGCTGAACTGGCTGTGCGTGTGAAGGTGGGAGAATGCCACGCCCTCCAACGACTCGGAAACCGAGGCTCCTGTCTTCGGAATGCTCGTCGTTGGTTGCTTCTGAGGTTTGGCCTTGAAATTCGCCGCCTCCAATTCGGGAGCTTCATAAACGATGCCGTCCGCATCCACCAACTCGGGCCGCTGGATGACCCGCAGCCGACACAGCTCGAAAAAGCACCGTGCGGTTGCATCCACATCATACGCCGCGTCGTGCGCTTCGTCGAACGGTTTGCCAAACAACTTCGTGTGCAACTCCGTCAACGATGGCCATTTGAATCCGCCTCCTTTGCCACCCGGAATGGCGCAATACTCGGTCGCCTCGTCCTTGGAATCAATGACCGGCACGTTGAGCAACCGATCCACGTCCTGCGCGAGCCGATGCATCTCCGCCCCGACGATGTTAACGTCGAAGCCGATGTTGTGGCCCATCACATAACGCGCTTGGGCCAAATCCCGATCGAACGCCTCCAGCACTTCCTCCAACGGATGCCCTTCGGCAGCCGCGCGCTCGTTCGTAATGCCGTGGATCTTCGTTGAGTTGAACGGTATGGTGAATCCCTCCGGACGCACGATCAAGTTGCCCCGCGAGAGCAACCGACCTTGCGGATCGTGCAATTGCCACGCCAGTTGAACCAAACGCGGCCAATTCTCACTGTCCGTGAGCGGTGCATTCCAATCCCGGGGCAGGCCCGTCGTCTCTGTATCGTAGATCAAAAACATTCCTTCAAAGCTATCTTTCGGCGTGCTTTGCGACCCCGACGAGTTGTGAAAACATTTGCACAGGGGCAGCGGAGTTGGTGAAAGAAAAAAGCGTGACCGAGGTTTGGTCAAGAAGATCGCTTCACCTACTTTTGCCCTCGATTTATTAACAACGGGGTTTAGGACCCTTTTAAAACGTTTCTAACATGGCAACTCGCCTCCGCCTTCAGCGCCACGGTAAGAAGGGCAAGCCCTTCTACCACATCGTAGCCGCAGACGCCCGCGCTCCACGCGATGGTCGTTTCATCGAAAAAGTCGGCACGTACAACCCGAATACCAATCCCGCCACGATCGAGCTCAACCACGACCGTGCGTTGCACTGGCTGCAAGTGGGAGCTGAAATGACGAACACCACCCGTGCTTTGATGAAGTACAAGGGAGTCGTCTTCCACAACCACCTCCTGAACGGTGTCAAGAAGGGCGCCTTCTCTGAAGCCGAAGCCCAAAAGAAGTTCGAAGCGTGGATGCGCGAAAAGAACGACAAGGTGGCTGCGAAGGTGGCGAAACTTGCAGGTGAGTCTGAAGCGGCTTTTGCTGCTCGGATGAAGGCTGAGAAGGCCGTCAACGATGCGCGCATGGCGGAGTTGGCAGCAATCGAGGCTGCTGCGAAGGCCGAAGAAGAAGCTGCTGCTGCTGCCGCCGCTGCTGAAGCCGCAGAAGCTGCTGCTGCTGCCGAGGCTGAAGCTGCTGAGGCAGCACCCGCTGCGGAAGAAGCGCCTGCAGAAGAAGCGCCCGCTGCCGAAGAAGGCGGTGAAGCTGAAGCCCCTGCTGCGGAGTAATCCCTCCGTTTGAAAACGAACCTTACAAGCCCTGTCGGTCCGCCGACGGGGCTTTTTCATTCGCTAAACCGGTAAGTTTGCACCATGCAGATTGAAGATTGTTTCCAATTGGGGAAAATCACGAAGCCCCACAGTTACAAGGGCGAAGTCGTGGTGTGGTTCGATGTGGACAAACCGGATCAATACGCCCAAATCGATGGGTTTTTCGTCGCCACTGCTGAGGGCCTGGTCCCGTTCTTCATCGAAAGCATGCGCCCCCACCAGGATCGCTTTGTTGCGCGGTTGGAAGGCGTGGCGGACGAAGCCGCTGCGCTCGCATTAGCAGGTGCGGACCTTTACTTGCCGCTCAGTGCATTGCCCGAGCTCGACGACGCCCATTTTTACTTCCATGAAGTGCCGGGCTGGGAAGTGTGGGATTTGGCCTCTTCCCGTTCTGCAGGCCAAATCCAACGCGTCGTCGAACACGGCCCTTACCCCTTGTTGGAAACCCAGCTCAACGGACAAGTCGTCCTCATCCCGTTGCCCGACCACCTCCAAGTCCACGTGGACCGCAAAGCCCAACGACTCAGTTTGGAGTTGCCCGAAGGCTTGCTGGACGTGTACCTCGAACCGGCGGGCCCATCCGACGACGCGGATTAACCCCGGATGGCGCGGCCGGACCAGCGCTGGCCTTGGTGGTGGATGACCACCGTGTAGACCTGCTTCGTCGCGGGCAACCTCAGTTCGAACTGGGCAGCAGGGGTGGCCCCCGCATCGACCCGTTGTCCCAAGGCGTCGAACACTTCGTACACGGCTCCGGCCGGGAATGGGGAGGCGATGGTGATTTGGCCATCCACCGAAGGAACGGGCCAAATGCGCCCCGCTTGCTGCGTCAACTCCGCTACCCCAACCACCGCTACCTCCGGCGTCACTTCCGCGACCAAATCCGGGTGGGCGTAATCCAGGAACACCCCTTCGAACCAGTCAATCGCCTCCCCTTCCACCTCGAACATCGGGTTCACCCAACGTGGCGGCATGCTCTGGTACCACATCCGCACGGACACCAATGGCGCCGCGGCACCGGTGTAGACTCCCCCCAAATCCGCCAAGTACGTCACGCGGTCTGCCCCCGTGCCCGGTACTCCGGACGCGTCTCGGTTGAAGTTGCCATTCAACGCGTCCTCCATGACCTCCGCGCCTGCCAGCGTCGTCGTGTCGTAAACCGCGTGCTCCATGCTGAAGCCGAGGGGAACGAGTCGGTTGTCCTTCAATTTGGTATCGGCGCGTTCGAGCACGTTGGTGGGCGAGCCCGTCACATCGGCGATGACCATTTCGTAGATCTGCACTTCGTCCTCGGACGTCACCACATCGAGGTGCGGCTCCCACGCAGTTAAACCGGCCTCGTCCACTCCGGCAATCTCCAACCCGTCCGCCGTCCGTTCGCCGCTGGCCCAGAGCACCTCATTCGTCTCCGGGTGGCGAAGCTCCACCTCCAGCCATGCTCGACGAGCCGGATAGCCCGAAGGGAACTTGTGTCCCGCCTTGTTCACGACGTCGACCACCACTTCCGCTGAACCCTGGCCGTTGTAGGTCGCACTGGCGGTCAGTTCGACCGTGTGCTGTTGAAGCAAATCCAACGTGCGCTGCGTGGTCGAATCGAATTGGGCCTCGGTCGCCGTCAACCCCAATTCATCGACGTGATCGCGCAGCAACCTCAACATGGCCGCATTGGCCCCTACGAAGTAATGGAGCCCATACGGAGTGCGCGGCTCGAGAAAGGCATATCCGCTTGAAATGATGACGGGCTCATCGATTTGCGGCATGTGGCACCCTTGGCATTCTTGCTGCAAATCGTTCATCTCGC
This sequence comes from uncultured Flavobacteriales bacterium, assembly GCA_965656785.1. Lineage (GTDB taxonomy): Bacteria > Bacteroidota > Bacteroidia > Flavobacteriales_D > Sanyastnellaceae > JALQTD01. The sequence goes on from CBFHLY010000019.1 coordinate 4,390, forward strand.
CTTCCCAAACCTCCGGAGCGTACCGGCTGTTGACCCATTCGTGGTAGGTGCTTTGTTCCACAAACTCGCCTCCCGTGAAGTTGCCTTCGAGGTCAGCGGTTTCGGTGATGAGGGTGTGGCACGCCGCACACGATTCGCTTCGCAACATGTGCGCTCCGTACACCGGCTCGTAGCCCACATACGTGTTCATGGGCAGATTGTAAATGAGCGGCTCGTCCTTCCCCCCTCCGTAAGGACCGTAGAGGGTGTCCTCGACGAACGTCATCTCCCCGCTGAAACGGGTCCCGATGCCCGCTGGTGCTTGCTGGTGGCATGCGTTGCATGAAACCCCATCAAGTGCCAACGAATCGAGCAGCATTTCTGCCATGCTGTAAAACGCTTGCCCCTCGTGTTCCGCCGCGAAGTTGCCCATCGGTGCGTGGCAAGCGGTGCATTTGTCCTCCAACTCGAGCTGATGCCCGGGATTGAGGGCCACTTCCTGCTCCACTTTCGCCCGCCAAAACGGGTCCTTGGCCGAGTTCGCCATCAAACTGCTGCGCCAATCATCGGTCACGTTGACGTCCCATCCGTCGGGCATGGGAACAGCGGGAAAGGTTTGGCCTGCGATGCTCGCGAAGTGGTTCGCATCGGTTCCGTGGCAACCCGCGCATTTGCCCGATCCCGTGAACAGGGCATTGGACGTATCGGGCAGTCCTCCATACGCCGTGCGGAACACTCCGCTGTGGTAGGGATTGCCGGAGTCGTGTATGGCGTCAGGCCGATGCGACCAAGCGGACCAAGCCAAGCTTCCCGCGACCACCAAGAAGAGGAATTGAGTTCGTTTCATGCAGAAGTCCACAATTTACGACAGAATCGGCCTCAGCGAATGATGAGCTCGCGGACCACGCGCCGGCCGACGTAGGCGTTGAGTTCCGTCACGATTTCCGTTTTCCGCAGCGCCAGGTGCTCCTTGAACGGTCCGCTGTCTAAGGTCACGAAAAACCGGCCATCGCTAGCCAAGTGCATGGACCGCGTGATCTTCACGACCGCGGGCCCGCCGGTTTCTTCCCACGCCTTCGTCGCGTCCACCGCGTCGAGTTTGCCTTGCATGTTGTGCACCCGGATGTACGCCTTGATGGCTTCTCCGAGCGAAGTGGGGTCGTCTTTCCGTTGGTAGCGGGCCATGGGCAGAAGTTAGGGCTTTTCCGGCCCCGTTGGTTGGGCCAAATCCACCCGCTCCGCCGCCCCACGCACCACCTCAAACACCCGCACATCCGCCCCCGCTTCACGAAACAAATCGGGAATCCGCCCCAGGCTCGTATCCGTGATAAAGACCTGCCCGACCTCGTCCCGTGTGACCAAGTCCATCAGCGCCGCCACCCGCTTGTCGTCGATTTTATCGAAGATGTCATCGAGCAGCAAGATGGGCTTCACCCCGGTCGCTGCCTCCATGAACGCGAGTTGAGCGAGGCGCAGGGCGATGAGGAAGGATTTTTGTTGGCCTTGCGAGCCCATGCGCTTGAGCGGATGCCCATCGAGTTCGAAGACCAAATCGTCTTTGTGCACGCCGACCGTGGTCCGCCGCAACCGCCGATCATCCGCCTCCGCCCCTCGCCACATCGCACGCGCGGCCTCGTCCTCATCCGGCACGTGGGTCTTGTACACCACACGGGCTTGCTCCTTGCGCCCTGAAAGCTCCGCGTACACCCGCTCGAACATGGGATTGAACGCCGCGACGAACGCCGAACGCCGGGCGCGGATGGCGCGCGCCGTGGGAATCATTTGTTCCGTCCAAGGCTCCAGCATCGCCGCATCCCAAACCCGATTCTCAGCAAAGTACCGGAGCAAATTATTCCGCTGCGTCAAGGCCTTGTTGTAATCGACGAGCTGCTGCAAATACGGGCGATCCAACTGGCACACCACCGAATCCATCCACTTGCGCCGCGCGTCGCTGCCTTCGTGAATGATCGAGGCGTCGTCGGGCGCAATCATCACGGCAGGAAAGCGGCCGATGTGATCCGACAACCGGTCGTACGCCTTGTCGTTTCGGCGCATCGTTTTCTTCACCCCCCGCTGGACGCCACACGCCACCACCTCCACTTCCCCGCGCCGTTCAAATGTCCCGCTCACCAGCATGTGTTCGGCTCCGTGCGCGATGTTGTATTGGTCGATGGGGTTGAAGTAACTCTTGGTCAAGCACAAATAATGCACGGCATCCAGCACGTTGGTCTTCCCGCTGCCGTTGTCCCCCAGCAGGCAATTGACCCCCGAACAGAAGGCCAAATCCGCTTCCGGCCAATTTTTAAAGTGCAGCAATTGCAATGCGGTGAGTTGCATGATGCGAATTTCCTTAATTTTGCCGCCAACTCGGCGGAAACCTTTGACAAGTTTTTTCGTTGAAGTGGAACAAAATCGAATTCAGAAAGCGCAATCATGGCGAAGAACAACCCCATCGACGACGATCTGCTGGTCGACGTACAAGAAGTTTACTCGAAGACGGAGCACTTCATCGACCGCAACCAAAAACCTCTCACTTACGGAATTGGCGGCGTGGTGGTCGTGGTCTTGGGCGTATTGGCCTACCAGTCGTTCGTAGTCCGTCCAGCCATTGAAGAGGCGGAGACGGAGGCTTGGCGCGCGGAATCCTACTTCGCAGCCGATTCATTGAGCCTCGCGGCTTACGGCGATGGCATCTCGCTCGGTTTGGACGGCGTTGCAGAAAAGTACGCTTCTCAAGCTGCTGGCGAACGTGCAAACTACGAGTTGGGCGTCTACCACCGCGACATGGGGGAATATGCAGATGCCATTGAGCGGTTCGAACAGGCTACGGGGCTGAGCGATGGCGTGGTGTCGGTGTTGGCGCAAGGCGGAATTGGCGATTGCCACGTTGAGTTGGGTGACTACGAGTCGGCCGCACGGGCTTTCTTGTCGGCAGCGTCTGCTGGAGCGGCGGGAAGTGCGGGCGACGTGCTCGCTCCAATGTTCTTGTACAAGGCGGCTTTGGCGCACATGGAATTGGGCAACACGAAGGAAGCGGCCAATTTGTTGGAAGAAATCGTTTCCGACTACCCGAGCAGCCAGCAATTCAGCACGGCCCAGGTGTTGCACGCCTCCCTCGTGGGTTGACCCATGGCGACGGCAGGTAAAAACCTCAGCGCATACGATCTCGGGAACCTCCCGAACAGTGCCCACTTCCGAGTGGGCATTGTTGTTTCGCGCTGGAACCCCGACATCACGTTCGCCTTGCGAGATGGGGCGTTGGAGGTCTTTCGCGCGGCGGGCATTCCCGAGGCCTCTCAGCGAATCGTTGAGGTCCCTGGGGCCTTCGAGCTGCCGTTGGGAGCGGCGTCCTTGTTGGATGCCCACCCGGAACTCGACGGTGTCGTGTGCATCGGCAACGTGATCCGCGGGGAGACGGCGCACTTCGATTACGTGTGTGCCGGAGCAGCGGATGGCATCCAGCGCGTTGCGTTGGACCACCAGAAACCCGTGATGTTCTGCGTCCTGACCGATGAAAACAAGGCACAAAGCATTGCCCGCAGCGGTGGGGAGCACGGCAACAAAGGCGTCGAGTGCGCGGTCGCGTGCTTGGAAATGATTGCGCTGCAACAAGCATTGCAAACCGCATGAGCGAAGGCTGGAGTCGCATGGCACCGTTGACTCGCTTGCTCCTTGCAGGGGCTGCCCTTCGGTTGCTTGCGGCTTGGGGTTCGCCGGGGTACTTGATGCACGACGACCACTTTTTGGTGGTGGAAGCTGCGGCCTCATGGACCGATGGGGCGGATTACAACCTGTGGTTGCCATGGAACCAAATCGAGCGCGGACTTGAACCCCAGCCTCATCCCGCGAACTTCTTTTATGTCGGTACGCAGTTCGTAACCCTCACTGCGCTGAAGTCCGCGGGGCTTACCGCGCCCAAGCACCTCGCCTTTGCGCTCAGGCTGTTGCATGGATTGTACAGCTTGCTCATCATCGTGTTCACCTACCGCATCGCAGAAGCCCTGAGTGGTCGAAACATTGCGTGGTGGGCAGGCGGCTTGGTGGCCATCTGGGGCTGGATGCCGCTGTTGAGCGTGCACCAACTCGTGGAATTGGTTTGCATCCCGCCCTTGCTGTTCAGCGCATGGCAGCTGGTTCGCACCCCTCGTTCGGAATGGACGGTGAAGCAGATCGTTCTCGCGGGAATTGGCCTGGGGCTGGCAACGGGAATCCGGTACCAATGTGGGCTGTTTGGAGTGGGTTGGGGATTGGCCTTGTTGTGGCCATCAGGCGAGCATAAAAAGATTCAACTGAAGCATCCTTTCATATTGGCTATTAGCTCATTGGTGGTTTTCAGCTTAACTCAAATCTCCGATGTGTTTGTTTGGGGCGAGCCGTTCGTGCAGTTGCGGGCCTACTTCGGGTACAACACCACGCACGCCATGAACTATCCTCAAGGCCCGTGGCATCAATACATGTGGACGGTGTTGGGGTTGGCCACACCGCCCGTGGGATTCGCGTTGGTTTGGGGCATGTTCGTTCGGCGTGTGAAATTCGAACATTGGCGTTGGCTGCTTTGGGGGACGCTGGCGTTCTTCGTGTTCCACAGCGCGTACAGCAACAAGCAGGAGCGGTTCATCTTGCCGGTGATGCCCTTCTTAGCCGTGCTGGGGAGCGCAGGATGGGCGGCATGGATGGAGCGCAGTGCCTGGTGGAAGGAGCGGCCGAAGGCGATGCGCGGCGTGGTGGGCTGGACGGTGGGCTTCAATCTGGTCTGCGCAATCGGCCTCGGCTTTGTCTACGCCAAAAAAAGCCGCGTCGAGGCCATGGACCTCCTCTACCAACGCGGCGACTTGCGGAATTTCGCCATCGTCCAGGTCGACGGCGGCACGTTGCCCCCTCGCTTCTACGCGGGGCAATGGGTGCCGTACTACACCTTCGACCACGAAAGCGACCCCGCGGGCGAGCGCAACACGCTATGCAAGCTGGCGCCTGAGCGGCCCTTTCCGAACTACCTCCTGTTTTACGGGAATACCCACCTCGGTGAAGCGGTCCAAGCGTTCAAAGCCGAGTGGCCCAACCTGCGCTTTGTGGCCAACGTAGCGCCCGGGCGGTTCGATCGCTTGTTGGCTTGGCTCAATCCCATCAACCGGGCGGAGCGCGTGGTCATTTATTCCGTGGAAGAAGATGCCTGCTGCGGTCAAGACCTTTGAGGTATCTTGCGCGCATGTTGGAACAAGTGAAAAAAGCCACTTTGGTGGCCGCATGTTGGGTCGCTCTGGTGGGACTCAACTCCGCCAGCGCGCAATACCCGGGTTGGCAGCAGCGTGCGGACTATGCGATGGACGTTCAGCTCGATACGGCGAATCACGGCCTGACCGGACACACGGTCATCGCCTTCACCAACAACAGCCCTGACGCCCTCGACCGGTTGCATTTCCACCTGTTCTTCAATGCGTTTCGGCCAGGTAGCATGATGGATGTTCGGAGCCGAAACATCGCCGATCCCGATCGCAGGGTAGGCTCACGCATTTTTGAGTTGCCCGAGGACGAATGGGGTTCATCGGAAGTCTCTCGGTTGACGGTGAATGGGAAGCCGGTGACCATTCAACACGACGGAACGCTGCTCACGGCCTTCCTCGACGCATCGGTGGAACCCGGGGCTACGGTGCAGCTTGAGCTGGATTGGCAGGCCATCGTGCCCCGCCAGATCCGCCGGTCCGGCTGGATGAATTCCGAGGGCGTGGAATACTCCATGACCCAGTGGTACCCCAAATTGTGCGAGTACGACCATTGGGGTTGGCACACGGACCCCTATGTGGGGCGGGAATTTCATGGGATTTTTGGCAACTACAATGTGACCATCAACGCGCCCGTAGGCTACGTCATCGGAGGCACAGGAGTGCTGCGAGACGCCAGCGCGACGGACAAGGGCCTGTGGCAGTTCAAGGCGGAGAACGTATTGGATTTCGCGTGGGCGGCTGATCCGGATTTTGTCCTGGAAACCGCGCAAGCCGGAAAGGTGCAGCTGAATTGCTATCACCAAAGCAGCCCCGAATTGGATTCCGCGTGGGGCGCACTGCCGGAATATGCGGCGCGTGCAATGGCCTTCTTCAACGAATTGATCGGCCCCTACCCCTACCCGCAGTACAGCATCATTCAAGGCGGAGATGGCGGCATGGAGTACCCCATGGCGACGCTCATCACGGGAAATCGCTCGTTGCGCAGCCTCGTCGGTGTGACGGTGCATGAAATGGCGCACTCGTGGTTTCAAGCGGTGCTCGCTACGAACGAAAGCCTATACGAGTTCATGGACGAAGGCATGACTTCGTACGCGTCATCGCTGTGCATGCAGCACTTGTTCGCAGGCCCCGAGTCGATTGACCCGTTCCGATACGCCTATGCGGGCTACATCCGACAGGCCCTAAGCGGAAACGAGGAGCCGCTGTCCACGCACGCCGACCACTACACCACCAACCGCGGATACGGCGTCGCCGCCTATTCGAAGGGCGAAGTCTTGATTGCCCAACTGCGAGCGGTCATCGGTCAAGAGGCTTTGGATGCGGGTTTGAAGGATTACTACCGCCAATTTGCCTTCAAGCACCCCGGTCCCATCGACTTGATGCGCTGCATGGAGCGCGCTTCGGGGGTTCAGTTGGATTGGTACTTTCAGTACTTCGTTTATTCCACGCACCAAGTGGACTATGCCATTGAATCCGTTGACCAACAGGACGGAGCGTACACCATTCGGCTGCAGAAGCTCGGAGGCATGCCGATGCCCACCACGGTGGAAGTGCGCTTTGAGGACGGCACTTCAGAACGGTTTTTCATCCCGTTGCGCATGATGCGCGGAGCGGTGGTGCCGGATGGGGCAGCGTTGCTTGAAGATTGGCCATGGGTCGATCCCCGTTACGAGTTCACCCAGCGCGATGAGCGGCGGGTGGCCAGCGTCCAGTTGGATCCGGACGGTTGGGTGGCGGACGTCGATGGAGCGAACGATGCGTACCCCCGTGCAGAAGTCGAGGAAGCCCCTTCTTCGAAGAAACGCAAGCGCAAGAAGAGCTGATGTACCGGGATTGGATGGTGGGGCAGCCGCGTTGGGTGGCCGGAATGGTCGTCCTTGGCTGCGCGGTTGCGGCGGGGTTGCTGGGACCGATTGCCATTGACATCGAAGGGGAGGCGCCCATGACGGCGCAGACGTTGCTGATTTTGTTGCCCGGGCTGTTGTTCGGTTGGGAAGTCGGGCTGAGCGCGAGTGTGTTGTACTTGATTGCGGGGGGATTAGGAGCACCGGTTTTCGCGCATTTTACGAGCGGCTGGGCTCGGTTCACGGGAACGACGGGCGGGTACTTGTTGGCCTTTCCCATCGCCGCTTTGGTGGTGGGTTGGTGGGCCCCTGACGGGAAGCGGTTCCGCTTTTTGCGGAGCGGAGTGCTGTTGTTTGCAGGCCAAACCCTGATTGTGGCCCTCGGCATGGCTTGGCAGCGCGCCATCGTTCCAGTCGATGACGGGATTTGGTCCGTGGTGGAGCCCCTCCTGCCGGGACTGGTGATGAAAACGGCGGTGGGGACGTTGATCCTTACCGGCATCGCTCGCCTCGTGGACCGCGCGAGGCGCAACTGATTACCTTTGGGGCCATTCAACCTCAACGTGCATGAACCGAACCACCATCATTGCCGGCGTCCTTTCCGTCGCCGTCTGGGGATGTTCCGACTCTTCGGCCCCTGAAAACGCTCCCCTCAACGCGAAACAGCAAGCCATTCTCGAAATGAAACGCGCCACCGATTTCCACAGTTACAGCCAGCCCGACGAGGCCCGTGTTGTGCACCTCAATTGGGACGCCGCGGTCGATTTCGACCGACGCGTCATCACCGGCACGGCCACCTACGACATCGCCTGCGCGGCCGATGCCAAGCGCATCGTGTTCGACATCAACGGACTGACCATCGAATCGGCCCACGTCGACGGTGCGCCCGTGGAGTTCAACATCGGCCCAGAGCAAGCGTTCATCGGCCAACCCCTGTCCATTCCGGTGACCGGGGAAACGAAGCAAGTGGCCATCCGGTACGCCACCGCACCGGACGCCGACGCCCTCCTGTGGGTGGAAGGCGAATCCCCCTTCCTGTTCACCCAAAGCCAAGCCATCCTCGCCCGCACCTGGGTGCCATGCCAGGACAGCCCCGGAATCCGCTTCACCTACAACGCCACCGTCCAAGTTCCGAACAACCTCATGGCGTTGATGAGTGCAACCAACCCGACCGAAAAAACGGCCACGGGCACGTACTCCTTTGAAATGGGCCAGCCCATCCCCTCGTACTTGCTTGCGCTTGCGGTGGGCGACGTGGAGTTCCGCGAAATCGGTCCGCACACAGGCGTGTATGCCGTCCCCGAGCTGATCGGCGCTGCCGAGTACGAATTCGCCGAAATGGAGGATTTGCTCGTGGCAGCCGAGGGCCTTTACGGCCCCTATGCTTGGGAGCGGTACGACTTGCTGGTGCTGCCCCCTGCGTTCCCCTTCGGCGGCATGGAGAATCCGCGGTTGACCTTTGCCACCCCGACCATCATTGCGGGGGACCGGAGTTTGGTCTCTTTGGTGGCGCACGAGTTGGCTCACAGCTGGAGCGGCAACTTGGTGACGAATGCGACGTGGGATGATTTTTGGTTGAACGAAGGCTTCACCGTATACTTCGAGCAGCGCATCATGGAGGCGGTCTACGGAGCGGACATCTCCGAGATGTTGGTGACGTTGAGCTACCAAGGATTGGTCGATGAAGTGGACGCTATCATGGACCTGAATCCGGATGACACGCATTTGAAACTGCACCTGAAGAACCGGAATCCGGACGATGGCATGACGGCGATTGCTTACGACAAGGGCTATTTCTTCTTGCGACTGCTGGAACAAACCGTAGGCCGCGAATCGTGGGACGAATTCCTCCGCGCGTACTTCGCTCGCCACTCCTTCAGCGTCATGGACACGGATGCCTTCATCGCTTATTTGAAGGAGGAATTGCTGAACACCCCCGAGCTCCTGGCCTCGGTGAACTTGGACGCGTGGATTTTCGGTGCGGGATTGCCGGAGAATTGCCCGAAGGTGCGGAGTCAACGCATTGAGCGGGTCGATGCGTTGCTCGCAGACTGGGTGTCCGGGGCGGCCTCGACGGAGTCGTTGCCGTGGAAAGAATGGGTTTACCAGGAGCGCTACCGGTTCCTTTCGAACTTGCCGGACGACACCCCAGCCGAACGCATGAGCGAATTGGATGCGGCATGGAACATTACGGCCACGGGCAACAACGAGGTGCTGTTCGCGTGGTTGGAGCAAGGCATCCGGAGCCGTTATACCCCATGTTACGATCGGTTGCGAGGCTTCCTCGAAGTGGTCGGTCGCCGAAAGTTCTTGACGCCGCTTTACCGGGCCATGGAAGAAACGGGGCAAGGCGAGCTCGCGCGGGACATTTACCGCACTGCCCGACCGAACTACCACAGCGTGGCCACGGGAACGATGGACGAGTTGCTGGGCCTGGCTGAGCCGTCCTGATTCCGTCGAAAACACCGCATGAAAAAACCCCGGAACTCGATGCGAGTTCCGGGGTTTTTTATTCGTTCATTCCGATGAATCAGCGGATGATGGTCACCGTCCCGGTGTATTCGTGGCGCTCAGCGGATTGGCTGTTGTTGTAGACCACCACGCGGTAGAAGTACAAGCCGTTTTGGGCATAATACTCGGAGTCGTTAACGGCTGGGCCATACCACACCTCGTTCATGTCCCGCGTTTCGAACACCTTGTTGTTCCAGCGGTTGAACACCTGCAACAAAAAGCGGTCGGGATCGATGTCCGTGCCCTGCACAAAGAAGGCGTCGTTCACCCCGTCATTGTTCGGCGTGAAGGACGTCGGGATGTACAAATTGAACAAATCGAAGATCTCAATGGTCCGTGTCACTTGCGCCGAGCAACCATTGACATCCGTTACCACCAACGTCACAGGATACAATCCCCCGCGATCGATGGGAAACTCAAACGTGGGGTCCACCTCGTTCGACACGCCATATTGCCCCAACGAACCGAAGCTCCACTCCCATTCGATGACCCCCGAAGAGTTCACGCTTTCAAATTCAATCTCCGTATCCGGCACCGAGGTGGGTTGAGGGCTGGCCGCGTACCCCACCGAAGGCACATCGAACACGTCGATGAGGCCGGGCTCGGTCAAGGAGTAGTTGCACCCCAACAGGGACGTGATGTGGTAGGAAACCGTGTACGAACCCGGCTGCGGATAAATGTGAACCGGATTTGCCTCGAACGCACCTTCGCCATCTCCGAACGTCCAATGCTGGTCCTGGATCAAGGTTTGGTCCACGTCGCTCGTGAACTGAATCACGCCTGGAATGCACGTGTGGGTGGTGTCCGGGTGGAAATTGGCCGGGATGGCGGTCTCGATGACCACTTCATGGCACGACTCCACCGCGGGCGTTTCGCAATCGTCCATCAACGTGACGCAGTACGTCCCGGTCGCAGGCGGTGCATCCATAAAGTTCGTTTCAGAACCTGTGCCCAAATTCATCCCTTGCCATTCCCACGTGTAGGTGTACCCGGTGCCCGAACCTCCATCTGCGTTCACGATGTCCAAGGTGGCCAAGGCGCCTCCGCAAATCAAATCGTCCCCCCCCAGTTGCACCGACAAGCTGTCGAGCACATTGACCGTGACGGTTTGTTCATCCGATGGGCATCCATTGGGCGTCGTCGCATACACCGTGTAGTCCGTCGTGACCACCGGCGAAACCGTCTGCGCATCCCCGGTTCCCAAGCTGTTGTCCCAATGGTAAGTCCACGTGCCCGAAGGGTCCATGTCCGAACTGGCCTCCAACGTCACCGCCCCGTCGATGCAGATTGTGGGGTCCGGAGTCAGGTCAAACAACAAAGGCTCCGGCTCCAACAATTCAAAGTCAAACACATACAGGCAACCGCCGTTGTCCGATACCTCGAGGGAATAACCTCCCGGAACCAAGTCCCCGATCACGGTCAACCCTCCTCCAGATGGAGTCGATTCCACCACCGAGCCCCCTTCACTCAACACGATGTTCCACGGACCATCTGCTGGTGGGGACGTGATGTTCACCGCAACCGCACCATCGTTTCCATAACAAGACGGCTGGGTGATGTCGTATGTGAACTCAAATCCGGGCAAGACTTGCACCTCGTCGGTTGTGCCGCAGTTAGGCAAGTCGATGGGCTCAACCAACAACGTGTAGGTGAACGGCACCCCGTCGAAATCCGTCACCATCGGGTTCTGAACGTTGGGATCATCGAGGTACAAAGGCGGATCCCACGTCCACGTGTACCCGCATGAGCTTTGGCTTCCTCCGCACGAAACGCACAGGATGATGGGGTCGAATTGATTTGAAGCGCAGGAAACGCTGCCATCGGAATCAATGCTGATTGTCAAGCATCCATCCGGGTTCGTCGCTGTGAACACATTGCCCGACAAATCAGGCCCCGACAAAGGGCCTGCCAAAATCGGTGAATTCGCATCCGGCCCATCGTAAACGAAAAACTCGTCGAAAACGGCATTCTCCACTCCCCCTTGCTCGATGGAAATGGTGATCATGGTCCCGTCCCCCGGATTATCTGGACAGAAGTAGTATTCCTCGTAGACGTTGTTTCCGTAGCAAAACTCAAACGTGCCCTCCACGCCTCCGCAAGCCGAAGCATCCGCCCCAGTGAACGCTCCTTGCAATTGCACGGCGTCCTGGCAAAAAACCACGTCCGGCCCCGCCGTGACCGAATTGCCCAAGCCAGGAACCACGGTCAACACCACCGTCGTATCCCACGTGCATCCGAAGTTGTTGGTCACTACGTAATCGAACTCATAATCCCCGGGCACATCGAATTCCAACCCGACATAATCCGCTTCCTCATTGAGGTCGTTCACACCATAGGTGCCCAAATCGAGGTCCCAAAAACTGGAATCCGCATCCAAACCGATGGTCGGTGTGAAGGTCGTGACCCCTGGAACGATTTCCGGATTGAAATCCATGGTCCAATTGAACAAGAACCCATCGTCTCCCAACCATTGGTCGTGGATGTTCAACGTCCAAATTCCATTCAATGGGCATCCCACCAGTTCGCAAAAATCGCCGCAGGGCAAGTAGGAACCCGCCGGAACCGCTTGGCCATTCGAAACCGCAGGATTGCTCGGGTCGTCCATGATGAACTCCGCGTCCATGTCCCACGTGTATTCCCAACCAATCCCCGCAACCGGATCGCCCAAGTTGTTCCCTCCCAAGTCCGGGAACATGCACCCCGTCGCGTCGGCCCCTCCGCTGGGACCGTTGTCCAACAACAGCATTTCCTGCCCATTTGGGCACTCCACCCAAATCGTCAAGTCCCCAATGAACGTGTGCTCCATGACCGCTGACAGGGACATGATGTCGTCGCACTCCTCCACGACTTGGCCTTCATCGAAGAAGTCAATGACCATTTCCGACTCAAACGGTACATTCGAGTTATCGGGAAGCGCCTGCTCCTCGGAAACCGAAACCGGGGGCAAAGCCGTCCACGTCACGCTTTGGACAGGATTCCCGTCCAAGAAACCCGGCGATCCCGTGCAAAGCGGCGTGGAGAAATCAGCGTTGAAAATCGGAATGGTACTCACCAAGACCTGGAATGGCTCGAGGTTCGTGCTGCTGCACCCGTTCTCGTCTTCCACCACGAGGGTGACCAAGTATTCTCCCGGGGTGTCGTAGGCATGCGACGCCGACATGGAAGGCGTGGTTTCCACGCTGCCGTCTCCCCAGTTCCAGATCCAGTTCGAAAGTGGAGCTCCGTCGCCTTCGGAATTGCTGCCGTCGAACGTCACATCCTGATTGGGACAAATCCCGACGCTGTTGGGGTTGTCCTCGAACGCATCTGGATCCAACAGTTCCAGCGACGACATCGGCACGGTACACGGGGTGACGCACGTGACCTGCGCTGCCCAACCGATGGCCCCCGCTGTCGCTCCGTTGTTCACAGCAAACTGAAACGTCAAGCAGCCCGTGGGGTTGTTCAAGGATGCCGTTGCCGTGACGTCTTGGAAGTTGTTTCCCGTTCCGACTCCGATGAGGGGGGCTCCGTTCGAATCGCCGTCGTAGATGAACAACATGTCGTTGTTGTTCGGGTTGGCATTCGTCTGCAGTTGAAACGACAGGAATTCAGCCGCGATGGCGTCTCCCGGGTTGTCAGGACAAATCGTGATGACGTAATCCGTGTTGCTGTACGGACCTCCAGCGGGGTCCCCGATGTCCCCATCGTCCACGAAAAAGCCGTCGCACGTGGTGACCGTACCGCCTTCACTGATTTGGATGTTCGTTTGGCCTGCAGCGCTAAACGCCAAGCTTGCAAACAAGCCGGCCCAAGCGACCTTTTTTTGAATTGGATTCATCTTGTGATGGTAACCGTTCCTTTCAATACTTTCCGCTCCTTGGTGGCCAACGAGCGGGTGGTGATGAGGTATGTGTATACTCCGTTTTGGACAAAATAATCACCGCCGAGGTTGTCGCCCACCCAAGCCCCGTATAAATCCGTGGATTCGTAAACCTTCTGCCCCCAACGATCGAAAACGACCACGTGGAAATCCGACTCGTCCACGTCGATTCCATAAAACTTCCAAGCATCGTTCAAGCCATCCATGTCGGGCGTGAACCCGTTGGGAATGTACATTGAGAAGCTCTCGTTGACCAGCAAGTTGCGGGAAAGCACGTCGGTGCATCCCCACGCGTTCTCAACCATTAACGTGACGGTGTATTCACCCGATTGATCAGCGGGGAAGTCAAAGGTGGTCGACCACTCGTTCGACGTCCCGAATCCAGCAAAGTCCCAGAATGCGGTGTTCGCTCCAAGGGAATAGTTCTCGAAGGTGAAATGCGTCAAGGGCAATGCGGTCACGGTGGGGTCATTTGCAAACGCGGCCACGGGCCAATCGTACGTCTCGATCAATGCCGATTGCTGGTCCGTGTACACGCATCCGTGGATCGATGTAATGACGTGTCCGATGGACCAAATCCCGGGTTCAATGTACGTGTGATACGCCGCTTCCACCGCCGACGACTGCCCGCCATCCCCGAAGGACCAAAGCGAAGTGGCGATTTGGTCCACGTTGGTGGCATTCGACGTGAAGCCGACCGTGACGGGGTGGCACCCGCCGAGCGTGTCCACCGTGAACGTGGGGTCAATGGCATCCGGAACCGCCACTTCAGCGCAGCCTTCGATCGCAGGCGTTTCGCACGCGTCGGTCACCACCACGCAGTACGTTGTGGTCACGTCTGTAAAACTCCAGAACCCATCCGCAGCTCCATTCGGAGTCCATGCGAAGTTGTACGGGGGCAATCCGCCCTCGAGTGCCGTCACTCCGACCCATGCAGAATCCACGTCGCAGATCAATTCGTTGGCCGTCATCTGGAGGTTAATCGGATCGTAAATGTCCACGAACACTTCTTCGGTAGGGGTTTGGCACCCTTCGGCGTAGGTGGCGTAAACCGTGTACACGCTGGGGCTGTTGGGCCCAACGGTGAGCGTTCCGCCAGCGGCGCCGGCAGCGTTCCAAGTGTAAACTGCATTGGGAACCACCGGTGCGAGAACGGCTTGCAACGTGGCCGTTCCATCAATGCAAATCGTGGTGTCGTTGGAGGCCGTCAAAACAGGAGTCGGTATGGAAGCCAGTGCGACATTGGCCTCGATGACGCAGTTGTCATCGCTCACTTGGACGAGCAAGTTGCCAGGAGCCAACCCCTCTACCGCGACCGATGAAGGGTTGCTCGCAAAGGAACTGCCCACCAGGTTCGCTCCATTGAATACCTCGATGGTCCAAGGGCCGACCGAGCCTGCCGTGACGATTTCCACCAACAGGCTGCCGTCGTTTCCAAAGCACGTCGGGTCTGTGGACTCCACCGAAATGTCGAACGAAGGAGAAACCTCCACCTCGTCCGTCGTGGAGCAAGCGGGAAGGAAACTCCAACCGCCCGTTACGGTGTATACGGTGGTTTGGTCCAGCGACGAAGACAACGGCGATGGCGTATCCGCTCCGATCAAGTCGGCTGCGGGAGTCCACGACCAATCGATGCCGCTCGCGTTGGTGCACCCCACGGTGTACTGCCACGAATTGTAGGTCGGCGTGCTCGCGCACGAAACGCTTCCGTCGGAGGAGAAGCTCACGGTGAGGCAACCGGATGCGTTGGTGGCCGTGAAGGTTTGTCCCGTTAAATCCCCACTGATGGGGCCAGCCAACACCGGAGCATTCGTGTCTTCGCCGTCGTAGATGATGAGCGGATCGAAGAAATTTTCGACAGTTCCCTGCTGGAAGCTCAAGGTCATGAAGGTCGAGCCATCACCGGGACTGTCTGGACAAAACGTCCACGTGAAATTCTCGCCGTTGTCGTAGCAGTATTCGTAAGCCCCCGCATCCTCGCTGCAAACGGCTGGATCCGCATCAACGAGCCCTGCCCCGAGTTGGAAGTCGCCGCAAGCGAAGAAATCCTCCCCCGCGGAAATGTTGGGCGGGTCGAGCACCTCGATGGTCACGGTGGTGTCCCATTGGCAACCGAAGTTGTTTTGGACCACGTAATTGAAGTCGTAAGAGCCCGCTTGGTCAAAGACCATGTCGGCGTAATCGCCCGGAGCATCCAGGCCGACGAACCCGTAATCACCCGGTGTGAGGTCCCAGTAACTGGAATCCGATTCGACCCCGATGGTCGGCGTGAAGGTGGTGACGCCGGGTACAATTTCCGGATCGAAGTCCATGGACCAATTGAACAGGAATCCGTCATCCCCCAGCCACTGATCGTGAACGTAAAATGTCCACACCCCATTCAACGGGCACCCCACCAAGTCGCACATGTCGCCGCACGGCAAGTAATCCCCGGCAGGAACCGTAGCGCCCCCAGCGACAGCGGGATTTGATGGGTCGTCCATGATGAAATCCGCATCCATGCTCCACGTGTACTCCCATCCAATCCCGGCGACCGGATCTCCCAAGTTGTTCCCACCCAAATCCGGGTACATGCAGCCTGTAGCATCCTCCTGCCCACTTGGCCCGTTATCCAGCAACAACATCTCCTGCCCGTTCGGGCACTCCACCCAAATCGTCAAATCGCCGATGAAGGTGTGCTCCATGACCGCCGAAATGCCCAAGATGTCTTCACACGACTCCACAAGTTGACCCTCGTCGAAAAAGTCAATGGTCATTTCCGAGTCGAATGGAACGTTGGAGTTGTCCGGCAAGGGCTGCTCCTCGCTCACGGAGATGGGTGGAAGCGCCGTCCACGTAACGCTCTGATAGCCCGACCCGTCGAGGAACGTAGGCTGGTTCACGCAAATCGGAGATTCCGTGGCGGTGTTGAAGATGGGCAAGGTACTGACGAGCACTTGGAAGGGTTCCAAATTTGTGCTGCCACATCCGTTTTCATCCTCCACGACGAGCGAAACCAGGTACTCCCCTGGCTCCTCGTAGCTGTGTGTGGCTTCGGGCACGCTGCTCAACGAAATGTCCCCATCGCCCCAATTCCAAATCCAGTTGTTCAGTGGAACCCCATCCCCGGTGCTGGCCGCACCGTTGAACGTCACCTCCTGGTCCGGGCAAACGCCCACGCTCTGCGGATTGTCCTGGAACGCCTCGGGATCGATCAAATCAAACGACGAAATCGGCGTCGTACAGGGCGTCACGCACGACAATTCCGCCGCCCATCCGATGGCCCCTCCCGTGGCCCCGTTCAAGCAGAAGAACTCGAACGTCAAGCATCCTGAAGGGTTGTTCAACGAAGCCGTCGCCGTTACATCCTGGAAATTGTTCCCGGTTCCCGCTCCGATGAGCGGAGCCGCAGTGGAGTTCCCGTCGTAAATGAACAGCACGTCGTTGTTGTTCGGATTCGCGTTCGTCTGCAGCTGGAAGGAAATGAATTCGGCCGCGATGGCGTCTCCCACCGTTTCAGGACAAATCGTGATGACGTAGTTCGCATTCGAGTACGGCCCTCCTGCGGGATCCGCAATGTCCCCGTCGTCCACGAACAGGCCCGCGCACGTCGTTGCATCGGCGTCGCTAATTTGGAACACTTGAGCCTGCGCCGTTAAGGCACTGATTGCCAAAAACGCCATCACGAGCAACCTCGCGCGCTGATTCCCTCTCAATTCTTTCATCTTCAGCCTTTCGAATTCCACGTCCATGTCGCTGCTAAATTCTTACATTCTCAAAACCCCAAGACGCGCAAAAGGTTGCTTGTTTACACGACTTTTTCCACGAAAAGCAGCACCATCGGGCTTGCATTGTTCGCAGCCGCGAAAGGACAAAAAGAAAGGCGGCTGGTTCGGCCGCCTTTCAGGTTCAAGTTGAATAGGTTAAGCTCCTCACTCAACCCGCACGACATCCGAATACAACATGGGGTTGCCATCTCGGTCGTTCGTTGAAAGCGTCCAATGGTACTGTCCACGAGGAACCCGCTCTCCTTGGAGGCCCAGGCCCTCCCAGGGGGCCAACGCGTTTTCCGTTCGGAACACCTCCCGCTCTTGCGCATCGAACACCCTCAACACCCACGGTCCATCAGCTTCCTTGGCTGCCCTCGGCAAGAACACGTCATAACGGCCATCGCCGTCGGGCGAGAACGACGCGGGCGCTCCTGCTGACAACCGGTCGCCAAGGCGGAGGGTCGCCACTTCATGGTCTTGGCATCCGTACGCATTGCTTGCGATCAGGTGGACCGGGTATTCTCCAGGAACCTTGAGCTGCGTGGTGCTCTGGTTCAATTTCTCTTCGCCGATGAGCCAGGTCGAGCTGCTCGAACGTTCGGTTTGGTTCTCCAATTGGACTTCAACTTCCTTGCCCGACATGGCCTTCGGAAGTTTCCAGTTCAGCTTCGCCTCCGGTCGTGGACGCACCACGATCATGTTTTCCACCGTTCGGGTTCGGATTTGTCCATCGTTGTGGCTCCTTACGGAAATGGTGATATCATACGTACCGGGGCGGTCAAACACGTGGGCGGGTTCGGATTCACTGCTGAACGACCCATCCCCGAAATTCCACAAAAACGAGCCTTCAGCCCAGTCTCCGTCGAGCTTAAAGGACACTTCGGTGCCTTCGCAAGCTTCCTGGACGGAACTCTCAAACCCAAGGGGACGATCGGATCTGGACGAAGGTGCAGGAGCTTCTTCCGTCGCCACCGAGGCTTCGGTGGTCCCGCTAGTCAAGTGATCGGCTGCAACTTCCGTCGAAGGGCGGGCCTTTTCGCTGGGCTCGCCTCGAAATGGCGCAGCAACTTCCTCCGGCTGCGCTGCAGTCACTCGCACATCAAGGCTTGGAATCACCACGGCATCGGTCGTGCGCGCCGAGGCCTCTTCCGACGCCCCCAACGCGGACATGCCCACGCCGGACGCCCCATCGAATTTCACCCAGCCTGATTCGGGAGTCACTTCCTCGACCATCACGGGAGGCTCTTCGCGAAGGAGCAGCCAACTCATCAGCCCCAAGGCGATCGCCGACGAAGCAGCAGCAACACGACGTGCAGACCGATAGCGCCGGGACAATTCCGAGCGGCCTCCGTCTGCACGTTGGTTCATTTGTTCCTCCAAGGCAGTAAAATCGGGAGTGACCTCCGGCTCGAACCGAGCGAAGGCCTCCTTCAATTGTTCATCAAATCGATTCATCTCAGGCATTCCGAGGTGAGTTTATTTAACCGGCTCTCCCTTCTGGGCGAGCAAGTGGTTTCGAATGTTCCGCCTGGCCTTCGCCAGGTTCGACTTGGACGTGCCCACCGAAATTCCGAGTTCCTCAGAAATCTCTTGGTGCCCCAAGTTTTCAAACACGTACAAATTGAACACCGCGCGGTAAACCGGAGTCAGGCGCTCCATCGCTTGCAGCACATCTTGCACAGTAAACCCGACTTCTTCGTCCAGTTCATCGGGCAACGGCTCATCGCTCTCGAGCCCCTCCATGGTCGCCTCATCCCCTGACTCCCACCCCGCTGCGCGCTTGCGGCGGATGAAGTCAATGGCTGTGTTGACCATGATGCGGCGGATCCAACCTTCAAAAGAACCTTTCGAAGTGTATCCTTCGATGTTCGAGAACACCTTCAGGAACCCTTCTTGCAACACATCTTGGACCGAATCGTGGTCCGAAATGTAGCGCAAGCACACCCCAAACATCAAGCGATAATACCGCTCAAAGACCTGTTGCTGCGCCCGTCGCTCGCCCCGCTTGCACCCTTCAATGATGGGGCGGAGTTCTGCTTCGGATGCATGCTGCGCTGAGTTCGAGACGTTCATGTTCTGAAAGGGTTGCCTCAAATGATGCAACAAGATGAAAACCAAACCTTCCGCGAAGATAAGGGAATTGCAGGTGACCTGAGAGTTGCGGGTTTAAGGTCGTACTTTTGGGCCATGCGCATTGTGGTCGGTTTGTCAGGCGGCGTGGACTCCAGCGTTGCCGCTCATTTGTTGGTCGAGGAAGGCCATGAAGTCATCGGGTTGTTCATGCGAAATTGGCACGATGCCAGCGTCATCATCGACGAGGCGTGTCCCTGGGTGGACGACAGCCAGGACGCCATGTTGGTCGCGGAGCATTTGGGCATTCCCTTTCAGGTGTTGGACATGAGCGCTCAATACAAGGAGCGCATTGTGAATTACATGTTCGATGAGTACGCCGCTGGGCGCACGCCAAATCCCGATGTGCTCTGCAACCGCGAAATCAAGTTTGACTTGTTCTTGCAGGCGGCGCGCGACCTCGGTGCGGAAGCGGTCGCGACCGGGCATTACTGCCAGCGCGAGGTCGTGGACGGACCGGATGGTCCGACCTACCGGTTGCTCGCTGGGCGCGACCCGAACAAGGACCAGAGCTACTTCCTGTGCCAGTTGACCCAAGCGCAGTTGGAGGCGGCGCGCTTTCCCATCGGGGGGATGTTGAAGCCGGAGGTGCGGGATTTGGCCCGCCAAATCGGATTGCCCACCGCGGAAAAAAAGGACAGCCAAGGCCTGTGCTTCATCGGCAAAGTGCGCCTCCCCGAGTTCCTCCAACAGCAGCTCGAACCGAAGACGGGGTCCATTGTGGAAATCGCGGCCGATCATCCGCGGTTTGCCCAGCACGCGGACGCCGCAGAGCCCATCCACTGGACCCCGGCGGACGGCACGGCGGTGGGCACGCATCCCGGAGCGCATTTCTTCACGGTGGGCCAGCGCCGCGGCATCAACGTGGGCGGAAAACCGGAGCCGCTGTTCGTGCTGGAAAAAGACGTGGAAACGAACACGCTCTTCGTAGGCCAAAGCGAATCCCACCCGGGCCTCGAGCGCCACGCCTTGTACATCGCTGCAGAGGAAATGCATTGGGTGCGTCCGGATTTGGCCCTCCAACCGGGCGAGAAACGCGACGATTGGCACCTGCGCATTCGGTACCGGCAGCCGCTGCAAACCGGCACCATGGAGCACCTCGGCGACCGCATCCGGCTCACCTTCAACGCCCCCCAAACCGGCGTCGCTTCTGGTCAGTTCGCCGCCTGGTACGCCGGCGACGAGCTCATCGGCTCCGGTGTGATTTTCGGGTGATGCAACCTTTTCAAAGGGGGCCGGTTCTTCTCATGTACCAACATCCAAATGCCATGCGATTCATTCCAATCAGTCTGCTTGCTTTGTTCATTTTGACCGCCTTTAATTCGGTGGCGCAGGATTGCGACCAGCCAGCCGTCATCGCCTTCGAGACCGGTATGTGGGGTTCTGAGGTCAGCTGGTCCCTCGTGGACGAAACCGGGACCTTGATTGCCTCGGGCGGAGGATATCCCGATGGTGAAACCCAGACCGAGGTGGTTTGCTTGGGAGAAGGATGCCACGTGTTGGAAATGTTCGACAGCTTCGGCGACGGATGGAACGGTGCGCAATGGACGCTCGTTGAGTTTTCGGGTCAGGTTTGGGGGCCGTTCACGATTGACTCGGGCTCGTCGAGCACGGTCGACGTTTCGGTGAATGGGGGTTGTGGTGTTGACGTTGCGGGCTGCACCGACCCCACCGCATTGAACTTCAACCCGTACGCGTTGGTCGATGATGGATCGTGCGTCCAGTTGGAAGACTGTTCAGGATGCGAAAACGAGGTCGCTGACCCGGTGTGCGCTTGGAATCCCACTTCCAACGAAATCACTTGGTATCCGGGCCCCTGTTGGGCGCTGTGTGATGGAGCCTTCGTTTTGGATGAGTGGGATTGCACAAGCGACACGGGCGGATGCACGGATGCTGCAGCGGTGAACTTCGACCCCAACGCAACGTATGACGATGGAAGCTGCATCAGCCCCTGCGATGAGGGCAGCGTGCCTGCGACATTCTACCTCTGCACGTTCAACAACGGAAACGAGGTGGCCATTGACATCGTGCACGAATCGGGCTCGGTGCTCTACGCACAGGATGGATTCAACAACGGGGCCATCATCTACGAGGACTTGTGTTTAGAAACTGGATGTTACACCGCCACGTTGACCAATTCTGCGGGGAATTTCGGCTGGAACAACGGGTACTTTTCCATCCTGGGAGCCACCGTCGCCGCCTACAACATCACGTTGTCCGACGATGCCACTTCGGCGACCTTCCTCTTTTCCGTGGACGGGGCCTGCGAAAGCGTGCCGGGATGCACGGACCCTGAAGCTCCGAACTTCACCCCCGAGGCGGATTGGAACGATGGAAGCTGCTTGCCGAGCTGCGATTGCGAAGACGCCGAGGATGAACCGGTTTGCGTTTGGGACTGGACGACAGGTGGATACGTGACGCTGAATAACTTGTGCGAAGCGGAATGTTGGGGGTTGAACATCGCGTGGATTGGAGACTGCAACACCCAGCCGATTGCGGGCTGCACCGATCCGGAGGCGTTGAATTACAACCCCGAAGCCACCGTGAACCAATCGTGCGTTTACGCTCCTGCGTGCGCCTCGGACCAAATCCAGGTGACCCTCGAATTGGCCTCAACGGATCCCACCGCCGAGTACCCGCCATACTTCTATGTGACCAACCCATTGGGTGGCGACTATCCCAACGTGGTGTCCTACACGTCGGATGGGGTGGCCATGGGCATTGGATGTTTGGCTCCGGGTTGCTACAACTTTTTCCTCTACGAAACGTGGTCCGGTGACGGTGCCACCGCTACGGCCACTGCCGCTGGGGACACCACGGTGTTCACTTTGGAGGCTGGTGCCTACAGTGCAACGTTCGGGTGGGGCGTGGGAACCGATGAACCGTGCGTGTACGAAATCGGTGGTTGCACCGATGCGGAAGCGCTGAATTACAACCCGACTGCCACGTTCGACGACGGGTCGTGCAACTACCCACTAGTCTGCGACAACGGAATCCCCAGCACGCTTTACGTCTGCACGTTCTCCAATGGCCAAGCCGTAGGACTGAACATCACCGCATCGGACGGCAGCGTACTCTATGATCAACAAGGGTACAGCGACATGGCCATCGTCTACGTGGACGTGTGCCTGGATCCTGAAATGTGCTACACCGTCACCATGACCAACAACGACGGCGGCTATGGCTGGAATGGCGGTTACTGGTGGTTGGACGCCGAAGGCTTCCAAATCGGAGGCGGAGAACTCCCCTACTCGGCTACGGAAGCGACCGACGTCTTCGGCTGGTTCGGGGCTTGCGAAGAGGGCAACGCGGGTTGCACGGATCCGGCGGCGAGCAATTTCAATCCCTTGGCGACCATCGATGACGGTTCGTGCGTGTATCCGAGCGCCTGCCCCATTGGACAGGAAGTGGATTTCGCCATCCTTGCCCTCACGGATGCTTGGTTTGAAATCACAAACGACGCGGGCGAAATCATGACCGAAGGCGTCCTTCAAGGGGGAGCGTGGAGCGCTTCAGCGTGCCTCATTGACGGATGCTATGACTTCAGGTTGGAAAGCTTCGGCGGCGCTTCGTTGAGCGGATCGTTCGCTTCCATGACCTTGGAGGATGGCACCATGCTTTCGATGGTTGCGGAAGACTCGAGCGTTATGGAGGAAGGATTTGGCTTGGGAGCTGAATGCGGTGACTCGGGATTCGACGGCTACGGAGGCTCCCCATGGGAATTCGACGAAACCATCGCCTTCACCCCGTATCCGAACCCAACGGAGAACGTCATCAACATTGCAGGAAACGGATGGGACCAACACTTCCCAATCGACGTTACGGTGCGCGATTTGACCGGAAAAGTGGTACACCAGTCCCGCATTGGAGAAGGTCTTCAGCCTCGACTGAGCACGCAGGAATGGCCCGCTGGAATGTACTTGATTCAAGTAAACCAGGGTCAACGCTCAGGGAATGCTCCATTCATGATCGTTCGCTGATCGGGCAACCGATGAGCACAAAAAAAGCCCGACTTTCGAGTCGGGCTTTTTTTGTGCTTCCGCCATCAATGCGAACCGAGGCGCCTGGAGACCAGGTAGTTCGATCGGTTGGGGTCGTTGCGTGAAATCATTTCCGCGAGGAACCCGGCGAGGAAGAACTGAGCTCCCAGGATCATGCCAGCGAGCGAAATGTAGAACGCGGAGATTTCGGTGATGTTTTTGGCCTGAAACTGCGCGCCTGTCCACGATTCTTGAAGCAAATAGTAGAGCTTCGTGCCTGCGATCAGCGCGAAGCCCAAGGCGCTGACGAGGAACATCAACGAACCCAGCGCGCCGAACAAGTGCATCGGCTTGCGGCTGAAACGCGACATGAAGCCGATGGTCATCAAATCGAGGAAACCGTTCACGAACCGCTCCATGCCGAATTTCGAAGACCCGTATTTGCGGGCTTGGTGCTGCACCACGCGCTCCCCGATGCGGTTGAAGCCCGCGTTCTTTGCGAGGATGGGGATGTACCGGTGCATCTCGCCTTGCACTTCAATGGCCTTGATCACTTCGCCGCGATAGGCCTTCAATCCACAGTTGAAGTCGTGAAGCTCGATGCCACTGACTTTGCGGGTGGCCCAGTTGTAGAGTTTTGTGGGAATCGTTTTGCTCAACGGGTCGTGGCGCTTTTTCTTCCATCCACTGACCAAATCCAACCCGCCCTCCAACACCTGCTCTTCCAAAGGCAAGATCTCCTCCGGGCTGTCCTGCAAGTCGGCGTCCATGGTGATGACCACCCGTCCGCGAGCCGCTTGGAACCCGGTGTGCAATCCTGCGCTTTTCCCGTAATTGCGGGCAAAGCGCAACCCGACGACCCGTTCAGGATCTGCAGCGTGCAGGCGCTCGATCACCTCCCACGAGCCGTCCCGACTGCCGTCGTCCACGAAAATGACCTCATAGGTGCGTCCCGCAAGGACGCGATCGACCCACGCCTTTAACTCGGGCAAACTTTCCTCCTCGTTGAACAAGGGAACGACGATGCTCAAGTCCACGAGGGAGTCGGTTGAATTCAGCATGGGATGAATTACGGATTTGGCTTGAAAAAGTTATGCTCCGAAGTCCTCTTTCCGGCGCATCACCAGCGCCATGATCACCGTGGGAATGGCGTAAAAGATGAGCGACCAAAACGCACTCTTTGCTTGCCCCAACGGCGACAACCCCTTCCGAATCTCGGGCTCCATTTGGTCAAACGCCTCCGACAATTCCGATCCACCGCCCATCAGCGCCGCCACTTCTTCGATGCGCTCCATGGAAGTGCTGACTGCCAAATCGACCAATCCCGGGTCGATGATTTGGTACAACAAGATGCTGAATCCGATGACAATCAGCGTATTCACTCCAGCCACCACGTACGCATGCCCCCAAGCTCGCTTGAAAGAGAGCACGTTGCCCTCCTCCTGCCGAATTCCCTTCAAAGCGAGGTACATGCCCACGAAAATGAGCACCCAAGAACTCAGCCCAAACCACGGGTCAAACAACCATGAAGTGTTGACAATGTATGCGATGAGGGTCAAAGCGACTTGGACGGCACCTACGGCGGCCCCATGCCGAACAGCTGTTGCATTCAATTTCATGCGGCGAATTTAAGGTTTGCGGGAAAGAATGCGGTATCTTTGCACGGGGCAAGTCTCTTACGGCCAGCTCCCGCTGAACCCCCCAGGTCCGGAAGGAAGCAAGGGCAGGCGGTTGTAGCGGCGCGATAAGAATCGCTTGCCCTTTTTTCGTGCCCGATTGTTTCGTGGGATTTGGTCCGAAGCGGCCCATCTTTGCACCACAACGCAACTCCATGGCCACACCCCTCCCCATTCGAAAAATCCTCGTTGCGAACCGCGGCGAAATTGCCCTGCGCGTCATGCGCACTGCACGCGAGATGGGCATCGCCACCGTGGCGGTGTTTTCCGATGCCGACCGCAATGCGCCCTTCGCCCGTTTCGCTGATGAAGCCGTGCACATCGGGCCTGCGCCCTCCTCACAGAGCTACCTCGTGACCGATCGCATCCTCGAAGCAGCGCGCGCCACGGGAGCAGACGCCATCCACCCGGGATACGGATTCCTTTCAGAGAACGCGGCGTTTGCAACGGAGGTGCGCACCGCGGGGATTCGATTCATCGGACCGGAAGCGCACGCCATCGAAACCATGGGGTCGAAACTCGCCGCGAAGGAAACGGTCATGAAGCGGAATGTGCCGCTTGTGCCTGGAACGGCCCACGCCATTACCGATCCCGAGGCCGCTCGGGAAGTAGCGGAAGAGATTGGGTACCCTTTGCTCATCAAGGCAAGCGCTGGGGGCGGGGGCAAGGGCATGCGGGTGGTGGAACGTCCTGAAGAGTTGGCCAGCCAATTCGAACGGGCGGTTTCGGAAGCCGTCAATTCGTTTGGGGACGGCAGCGTGTTCTTGGAGCGGTTCGTCAGCTCGCCCCGGCACATTGAAGTGCAGGTGCTCGCGGACGAGCACGGCAATGTGGTCCACCTGTTCGAACGGGAATGCAGCATCCAACGGCGCCACCAGAAGGTCGTGGAAGAAGCGCCATCGGCCGTGTTGACGGAAGCGCTCCGGGAGGAGATGGGAGCGTGCGCGGTGGAAGTGGCGCGGAGTTGCGGCTACGTGGGAGCAGGAACCGTGGAATTCCTGCTCGATGACCAAATGCGGTTTTACTTCCTGGAAATGAACACCCGCCTGCAAGTGGAGCACCCGGTGACGGAGTGCATTACGGGGGTGGATTTGGTCCGAGAACAAATCCGAATCGCGGAAGGTCACCCGCTTTCCTTCACCCAAGCGGACCTGAGCATCCAAGGCCATGCCCTCGAGGTCCGAGTCTACGCCGAGAACACGGCCGAAGGCTTCCTGCCGGCCACCGGAACGCTCACGCGCTACCGCACGCCGGTCGGGCCTGGCATTCGGGTGGACGATGGCGTCGAGGAAGGCGGCGAAGTGGCCATCCACTACGACCCCATGCTCGCCAAGCTCGTCGTGCACGGTCCCACCCGCGAAGCCGCCATCGACCGGATGATCCGAGCCATTGACGCGTACGAAATCATCGGAGTCGAGACGACGCTGGATTTTGGGCGGTTCGCAGTAGACCACGAAGCGTTCCGCTCGGGGCAATTCGACACGCACTTCGTCGGGCTCTATCACAGCGCCGAAGCGGAGCAACGGATTGTCGCGTGTGCACCGGAGGTCCTCGCTGGCATCGCCGCCGGAGCCGTTCAACAGGCCGCGCCTGCCTTGGCGCCTGGGCCGCGGACGGCGAAGCGTTCGGTTTGGCGGACCCAAAGAAGCTGAATCAGGGCAACGGCACATCCGGCAGCCACGCCTGCCACAGCTGCTCCATTCCGCTCGATGCGGTGGTGCGCAGCACGTGAGCCCCTTGAACGTGGACTTCCCCAGGATCGATCACGTAAACGGGAGCCTCGTGAGCGGCCACTTCGACCAAGCCGGCCGCGGGATAAACGTTCAGTGACGTGCCGATGACGAGCAAGGCATCCGCCTCGGAAACGCGCATTGCGGCGGAATCGATGCGCGGGACGGCCTCGCCGAACCAAACTACATCGGGCCGCCAGCGGAAACCATCCGGGCAGCGATCGGTAGCGCGCACCTCCCACTTCGGCCAAACGACCGACTTGCCGCTGGGCCCCGAACTGCGCACGCGCCGAAGCTCCCCGTGCAGGTGCAACACGCTGGAAGAACCGGCGCGTTCGTGCAAGTCGTCTACGTTTTGGGTGATCACATCCACCTGAAAATGAGCTTCCAACGCCGCAAGAAGCGCGTGTCCGCGATGGGGCTCCACTTCCTCCATCAGTTGCCTGCGCCTCATGTTGTAAAACTCCGTGACCAAATCGGGGTCCCGCTCCCACCCCGCTGGCGTGGCCACATCTTCCACCCTGAAACGCTGCCAAATGCCCCCGTGCGTCCGGAATGCGTCCACCCCACTTTCCGTGCTCATGCCCGCACCGGTGAAGACCGCCAATCGACGCGGACGTTTCAATGTCGTGCTCATGGTTCTAAGGTAGCGCGCGCTCTGCTATCTTTGCGCCTGCATGTCCCAACGTCACTTCATCATTTATGACCTTGAGGCCACCTGTTGGCGAAGCCCGAAACCGAAGCAGGTGGAGGTCATCGAAATCGGGGCCGTGAAAGTGAACGAACGCCTTGAAATCATTGATGAATTCTGTTCGTTTGTCAAGCCGACATTGCATCCGAAGATCAGCCCCTTCTGCACCAAACTCACGTCCATCACCCAACGCGATGTGGATCCTGCGGGGCATTTCGACGAGGTGGTGCTGGACTTCGAAGATTGGATCAACCCCAACGAAGTCCGGGCCGTGCTCATGAGCTGGGGCGAGTTCGACAAGCGCCAATTGCTGCTCGACGCCAGGTTGCACCAAATGGAACTTCCGTGGCTGCGGTACCACGCCTGCCTGCAAATGCACTACAGCCGCTGGAAAGGTTCGAAGAACCAAATCGGATTGAAAAACGCGATGAAACTCGAGGGGTTGGAATATTCTGGCACGCAGCACCGCGCCATCGAGGACGCGCGCAACATGGCCCGCCTGTTCCAAGCCATCGCGCGTCCGATGTCGCTCGTGGAATCGTGAACATGGCAGCACCCCGTGCCTTCAGCATGCAGCGCGTTGCGTTCCTCGTTCAGCACACGCTG
This sequence comes from uncultured Flavobacteriales bacterium, assembly GCA_965656785.1. Taxonomy (GTDB): domain Bacteria; phylum Bacteroidota; class Bacteroidia; order Flavobacteriales_D; family Sanyastnellaceae; genus JALQTD01. The sequence goes on from CBFHLY010000019.1 coordinate 32,370, forward strand.
CGCGTGGAATTTCGGCAAGGTCACGCGCTCATTGGCCTCCTCCTCTTCGCATTGTCTTCGGTCTACGCTGCCTTCCAATCGGTGGGCGACGACGCTGGGGCAGAAAGCTGGAACGCACTGATTTGGATCGTGTTGATTTTCACAGCGTTCAACGCCATGGCTCGCCCCCATCCTGACGACCGCCCGGAGAACCGCCAATACCTCACGCACGTGGTGCGTCCACTGGAATGGATGCTCGCGCGGACCATTTACCATTGGGCGCTGATGACGGTGTTGGCGGCACTGGTTTTTGCGGCGTTTTCTTTGTTCTTGGGAACGGACCATTTGGTGGGAGGACGTGGTTGGTGGCTGTTCGCGGGGTTGGAATTGGCGGGATGGGCGCTCGCGAGTTGCCTGACCTTGTTGGCGGCGATTGCAGCGCTGGCGGGAGCGGGATTTGGGCTCACTGCCGTGATGGGGTTGCCGCTCATCGTCCCCATCGTGCTCGTGGCAACGCGCTTCGGGAATGACCTCTTGAGCGGTTTGTCCGGAGAGGAGACGGTGGAAAACTTGCTTTTTTTGGGAGCCTTGGCGGGGGGCATTACGGCCTTTGGCTTGGTGTTGTTCCCTTACCTTTGGCGTGATTAATTCCGCATGAATCATCGAGGTTTTACGGCTGTTGGAGTCGCGCTGTTGCTGTACGTGTTTGCGATGGTCGCTTGGGTGCCGCTGGGCCCGGGTTTGGTGGAAGTGATGGCAGATGAGCAAGGCCAAACCCAGGTCATCGCTCACGGCACGCACTTCGCCTCAAGTCCCGATCAGCTCCGCATCTTCGCTGGCACGCAAGACCGGTTGTTCCCCCTCGCGTTCGAGGTGGTGAACGACCACCGGCTGCTCCTGCGACCGGAATGGCCGGACACCCTGCACAAGCGCTCCCTCGACCTGTACGTTCAATCGCCGATTGACGGGACCTTATCGCTCGGCAACGCGTTTTTCGTGGAAAACGCAGTGCTGGTTCCAGCACATCGATACGCGTCGGTGGACGTCTTGGACGGCAGCAACCAGCTCGGCTTCCACTTTCCGTTCCAGCCCCAGATTTTCGAAACCATCCGGAACCTGATGCTGCACGTGCCGATGTGGTTCACCATGTTCTTTTTGATGGGCATCAGCTTCGCTCAGTCCATCCGGCACCTCGGAGCGAAGACCCTCGGCCTCGCTGATGAACGCGCCGTCACGTCGGCCCAAACCGGGCTGTTCTTTGGGATCATCGGCCTGGTCACCGGATCGCTGTGGGCGCGGTTTACTTGGGGCGACTGGTGGGTGGCGAGCGATCCGCAGCTCAACGGCGCGCTGGTCACCGTCCTCGTGTATGCTGGCTACCTCGTGCTGCGCGCAGCGGTGGACGATCCCGTCTTGCGGGCTCGGATTTCGGCCGTATTCAACCTATTCGCCTTTGTCTTGCTCATCATTCTGCTGATGATTTTCCCGCGGTTCAACGAAAGCCTGCATCCCGGAAAGGGCGGCAACCCGGGATTCAACACCTACGATTTGGACAGCAGTTTGCGCGCGGTGTTTTACCCTGCCGTCATCGGCTGGATCCTGCTTGGAATGGGCATGTACCGTCTGCGGCTGCGCATGGAATCGCTGAGCCGCCGAATCAATCGATTGGAACCATGATGCACCTTGATTTCCTCACCATCGCCCCCCATCCCATCGAGGGCTTGTTCCTTGGCGCAGGCAAGGCCGGCGTGGTGGTCGGCGTTGCCGCTTTGATCCTCATCGGCTTGCTGCTTTGGATGGCGCAAGCTGGGCGCCGCTTGAACGCGCTGGAATCGCGATTGGAAGCAGCCGAGCAACGCCCGACCCCAACGAACTCCTCCCCCCCCATCACTCCGAAACGCTCATGAAACGATCTCACCTCATTTTGTTGTTGTTGACGGCGGGCATGGTCGGCACGCTCATCGCCACCCTCACTTCGACGGCGCGTTCGGTTTCGTTCCCCGAAGCCGCGGCAGGCGACGCCTCCACGTATAAAGTCTCCGGGACCCTCGTCCGGGAAGAACCGGTTGTGTACGACCCCCAAGTGGATGCCGGGTTGACCCGGTTCACCATGCGGGATCGAGCAGGCAACGTGGCCCACGTTCACCTCTACGAAGCGAAGCCGACGGGCTTGGAAAATTCCGAATCCATCGATCTCTATGGCCACTTTGACGGCCAAACCTTCCACGCCGACCGCATGCTCATGAAGTGCCCATCGAAGTACAACGAGCAAAACCACGTGCTCGGCGAGGACACCCAGACAGCAGGCGCGTAATGGACATTGCCTACGTAGGAGAATGGACCGTGGTCGCGGAAATGGGTCGCGGCTTGATTGCGTTGGCATTGGCGAGTTCACTGCTCGCGGTGGTGGCGTATTTGGCGGGTTGGGAGCGGTTTGCACGGCGAGCGTTCACCGTTCATGCGGTTTCCATCTTCGGGGCGATTGCCATGGTTTTTGCCTTGTTCATCGGGCACCGGTATGAGTTCCAATACATCTGGAAACACTTGAACAACGTCATGCCCATGCGCTTCATTTTCAGCGCGTTTTGGGGCGGTCAGGAAGGAGGTTTCTTGATGTGGATGTTCTGGCACAACGTGCTGGGCCTCGTGCTCATGCGCGGCAAGCAGGCGTTCACAGCCACGGCCATGGCGGTGCTTGCGGCCATTGAGTTCTTCTTGACGACGATGCTGCTCGGCGTGTACTTCGGCGATTTCCAACTCGGCCTCGATCCGTTTTTGTTCATGCGGAATGCACCGGAGAACATCGGCCTTCCGTGGACGTTGCGTTCGGACTACTTGTCGTTGCCGTTTTTCGCCGACGGCCAAGGGTTGAATCCCTTGTTGCAGAATTACTGGATGACGATTCACCCGCCGACCCTGTTCTTGGGGTTCGCTTCGACGGCCATTCCGTTCGCCCTAGCGATTGCCGGACTGCGCAACCGCCAGGACCGGAGTTGGATGAAGCCGGCGTTGCGTTGGTCGTTCTTCGGTGTTGGGATTTTGGGACTTGGCATCCTCATGGGAGGGGCGTGGGCCTACGAAGCGCTGAGCTTCGGGGGGTTCTGGGCGTGGGATCCCGTGGAGAACTCGTCGTTGGTTCCTTGGATTACGTTAACGGCTGGGGCGCACTTGCTTTTGGTCAACCAAAACCGGAAACGTCCGACGGCGCTCTTCAGCACCTTTTATTTCCCGCTCATCAGCTTCCTGCTGGTGGTGTACAGCACGTTTTTGACCAAATCCGGCATCCTCGGCGACACCTCCGTTCACTCCTTCGTCGATTCCGGCATCCTGCCCCAACTCCTGACTTACCTCCTCGCGTTTACGGTGCTGGCGCACGTGATGCTGCTTCAATCCCCGAAGCGGCGCTGGCGGGCAGTGGCCTTGCTGGCTCCATGGGCCATCGTGATGCTGAAGGGCTGGGTGGTGGAAGCGCTGGTCGGGGTGCTGGTGACGCTCGCCGGCATGGCCATCGCGGCCTACCGCAAGGACATCGAAAGCAGCACCGAAGAGGACGCGCTGTGGTCCCGCGATTTCTGGATGTTCGTCGGCAGTTTGCTCCTGTTGGTTTCGGCGGTGCACATCACGTGGCAAACGTCCATTCCCGTGTTCAATGCCCTGCTTGAGCCGTTCTCGACGCCGCTGCAATGGCTGGCCGATGCAACGGGCAGTGGCGTGATCGAGGCGTGGGCGCGGCACGACATGGCTCCGGGCACGGATTTGGACCGCACGTATCACCTGGTACAGGTGCCCCTCGCGGTGCTCATCCTCGCGCTCATCGGCATGACGCAGTTGCTGAAGTACAAGCAAACGAAGCTCGAAACCATTCGGAAAGAGCTCTACGTCGCCTACGGTGTGGCGTTGATTGGGCTCGTGGGCGTGCTTGTCTTTTATGACTTCGAAGCGTGGGAGGCACCGCGCGTGGCGCTGCTGGTGGCCGCCGTGTTCGCGGCATCGTCGAACTTCCGTTACCTGCGCAAGGTGGCGGGTTCGAATTGGAAGCAGTGGGGATCGCCAATGGCGCACGTCGGGTTTGCGCTCGTGTTGTTCGGGGCGGTGCTTTCGACTTCCCAAAAGGAGATCATCTCGCAAAACCGAATCGGTGATTTGGCCACGCTCAACGAGGAACTCAACAACCGGGAAGACCTGCTGCTGATGCAAGGCGACACGCTGCCGATGGGGCCGTATTTCATCTCGTACGTAGCGCCTCGGACGGAAGGCATTCACGTGAAGTTCCGCATGGATTACTTCGAGAGCGATCCGAAGCAGTACCTGCCGGGCGACGTGGTCCTGGTGGACGGCATGGTTTTTCAGGCCATCGACGAGCACTTTGCTTCTTCCCGATTCGATGAAGACATGGAGGCGCACTGGCAGTTCGTTCCCTTTCCGAACCCACGTCAAGCGCGGCAGGCGATGCGATGGGAGGCGGGCGTGCCCGGGGACTTCTTGTTCTCGCTGGATCCGCAGATTCAATTGAACGAGCGCATGGGGAATGCACCGGAGCCGGATACGCGGCATTGGTGGGACCGGGATTTGTACACGCACATCAAGTGGGGGCGGGTGTCGCCGCCGGAAACGGACGAGGAAGGTTGGCTCGGTGGGCGGGAATCGCAATTGGCGGTGGGCGACAGCGTGCTGTTGGGCAGCGTACTGGTGCGGTTGGATTCGCTGCGGGCGGTTCGGGATGAGGAGCGGCTGGAGTTGGGGTTGTTGGAGCGGGATTTGGCCTTGGCTGCGTGCATCACGTTGAAGGACAAGGGGAAGGGGGCGCCGCATGAACCGCTTTACATCGTGCGCGATTCGCTCATCATTCCGGATTTGTACGTGGCGGAGGACTGGGGATTGCGGTTCCGAATCGACCGGTTTGATCCGATGACCGAGGCGATTGAGTGGACCGTTTGGGAGCACGAATCGGTGAGGCGGGATTTCGTGGTCATGCAAGCGGCGATTTTCCCCTTGATCAACGTGTTGTGGATCGGCGTGATCTTGATGACCATCGGTTCTTTGATGGCGGTGTGGAGCCGATTGGCTCAGCGAAAAGGGCGCGCATGAAGTGTGGGTTGTTGGGGGCGGGTAACGTGGCCCACGCATTGGGTCAGCATTGGGCAGACCAAATCGGTTGGCACGCCCACTGGAACCGTTCGGGGACTCCCCTCTTCCCCTCCGTTCCCTTCAAGCCCGTTGCGGAAGATTGGGAGGTTGCCGTGCTCGCCGTATCCGATGACGCCCTGGAGGCCGTGAGTTCGGAACTTCCTTCCCACGTCATGCGCGTTCACCTCAGCGGGGCGAAGCCGTTGGAATCGGTGCTGCAAGGCGATGCGCGTGGGGCGGTGATTTGGCCCGTCTGCTCGATTCGAAAGGAGCGCATGCCCGACTGGAACGCGGTGCACTGGGCGGTCGAAGCGACGGACGCTGCCGCGCTCGAATGGGCCCAAACCGCCGTGATTCGCCTCGGTGGAACGCCGCACGTCATGGCCCGTGAGCACCGCCTCCGAGCGCACGTCGCGGCCGTCTTTGCCGCCAATTTCAGCAACCTCATGCTGGCCGAAGCCGCAGAACTGGTGCAGCCCACAGCACTCCCTTGGTCAGCTTTGCACGCCTTGGCCCAAGGCGTCATGGAACGCGCGGCCACCGAGCAAGGCGCCGCGCTCATCACCGGACCGGCTGCGCGCGGCGACGAAGCGACCCTGAACGCCCACCGCGCCCTCCTCTCGGCGTCGAGCGATGTCGCCGCGTTGTACGAAGCCCTCACCCACCGCATTCAACACCGTTCATGAACTACAAGACCCGACTTCACGACATCCAACTCTTCGCCTTCGACTACGACGGCGTTTTTTCCAGCGGCACCATCTTGTTGATGCCGGACGGATCGCAAGTGCGTTCGGCCTCGGTACGCGACGGATTTGCGGTTCAATGGGCTGCCAAGCAAGGCGTGGCCATTGCCCTCGTGACGGGCGGGAAGGAACCGGCGGTCGAACAGCGACTGCGCGGCCTTGGGGTGCAACATATTCACCTCGGCGCCCACGATAAGCTCGCCGTGGTGACCCAACTTGCCGCCGATCTCGAGGTTCCATTCAGCGCCATCGCGTACATGGGCGATGACCTCCCCGATCTGCCCGTGATGCGGGCCGTGGGCCTTGCAGCTTGTCCGCAAGACGCCGTTCCGGAGATTCGCGCCGTGGCCGATTACGTCAGCCCGTTTGCTGGTGGCGCCGGTTGCGTGCGGGATGTGCTGGAGCAGTACATGAAACTGCACGGGATTTGGGACCAAAACGGCGTCCACCACTGGTAAATCACCCAACCCGAAAAAGAACCCCTTACCTTCGCGCCGCTTATGGATAAGAATACGTTGACTGGATTGGCCTTGATGGCCTTGATTTGGATCGGGTACGCCCTCTATTCCGCGCCTTCGGATGAAGAACTCGCGGCCCAAGAGGCCGCGCGCGTCGCAGAACAGCTGCGGGCGGACAGTTTGGCAGCCGCAACCGCTGCCGAACAAGTGGTCTGGGCCGAACGCCAGGCGGAAACCGCGGCTCCTCTCGACAGCGCAGCACGCGCTGCGGTAGATGCCCAAACCCGGATGAAATTCGGTCCGTTGGCCCCGGCTGTGGTGGCCGCAGAAGCCACCGAAACGGTCGTGAAGAGCGGACTCCTCGAAGTGGTTTTCTCATCCCAAGGCGGATTGCCCATTCGGGCCACCCTCCGCGACGGATCCACCCGGTACGGATCCGATGAAGCCATCTCCTTGTGGGATCCCGAGCGCAGCCAAATGGACCTTCACTTTGACTTGGCTGCAGCAGGCCGTATCAGCGCCTCGGATTTGACCTTCGCCTTGGTGAGCGCAACGGACAGCAGCGCGGTGCTCGAAGCCCGAGGAGACCAAGGGACCGCGTTGCGCTGGACGCACGTCCTCGACGGGTATCAATTGCACAGTGAACTGAGTTGGATTGGGATGGCGGGGTTGGCGTCGGAACAGGCGAATTTGGTTTGGCAAGCGGTGGGGCTTGCCAATGAAAAAGGCCTCGAATGGGAACGCCAACACAGTTCGGTTTACTTCCGCGAAGCGGACATGGGCCGGGACTACCTCAGCGATGGACGCGAAGACGAGGAAACGGTTGAGGGCAGCCTTGAGTGGTTCGCATTCAAGCAGAATTTCTTCAGTGCGTTGGTCGCGTTGGACGGTGGGTTTGCGCCTGGCGCCCAGTTGAAAAGCGCGCCGCTCGAAGGCGACACCACGGCGACCATGGCCTACCAAGCCCAAGTGGGCGTGCCGCTGAAGTTCGCTGCCGGCAACGCGGCGAGTTCGTTCCAATTCTATTTCGGTCCCAACGAAATCGAAGCACTGAACGCCACTGAGCTCGGTGAGGTCGATCGCATCATCGATTACGGTTGGTGGATTTTTGGCTGGGTCAACCGCAACCTGATCCTTCCGCTCTACAACCTCCTGAATCACACCATTGCGAGTGCGGGCCTCATCATCTTGATCATCACGCTGGTCATCAAGTTGGTGCTCTCCCCCATTACGTGGAAGAACTTCATGAGTTCTGCGAAGATGCGGGTTTTGAAGCCCGAGATGGACGCCATCAACGAGCAGCACAAGGACGATGCAATGGCGCGCCAACAAGCCATGATGTCGCTGTATCGGGAAACCGGGGTGAATCCGCTGGCCGGTTGCTTGCCCGCCTTGCTCCAAATGCCCATCCTCTACGCCATGTTTAGGTTCTTCCCCGCCAACATCGACCTGCGGGGCAAGAGTTTTTGGTGGGCGGACGACCTCGGGGCCTACGACAGCATCTTGGACTTGCCATTCAGCATCCCGATGTACGGCGCTCACGTCAGCGGTTTCACCGTGCTGATGGCGGCCTCGACCTTCTTCTACATGCGCCTCACGATGGCGAGCCAACCGCAGCAGCCGCAGCAACCGGGCATGCCGAACATGAAGGTCATCCAGCAGATTTTCCCGTTCATGATGTTGTTCTTTTTCAACCGGTATGCAGCGGGCCTGAGTTTGTACTACTTGACGGCCAACGTGATCAGCATCGGACAGATGTACGCCATCAAGGCCTTCTTCGTGGACGAAGAAAAAATCCGGGCCAAAATCGACGCGAAGAAAGCCCAACCCAAGAAAAAGAGTTCCTTCCAAGAGCGCCTCGAGCAAATGCAAGCCGAGCAGCAGAAGCGGACGAAGGAGATCAAGCAAACCCGGAAGGGACGCAAATGAGCCGGTGGTTCTTGGTGTTGGCGGCCGTGGTGGGATCGTGTGCGGCGAATGCGCCTTTGGTGCAGGAACCGGTGCTTCCCGTGCACTTTCGGCGCACGATGTGCTTCGGGCCGTGTGCCGCGTTCACGGCCGATTTCCAAGCCGACGGTTCGGCGCGCTTGGCGTTGGTTCGCGGCGCCGCAGGAACGCCCTTGGAAAACATGGCTCCGGGGAGCTACCGTGGAACGGCATCGCCGGAGGCGTTCGAATCCGTCGCGCGGCTGGCCGCCCAGGCTGCCTACTGGGAGCTGGACGCTTCGTACGATGACCCCAGGATCATGGACCTGCCGGCCGTGGAAACCACATTGCGGGGTCACACCGTTTACAATCGACATGGCGGACCGGATTTGAAGGCGCTGTATGCTGCGCTCGATTCGGTGGTATTCGGTGTAAATTGGACCCCCGATTTGGCCCATTGAAAACAAGAAAAAACCAGAACCATTCACACCATGAAGCAATTTCAAGCAACCTTGATCGTCGCGTTGCTCAGCATCAGCTCGTTCGTACGCGCGGATGAAGGCATGTGGCTCATCCACATGCTCGAGCGCATCGCTGCGGCCGAGATGAACCAAGCGGGACTCAACCTGACCGCCGAAGAGATTTACGACATCAACAACGCCTCGCTCAAAGACGCCATCGTGCGCTTGAACGGCGGCATGTGCACCGGCGAAGTGATTTCTTCGCAGGGATTGGTGCTCACGAATCACCACTGCGCCTACGACGCCATTCAAGGCTTCAGCGCGCCGGAGCACGATTACTTGACCGACGGATTCTTCGCCATGTCGTTGGGGGAAGAGATGCACATCGAGGACTTTGAAATCAGTTTCCTCGTGCGCGTGGACGATGTGACGGACCAAATGTTGGCCAACGTCACCCCCGAAATGTCCGAGAACGAGCGCTCCGAAGCCATCCGCCAGGCCCGCGGTACGGTCATGGAAGGCCTGGACCCGGAAGGCGCAAAGGAAATTGAAATCAAGAGCTTTTACTACGGCAGCGAATACTACGCCTTCGAATACAAGACGTACTTGGACGTGCGCCTAGTGGCCGCTCCGCCTGAAAGCGTAGGCAAATATGGAGGGGACACCGACAACTGGATGTGGCCGCGCCACACCGGCGATTTCTCGATGTTGCGCATCTACGCAGACGGAGACAACGAGCCCGCTGAATTCAGTGAAACCAACGTCCCGTTGACCCCCAAGCGCCACTTGAACATCAACACCGCTGGCGTCCAGCCTGGTGACTACACGATGGTGATGGGCTACCCCGGTAGCACGGACCGCTACCTCAGCAGCTACGGGGTGCGCCAAGCCCTCGACGCCTACAACCCCTCAGTGGTGGCCGTTCGGGATTTGAAACTCCGCACGATGAAGGAGCACATGGACGCCGACCTCGGCGTGCGCATTCAATACGCGGCGAAATACGCCCAAACCGCCAACTACTGGAAGTACTACATCGGCCAGTCGAAAGGCCTGACGCGCCTCGAAATCGAGCAGAAGAAGAAGGCCCTTGAAGACGCGTTTTCGGCCTGGGTGGCCCAAGACCCTGCACGAGAAGCCAAGTACGGAGAAGCCCTCGATTTGATCGCATCGTATTATGCTGAGACGGACGCCACGGTGAAGGGCGATGTGTATGCGCTGGAAGCGGGCCTCATCGGAGCCGACTTGCCATTGTTTGTCTTCCGATTCACCCGAATGGCAGCCGGACTGTTCGCTGAGGATGCCGAGGAGGTGGAAGCGACGCGGGCTGCATTGACGGATCTGGTGCAAGGGCACTTCAAGGAATACGACCAAGCCACGGACCGCGACGTCTTCGTGCGCCTGATGACGAAGTACATGGACGACATCGCTGCTGACCAACAACCGAGTTTCTTCAGCACCGTGCAGAACAAATACGATGGGGATTTTGATGCCTTCGCAGAAAAGATGTACGCGAAAAGCTTCCTCGTCGATCAAGAGCGGTGCATGGCGTTCCTCGCCAAGCCGTCCGAGAAAACGCTCAACAAGGACCTCGCCGTTGAAGTGGGGCGCAGCCTCGCAGAACGCTACTTCAGCACGATGAACGCGGGGGCTCAGGAGTCCTTCGATCGCGGCTACCGCCTGTTCGTTGAGGGCTTGCGCGAAATGCAGTCGGATAAGCTGTTCTACCCGGACGCAAACTCGACGATGCGCGTGACCTTCGGCCAAGTCGGAGCGTATGACCCGGCTGACGCGGTCCACTACGACCACTTCACGACGGCCAACGGCATCATGGAGAAGAAGGACAATTCGAACCCTGAGTTCGTGGTGCCTTCGCGTTTGGAGGAGCTGATCCGGGCGCGGGACTTCGGTCGTTGGGCGGACGCCGATGGTGAATTGCACGTGTGCTTCATTCACGGCACGGACATCACGGGCGGCAACTCAGGAAGCCCGGTCATCGATGGCAACGGCAACCTGATCGGCCTCGCCTTTGACGGAAACTGGGAAGCGATGAGCGGCGACATCACCTTCGAGGAAGAGCTTCAGCGCACGATTTCTGTGGACATCCGCTACGTGATGTGGGTCATCGACAAATTCGCAGGAGCCCAAAACCTCATCGACGAAATGGACTTCGTTTCGGAGCCGGGCCGCGGAAGCCGTAAAAAGAACCGCAGCAATTACAACCGCGATTCCGAAGAAACGAAAGCCAACGAAGAGCGTAGCAACAGCAACAAGTCCCCCAAAGACCGTTCCCCACGGGAAGAAAAGGACGATGAGAAGCGCGAGCGCAAGTCCGAAAAGAGCAAAAAAGACTGAGCGGTTGCTTTGAGCACACTCACATGGAAAGGGAGTCCCGCGGGACTCCCTTTTTCATGTCATTAAACTGCGTTGCGGCTCGCGTTGATGATGCCGAACATGGAACGGATGATGAGCCGGCGCAGCGTCTCCTCTTCCCAGCCGTTCGCCTGTGCCCCCTGCCCTTCGGCGCGCTTCATCAACGCGAAGTGCTGAATGACGAGCAACGGCTTGATGAGGCTGTCGCGCAGCCCGATGGACTCGCGGATGGCGGGGTTGCGTTCCATGAGTTCAGATTGGCCCGAGATGGCCAGCACCAGGCGCTTTGTCCGCTGGAATTCATCGTGGATGGCATTCCAAAGGGCGCCGAATTCAGGGTGGTGGGCCAAATGCGCCGTCAACCGGAAATCGCACTTCAACATGCTTTGCATGCTGTTCTCCACCAACGCCCGGAAGAACGCATTCCGCTCATACAGGGCCGCGGCTTCCTCCAACCGGCCCTCCGACTCCAACGCCTCGAGGGCGGTGCCGAGCCCGAAGTAGCCGGGCACGTTTTGGCGGAGTTGGCTCCACGAACCGACGAACGGGATGGCCCTCAGGTCGTCGAGGGTCAGCGGCCCGCCCGACTTGCGGCGCGTCGGCCGGCTTCCCACGTTGGTTTCGCCGTAAAAATGCAAGGTGCCGTAGGCCTCGAGGTACGGCAGGAAGGCCGGGTCGGTCTTGAGCGCCGTGTAATGGGCGAAACTCGTTTCGCTCAACTCATCGAGCAACGCAGCGTCCTGCTGAATCGATTCACCGTCCATCGGCTCATCAAAGAGCCGGTTTTGCAGGCCTGCCGTAAGGAGCAACTCCATGTTGAAGGAGGCGCTCCGCGGGATGCCAAAGTTGGAACTGATGGTTTGGCCTTGAATCGTGGTTTGGATTTCCCGGTTCTCAATCCGGTCGCCCAACGACGCGTAAAACCGGTGGGTGTTGCCGCCGCCTCGTGCGGGCGGCCCTCCCCGACCATCAAAAAACAACACCGTCACGCCCGCGTCGCGGCTGGTTTGCGTCAGGCCTTCCTTCGCCCGAAAGATGGACCAGTTCGCCCGCAAGTAGCCGCCGTCTTTCGTGCCGTCGGAGAAGCCGAGCATGATGGTTTGGCGGTGGTTGCGCCGCGCGAGTTGTGCGCGGTAATCGGTTTGGTCATACAATTTGCCCATCTCCACTTCTGCCCGGGCCAAATCATCGATCGTCTCAAACAGCGGGACCACGTCCAGCGTCAACGGCCCCTCCCACCCCGCCGACCGCGCTAGGAGCACCACCCCGGCCACATCCTCCGCGCCCCGGCAATTCGAAATGATGAACCGGTGACACGCCGCTTCCCCATTCGAACGCTGGATGTCGCGCATGGCAACCAACGACTCCAACGCGTCCCGGTGGCGCTCCTCGTCCAGCACCACCGGCCCCGTCGGCATCCACGTCAGCAACGCGTGCATCCGCCCTTCCCAATCCATCGCCTCGAACGCCTCAACTCCGCCCTCCCAGTGCGCCTGCAGGACCGCATTGCGCGCCGCCTTCAACACGCGGCTGTCCTGCCGAATGTCGATCGAGGCAAAGTGCATTCCGAACAGCCGCACCTTGAACTGGAACATCCGTATGGCCTCGAGGTACAGCCCGTTGTAGTGCTCCTCCACCCAATCCGCCACTTCGTCCAAGGGCTCGAGCAAATCAACGGGTTTCAGCGGGTGGGTATCGGGGTGCAGCATCGCCGCTTCGACTTGATCCTGCAAGGCGTCGAGCAGGTCGGTGGTGTGCTTGAACGTCACGCGGCGGCGCAAGTCCCGCAAGTCCCGGCGGTAGCACCGGAGCAAGGACACGCGCAACCGCTTCGCCACGTTGCGGGTCGTGTCCGCATCAACGTACGGGTTGCCATCCCGATCGCCCCCCGGCCAAAACCCAATGGTAATCAGCCCGTTCGAAATGCCCTTCGCCTCCGGATCATCCAAGGACTGCGCTACGCGCATGAACAGTTCAGGCGCCGCAGTGTAAAAGACGTTCTCGAGGTACCACGACTGGCGAACGGCCTCGTCGAACGGGGTCGGCGGTTCGCTTTGGAAAAACGGCGTGAGCCCCAATTGATGCAACAGCTTTCGGATGCTCACGAGGTCGTTTTCCTGCATCGCATGAGCCAAATCCGTGATGATGGCCAAGGCATTGCCCGGATAAAACTGGGTGGGGTGAGCGGTCAGCACCACCCGCACCGCATAGTCCTGCATGATGGCCTTGAGCTCTTCCGTCAGGCCGTGACGCCGGGTTCGCTGCATCAGGCTTTGGAGCGATTCCGCACCACCGAGGTCGTTCAATTGGGCATACCGTGCGTCCTCCAAGGCATCCACGAGCACCACCTGCCGCTCCACGTACTGAATGATCCGGAACATCAACGCCACTTGGTCATCGCGGTCGGTCAGGCCCTGCGATTGAAAAAAGCCCTCGAGGATTTCCACGGGCGATTGGCTATCCTCAAGTCCCAGCTCGCACGCTTCTTGCAGGAGCGGCACACGCAGGCCCGTTTGGCGGATGCCATCCAGTGGGAGGGTCAGGAAAATGCCGTTGAATACTTGAAACGGATGGCTCACCACCGCCTGGTATTCTTTGCGTTCGCGTGCGTTCATAGTTGGGGTTTCTTCGCGCAAGTTACCCGCCCTTCAGGACAAATCACAGGGCACGCGCTACCTTTGTCCCCGATGGAATACCGCAACATGGGCAGGACCGGACTGCAGCTCAGTGAGCTGTCCTTCGGCAGTTGGATCACCTTCGGAAACCAAATCGACTCTTCCGTCTCCGGGCGGTTGATGGACATGGCGTATGACGCTGGCGTGAACTTCTTTGACAACGCGGAAACTTACGCGAATGGGCGTTCCGAAGAAGTCATGGGGGCCTTGCTTGCGGAACGCAATTGGCCGCGCGATACGTGGTGCGTGTCGTCCAAGGTGTTTTTCGGAGCCGGCGGCAAATTGCCCACGCAACGGGGATTGAACCGCAAGCACGTGGTGGAAGCATGTGAGGCGGCGCTGAAGCGGCTTCGAGTGGAATATTTGGACCTCTATTTCTGCCATCGACCGGATAAGAGCACGCCGATGGAAGAAACGGTTTGGACCATGCACCAGCTGATTCAACAAGGCAAAATCCTGTACTGGGGCACCAGCGAATGGAGCGCGGCCGAGATCATGGACGCCCACCGCATTGCGGAACGCCACCACCTCATCGGCCCGGTAGTGGAGCAGCCGCAGTACAACCTGTTCGTGCGCAATAAAGTGGAAGTGGAATTCGCCGATGTCTACCGCACGGTGGGCCTCGGAACAACGGTTTTCAGTCCCCTTGCTTCGGGCTTGCTGACCGGTAAGTACACCGACGGCAGCCGTCCGCCGCAAGCGCGGCTCCAGCGGGAAGAACTGAACTGGTTGGCCGACGCCATCCTGGAGGAATCGCGCTTCGAAAAGGTGCGGGCGTTAACGGACTTGGCCTCCGAGTTGGGCATGACGACGGCGCAGCTTTCGTTGGCCTGGTGCTTGAAGAACCCGAACGTGAGCACGGTGCTCCTCGGCGCTTCGAAACCGGAGCAGCTTGCGGAAAACCTGCGCGCCGCCGAATTCGCCGCACTCCTCACGCCCGACGTCCTCGACCGCATCGAAGCCATCGTGGCGAACCGGCCTCAAGCTCCGCAGTACTGATGACGCGCATCGACATCTTGACGGTCGTTCCTCGGCTCTTGGACGGTCCGTTTGCGGACAGCATTGTCCAACGGGGCGTTGATAAGGGCCACGTGGAAATCCACGTCCACAACATCCGCGATTGGAGTACCGACAAGCACAAAAAGGTGGACGATGTGCCGTTCGGCGGTTCGGCAGGCATGGTGATGACCATTCAGCCCATCGCCGACGCCATCGCCGAATTGAAGGCCCAGCGCGACTACGCCGAAATCATCTACCTGACCCCTGACGGGGAACGGCTGAGCCAACCGCTGGTAAACCAACTGTCCATTGCGGGCAACCTCATGTTGCTCGCAGGCCATTACAAGGGCGTGGATGAACGGGTTCGGGATCACTTCATCACCCGGGAAATCAGCATCGGCGATTACGTGCTGAGCGGTGGCGAGTTGGCGGCTGCGGTGCTAACCGATGCCATCGTGCGGCTCATTCCCGGGGTCATCGGGGACGAGATGAGCGCCTTGACGGACAGCTTTCAGGATGGTTTGCTCGCGCCCCCAGTGTACACGCGGCCTGCGGTTTACGGCGATTGGGAAGTGCCCGAAGTGCTGCGTTCGGGCGACCACGCGAAGGTCCGAGCATGGGAAGAGGAGCAAGCGCTGGCGCGAACTCAGGCGAGGCGTCCGGATTTGTTGGAAGAATAAATGCGAGGAACGGGATTTCTTCGTAATATTGCACCCCGATTTAAGCTCGGGATAAAACAGGTACCATGGATCGCATCAAGGAAATCGCCAGCAAACTCGTCGAAGTTCAAGACTGGCCCAGCTTCCAAGCTGGTGACACGGTGGAAGTTACCATCAAGATCAAGGAAGGAAACAAAGAGCGCCTTCAGAAGTTTCAAGGCGTGGTGATCCAACGCCGCGGTGAAGGGCACACCCAAACGTTCACGGTTCGCAAGATGGCGAGCGGCGTGGGGGTCGAGCGGATTTTCCCGATCGCTTCTCCGTTCATTGACGAAATCAAGGTGCTGAAGCGCGGTAAAGTCCGTCGCTCGCGCATCTTCTACCTCCGGAACCTCACGGGTAAAGCTGCCCGCATCCGCGAGAAGCGCCACTTCAAGGCGAACTGATTCGAGCGCAACATCAGCGCATGAAAAAACCCGGCGGACATCCGCCGGGTTTTTTCGTTTGGACGAGATCCTCGGGAACGACCTGCGTCCCCGAGGTTTTTCCCATCAGCTCTTCAACACCTGAGCGACGCCCTCGCGAATGGTGCGCTCTGCCGATTCTACTTCTTCGGTCAAGCGGTCGCACTCCGCCAGGATTTCCTCCACGTAAGAGCGGTCCTTCAGGTCCTTTGCGTTCACTTGAGCGTTCAAGATGGCTCCAAGCACGGCGGTGCGGGCAGCCATGGCCCCCACGCCCGCGTCCGTTACCGAGTTGGGGTTGCCTCGTTCAACCATGTCCGCTGCGATGGGCAGAACGGCTGCTGCGGTGCGTGCCACCTGCATCGGCACGTCGATGGCGTGGCGGGTGGCCGATTCGATCGCGGCAGCTCGGGCCACCTTGGCTGCTTCGTCGTTCTTCGGCAAGCCGTAGGCCTCCATGATTTGGTTGAACGCTGCGGTATCCGCATCCACCAGGCTCAGCAATTTGCGTTGCAGAGCCATGCCCTGCTCGGCCACCTCAGAGAACTCCTCCCAACGCGCATCCCATCCCCGTTTGTTGGCGCTCAAGTTCGCCACCATGGTCGTCAGGGAAGCCCCCAACGCCCCGCAGTAAGCCGCGATGGAACCGCCTCCCGGAGCCGGTGACTCCGAAGCTGTCTCGTGGGCGAACTGGCGGAGGTTCATGGCCAACAGCGGTTCGCGCGTCGCGTCCGCGATGATGTATTCGATGACCCGCTCCTGCGGATTGAAGGGCGCCAAATCGTCCAAGCCCAACGACTTCACCGCGATCTTCACCCTCTCCGCCTCGGAAATGCCCAGCGAGCGCGCTTGCTTCCGCAAGTAATGATCGGCCGCATCCGTCAACACCCGCAATGGCAACAGCCCCACAAGCTCGCTGCCCGTGACGCGAATGCCCCGGTCTGCAGCCCGCGCGCAGGCCTCATCGAAGGCGACGTGAACTGGCGTGACTTGGATGTCGGTCAGGTTCATAGAAAGTTGGGCGATGCCGTACTCCTCGATGTACCAGCCGATTCCCTTGACGGCCTTGAGCGACCCGGGAATGCGCACCGGTTCGCCGTTGGCATCCTTCACGACCGGCGTGCCCGGACCGTTCTCCGTCTTGACGCGCCCCGATTCGCGGATGTCAAAGGCGATGGCGTTCGCTCGGCGGGAACTCGTCGTGTTCAGGTTGATGTTGTAGGCGATGAGGAAATCGCGGGCACCGATGGCCGTCGCGCCTGTCCGTTTCACCTGGGCGTTGAATTCAGCGGGGCCAAAATCCGGCTTCCACTGCGGTTCGGCGAGCTTGGCCAGGCCTTCGTATTGGCCTTTGCGGCAATGTGCCAAATTCTTGCGCTCTGGCAAAAGCGCCGCCGACTCGTAGAAGTAACCCGGGATGCCCAACTCCGCCCCCACGCGCTGGCCCAATGCCCGCGCCACCTCGATGCAATCTTCCATCGTCACCCCGGCCACGGGCACAAAGGGACACACATCCGTTGCCCCCATCCGCGGATGCTCCCCGCGGTGCTGGGACATGTCGATCAGTTCGGAAGCCTTTTTAATGAGTCGGAACGCCGCCTCACCCACCGTTTCGGACGGCCCCACAAAGGTGATGACCGTCCGGTTGGTGCTCCGACCTGGATCCACGTCCAACAGGCGCACGCCTTCGACGGTTTCAACGGTGGAAGCAATGGCTTGGATGATGTCATCCCGGCGACCTTCCGAGATGTTGGGGACGCATTCAATGAGTCGTTGCATGGGTGTTTGAAGTCAAATGATTCGCCCCAAAGGTAGCAACGCGCACACGCCTTCAGTGCGGCAATTCCACCCCGTTCATGAACACGCGCTCCACAGGGTCCTCGCCAAATCGGTAGCCGATTTCGATCAAATCGTCCATCGGCCTCGTCAGCAGCAAGTTCGCACGGTACCCCGGAGCGATGGCCCCCACCTCACCGGATACGTCCATGGCCGCTGCCGCGTTCAACGTCGCCGCAGCGATGGCCTCGAGCGGGCGCAACCGCATCTTCACAATGGCCAGTTGAACCGCAAGGCGCATGCTGCCACTCGGAGCCGACCCCGGATTGTGATCGGTGGCCAAGACCAAGGGCAATCCCGCATCGATCAGCTCCCGACCGGGCGTGTAAGGGATGGACAAAAAATGGGAGCATCCCGGCAAAGCCACCGGGAACATCGGTCCCTCCGGTCGATTGAGCGTGGATTGCAAGGCCGGAATGTCCGCCTCGTTCAATTCCTCCAAGTGATCGACGCTCCGGGCGCTCCATTTGGCGCACAACTCCACCCCGCCGAACGCGTTGAACTGATTGACGTGCACCTTGGCCGGAATCCCCGCTGCCGCCCCCGCCGCGAGCCACGCCTCCGTTTCTTCCAGACCGAAGTAGCCCTGCTCGCAGAACGCATCGATGTAGTCCACCGAGCCGGCGGCTTGGGGCAGGAGTTCTTCAATCGCCAGGGCCGTCCATTCCGCGGCCGTCATCCCGCTCGGCACTGCGTGCAAGCCGAGCAGGGTCGCCTTGATGGGGATCGGCGCCTCCCGCTTCAGTCGGCCGATGACGCGCAACATCTTCAGCTCCGCTTGGACGGTCAAACCGTACCCGGTTTTAATTTCCAACGCGCCGATGCCGTCGTTGAGCGCGCGTTCAAGCCGTTCCCTTGCCGCCGCGTAGAGCGCGTCTTCGGACATGGACTGCAGCCGCTCGGCAGAATTCAGGATGCCGCCGCCGCGCTGGGCGATGGTTTGGTAAGACAAGCCATTCAGCCGATCCAAAAACTCGCTCGCCCGATCCGCCGCATACACCAAATGCGTGTGGCTGTCCACCCAACTCGGCAGCACAAACCGCCCCTCGCAATTCACGACCTGCAAGCCCGACCAATCCGCGATGCCCTCGAAATCCGCCATCCGCCCGAAGTCCGCGATGCGCCCGTCCTCGACCGCGAGCCACGCGTCGTCGAGCACGCTGAATTCATTCATGTCAGCACCTGCGAGGTAGGCGGGGGCTTGCTCGTACGCTCCGACGAGGCCTTTGATGTGGGTGAAGAGGATGCGCATGGGCACAAAGCTAGCAAGCGGTGTAACTTTGGGGACATGGCAGGCAATTCCTTTGGGGACTTTTTTCGGGTCACGACGTTCGGGGAGTCCCACGGTGTGGCAATCGGTGGGGTCATCGACGGGTGCCCTGCGGGGTTGACGTTGGATGTGGCGGCGGTGCAAGCGGCTTTGGATCGGCGGCGCCCGGGGCAGTCGCAGCTGACGACGCAGCGGAAGGAATCGGATCGGGTGGAATTCCTGAGCGGGCTTTTCAAGGGAGTGACGACGGGGACGCCGATTGCGTTTTTGCTCCGGAATGAGGATGCGCGGTCGCAGGATTACGAGGCGATGAAGGCGGCGTATCGGCCGAGTCATGCGGATTTTACGTACGATGTGCGGTTTGGGCGGAGGGATCCGCGGGGGGGCGGTCGGGCGAGTGCGCGGGAGACGGCTGCGCGGGTGGTCGCGGGGGCGGTGGCGGACCAAATTCTGTCCCGCGCAGGCATCTCCGTTTCCGCCTATGTGGAGCGCGTGGGCGACATCGCTTGGGACGCGGAACCGGCCTTTGTGCCGCGGGCGGAAGTGGATGTGTACGCGGTGCGTTGTCCGGACGGGCCCACGGCTGAGCGCATGAACGCGCGCATCGCGGAGGTGGCGCGGTCCGGTGATTCGCTCGGGGGCGCGCTGGTCGTGGTGGCGCAGGGGGTACCTGCGGGTTGGGGGGCGCCCGTGTTTGACAAACTCCAAGCCCGAATCGCCGCAGCGCTCTGGAGCCTGCCCGCCGTCAAGTTCATGGAAATCGGCAGCGGCATTGCGGGGACTTACGCAACCGGCTCCACGCACAACGACGCCTTCATCCCCTCCCCTTCGGGCGGCATCGCCACCGCCACCAACAGAAGCGGGGGCATTCAAGGGGGCATCTCGAACGGCATGCCCATCGTGGTGCGTCTCGGCTTCAAGCCCACCGCCACGATTCAACACGCCCAAGCCACCGTTTCCCCCGATGGCGTCCCCACCGAACTCGCCGCCCGAGGCCGGCACGATCCGTGTGTCCTTCCGCGTGCTGTGCCCATCGCGGAATCCATGCTCGCCCTCGTGCTCGCCGATGCGTGGCTCGCCCCCCCTGCCCGGCTCGATCAACTCCATCCATAAACTCCCGTGCCGCGGAGGTGAATCGGCTTGGCGAAGGCGCACCCTCCGCCGTACCTTGGCGGCATGAAGGGAATTGCATTGCATTGGCAAGTCATCATCGGCCTCCTCGTCGGCGTGGTGTACGCGTGGCTCAGTGTCACGTTTGGGTGGAATGACTTCACCCTGGATTACATCAAGCCGTTCGGCGACATCTTCATCAACTTGCTGAAGCTCATCGCAGTGCCCCTGGTGCTTTTCAGCATCATCTCCGGCGTGACCAGCTTGGGCGATGTAAAAAAACTCGGGCGCATGGGCGCGAAAACCCTGCTCACCTACCTCCTCACGACCGCCTTTGCGGTGGTGGTGGGGCTCGTGTTGGTCAACCTCATTCGTCCCGGTGGCGCCACCGCTCCCGAGCTCCTCGAAGCGAACCGCATTCGCTACGAGCTTTGGCGCGACGCGAATGGCATCGAAATCCTCGACGACCTCCAGTACGCCCAAGACCCCGACCGCGCCGAACTCACCGCGCAAATCGCCGCCGAAACCTCCCAAGCGAATGCGTGGGTGGAAGACAAGCTGAATAAAGCGAATTCCACCCAGAAGGCAGGCCCCCTGCAACCCCTCGTAGACGTCGTGCCCGTGAACATTTTTGCGAGCTTGACCTCGATGAGCATGTTGCAAATCATCTTTTTCGCAGTCTTCTTCGGAATGGTCCTCGTGGGCTTGCCTGACGATAAAAAGGCTCCGCTGATTCGGGCTGTCGACTCCCTCAATGAGGTGTTCGTGCGCATGGTGTGGGTGGTGATGAAGGCCATGCCCGTGTTCGTATTTGCCCTGATGGCAGGCCAAATCGTAAAGGCCGCAGGCACCGACCCCGACCTCTTCCAACAACTGCTGAGTTTCCTCCTTCGGTACAGCCTCGTGGTGGTGATCGGTTTGGCCATCATGGCCTTTGTGGTCTACCCTACGCTCGTTTCCCTCATCGTGAAGCGGGTCTCTTTCCGGGAATTTTTGAAGGGCATGCGCGATGCACAAATCACGGCGTTTTCCACCTCGAGCTCCGTGGCGACGCTTCCCGTCACCATGGATTGCGTTCACAAAAACCTCGGCGTGAGCACACGAACTTCGAGTTTCGTGCTGCCCATTGGCGCCACCGTGAACATGGATGGCACCAGCCTTTACCAAGCTGTAGCCGTTGTGGCATTGGCGCAATTCCACCTCGTTGACTTGTCGTTGGCCCAACAAGCCGTAATCGTGCTGACGGCCACGTTGGCTTCCATCGGGGCGGCTGCCGTTCCGAGTGCTGGGCTCGTGTTGATGATCATCGTGCTCGAGAGCGTCGGGCTCAACCCCGCGTGGATTGCACTCATTTTCCCGGTCGATCGCATCTTGGACATGTGCAGAACCGTGGTCAATGTAACGGGAGATGGTGCCGTTTCGACCATCATTGCGCACACGGAAGGTGAAGAACAAGCCGCTTGATTCACGATGGCATTTCTCTGTTTGAAACGGTGGTTCCTCATCGGCGTATTCGGGAGCTTGTCCACATGGAGTTGGAGCCAAGTTGACTCGTGCTTGCCCTTTGAAGAGCCCAAATCGGAAAAAGCGCTCGAGAAAGCCGAAAACTCCAGCAAATACAGCTTGGAAAAGCGAACGGAGATCCTCCGGGAAGCCCTGGAAATGGACCCGGCCTGTCACCAATGCGCTCAGGAGCTGGGGCATTTGTTGTTTCATCAATTTCAACGAACGGGTACACGTGGAGATGAGGCCGAAAACGTGCTCCTGGATTTGGTGGGAGAATGCCCCGAATACCATGCGGAGCCTTGGTACGAACTCGGTGCTTTGGCTTATGCCCGAGGGGATCGGTCGGTAGCGGTGGAGCGGTTTGGGCGGTTTTTGGCGTTCCCGGATGACCGTCCGCTGGGCAAGCGTTATGACCGCCAGGCAGAAGAAGCACGCGAGGTGTTGGTGGGGCTGGAATTTGAACTGGCGTTTTACGCCCATGAGCGCGAAGTGCAATTGGTTCCTGTGGCCACCGTCAATACGGCTGCTGACGAATACTTGCCCGCGCTTTCTCCGGACGGATCGTTGCTGTTTTTGACGCATGCTGAGCGGGTCAAGCCGAAAGGCGATGTGGTGTCTCGCCTTGTGGAGCGGTTCCAATGGGCTCATCGCGGCGCGGGCGAAGTCGCGTTCGAAGTGCCTGAAGATTTGGAGCGGCCGTTCAATGATGGCGCACACTACGGAGGGGCTTCCATTTCGGTGGATAACCGGGAATTGTTCATTGCCGCGTCCAACCCCGTCCCGGAGAATCCCGAAAACATCGACTTGTTCGTGGTCAAGTACGAAGTGCTCGGCGCCCGTCCCTCGGGGGGATTTGATTACAGCTGGGGTCCGTTGATTGCCTTGCCAGACTACATCAATTCTCCAGACGGCTGGGAGGCCCAACCCGCGTTCTCAGCAGATGGAACGGAGTTGTTTTTTGCTGCGGTAAAGGCGACCTCGATTCCGGACGAAAACGGCAACCCTACCATGGACTTGATGCGAGCTCAGCGCTCGGGGAATGGGGAATGGATGCCTGCTGAACCGATTGCAGGACTGAACACTGCATTCAACGAAAAAAGCCCGTTTCTGCACCCCGACGGGAAGACGCTCTACTTCTCGAGCGATCGCCAACCGGGGGGAGGCGGATACGACATTTGGTACAGCAGAAGGGACGAGGACGGTTCGTGGGGTGATCCGGTCAACGTGGGGGCTCCCATCAACACAACCGGTGATGAGCACGGATTGGTGGTGGCTGCGGATGGGTTTCAGGCCTACCTCGGGAGTCGGCGAACGGGGACGCGAGGACTGGATATTCTGGGCCTTCGCTTGCCTCCGCCACACCGTGCCACGGAGGTGACCATCGTCAGGGGGTCCGTGTTGACACCTGCCGGGTTGCCCGACTCGACCATTCAAGTGGGCCTGCTCGACCCCGAATCCATGGAACGGACTTACCTGGAGGTCAATCGGGATGACGGAACCTTTGCGCGTGCCATGGAGGCTTCCAAGGCGGAGGAACTCGTGGTTTTTGTGGAGGGTCCTGAAACCGCCTTCGATGCGTTGCTCATCTCGCCTCCCGACTCCATTAAACTCACAGAATCTGCTAGTGCGCCGTCCCTTCAACTGAAAGCCCAGTCCGCAGAGGAACGGACGGCTTATGAAATGAGGGACCTCAACTACGCGACCAGCAGTGCCGACATTTCTGAGCGTTCCTACTCCATTCTTCTGGCGTTTGCAGACTACTTGAATCGCCATCCGAGAATTGAAGTGGCCATCCACGGTCACACCGACAACGCGGGGACATTGGAAATGAACATGCGGCTCTCCGAGGAACGGGCAGCCGCTGTGAAAGCGTTCTTGGTGGAAGCCGGGGTTGATGGAAATCGCTTGAGCTCGAAGGGATTCGGTCCCAATCGACCCCGCGCCTCGAACGACACCGAAGCAGGACGAGCTGCAAATCGCAGGACAGAATTCGTCATCGAGAACTGATGGGCGTGTCGTTAAAAGATGGCATTCGTGTTTATTTTCGCGCCATGAACAACGTGAAATTCATGGTCCCAGCAATGCTTGCGGTGGGCCTTTGGGTCGGATGCGGAACCGCGCCGGAAACCCAGCCAGCACCATCAACCCCGGGTGACGAATGGACGAGCTACGGTGAGGCCTTTGAAATTGATGCGCCTCAGGCCGTTTCGGAAGTGCCTGCATTGCTCGCTGCCCATGGCGAGGCGGAGGGGCAGTTCGAAGTGGAAATCGTGGAAACCTGCACCAAGATGGGGTGCTGGATGTCCGTGAGCGGTCCGGAAGGAGAACCGGTCATGGTGTACATGAAGGACCATGCGTTTTTCGTGCCGAAAAAGGGCATGGAAGGCAAGCGCGCCATCATTTCGGGAACCGCCTACAACGACACGGTTTCAGTGGATTTGCAGAAGCACCTGCTCGAAGATGCGAACCGCAATCAAGAAGAAATTGATGCGGTCACGGAAGTGAAGTATGAGTTGGCGTTTTCCGCGGCTGGAGTGAAGATCCTGGGGCACATTGAAGCGGAAGAAGACCATGATCACGAACACGATCACGAAGGACACGTTCACTGAATTGCGTTCTTTCTCAGAAAAAAGCGGCCAAGGCCGCTTTTTTTTTGCCTTTCACATCGTCTGTTAATTGACGGGCAACGGGCATGAAATAGGCACATGAGGGCGTTGAGAACTTCGTTCATTTGGCCTGCGCTGCGCGCGCCACCACGCTAATTTCGTTCTATGCGCATTTTCGCCCTTACCCGACTCAAATCGCCCCTTCTCGGAGGCGCTTTGCTGGCCTTGTGCAGCTGCTCCCTGCACGTTTCTGCCCAATTCGCTTTGGGAGAATCCCCACAACGGGTCGCTTGGGAGTCGGCACAAGACGCCTTCAACAAAGAGAAGTACGCCCTTGCTCTTCAAGGATTTGAGGCGTTTTTGGATGAAATGGATCAGGGGGAATTGCGGAGCGACGCGCACATTGAGGCCGCCTTCAAGCGGGCATTGTGCGCCGTTTACCTGTACCACCCGAACGCCGACCACCTGATTGCGTCGTTCGTAGAGGAATTCCCGGACAGCCCGTTTGCCCAAACCGCGCGATGGGAACTCGCTGATCTGTACTACGCGAGGAGGGATTGGAAAGAGGCCCTCGAGGCGTTCGAGTCGGTGGAAGAGCGCAAACTGAATCCCGCTGAATTGCTGGAACTGAAGTTCAAGCGCGGGCACGCCCAATTCGAGCGCGAACAATACGACGCAGCCCGCGTGGATTTGTTTGAGGTCGCCGAGTCGGCCGGTCCATTCCAGGATGCGGCCCGTTATTACTTCTCGCACATTGCGTACCTGCGGGATCAACCGCAAGTCGCCCTCGAGGGCTTCCAAGCCCTGCAAACGAAGCCGGACTTCGCGGATTTGGTCCCCATTTACATCGCCCAGTTGCTCCACGAAACCGAGCAATACGAGGAACTCATCGCCTACGCGCCCAAGTTGTTTGCGGAGGATTCTCCGTTGAAGGCGAACCGCAAGCCGGAGGTGGCGCGTTTGTTGGGCGATGCGTATTATCGGAAGCAACGGTTTGCGGAGGCCTTGCCGCATTTGGAGATGGCTTGGAAAGAGACGCGGGGGGCAGAGCGGACTCGGGATTTGGCTTACCAAATGGGCTTCGTTCGCATGCAAAGTGGCGACTGGCGCGACGCCTTGAATGCCTTCGCCCTCGTGACGCGCGAGGAGGATGAATTGGCCCAAAACGCCCTCTACCACATGGCCAACGCCTACCTCGAATTGGGCCAGAAGGACAAAGCGAGGACCGCATTCCGGGAGGCATCGCTCCTCAACTTCGATGCGCAAATCAAAGAAGACGCTCTCTTTAGCCATGCGAAACTGGCCTTCGAACTCTCCTACAACCCGTTGGACGATGCCATCACGGCGTTTGAGCGGTACCTCGACGAGTTCCCCAACTCGAGCCGACGCGACGAAGCCTATGCCTTCCTGCTCGAAGTGTACATGACCTCAAAAGATTACACCCGGGCACTGCAAGCGCTGAATCGCATCGATGAAAAGAACGCTCGTGTGAAGCGCGCTTACCAGCTGTTGGCCTACAACCGTGGCGTGGAGTTGTTTCGAGCGAACAAGTACGAACAAGCAGATCGGTATTTCGAAGACGTGCGCACGTACCCTGTAGACGCACAGCTCGCTGCGGAGTCGCATTTTTGGCAAGGTGAATTGCGGTATTTTCTCAAGCGTTATGCTGAGGCCACCAGCCACTACAGCGCTTTCCATTCCTCCCCGGGGGCCTTTCAAAGCCCGTATTACGACGATGCGGAATATGCGCGGGGTTATGCCTTGTTCAAGCGCAAGCTGTACGTCGACGCCTTGAGTGCATTCCGTTCCTACCTCAAATTGGACGATGGAACCGATGCCAAACGAACCTTGGACGCCACCCTCAGAACCGCAGATTGCTTCTATGCAAATAAATCCTTTGACCAGGCCGCGGATGCGTACAAGCAGGTGATCGAACGGGCTGGTGAAGGCTCGGACTATGCGCGTTTTCAACAAGCGCTTTGCCTCGGCTACATGGACAACCTGGAAGCCCAAGTCGCCGCATTGAATGACCTCTTGCTGAACGAGCCCAATTCGAGCTACATTCCAGAGGCACGCTACGAAGCAGGGCGTGCACTCATTGAATTGAACGAACTGCAACTGGCGCGAGAACAGCTCGAAACGCTTTTGAACAACCACCCGCAATCGCCGAAGACGAAATACGCCCTCGTGGACTTGTGCCTGATCGGGGTGAAGCAAGGACGGGATGAAGATGTGCTCAAATTGTGGGACCAAATCCGAAACGACTACGGAAACGACCCGATTGCTGGGGATGCGTTCAACGTGCTGGAACCGTTGCTCATCGAAAACGGATTGCTGGACGAACTGCCTTCGGGCGTGGGATTGGATGGTGCGGAAATTGAGGACCGTTTGTACGATGCCGCTGTGGGATTGGCGCTCGAAAAAGAGTGTGGAAAGGCTGTGGTGCGTTTGACCGAATACGTGCGCCAGTATCCCACTGGCCGGCACGTCACGGAAGCTCAGTATTTCAGGGGGCAATGCGCGTTGGACTTGAACCAAACCGAAGAGGCGCGGTCAGCCTTTGACGCCGTCTTGAGCACCCCGACGAATGATTTCACGGAACTCAGTGCCCTCGCGGCGGCAAGCATCGCATGGAAGGCGCAAGATTTGGTCGGAGCGCAAAGCTATTACCGGACCTTGGAAGCCGTCAGTGTGTTGCAAGAAAACCTCTTGGAGGCGCGCATCGGTCTGATGCGATGCCATTACTTGCTCGGCGAGCAGGCCGAGGCGTTGGCTTACGCCGATCAGGTCATCGCGGATCCCGGCACGCCGGACGACATCCGGCGCACGGCGCACTATTGGCGCGGAAAATTGCACGTCGATGCGGGCCAATGGACCGCTGCGCGACCGGATTTGGAGCAGGTGGCAGAATTCGGCGGAGCGCGCGGTGCCGAATGCAAGTACCTGCTTGCAAAAATCGCATTTGACGAAGCGGCATTTGACGCCGCAGAGCTCGAGATTTTCGAACTCATTGACGGCTTTTCAGCTTATGAAGAATGGAAGTACAAAGGCTTCATTTTGCTCGGCAAGGTTTACTTGGGCATGAACGACACCTTCCAAGCACGTGCCACGGCCCAGCAAATCTTGGACTACGTTACGGTGGATTGGGTGGTTGAAGCGGCGAAGGAACTGTTGGCCGAAATCGATGCCGCAGAAGCGCAGGAGGCGGAAACCGAACTGCCCGTGGATTCCCTGAACACCCCTACACCTTGATTGCGATGAACACCGGAATGAACCGAACGATGCGAAAGCTTGCACTTGCGAGCCTCTTGGTGGCTGGGGGCTGGACGTCCACGCTCCAAGCCCAAAATCAAGGTGACACCTTGAACCTCGACGTGACCTTCATCGGCAACCGCGAAATGCTGTTGCAGGATGCGCATAAGTTGTTGGCTTGGCCCACTTTGCGCGAGTTGGGCGTGGACAAACCCGTGTTCAACTACGAACTTTTGCCGAAGCGCATGGTGGTTGAGCCCACGTTTGAATACGTCGAGGCGAAGCGGGTGGACGTGACCCCTCCCCTCCCGCTGCTGTACCGCGGCTACGCACGCTTGGGGTTTGGCATGTACGTTAGCCCCGTGGCAGAGCTGTCGTTCACGGATTTGAGGAACCGGAAATCGAACTGGGGCATCCAAGGGACGCACCGTTCGTCCAACGGGGGCTTCGACGTGCGCGACTCGATTCCGGAGCGTTTCAGCAACAGCGAGCTGAATGCTTGGGCAAAGCGCTTTTGGAAACGAGAAACGCTGACGTTTCGGGGATTTGTCGGGCAGCAAGGCATCAGCTATTTGGGGTTGGACTCGTTGACCGAGGTGCCCGCAATGGCGGATGACCGGTTGCGGGAGCGCTTCGGGAGCTGGGGGGCTTCCGTTCATTCGGAATCCACTCGGAAGGACAGCGGAGATTGGGCGATCGAGGCGGATTTGGCTTACCGCCACTTGTGGGCGCAATCGGGAGTGACCGAGCATACGGGATTGACTTCGGGTTTGGCCTCCACCTACCGCGAG
>CBFHLY010000020.1:0-55670 GCA_965656785.1 uncultured Flavobacteriales bacterium
CACCGAAAACGACGGCTCGTACACGTGGCTCCTCCCGAGCACGGCCTCGGAGAACGCCCGGGTCAAAGTGGCCACCACGGGCTACGAAGACACGAGCGACGCCGACTTCGACCTGCTGCCGCACATCACGGTGACGCACCCGAACGGCGGGGAGGAGTTGGACGGCTGCGCCGCCACGACGGTGCAATGGCAAGCCGGCGGCACGAGCGGCACGTACGCGGTTGACCTGTCGCTGGACGGCGGGTCGACATGGACGAACTTGACGACGACGGCCACCGGTTCGAGCTGGAACTGGTCCGTCATCGCCAACGAAACCACCAGCAACGCGAAAATCCGCGTGCAGGATGTGAACGACGCCGGCAAGACCGACGACAGCGACGCCGCCTTCGACCTCATCAAGACCGAAGACGTCGTCATGCTCTCGCCGAATGGGGGCGAGGTCTGGAATGCAGGGGAGGTGCGCCCGTTGAATTACCTGAAGTCGCCGGTTGTGGGGGCAGTGAATTTGGCCTACAGCCTCGATGCGGGCGAAAGCTGGACGACCATTGCTTCAAGCCAAACCGACGGCAGCTACAGCTGGACGGTTCCCAACGCTCCGAGCGCTCAAGCCTTTGTGCGCGTTCAGGACCAAAGCGTGACCTGCCGCAACGACGCGAACGACGTGGCCTTCACCATCGTCAGCGAAGTGGCGGTCAATGAGCCCAACGGCGGCGAGCTCTACCAAGCGACGGTGATGCCGGCGGCCTTCGGCGGCGTGTACCTGATGGACAACGGCTCGATCACCACGGACGGCGGCCGCTTTTACGATTCCGGAGGCCCGCAAGGCAGCGCGAGCAACACGAACTACACGAAGCACTTCTACCCGGCTACGGCAGGCAACGAGCTGAAGATGACGTTCACGCGGCTCGCGCTCTACGACGGCTACAGCAGCTACGACGACCGGTTGTACGTCTACGATGCGACGACGAACCAGTTGCTCCTGAACTTGCAAGGCAGCCCGAGCGCTTCGAGTTTGCAATCGAATCCGCCCACGGCCCAAGCCCCAGCACTGAAGGTGGTGTTCCAAAACGAGACGGGCTACAACGGCACCGCAGCGGGCTGGGACGCGAACCTCGAATCCATCAACGTCGAGGACGACGACACCACCCAGCCCATCGATTGGGATGTGGCCGGAACGTCGAAGGAGTTCAACCTCGAGTACTCGACGAACGGTGGCATCACCTGGACGCGCATCGTGTCGAACTACTACAGCCCGACGGGCCACTACGATTGGGCCGTGCCAAATGCGCCGTCGACAGCGTGCAAGGTCCGGGTGGTGGATGTGGCCAACGGTCAAGTGATGGATGAGAGCGATTACGTGTTCACCATCGTTGCGGGAACCCCCGCCATTTTGATCCAGCATCCCAATACCGCGACCACGGTGCACATCGGCTCGGTGGAGGACATCACGTGGGAGTCGCAATTCCTGTCGACGCCTTACGTGGCCATCGATTACTCCACTGACAACGGCGCTACGTGGCAAGTCATTTCTGCAAGCACCCTCAACGACGGGGTGTTCGAGTGGCTCGTTCCGGACGACCCCACGTCGCTCGCCCTTGTGCGGATTCGCGACGCTGGCAACAACGCGTTGGCCGACATCAGCGACATCGGATTCACCATTGCGCCTCCGATTGCCTTGGAAACCCAAAACACCTTCGCCGCCGACTACCGTTCCTGCACCTACACGAACATCGATTGGTTCGCGGGCGGAACTTCGGGGGTGTACAACATCGATTACTCGACGGACGGGGGCGACACGTGGACGGCCATCGCGTCGGATTACGTGAATGGCAGCGGCTTCATTTCGTACAACTGGTTGATTCCCAATACGCCATCTACGACGGCGCTGGTTCGGGTGCGGGATGCGAACGCGCCGTCAAAGTTCGATGTGAGCGACAACGTGTTCACGATCAGCCCCACGGTGGAGCTCACGAGCTTCACCTACGGCGGGGTCGCGACGGCCGGGAGCGAAGTGGCGATTTTATGGAATGACACGTTGACTTCGAACTTTTGGGATTTGGCTTACAGCCTCGACGCGGGTGGCAGCTGGACGACGATCGTCGAGAATCATTACACGCTGAGCGGCAGTTACGCGTGGTCGGTGCCCTTCGGGGCGAGTGCCTTTGCGATGGTACGCGTGGAGGATGCCAACAACGCGTGCAAATCGTCCGAGTCGGTGCTTCCGTTCGATTTGACGGCGTATGAGCCGAGCGTGCAAGTGGTCAGTCCCAATGGCGGAGAGTCGTTCACCGGGTGTTCGGACGTGACGTTGGTTTGGGAAGACCTTTCGACGAACAACGCGTTCAACATCGACTACCGGCCGACGCCGACGTCCGCTTGGATTTCGATTGCGACGAACGTGAACGCGCCGGACCGGACGTACACGTGGACCTTGCCGAACGAGCCGATGGGCCAAGCGTCGGTGCGGGTGCGGGCCTACTCGAATTCGAACAACTACGACGTGTCGGATTGGTACTTCACGACGACCGCAGGGGTGGACGTGGAGATCGCGAGTTCGACGGGGAGTTTCGAGGCGTGTTCGGGGGATGCGTTGGTGCTGACCGCTTCGGGCGCTCAGGACTGGGCGTGGTCGACGGGCGCGACGGGGGCGGAGTTGCCGGTTTCGGCGTCCGGGACGTATGAGGTGACGGGGACGACGGGGGGATGCGTGGGGACAGCGAGCGTGATGGTGACGGTGGCGCCGACGCCGCCCGCGCCGGTGATCGGGTTCGATGGGCCGTCGGTGGTCTGCGAGGGGGAAACGGTGGTGCTCACGGCGACGTTGGGAGCCGGTTCGGTGTACTGGCCGGAGCTGGGGGTCGGCGCGGAGCAGGTGGTGGTGACGGCGGCGGGGACGTACCATGCGACGGCGACGGTGGGGGGCTGCACGGCGGCGTCCGAGCCGGTGGCCGTGCAGGTGTTGCCGGTGCCGACGCTGGTGGGGCTAGCGACGAACAGCCCTCTTTTTGAAGGGAGTGCGCTGCAGTTGACGGTGAGCCCGAGCGCGGGAGCGAACGTGACGTGGAGCGGACCGGAAGGCTTCGGGGCGACGACCGCCAACGTGGAGCTGGCGCCGACGACAGAGGCCATGTCGGGGGTGTACGCCGTGACGGCGAGTGCGCTGGGGTGCGCCGCGGATACGCTGTACGCAGAGGTGGAGGTGTGGCCGGTTTCGGGAGGAACCGGTGGGCTGTCGGGCGGGGTGATCACGCCGCAGGGCTTCCCGGTTGAAGGGGTGGAGGTGACGGCTCAGGCGGCGGCGACCGGCGCGGTGGCGAATGCGGTGAGCGATGCGAGTGGCGGATTTGGTTTGGCATTGAACGAGGGCAACAGCTACTGGGTGAGCGCGATGAAGGCGACCGATGATCCCGCGGACAACGGGGTGACGACGCTGGACATTTTGCTTGCGCAAGGCCAAATCCTCGGGCAGCCGCTCTCCACGCCCTGGCAATTGCTGGCGGCGGACGTGAACGGTTCGGGGACGGTGACGACGCTCGACCTGCTCCTCATGCAACAGGTCATCCTGCAGCAAGCCTCGACGTATCCTGGGGTAGACGATTGGGTGTTGGTGCCCAACGACGTGCAGTTTGCCGACCCGACGAATCCGTTTGGCTTCCTCGCAGAACTGCTGGTGCCCACGTTGCAAGATGGGACGGTGGTGGACTTCACGGCGGTGAAGCGCGGGGACGTCGATGGCAGTTGGGCGCCGATGGGCGGCATGCCGGTCAACGAGCTCGACTTGCCGTTGGGCGCGACGGCGACGGCGCTCGGCGACGGGCTGTTCGCCGTGACGCTAGCCACGGAGGACGTGCTGCGCGGCTTGCAGTTCACCGTGGCGTGGCCGGCGGACTGGGCGCTCGTTGATTGGACGCTGCACGATGCGGCGATGCGCACGAATCCGGAGATGCACGGATCGGGACGCTTCCCGTTCCAATTCGCTTCGGAAACCGAGTTCAGCGGCTCGTTGGTCACGTGGGTGTTCGACGTGCCGGAAGGGGCTTCGTGGGACGAACTCGGATTGACGTCAGTGGGCGTGCCGGGTGAGGCGTGCGGCGTGGACTTGACGGTCAGCCGGCCGGTTTGGACGGGCGTGCAAGAGGCGCTGCAGGTGGAGGAAATGGAGCGTGCGCTCGAGGCGTGGCCCAACCCGACATCGGACGGCTTCACCTTGGCTTTGCCGGGCTTGACGGGACTTCAAGTGCGCGATGCGGCCGGCCGGTTGGTCGATGTGGCGTGGCGGCGCACGGCGGAAGGCGCCGTGGTCGAGGCGATGCCCGCCGCGGGAACGTATGTGGTCCGCGCATTGACATCGGAAGGCGCGTGGTCCATCCAAGTGCACGTGGTCCGATGAGGCGTTTGTGGACGGCGGTGCTGGTTTTGTGGGCGTCGTGGGCGAGCGGCCAAGGGGCCGTGCTCGTGGCGACGCCGGAGGGGCAGCCGCTGGCGGTGACGCTGGCGGTGGCCGGCATGCCCTCGTTGTTGAGCGCCCAAGGGACGGTGGCGTACGACCCGGCGGTGTTGGCGTTGGACAGCGCGTCCACGCTGGCTTGGCCTTCGTTGGCGGTGGGGGAGCCGGCGGCGGGAACCGTGGTGTTCTCCTGGTATGACGCGGCGTTGGCGGGCCAAACCCCGCCCGCGTCCCTCCTCACGCTCCACTTCTCGTGGGTCGATTCCACCGCCACCCCGACGTCCATCGCCCTGGTGAACGCGCCGACGCCGATCGAGTTCATCGGTCCGGGCTTTTCGGTCATCCCGGTGACGGTGGGGCCGCCCATCGCGCCGACGAGCGGCTGGACGGATCCCGAGGACCCGCCCGTGGCGACCGGAACGGTGGCGTTCTCCCTGGACTCACTGGCCCTGACCCCGGGGGAGGCGTTCACCCTGCCCGTTCGTGCGGCGGGCTTCGAGGACGTGCTGTCCTGCCAGGGAAGCCTGACCTACGACCCAGCCGCGCTGGAACTCGCCGGCCTCATCCCCGCCGCCCTCCCGGGACTGGACTGGACGGCAACCGACGGCGCCGTGGCGTATTCCTGGTACGACGACGGCCTGTCCTCCCTGACGGTTCCCGACGGCACCGCCCTGTTCGAGCTCGAATTCACGGTCCTCGCCCCCAGCGGCACCACCGCCCTGGGATTCAGCGATTTCCCGGTGTTGCGGGAAGTCATCGGCGCGGATTTGGCCCCCCGCCCGACCGCGTACGAAGGCGTGCTCCTGCCCATCGTTCCGGCCGCCACCCCGACGGCCACGTTCACCCTGCCGACCCTCGAAGCCGCCTCAGGTAGCCCGATCACGCTGCCCATCGCGGCGAGCGTCGGCGCGCCCATCGGCAGCTTCCAAGCCGCCATCGGCCTTTCCGGCCTCACCCTGACCGACGTCACCGCGCCCGCCCTCACCGGTTTCGGCGCGGCGAACTGGTCCACCGACGGCGAAACCGTGACCCTCTCCTGGTTCGACCCCGCGCTCAACGGGGTGGAAGGCCCGGTCCTCCTCGAACTGTACGCGACCGCACCCGCCGGCGTCTACCCGCTCACCTGGACCGGCCTCGCCGAAGTGGCCACCCCGGAAGGCGTCCTCTTCGACGCGTCCTTCGAACCCGGCACGCTCACCGTGACGGAGCCCTCGGTCGGTTTCGTCCTCGAAGGCGGGTACGCGGCGGGCGCCTTGACGGTGCACGTCGTCGCCACCCAACCCGTGGCGTTGCTCTCCTTCCAAACCAGCCTGCCCTTCGACCCCGCGCAGCTCGACTTCACCTCGGCCGAAGCGGGCGTCCTCCCGAATTTCAACGCGGGCAACGCGTCGGAAGGAGCCGACCAAATCCTGTGCTCGTGGTTCGACCCGACGTTGGAAGCCGTGGCGATCGCGGCGGGGGATTCCTTGTTCAGCCTGACGTGGGACGTCATCGGCGGGGCGGATTCGACGACCGTGGGGCTGGGCGGTGGCGCCACGCCGTACGAGGTGGTGGGACCGGGGTTCGTGCCGTACGAGGTGGAGGCGACCGAGGCGACCTTTGGCATCCAGCCGGGGGCGTGCACAGCGGACGTGGACGGCGATTGCACGGTGGATTTGCGCGATATGTTGGCTTTCCTGACGTACTTCGGGTGCGTGGGCGATTGTCCCGGGGATTTCAACGGGGATGGAATCGTGTCGATGGCGGACTTTACGGTGTTGCTCGCGGGTTTTGGCACCCAAAACTGCTGCGACTGACCTCAATAAAAGAAGGCGTATATTCAGAAGCCTTCGGACGAACCCCTCCTGGTGGATGACTTCGGGCCCGAATTGACCGCCATGAACGTCCACCGCCTCCCGTTTTTGTTTCTCCTTTTCGCTGCGCTCACCGCCCAAGCCCAGCACCGCTGCGATCATGCCGAGCAAACCCAGCGCATGCACGACGAGCACCCGGAATGGCAGGTGGAGCAATCCGCGCGGGCGCAGTTCCTGTCGAATTTCACCCAGGCGTTTTCGATGGAAGCCTTGGATGATTTGCCATCCGAACTGGTGATTCCGGTCGTGTTCCACGTCGTCCACGACGGTGGCGAAGAGAACATCTCGGATGCCCAAATCCACGAAGCGGTGGTCCAGCTCAACGAGGATTTTTCGGCCACGAACCCCGAGCTCACCGAGGTGCACGCGAGTTTCGTGGACCTGGTCGCCGATGTGGGGATGTCCTTTCGGCTGGCGGATTTTGCGCCCAATGGCGAGCCGACCACGGGCATCAACCGCCTCCAATCGCACCACACCTACAACGGGAGCAACATCGGGTTGAAGGAGCTGATCCAGTGGGATCCCACGCGCTACCTGAACATTTGGGTGGTCCAATCCTCGAATGGCGGAAACGGATCGGCCTTCGCTTTTTATCCCGCGGACGTGGAGGGGAGCGCTTCGATTTACGACGGGATTGTGGCTTCGTACTGGGCGGTCGGGCGGACGGAAACCGCGGTTTGGACCCATTACAAGATCCTCACGCACGAGGTGGGGCACTGGGCGAATTTGAAGCACACCTGGGGCGACCAAAACGCGCACCAATCCGCCGAAGCGTGCCTCCACGACGACGAGGTCGAAGACACGCCCAACACCATCGGCAACTGGGGTTGCGCCCTGGACGCCGCCTCTTGCGGCTCCCTCGACAACGTCCAAAACTTCATGGACTACGCGAACTGTTCGAGCATGTTCACCACGGGCCAGAGGGCGCGCATGGTGGCGGCGATGTGCTCCGAGGTCGGGGGGCGGAACAACCTGTGGTCGCCGGAGAACCAGGCGTCGGTGTTCCTGCAGGAGGAGTTCTTGCCGCGTTTGGTCTACCTCGAAGGGGCGTTTGAGGAATCGGATGCGAACGACGGCTCTGTGGAAAGCCAAATCCCGATCGCGCTCCTCGACCTGCAATTCGCCGCCACCGGCCCCCTCGCCCCCGGGGTGGATTTCACGACGAGCAACGTGCCCGAAGGCCTGACGTTGTCGGTGGTGGTCACCGATGCCACCCACGCCTTGCTCCAGCTAAGCGGGCAAGTCGCCGCCCACGCCGCCTCGAATTCAGTGGATTCCATCGGCCTTCACTTCACCGCGGCGCCGTTCGACGACGTGACCTTGGCCGACCTCTACAACCCGTCGAAGACCGATTTGGGGCTGGAGTTCCGGGATCCGTATGAGGTGGTGTTCGTGGATTTGGTGGAGGACGCTCACAACTTCTTCGAGGGCCGCCAGTGGACGTGGTTCACGATGGGGGTGGAGGCGGCGGATTTTGGCTTTTTCCACTACGATTTGGACCAAATCAAACTCGAGACCTACGGAAACGGCGCCATCTGCAACCCCGGAACTTCCCAGTTGACGCCGCTTCCCGCGGGCACGCTCATCGGCCCCGATTCGGACATCACCGAGCCCGGTCCTTGGTACCCCGACCAGCTCGACTTGTCGAACCCGGATTGCACCGATTGGAACGGCCAAACCGCTTTCGTCGGCGTGGAATTTCAGCGCGGCGGCAACGCGCATTACGGTTGGATTCGGCTGCGCGTGAGCGAATCGGGCGACCACTATTACGCACTCGACATGGCGTACAACGAAGCGCCGGGTGCCCCCATCGAAGCGGGGGAGGTGCAAGGCCCCGTGCTCGCCTACACCCAAACGACCTTCCACGAATCGGCCGCCAACACGGGCAGCATCGGTTCCCACCGGCTCATGGAGCTGCACGGGGCGACCTGGGCGGAGTTCGACGCAGTCGGCCCGGGCGAAGGCGTCGAGGCGACCAACGTGCCGGAGGGCCTGACCGTGCACGTTGAGCGCTTGAATGCAACGCAGGTCGAGGTGTCCTTTGCGGGCAGCGCAATGCAGCACAGCGACGCGGCCGACGTGAACGTGGTGCTGGATTGGGACCCCGCGCTCATCGAAGGCGGTTCGGACGGGATGGATTTGACGCAGTCCCTGACCCTGGATTTTGCCGATCCGTACGGCATCGTGCACGAGGACGTCACGCCGGAAGGGAGCGTCGCCGTGTCGAGCGGGGGCTTGGAGTGGAAGTGGTTCACGTGGGGGGTGGGGGATGCGGATTTTGGCCTGTGGTACATCAACGACCACTTCCGCTTGGAAACGTACCACAAATCGGGCCTGTGCGCGCCCGGTTCCACAAACCTCGCGCTGCTGCAAGCCGGGGATTCCATCGGGGCGGTCGGCAATTGGGAGTACACCACGGAGCTCGAGACGCAGCACGTCATTTCCTCGCCGGCTTACCCAGATTGGCAAGGCCAAATCGCTTACGCGGGCGTGAAATTCACCATCGCGGAGCGCTTCCATTACGGCTGGATGCGCCTCGAGGTCAGCGAGTCCGGAGACGCAGTGACCCTGCTGGATTACGCGTACAACGCGAAGCCCGGCGAACCCATCGCGGCGGGTCAACTCTTCGCCACGTACGGCTGCACCGACGAGGCGGCGCTGAATTATAATCCGTTTGCCGTGGACGACGATGGGACGTGCACGTACCCGCTGGACTGCGGCGAAGACACCTTGTTGACCCTGAACCTGTTCGACGGGTACGGCGACGGCTGGAATGGCAACGAGTTGGCCTTTTACGATGCCCTCGGCGTTTGGCAGGCCGCTTTTACCCTCCCGTCGGGCGATGAAGGCCAAACCGAATTCTGCCTTCCCACCGGCTGCTACACCTACACGGCGGGCGGCGGCGCTTACCTCGCCGAAATCTCGTGGACCTTGCTGCTCAATTCCGAGGAGATCGCTTCGGGCGAGGGCGGCGCGAGTGGCGTCGTGGGGGTGAACGCGACGTGCGAGGAATTCCTGGGCTGTACGGATGAGGGGGCATTCAATTTCGACCCGAACGCCCTCGCGGACGACGGCTCGTGCACGGACCCCATTTTCGGGTGCACCGACCCGAGCGCCATGAACCACGACCCGGCCGCGGAGGTCGATGACGGATCGTGCTATTACGCGGACGACGTGCTGGGGTGCACGGATTCCGGAGCGTTGAATTTCAATCCGTTGGCGACATACAATGACGGGACGTGCGTGTATCCGGATTTGTCATTTGACCCGTTGGTGTTGGAAGTGTGTTTGGGCGATACCGTGTTCGTTTCGTGGACGGGCGGGGATCCCAACGGCGAGGTGGCGCTGAGTTTGATCAACGCGACCTTGAATGCTGCGTGGTTTTCGTTGGGCGCAGTGGAGAATACAGGGAGCTTCGCTTGGGTGGTCGATGGGGTGGAGCCGGGGACGGGTGAGCTGTTTCAGCTGTACCTCCAAGCAGTCCCATATCCGCCTTCATCGTGGTCGTACAGCACGACCTTCACCGTTGCCGCCGACTGCGCTGAGGCGTGTCCCGGGGATTTCAATGCCGACGGCTTGGTCACCATCTCCGATGTGCTGCACATCTTGAGCGAATTCGGCTGCACGGGGGCGTGCACCACCGACCTGAATGGCGACGAGTGGGTCGGCATCAGCGATTTCCTCTTGGTGCTCGCCGTGTTCGGATTGCCTTGCTGATCGAGCGGTTTTCCGCGCTGCGCCCGTCAGGGGCTGACCAAATTCAAGCTCACGTTCACGTAAAACGGGTTGCCCAGCCCATTGACCTGGGCGTACGCGTCGTCGCGGAGCAAGCCGAAGGCCCGGTAGATTTCGTCGCCGTCCACCAATCGATCCACGTCGAAGCGGTAGTTGATGCGGTAACCGGTTTGGACTGAAATCCAAATGAAATCCTTCACCGACGCCTCGTACACCAAGCGAACGCGCGCCTCGCCCCGCCGGACCTCCAGGTCCTCCGGTCGCAAATCCGCGCCGTCCACGTCGTTCCAAAGCCGGTACGACTGCCCCTCGAGCTCGTAACCGAAAAAGAGCATCTTCCGCGGCGAGAGCGTTCGGCGCACGTGGGCCCGCGCCGGGAACAGCACTTCCGCTCCCCACCGGTTCCGTGCATCCGTGGCGTTGTACAGCACCACCGGGATGTAGTTGATTTCGCCCACGCGGTACGTCCGCGCCAACCCCACGCCCCACTGCTTCCGTTCGGTCGGACGCTGCCCGTAAATCAAAGCCGCTGAATACTTCAAGTACTGGCCCGGCATCAAGCCGAAGCCGTAGTTGCCGCTCAGGTCGGCCGACCCTTGAAACAGCAGGAATTCCCGGTCGTTCAAGGGCTTGAACGCCGTCGTGTTCAGGCCCATCGTCCGCAAGCCGTGCTCCGACAAGGTTTGGTGCAGCGGATTCGCGTCGTCGACCGGTGCCACTTCGTAATCATAGCGGGTGTTCCAATAATTGGCCCCCATTTGCCAAACCAAGCTCGTCTTCGAGATCACCGGAATGTTCGCCGCCAACCGCATCCCGTGAGTGGCCTGCACCCGAGCATCGCTGCCCGCGGCAATCACTTCCCCATCGGCACCGAGGAGGTCCCCGGCGTTCAGCGTGTACGGTCCTTGGAAATCGTAGCCGATCGAGATGAGCTTCGCCGGGCTCAGGCCTTCGATTTTGGGCGAACAGTAACGCCGTGCTCCCGCATCCGCGAACGACAAGTCATCGTACAAACTGAAATCGATTTCCTCCTCGAACACGTCCGTCGAATCCACCTGCGCCGCACACACTGCAGGCGCGAGGACCATTGCGAGCAACCAACCGCGTACTGCCTTCATCGCTTCGGCATCGCAAGGCGTTTCCACACGTCGGTCCGGCCCAACGCCTGGACGCCGATGAAGCCCCGGATGTCCAGCGTGTTGGGGTCGGTCATCGTGATGATGCAGCTGTAGGTGCTGCCGTTGAGCGGGTCGTAAATGGTGCCTTCCGCCCAGGTGCCATCCTCCTGGTAGACGAAGTCCTTCAGCATCCTGTAGCCTTTGAGCGGAACGTTTTGCAGCGTGGGATCCGGGTTGTTTTTGTCCGTTTTCGGCTCGCCGGTTTCCGGGTCGTTGGGCTCGATGAGCCAAACAATGCGTCCGTAATACTTCTCGCCAATCCGATCGATTTTCACCCGAGCGCGTCCGTTGCTCGGTTCCCAAACGCCGATCAGGTCATCGCCCGAGGGCTTGTCCAACGTGAAGCCCAATGAGCCCACTGCAAACGCGGCCAGGGTGGCCAACAAGAAGAAAGGGTGTTTCATGATGCGATCAATTCAATCCAAGTTCAAGGGTCAGGTCGAGGGACAGGGTGCGGTTTAGTTCCCATTCATCTTCGGCAAGGTCCACGTCCAGCACCACATAGGCCTTGCCCTCCGCCAGGTGTGCGGCCACATCCACCGCCTCCGCCACCTCCATGGCAATCGACGCCGACGAGGCGTCCACCGGGTTGACGAACGCCACTTCCTGCATGCTCACTTCCGGGTTGTCGCTGGCGAGCGAGAGCACGAACGAGCGCATCCGTTGGAATCCCAGCGAATCCCCAGGCGTCAACACCGCTTGCGTTAAATGCGCGCGCTTCACCTCACGTGGCCCCTCCAGTTGCAGGGACTCGGCGAGGTCGAACACCCATTCGTACTGGCCGGGATTGGGGCCTTCGAACAGCGGGGCTTCGAGCACGATGGTCATGGTTTCGCTGCGCAGTTCGCGCACTTCTTCCGGCCCTGAGCATGCCGCCAACAACAGCGCTGCGCCCATCAACAGGACTGCGGGATTCATCGAACGAACTGCCATTTCATTGAGGTTTGAGTGAACGCGCCCAGTGCGAAGCTAAGGCAGGCGGCCAACCGGACTCAATGCAGAACCATCAACCGTTGTGATGACAGGTATTCAATTCCCTTATGCCAAGCCACGATGTACACCCCAGCCGGCCAATCCGACACGTCCAAGATCGCATCCGCCCTTACTTCGTCGATGACGCGTCCCATCGCCGTTACGGTGGCGCGTTCGGCGCCGGGCGGTGGGCTCAGCTTGGCCATCGTCGTCGCCGGATTTGGCACAATGCGCCCGCGCTCTTCCTCCAGCTCCGCCACTTCCGTCGGCCCGGTTTCGCCGTCCGCGCTCACTACGAGGGTGCAGTCCCCGACGGTCAGGGTGGCATGGAGCGGCAGGTCCGGGTCGGCGGTGTTGCACGCGGTTCCTTCTGCGATGGCGGTTCCGTTTTGCCACCACCGGATGAGGCCGGGGGCGGGCAGGCCGGTCGCTGTGGCGAGGAACGAACCGTCGGGAAGGGTGCTGATGACGAGTTCGGCGCTGCCGAGGCAGGGCGCGAAGTTCGCCCGGAACAGGTCGGAGGTGGTGAGTTCCACGGACAGGAAAGGGGCCGACAAGTCGAGGTCGGTGCCGTGCGCGTTCGCGTCCCAGCCGGTGAAGCCGAAGCCGTCCGCGGGCCAAGCCGCCAACTCGATCGGGCACGCCCCGTAGTAGTCGCCCGTCCAGCTCGGGATCGCGCCAGGGAGGTCGTTGACCGTCACGGTTCCGCCGCCGGTCGGAGCCCAAGTCGTCGTGACCGTGTGAGCGGAGCCGAGGTTGAGGGTCGTGCCGAGGTGGGCACGAGAAGGGGCGATGCGGGCGGCGTTGCTTTGCGCGATTTGGCCCACCTGCTGCTGCCAGTATTCCACGGAAACCGGCGAATCCCAGCGGTCCACGTGCCGCGGCATCGCGGGCGCCAAGGCCTCGGCCGCCTCCCACAGCCGCGCCTCGAACGCGTTCGGCTCGAAGGTCGAATTCAGCAGGTCCGTGTAGCGCGTCACGAATTGGCACCGCAGCTCGGGGTGGTCGAGGAACGCCTCGAACACGTCGCTGTGCACCGTCGGGTAGGGCGGGTTGAGCGCGGCGTTCAGGGCATTGAAGGACGGGGGCGTGCCCCACTCGCCGAAGGTCGCATCGAGGTCGAACAGGATGTACCGCCACGGCCCGCCCTCGCGCCCGTCGCGGAAGTACTTCATGTTCTTCGTGCCCCAATCGGCCGAGAGCCAGTCGATGTTTTGGCCGTGGATTTGCAGCGCGAAGTAGTCGATGTAGGCGGGGAGGTCGAAGGTTTGGCCAAACCGCGCAGCGAACGCTTCCCCCTCCAGTTCCAACAACGGAGCGACCGACACATCGAACGCCGACGGCGGCCCCTCCAGCGGCTCCCACTGGTTCAGGAGGTCCACGTCCTCCTCCGGAATCCCGTAAGCGTCCGCGATCCACCGCTCGTCGGTCTTCTCCCGAGCGCCATACGCCCCCCAGTATTCGCCATTCAACCACAGCTCCACCGGTTGCCACGCGCCCGCCGGGGCCCGCAAATCCTGGAGCGCCAACGTCGACAAGAATCCGTCCTTCAGCTTGTTCGTCCAGCTGGTTTGCCCGCCGTTGCGCAGGTTCAGGTTACCGAAGGCGGCCATTCCGGGGCGGTCGGCGAAGACGGGGACCTGCAAGTCGCCGGAGTAGCGGTTTTTGAAGTCGAGGCGGAAGGACTTTTGGGGTTCTCCCCGCGACCACCCGCCGTGGATTTCCAAGTCCAGCGCCCCCGCATCGATCAGCGTGCCTCCATCGTCGAACCAAGCGTACCGGCTGAACCGCGACCACGGCTGCCAAAAATTCGCGTCCAAAAACGGGTAGTCCGGCTGCGCATTGGGCCCGAGCACATAAATCCCCGTCTCCCAATCCCACAGGTGGTCGGGGTGCGTGGCGATGCTGACCACGGGGACGGCGGGTTCGTCTTCGCCGATGAAGTAGGTGCGCGTGACGACTTCGCTGGGGACGAGGCCCGCTGCGTACGTCCGGGCGTGGACGACCGCGGTGTTCGCAATCGGAATCGCCCCTTGGAGCACGGGCGAATTCGCCGTCGGGTCGCTCCCGTCGAGCGTGAACCGAACGCCATCGCCGCTCACGGTCACCGGGGAGCCGTACCAGCCGGACGCCGGTTCAAGCGCTGGCGCAGGCGCGATGCCGCTGAAGCAAGTCGATCCGTTCGCCGCACCGGGCGTCGGCTCGTCGAACACGCAGGTGGCCGACGGGTTCGCCGCCGCGCGTCCGGTGCTGAGGCCGAGCCGCAAGCCGTCGGGGAGGGGCAGGGCGTCGATGGGGAGGCCGCTGGGCGAGGTGAGCACCACGGTTTCGCCCGCCTGCAACTTGAAGTTCGTGTGCATGGGCTCGGCGGGCGGCAGGAGCCACGGGGGCAGCGGGGTGGCGGTTTGGCCTTCCACCAAGCCCAAGGCCAAAAACGGCCGCGCCGTCAAATCCGCCGATCCCCCCAGCACGCCATGCACCTCCAACGCGAACGCATTCTCCCCCGCGCGCAACCACCGACCCAAATCCAGCGCGACGACCTCCGGCGCTTCCCCCTGGTACAGCTGGGCCTCCGTCGACCAAGCAGGCACCGGCACCGCCAACCCCGGCGTGGCCCACTGCATGTTCTCGGACCGCCCGATCTCCCGGCCATTCAAGTACGCGATGAA
This sequence comes from uncultured Flavobacteriales bacterium, assembly GCA_965656785.1. Taxonomy (GTDB): domain Bacteria; phylum Bacteroidota; class Bacteroidia; order Flavobacteriales_D; family Sanyastnellaceae; genus JALQTD01. The sequence goes on from CBFHLY010000020.1 coordinate 14,855, forward strand.
CCCGTCGTCGGCGTCCACGGCCAACAGCGCCAACGCCACGTCGTCCGGCTCGTCCACGTCAAACGTCCGCCTGAGGTAAACGGCGTGCGATCCGCTGGGCAACACGGTGGCGTCATCGCCGTCGCCAACGCCGAACCCGCCCGTTCCCACGGCCCAGTCCGCGTCGTCGAACCCCGGTTCGCGCCAAGCGGCCGGCGCTTCGGTGGCGTACCGAAAGGCTTGCCCCTCGTGTACCGCGAGCTCCCATGCTTCCACGGTCCCGCGGCCCGAAGCGAGCACCACCCGGCGCTCACCCGGCGCAAGGGCGGGGCTGGAGGCCGGAAACGCCCACTTCGCCCACTCCTGTGCGTCATCGGACAGCCACATCCCGGCGAGTTCCGCCGGCGCGCTCCCCAAATTGCGCAGCTCCAACCAATCCACGTCCGCGCCGAGCACGTCCTGCATACCGCCCGAGCTCGAAGCTTCGTTCACCACGATTTGGGCCGACAAACTGCTGAACATGCACCACCCAGCAAAGGCGATCAGGGGTCGAATCATGCGATAAAGATAAAGCCGGACCCCGCAGGGCCCGGCTTCGTCGGTCAACTCACCCGCCGTTGCGGGAAGCGTGGTCAGAATCCAATGGTTGAACAGGTCGAAGTGAACGAAGCCAAGAAGTCGAGCAAGTCGAGGGCATCCACAACGCCGTTTCCGGTCAAGTCACCCGGCAAGTACACGCACGAGCCGTCGTCAAACAACGCGTCCGGGTTGAAGTTGCAGGCACCGGCGTACGTGCAACCGAGGTCGTCCACCGTCACGAGTTGGGTTTCCTCGCACGCGGCGTTGTCGGCTCCCGGTGTCGGCTCCGTGTAGCAGCCGTTGCCTTCCGCGTCGAAGCTCTGCGAGTAGCCACCGATGCTGCCGCCCAAGGTCACGACGAGCTGGTCGCCAAGTCCGTTGCCGAGCACCACGATGTCGCCACCGCTTGACAAGCCGCTGCCGAATGAACCCTCCGCGTCTTCGTAGCCGAGCCAGTAGCCGCCCGCTGCGATCACGACATTACCGAATGTCAAGTCCGTCAACGCCGTGTTGTCGTCGAGTTGGAACCCTTCGAGCGAGCAGTCTTCCGAACCGCTGTTGTAGAGCTCGATGTAGTCTTCGGGGTCACCGCTCGTGTGCGCCTCGCTGACGTACACCACGCCGAGCTGGCAAACCGCCACTTCCGGAGCCACCACGCTGCTGGTCAGCGCGTAAGCCGTCACCGTTCCGGAGATCTCGTTCGATGTCACGAGGTAGTCCTGGCCGTCCGGGGAGTTTGCTCCGGGGATGAACACGAGGCCTTCCGGACCGAGGTCGCCGGCCGCGCCTGCGTCGAGTTGCAACGCGTTGTTGTCCACGGCGAAGTCGCGGTTCGAGAGGTAGCGCTGGTACACCGGAGCCGTCGGATCGGTGATGTCGTAGATCATCACGCCGCTCATGCGCTCGAGGCCGATGAACGCGTAGGTGCGGCCGTTGATGACGCCGATGTCAATGCCTTCGGGCTCAGGGCCTTTGTCGTCCGAACGGTTGTCGAAGCTGTCGTTGCCCGAGTTGGTGGAGTTGAAGTCGTTCGGGTGCAGCACCGACAGGATGTGTTCGAAATCGTCGCCGCTGTCGTAGACCAAATCCCCTTCCGCCGTGTAAATCGTGAACGACCGACCGCCGAACGAGTACAGCTCGTCGAAATCGCCGTCGCCGTCCGTGTCGCCCATGCTCGTCGTGATGAGCAAGCGGCCGAGGTTCTCCGGCAACTGCAGTTCCGCCGCGTTCGGGAACGCCGTCGGGTCGAGGGTCACGTCCTTTACGCGCGCTTCCTCCGAGTAGCCGCTGTAGTCGCGGGAGTCGCCCTCGTTGGCGGCGACGAGGTAGGTTTGGCCTGCCACCTCGTACGAGTGGATGGCGTCCGGCATGAACACACCCTTCACCGGCCAGTTCGCGATGTTAATGGCGTCGTCCTGGTTCGAAGCGTCGAGCGCATTGCCCGCGAGCGCGTGGTCCTTGAAGCCGAGGCCCCAAATGTTCTCCACCTGGCCGCTCGCCACGTCGATCGTGATGATGCAGTTGTTCTCCTGGCAGCTCACGTAGACCTTGCTGTCGTCGCCGCTGAAGGCGCTGTATTCCGGCTCGAGGTCTTGCTCGATGCTGGCGTTCGGGCCAAAAATCCGCACCGATTCATCCAACATCGCCTCCGTAATGCCCGCGAAGCTGACCTGCGTTGCGACCGGGCTGGCCGGGTTCGTCACGTCAATGAGGGTCGTCGAACCGACCGGGTCGTAGGTGTAATCCTCGCTCGGCTGGCCTTCGTTCGCCACAGCGAGCGTCGTGCCATCGTGCGAAACGGTGACCGCGTCGGGCAGGTAGCCCGCGGGCGCGCTGCTGACGAAGTTGCCGTCGGTGTCGATGATGACGATTTGGCCTTGCTCATCGATGGCATTGCCCTCAATCGCAACGGCCACGTGATCGCCGAAGACGACGAGCCCGTTCGCGCTCGAACCATACGCCGTCGCGTCGAACGTGAAGGCGAGCGTCAAGTTGTTCGGGTCGCTCATGTCGAGGGCGTCCACCGTCCGGGCAGAAGCGTTGACGTAGAACAACCGCTGCGTGCCGGCGTGGTAATCGACGATCTCGGCGGCGCCGGCGTCGAATTGGCCGGTGCCGTGCGTGCCGGCCACCGTGAAGGCGAGGTCGCTGTTCCAGCAAGAACCGTCGTCCAGGTTCGCTTGGGCGTTGTAATTCTCAGCCATCGGGTCCGTGCAGCCTTCGAGGGCTTCGTTTTCATCACAAATCCCGTCACCGTCTGCATCGTTGACGCAAACCCCGTCGCAGTCGAGGATGCCGTCGCTGAACGTGCACGACCCGTCGTCGGCGGTCGCTTCGCTGTTGAAATTGCACGCCGTGGCGTCGGTGCAGCCGACCACTCCGCACGCGTTGTTTGCGGCACCCGGCGTGGGCAGGGTGTAGCAGCCGTTGCCTTCCGCGTCGAAGCTCTTCGACAAGATGCCGATGCTCGGGCCGGCTTCCACGATCAACGTGTTGCCTTGCGGGTCGGCAAAGACCACGAGGTCACCGCCGCTCGACAAACCGCTCGTGAATGAACCGGGGGCGTCTTCATAACCAACCCAGTAACCACCGGCTTCGATGATGACTTCTCCGAAGGTCAGGTCCGCCAATTCCAACGCATCGTCCAATTGAAAGCCCGTGAGCATGCAGTCAACTGAGCCGCTGTTGTAAATCTCAATGTAGTCATTCGGTTCACCACTCGTGTGTGCTTCACTAACGTAAACCACACCGAGTTGGCAAGCTTGGATGGCACCGTCACCTTCGAGTTCGTCACAAACCCCGTTGCCGTCTGAATCGTTCAGGCAATTGCCATCACAATCTTGGAACGCTGCTGCGAACGTGCAGGTGTTGTCATCGATTGCAGCATCTGCATTGTAGTTGCAAGCCGTGGCGTCCATGCAACCCACAGGAACGCAGTCGCCGTTGGCCGCTCCCGGGGTGGGGAGGGCGTAGCAACCGTTTCCTGCGGCGTCGAAGTTTTGGGCGGCCGTTCCAGCCGCTGAAGCCAGTTCCACAATTAGGGTATTGCCCTGGGGGTCACCGAAGACCACAAAATCGCCGTTTGCACCGAGTCCGCTCGTGAACGAACCCACCTCATCCTTGATGCCCAACCAGTATCCACCGGCAGGAATCAGGACTTCCCCAAAGGTCAAGTCGGACAACGTTTCGCTGTCATCCAACTTGAATCCAGCCAATGAGCAGTCGACCGCTCCCGAGTTGAATAACTCGATGTAGTCGTTGCCGTAACCCGCAGCACCGCCTTCCGAATGCGCTTCACTTACGTAGACCACGCCAAGTTGGCAGGCACCGATTCCAGCTTCTTCGTTCTCGTCACAAATTCCATCGCCATCTGCATCGTTGATGCAAGCACCGGAGCAGTCCACGATGCCGTCGCTGTAGGTGCAGGAACCATCGTCCACTGTGGCGGTGTCCTCGTAATTGCAGGCCGTTGAGTCCGTGCAACCTGGAACGATGCAGTCACCGTTGTCTGCTCCTGGGGTCGGTTCCGTGTAGCAGCCGATTCCTCCTGCAGTGTAGCTCACCGAGTAAGTCCCGTTTGAAGGACCTGCATCGACCACGAGCTGGTTGCCAGACGGGTCTTGCAACACGACGATGTCGCCGCCGCTCGAGAGACCGCTCGTGAAGCTGCCTTCGGCGTCTTCGTAGCCAAGCCAGTATCCATCTGCTGGAACGATGACGTCACCGAACACGAGGTCGTTGACCGTGGTGTTGTCATCGAGTTGGAACCCGGCCAACGAGCAGTCCTCAGAACCGCTGTTGTAAATCTCAATGTAGTCAGCGGGATCGCCGCTCGTGTGGCTCTCCGAGACGTACACCACGCCGAGTTGGCAAACCGCCGGCTGCAGTTCTTGCACCAAGGCGCGCAATTCAAATGCACCGAAGGCGTAAGTCAACGGACCTTCCACGTAGTAGACCTGACCGAGGGCCAAATCCGCAGGCACCGACAAATCGTAATCGTCAACCTGCACATCGCCCGAGCCATCGTTCAAGAGCCATTCGCCGTACTGGTTTGCCAGGGCGGAAACTTCACCCGTGGTGGCCACGAGGACGCTTTCCCATTGCTCATCGTTCAGTTCGCCCGTTCCGAGGACCTCCGCTGCCGGGAGGGCTGCCGTGCCGTTGGCGGTGATGTCCGTGAAGCTGATGAGTTCGGTCAGTCCGTTGTATTCGGTCACCGAGGCGGTCACTGTGACGTCGTCACCCACGCTCAAACCGTGTCCGCTGCTGTAGGCAGAGATGGCCGAGTAAGCGCCCGTTCCGTCTTGCAAGATGAAGAACGAGCCGTTCACGTAGGTGACCACACCAGATGTCGTCACGGGCGTGCCCGTGAAGGCTTCCGTCAACTGCCCTTCCTGGATTTCCGCGATGGTCGCGACGACGAGGTAGGTGCATGATCCGTCGTCGATGCCAGCGCTGGCGTCGTAGTTGGTCGCTGCTTCGTCGGTGCAACCGAGGGCCAATGCCGGCGTGCCGAGCACTTCCACGACGAGGCGGGGAGCGAGGGCCGCATCGCCTTCGAAGGCTTCAGCCGTCCGCGTGCCGGAACCGGTGAGGATGAACGTCACCGCGTTGTACGGAGACCAGTCCGCGCGGTCAACGATGGCCTGGAGCAAGCTGGCCAAATCCGGCGTCCGCTGATCCGCACCCGCTTCACCCACCGTCAACCACTCCGGAACGTCCCATGAAACGGTCGCACCGAGGGTCGGGCGTCCGCTCGCGTCGAAGGCCGTGTTCGGGTCGAACGTTTCGGTGTCGGCCGCGTCTTGGATCGCGATTTCAATGGCCGCCGCGCCCGTGCTCACTTCGTCGGTGGCGAATTGGATGTAGGCGGAGGCGATGGTTTGGCCTTGAGCAATGTTCAAGCCCGTGAAACGCACACCAACGGCTTGGTTCGCATCGCCGTCTTGGACGAGTTCAAGGTCGCTTGAATCCATGTAAGGCAAGCCGCCGTCGTAGTAGGTCGCATCCGTGTTCAACGTCTCTTCTACGTCGTCCGATCCGGTCGCCACGGCGAAGCTCACTTCGTACGTGCACGTGCCGTTGTCGATGACGGCTGCGGGGTCGTAGTTGCTCGCCGCGTTGTCCGTGCAGCCTTCACCGCTCAGTTCTTGGTAGCTCACGACGAGCGTTGGAGCGAGTGAAGCATCGGCTTCGTCGTTCTCGAAGGATTCGGCTTCGCGGCGTCCCGTTCCCGTGATGATGAAGTTGATCGGGTTGCCCGATGCCCAGCCTTCGCTGTCGACGATGTGCTGAACGAGCGCGGCCAAATCCGGGGTCCGCTGATCCAATCCGGCCAATCCCGCCGTCCAAGCGGGCACGTTCGACCAATCCACCGGCAATTGGAACTTCTCGCGATTGCTCACATCGTTGAGCACATCAGCCGAGTACGTCACGGGGTTCACGCTGTTCTCCACGAGGACCGTCAAATTCGTCTCCTCATCGTGCGAAGCGTCGGCTGTGAATTGGATGTACGCCTCGGTGATGGTTGCACCTGCAGGTACCGCCAACGAAGCGAAGCGAATGCCTACTTCTTGGTCGCCACCATCGAAGGTCAATTCGAGGTCGCTTGAATCCATGTACGGATAACCGCTGAAGTAGGGGTTCGATGGGTCGAGCTGCTCTTCCACGTCATCGGATCCGTTCGAAACGGTCACTGAAACCGTCGTGGGGCAGGGGTTGCCCGGGGTCGGGACGATGCAAGACCCATCGTCGATGACCGCCAAATCGTAGTAGTTGCAAGCCAGCTCGTTCGTGCACCCTTCGATGCAGGTGCTTCCGTCGCCGTTGCATACGCCGCAGTCGTCCGCGTAGAAGCAGAACGTGTCCTGCAAGTAGGTGCAGGCCGTGGGGTCGTCGCAGGTCGGGGTTTGGACTTGAATGCGGCCCGCATCCATGCCCGGATCTTGCATGTATTCAGCCGCCTCAACGAGTCCGCCCAAATCCGTTGTCAAGTAGTCAATGAACGCGTCGAGCGCCGCGAATTCCGAAACCAACACCGGCGAGCCCGCGAGGTCAAACGGGTAGAAGTCACCGCCGTTCAACGAGAAGTCCACCGAGGCGATGTCCACGGTCACACCTTCCACGGCCACGCCGTTTTCGACGACCACCGTGCCGTCGGCGAGCACCATGCTGACGATGCGGCTGCCTTCGACCACTGGAGCGCCTGATGCGTCGTGGGTGTAAGCTTCGCCCGCGATGTCGTAGATGATCGTCGCGTCCGCAAGGTGGGCGAAGCGGCCGTCGTCGCCAACGAGTTCGCCCGTTTCATCCAAGCTCACTTGGCTGTAAGCGTTTTCGAAGACGTACTTGACGACGTAGGAGGGAACGTCCTCCATGATCGAGATGTAGTTTGGGAACGGCAGGATGTTGCCGGCGTCTTGATCTGTGATTTCGCCCGCGGGGTAAATCGTGTTGGAGCGGATGCCACCGCCGTTGGCGAAGCCCATTTGAGGCACATCGTGGCCTTCCATCAGCGCCCATTCGCGGGCCTTGCTCAAGTACGAGTCGGCGATGATGTTGCCGATGCCGGTTTCGCGCGAGCGGATGATGTTCTTGCGCACATCGAAGTCGATTTCCGTGGTCGCGATGACTTGGGTTTGGGACAGCGCGATTTCAAGGGGAGCTACGACGTTGGTGTACATGTCCGCATCGGAAGCGGCGCCTTCGCTCGTGTCTACTTGGATGACGTCGCTCTCGTCGCTGTGGATGTTGGTGACGTTTCCGTCCGCATCGAAGGTCATCTTGAGGCTACCGAGGAAGCGGTAGTTGCCGATGGTCGTGACCACGTAGGCCGGGCCACCTTCGGCGTCGGTCGTGGCGAGCGGGTAGCTGCCGTAGACGTCGTAGTCCGTGTCGTACAAGGAGTTGGTGAGCAATTGGTCACCCCCGCCTGCGATGATGAGGTCGACGCCCGTCAAGGCTCCGGCCAACTCCATGTCGTTCGTCACCGATTGCAAGTGCGAGATGACGATGATCTTATTGATGCCGGCGGCTTCGTAGGCGTCTACTTCGGTTTGGACCACGCCCACGATGTCGGAGTTGATGCCGACCAAACCGGGGCTCGAAATGCCGTTCAACAACGGCGTCGTCAACCCGATGACGGCCACTTGCTCGCCTTCCACGTTCAAGACGGTCGAAGGCAAGATGCGGCCCGCAGCCGCTAGGCCAGCCAACTCCGGCTCCGTCGAGAAGTCCAAGTTTGCGCTCAAATACGGAGGCGTCGTCAATTCGTAGCTCTCGATGAAGTCCGCGAGCACAGCGGGGCCGAAGTCGAAATCGTGGTTGCCGAGGCACAAGGCGTCGTACCCGATGCGATCGAGGGCCATCGCGTCGTAATAGGTGTTCGTGTTTTGGCTCAACGTGAAGATCGAACCTGCGAGGAAGTTATCTCCTGAGCTCAACATGATGGTCGGAACGCCTTCTGCCGCTGATGCCGCGCGCTCCGCGTTGACAGTGGCGAGGAAGTGGTCCACCACGAGGAGGCTGGATTCGCCGTCGTTGTTATGCAATACGCGGAGTGTGAATTCGCTGGCGGGAGTTGCAGCACAAACCGCCGTGCACGTGTGCGCACCGGCGTCCGTCCAGTCGTTGTTCGGCAGCGCAATCCACTCGGAAGTGGCGGCGTCCGTTCCCGCGGCAGCGGCCCAGTTGCTGTTGCCGTTTCCGACTTCGGGCTTGCGGACGAGGGTGTTGTCCTTCGTGTCGGCGTCGGCGACCACGAAGTTGGCGGATGAGCCGATTTCGCCGATGACGTCGAGGACTTCGCCGGAGGCGCCGCGCAGCAGGACCGCGTCGTTGCCGTTCCAGTTGATGACCGCGCCGTTCGTTTCCGTCGCCAAGGCGAGGATCGAGGCGTCTGCCGAGGGGTGCGCGTACAACGCGGTTTCGCCGGCTCCGAGTGCTCCGGTCAGGGCCATGGAGCTGCTGGCGTCGGTCGCACCGTTCATGTACACTTCAATGGAAATCCCGTCGAGCGCGATGCTCGATCCGGTGGGGTTGTAGACCTCCACGTACTTGTTGAAGGAGCTTCCCTCAGCATATTCGCTGAAGAACAGGCCGCAATCCTGGGCCTGTGTGGTGCCGGTTGCCCACGCAAGGAGGGCCGCCGTCGAGAGGATGAAACGGTTCATGATGTGGTTTTGGATTTGGCCCAAAACAACGGCCCGCATTCAACCTCCTGCCGACGCCTTCGGCAAGGAATCGTAAAGAAACCGCGCGGAAATGCAAGCGCTCGGTGGCGCCAACGTCACGGGAACGTTGTCTGCATTTCCTGCCCGTTAATCGACCGAATGGACCAGCCGGACGATCGCATCCTGCTGCTTGTGGCGCACCTCAGGACCGATCGGCCGCTCCGTCCGCCCACACCACCGCCGGCCCGTCCTCTGGCGCCAACACGAACGCCGCTTGTTCCGTGACGTTGATGGGGATGCCGCCCAAGACGTCGAGGCGCTGGGCCGACGCCGTGGTGGCGCACAAAAAAAGCAGGAGCATTTTCATGCTTGAAGGGAGCGCGATTCAGGCCGTTAAGCGGAAGCGCGAGTTTTTTTCGCTACCAAGTGTAAAAGGTTAGGAGGAATTTATGAAATTTGCACCCGCTCGGGCATTTAGCTCAGCTGGTTAGAGCGCTGCCCTCACATGGCAGAGGTCACTGGTTCGAGTCCAGTATTGCCCACTACCGAGCCCCTTCCGCAAAGAAGGGGCTTTTTTTTTGCGCGTTTGGAATGTCATGGAAAGGTCAATGAACTTATTTTGTGCCAAATAGCACAACATGAGAACCCCGAAGATCGAAGCCACCATCGCGGAACTGGAGACCTACGCAAAGCACGGCGAGAGCTACACCAACGCCGACGGCCGCTACGGCTGGCGCAACCCCATACGCGCGGACACCGGCGGCCTCTTGCAGGCTTTGGCAGTTGCCACCGCACCCCAGCGCGCCCTCGAGATCGGCACCGCGCACGGGCTGAGTGCGCTGTACCTCGTGAGCGGCATGCCAGCGGGCGCCCACCTCGACACCATTGAGTTCCACGAGGAGGTCGGTCGCAATGCCCAGGCGTTGATGGACGAATGCGCCGTGCCGGTGAAGGTCCTCATCGGGGAAGCGCGGGCCGTCATCGGGGGCCTGACCGAATCGTACGACCTCGTCTTCTTCGATGCGCAGAAGAACCAGTACCACCCGCAGCTGCTCGATTTGCTGGAGCGCAAACTCATCGCCCCGGGTTCGGTGCTGTTGGCGGACAACGTCATCGACCGGGAGGAAGAATGCCGGGCGTTTTTGGACTGGTTCGTCGAGCACGGAGTCGAGCACCACATCGTGCCGACCGAGTGCGGATTGCTCGTCGCCCGGCTATGAGCGGGAGGACGTTGCGCGAAGGGATGTGCAACTTCGAGCCGGTGGAGCGGTTGCCTGTGGGCGGTTACTTGCACCGCATGTGGCGCGGCAAGCCCCATCCGCCCTTCGTGGATCCCGCCGTGGCCGATGAGTTGCGCGCGACGTGGTACACCGACCCCGAAGACGTCTTCATTTCGACGCACCAAAAGGTCGGAACCCACCTGACGAAGAAGTTCGTGGTCGAACTCCTGCGGGCGGGCTTCGATTACCCCGCGGAGACGGGGATGGCGGCGGGGGACATCGGGCACGACACCGTCCCGTGGCCGGAGGTGCTGGCGTCGCAGCATGGGCGCCAAGCGATGGAGGCGTTTCGGGCGGAAGGGGCGGGGTGGCCGCGGGTTTGGTACCTCCACACCGCCATCGAAGACCTGACGATGCGCAAGGTGCATCCGCGGTCGAAATTCATTTACATCGTCCGCGACCCGCGCAGCGCGCTCGTCAGCCAGTACTTCTTTTATCAGCGCCACCCCAACCTCGGCGCCCGCCCGGATTTCCCAATCGAGGCGTTTGCGGAGCTGTTCCTCGACGGGGCGCTGTTCTTCGGCGATTACCACGACCACGCCCTCGGCTGGATGAACCCGGAACCTCACGGCATTTCCCGCGACCAAATCCTCTACCTGCGATACGAAGACCTCGTGGGCCAAAAACTCGCCGTGGTAAAGCGGTTGACGGCGTTTTTGATGCCGGATCGCGCGGTGCCGGAGGAGCGTTTGCTCGCCATTGCGGCTGGAACGGATTTCGATGCGATGAAGCAGGAAATGAAGGAGAATCCGCGGAGTTTTCACTTCAATCCGGACGTGTTTTTCCGCCAGGGGCGGACGGATGGGTGGTCCGATCAGCTTTCGCCGGAGTTGGCGGCGCGCGTGGTGGAGAAGTCCCATGCGAAATGGGGAGCAGGCCAAACCGCATGCCCGAACTTCACGTCCTTGCAAACCCTGACCCCATGAACCTCCCATCCGACGCCGCCCACATCCTCGCCCGCGACTTGCGCTCCTTCGCTTCGGACCTCGATTCGATGAGGGAGGAGGACCTTTGGCGGACCTTGCCGGGCGTGACGAACCCCGTGGGTAGTTTGGCCTGGCACGTGTGCGGAAACCTGCGCCATTTCGTCGGCCACGCGATCGGGGGCGATGGGTATGTGCGGGATTTGGGGACGGAATTCACGGCGCGTCCAACGAAGGTGGCCCTGTTGGCGGAGTTGGAGGCCACGGCGGAGGTCGTCGAGCGGGTGTTGGGGGCGTTGCCTGCGGCGCGATTGGACGAGGAAATGCCGTCGCCGCCGCCCCATCACCTCGGCCGGAGCATCGGCTATTTTGTGGTGCAGCTCGTAGCGCATTTCCAGCGCCACCAAGGCCAAGCGGATTACCTGCGCCGGCTGCTGCAGGCCTGAAAAATATTTTTGCTTGGGCGGGTATCATTTGGCCTGCGCACGATGCACATTCGCACAAAGAACATGATGCACCCGCACACAGAGGTCCAATTCATCAGCGATGAGGTGGGCCGGGGAGTGGTCGCTACGGCGTTCATTCCCAAGGGAACCATCACCTGGGTCCAGGATCCGCTGGACCGGGTGTTTACGCCGGCCGAGGTGGCCGCGCTACCCGCATTTGCCCAAGATCAACTCGAGTATTTCGCCTTCAAGAACGCAAGGGGCGAAATGGTCTTGTGTTGGGACCATGCCCGCTACGTCAACCACAGCTTCCGGAGCAACTGCCTCAGTACGGTTTTCGATTTCGAAGTGGCCATTCGGGACATCCACCCGGGGGAGCAGTTGACGGACGATTACGGGTACCTGAACTTGAATGCGCCGTGGAAGCCCCTGGACGAGGGGACGCGCCGGAAGTGGGTGCGGCCGGACGACGCGCTGCGCTGTGCGGCGGTTTGGGATCGCCAAATCGCCAAGGCCCTCCGCGTACTCGGCAAGCGCGATCAGCCGCTGGCGTCGTACGTCCGGGAGGAAGTGTGGGACCAGCTCCGGTCACCGGAATCGGTGCAGCGGAGTGTGCGCGAGTTGCATTACCGGGCCTGAGCGAGCAGGGCGATGAGCTCGGACTCGATGGCGCGCTGCTTGTCGCTCGCGTACCACGCGTGGAGCGGTTCGGCGTAGTTCGCTGCGGTCTGCGGGTCGGGGTCGGACTTGACGGTGCGGACGAGGTCCATCGCCTCAGCCGGCCGCGGACCCCATGTGCCTGTGACTTCGCCGGCCGCGTTGCACTGAATGAGCTTCGGGATGCTCCGGCCGCCGTTCGTGAGGAATGCGTCGATGAGGTCGGTGTCCGCATCGCGGTAGCAGGCGCGCGCTTCGATGCGGCCTTCGGAGGCGAGGGCGAGGGCTTCGATGACGGGCAGGATTTGGGCCCCGTCGCCGCACCAGTGCTCGTTGATGACCAGCCAGCGGGTGCCGGCGGGGGTGGAGCGGGCGGCGATTTGGCCTTCAGCAGAAAGCGCCAGCGTCTTCCGAATCCGCTTCACCCGCGAACGGTTCACGGCAATGTACTGGTCGTACGGCTGATCCTCACGGATTTCGCACGTGAACAACTCCTCGAGAAAGGCCGCCAGCGTCAACGCCTCGGGCCAAAACCGCGCAATGATGGGATGCATGTCCGCAAAGTTAAGGCTCCGCGCGTGTGACAGCTGTTACGGAACACCTCGCTTTCAAGGAGCACCTTTGTCGGCATGGACGTGGAAATTCTAAGTCGGATCCAATTCGCCTTCACGGTGGCGTTTCACTACATCTACCCGCCGCTGTCAATCGGCCTCGGATTCCTCATCGTGTTGGCGGAGTGGCGCTGGTTGCGCACCGATGATGCGGTGTGGCGGCGGCTGACGCGGTTCCTCATTCGGCTGTTCGCGCTGACCTTCGGGCTGGGCGTGGCGACCGGCATCGTGATGGAATTTGAATTCGGCACGAACTGGGCGGTCTATTCGCGGTATGTGGGCGACGTCTTCGGGTCGGCCCTCGCGGCGGAGGGCATTTTCGCGTTCGCGCTGGAATCCGGCTTTCTCGGCGTGCTGCTCTTCGGCTGGGGCAGGGTGAAGCCCAAATGGCATTTCGTCTCCGCCGTCGGCGTCTGGCTCGGCAGCCTATTCAGTGCGGTCTGGATCGTGGTGGCCAATTCGTGGCAGCAAACGCCCGCCGGCTACCACGTGGTGGGCGAGGGCATGGACGCCCGGGCCGAAATCGTGGACTTCTGGGCGATGGTGTTCAATCCGAGCTCGGTGGAGCGGTTGGCGCACGTTTGGCTCGGGAGTTTCCTCGCGGGGGGCTTCCTGTTGCTGAGCATCGCGGCTTGGTACCTCCTGCGCAAGCAGCACGTGGACGTGGCGCGCAAGGCGATGGCGATCGGCCTGCCCGTGGTGCTCGTGGCGAGCTGGGCGCAACTCTTCAGCGGCCACGTTGCTGCCGAGGTGGTGGCGGAACACCAGCCCGCGAAGCTCGCCGCCCTCGAAGGCCATTACGCGGCGGAGGCGCCGGCCGACATGTACCTGTTCGGCTGGGTGGACGAGGAATCGAAGGAGGTCGTCGGGCTTGGCATCCCCGGTGGGCTGAGCATCCTGCTCGATCAGGACCCGTCGGCGCCGGTGACGGGCCTCGACGCGTTTGCGGAAGAGGACCGCCCGGGCCAAGTCAACGCGGTGTTCCAGTTTTACCACATCATGGTGGCCATCGGCATGCTGCTCATCGGCCTGTCGACATACGGGTTTTACCTGTTCCGTCGGGGCAAATTGGAGCAGTCGAAGTGGATGTTGCGCGCGCTGACGGCGGCCGTTTTGCTGCCCCAAATCGCGAACCAAGCCGGCTGGTTTGCCGCCGAGATGGGGCGTCAGCCCTGGGTGGTCTACGGCTTGCTCCGAACGAGCGATGCGCTGAGCGAGTCGGTGCGGGCGGAGCAAGTTTGGTTCAGCCTCATCCTCTTCACGGGCATTTACGTGGTGCTGTTCGCCTTGTTCATTTACCTGATGCGGAAGAAAATCCTGCACGGTCCGGAAGAGGAGCGGGGCGAGGGCACGCGGGCATCACACCTCGAATCGGCTTGGTCATGATGGGATTGGAATTGCACACGATTTGGTTCCTCGTCATCGGGTTGACGGTGACGTTGTATGCGGTGCTCGACGGGTTCGACCTTGGGGCGGGTTTGTTGCACCCGTTCTTTCGGAAGGAGCAAAGTCGGCGGATTGCGCTGAATGCGGTGGGGCCGGTTTGGGATGGGAACGAGGTGTGGCTCGTCATCACTGGTGGGGCGTTGTTTGCGGGATTTCCGGAGGCGTATGCGACGGCGTTTTCGGCGTTTTATGTGCCGTTCTTTTTGTTGCTGGCGGCGCTCATCGGGCGGGCGATTTCCATCGAGTTCCGGTCGAAGGAGCCGATGCAGTGGTGGCGGACGTTTTGGGATTACAGCTACTTCCTTTCGAGCTTGGTCATCAGCGTGTTGCTGGGGGTGGCGTTGGGGAACTTGATGCTGGGGCTGCCCGTGGATGCCCAAGGGGTGTATCGGGGAGCGGGGCTGGTGGAGATGTTGGGGGCGTTTCCGCTGTCGGTGGGGTTGGCGGTGGCGGCGTTGTACGCGGTGCACGGGAGTTTGTACCTGTTGTTGAAGACGGAGGACCGGTTGTTCGACCGGGTGAAGCAGTTGAACCGGGTGGCGCTGTTCTTTTTCTATGGCGCGATGGCCTTGAGCACGGTGGTGTTGTTCGCTTGGAATCCCGAGGTCATCGAGCGGTTGTGGCACCGGCCGGGCTTTGTGGGTTTGGCGGTAGTGGCGTTCGTGGCGTCGATGGCGATTCCTTTGCTGGTGAGGCGGCGGCGGTATGGCCGGGCGTTCTTTGTGAGTGCGGGGATGATCGCTTCGTTGCTGGGTTTGGTCTTTGCCCAACAGTTTCCCTTCTTGATTCCCAGTACCATCGATCCCGACGGCGGCATGACGCTCGCGGAGGCGGCTTCTTCGGAGCGCACGCTGCGGCTGCTGCTCCTGATTGCGGTCATCGGGGTGCCGCTGGTCGGCCTCTACTTCCTGTTCGTGTACCGCGTGTTCCGAGGCAAGGTGAAGCTCGACGACATGAGCTACTGATCACCAACCGGTCGAGGGGACGCGCTGCTCCAGTGTTTCGTCCACGCCGGGGAGTAGGTCCAAACCCGTGACCGCTTCGATGTGGTCGATGGGGACGGCATAGGCGCCGATTCCATTGGGGCACTTTCCGTTGGGAAACACATAACCGATGGCTGTGGGAACGGGTTCGGGGTCGTAAATGACTTTGAAATAGAATTCTGGGACGGTCACGCCGCTCGGGAGGCGGTCCAACCCGTTGCTCAGCACCGGTCCCGCCGTTATGCACAGGGCCTGCTTTTCGACGGCCCATTGGCGCACTTGCGTCTCGAGGGTTTTCCACCGGCCCCGGTTGAGGCTGGGGTGCTGGGGCGTCATGTTGGACATGAAGAAACTCTCGCTCATCGCTTGGGCGCTGTAGGCCATGTCGGCCGCAGGGGCGAGGTGGCCGCGATCGAATCCGCTCCCCCGGTAAGCACTGGCGTCGGGGGATGCGCTGAATGCCGGGTCCCGGCGGAAGTCGTCGGAACGCTCATAGCGGGCGCCTTGGATTTCGGCGGCCGCGACTTCGTAGGTTACCCATTCGGCGATGCGCAGTTCGGGGATGAATTCGACCGTGTAGGCGGAGTGGCTGGCGATTTGGCCCTTACGCCCGCCGGTGGGATTCGGGCATTGGGCCCAAACCGTCCAATTGAGCAGCAGGCTAGCCAGGGTGAGCAAGGTGGTTCTCATGGTTGCACCCCGGCTTTGATGCCATGCAGGCGTTGGTAGGCTTGTTGGAAGGTTGCGGCTGCGGGGCAGTCGGAGGGGGTGATGCTTTGGCCTATGGCGTCAAAATCAACGAGCGCCTCGCACGCGGCGTCCAACTGCCGCCCCGGCCCATCCAAATCCCCGCGCAACCGTTCCGAGAGCATCAACATCGAGTCGAGCAGCGCATCCGAAGTGGGCTCCCCCAAGTTCGTCCGCCGGCGCGTTTCATCCGATACCCGCTTGATTTCCAATACCAAATCGCTGGTGTGGTCGTACAACACCGCCGCGGCCTCTAAACAAGCGCATGGTTCGTTCAGCGCAGCGTAGTCGATCTCCTCGTGCTGGGGCGCTTCCGCGATGCCGCATCGGATCCAACCGATGCCCAAAAGCGCCAACGCGCTGAAACGAATTCCAAATTTCCTCATGCGTCAAAGATAAGAATTGATGAAAGTATTGAATAAACTAACTTCACGCGGGCTTTGAAGTTTCACGAGCGATGAAACGTGCGACCTTCGAATGCCGTAAAGCAACCTGCAATGAAACCCCTCAAGTCACTTTTCGCACTCGTCGTGTCCCTGTTTTTCGCAGGGTTTGGCCACTCGTGGTCCCAAGACTGCGGACTTGATTTGGTGGATACGCTGCAGGTCTGCAGCAATTTCGACGGGGGAATTGGATGGGAGGAGTTGGAGTTGGATACGGTGGAGTGGACGGGGGTTGAATGGACGAGCCCGATTGGTGAGGCGGATTCCGTGGGTACAGAAGGCGCGATGGATTGGACCTCGTCTGGCTGGTGGTACTTCGAATTCTACAGCCTCGAAGGGGATACATGCGGGGACTCCACATACGTAGATTTCTTGCCCTCACCCGTTCCGAGTTTCACCGCACAGGACGGGCAATGCGCGGATTCTCCGGTGGTGTTCAATAATTCGACGGTGGGTGGTGTCGGAACGGTTTACTCGTGGGATTTCGGTGATGGCAGTGCCGAGTCGCTGGGGGTCAACCCGAGTCATGTCTATGATGCGCTCGGGCCAGCGATTGTAAATTTCCAGGTGACATTGACGGCCTCGAATGGGGATGGCTCATGTCCCATTTCGACCACAGGCAGCGTTTCGGTGTTGCAGACTCCTGATATCATCTTTGACGCTACTGCACTTTGTCAATCGGATTCCGATTGGCCAAATTACACGCCGGTCATTGTCCCGAATTTTTCGGTTGAAAACTGGCACTTGGATTGGGGAAATGGAACCGACACCACATTCTCTAGCGTCGATTTTCTCAACCTACCGACAGGACAATACAACTCATTTGGGTTTTTTGACTTGACCCTTACTGCTGACGGCGTAAATGGCTGTTCGTCTTCGTTGGTTGAGACCTTGTTCGTGGGAACGAATCCCACGATTGGCGCAGCCAATCCTGGGAACACCGATGGGATTTGCGCTCCTGCCTTTTTGACCTTCCCCATCTTGGAATTTGAATCGAACGTGCCGGGTACCACCTATTCCATTGACTTTGGTGACGGCACCGAGGAGTATTATGATCATCCTCCACCTGACGAGGTGTCGCATTGGTATGTTGAGCATTCCTGTGGCGACACAACGCCCGAAGGTTCAGAGAATGCCCAGCGATTCAAGGTTGTGGCTTCCAATTTGTGTGGGACCTCGACTGTTACAATTGACCCCATCCGATTGCACCAAACCCCCAACTTGGACATCCTCGGCCCCACGTTCGTTTGTCCTGGTACGTATCCTTACTCCCTTGAAGATGTTGGGCTTGTGGTTTCCAGTACCTCGTGCACAGAATCGTATTTGAGTTGGACCATTAGCACAATGGAGGGGGAAGGAGTGGGTCTTATCAACCCAACCAACACGCCGGATGTGCAGGCTAGTTTTCCCAATGAAGGAGTTTATCAAATCACAGCAGCGGCATTACATCCCTTTTGCGGAACAGACCAGGACACCATCGAAGTCTGCGTGACGCCCGATCCGGTTGCAATGGCAACCTCATCCGGCACAACCGGTTGCGCGCCGTACGAAGTTGACTTCGGCGCAACGATGCAAACCCTCGAGTATTGCGGAACCTTCGCGCATTCGTGGTCGGTCTCCGGCGGCGACTACACGTTTACAAACGGAACTTCGAGCCTGTCCGAATCGCCATCCATTCTCTTCCTCGAGGAAGGCAATTACACGGTGACCCAAACCGTGCAGGTGGTGGGCGGAACTTGCTACGATTCCCATTCCTACAGCATCGATGTCGATGACGTGCCCAGCGTCTCCATTTCAGGGGACAATATTGCATGCGAAGGGGATGAGGTGCTATTCAGCATCTCGGGCTGGGACACGGGCGGAGCCTTTCTTTATGATTTGGAATGGGAAGTCCAAGGGGAGACGGAGCCCGGCTGGTTTTGGAACCCCATCAACGTGGATGTTAATCACGCGGGGACCTGGGAAGTGAGCGCGACCATTTCCAATTCGTGCGGCTCATCCACAGCGACGAGCAGCATCGAAGTCTATGCGGCACCTGCATTGACGCTTGATTACGCCCCCTACGTTTGCGAAGGCCAAACCCAAACCGTGCAAGTCAGCGGCGGGGATTCCTACAACTGGACGCCAGATCCGATTTCCACCAATGATGCTGACGACTTCGTGCAGTATCCTTCCGGCATGGATGATTCTCAGGTCGTTGATTTGACCGCGGTGACCGAACACGGTGCAATCGTTTGTACCACTGAGGTCTCCGTTCCGCTCGTGGTGGAGCCCAATCCCGTGCTCGAGTTGCCAAACATCGGAACGTATTGCGCCGAAGAGTTGCTAAATCCTCAGCCCGCCGTGAGCGAGGGTACGCCGGGTTTCACTTACGATTGGGTCTACGGAGCGGAAGTTGCGGCGGGGCCTGACCCCGAGTTTTTGGCCGATACGAGTGCTTCCGTCGTGAGCTTGGTGGTGACCGATGTGAATGGGTGCACGGCCGAGGCCGATGCGAGTGTAGAGGTTTTACCTCTTCCGGAAGTCTATGCCGGGGAACTTGATGGCTTTTGCAACCAAAGCATCGACACGACACTTGCTTCCGGGATTCCTTTAGGTGGCATCTGGTCTGGTGACGGGATTTCGGCGGATGGAACCTTGAATCCGTCGAATCTGGGCATCGGGGATTGGGTCGTGACCTACAGCTACACCGATTCCAACGGATGCACCAACTCCGACTATTTGGAGGTCGATGTGTTCGCCCCAGAATTCGCGGATGCTGGCCCGGATTTGAGTTTCTGTGATGTGGATACCAACGTCGTGTTTACAGGATATTTCCCGGATGAGTTGGGCACGTGGTCTGGCCCCGGTGTCCTCGATGCGGATTCGGGTTGGTTTGACCTTTCGAATTTGACGCCAGGACTCCATTCCTTCACGTTTGAATACGGAACGGGCACCTGTGCCACGAGTGATGAGCGGGTCATTGAGATATTTGAAAACCCGCAGCCGTTGCTGACTGCGGAAGATCTCAGCGTTTGCGTTGGGGATTTGGCGTTGGTGGATTTGAGCGGGATTGGTGGAGCCGGGGGGTATGAATTCTTTTGGTCAGCGGATCCTGCTTGGATTTTTACAAACCAAACCGCAACCACCACCACGTCATCCACCAGCCCCATCACCCTCGCCGCTACGGTGATGGATTCCAATGGGTGTTCCGGCACGGATTCGCTGGAAATCGAAGTGTTGGAGTTGCCCGTGTTGACCGTCCTCGACACCTTGGTTGCTTGCAATCAAGCGATCTTGGAGGTGCTTCCGAGTCCGAGTCCTTCGGGTGGGACGTGGGCTGGACAGGGAGTGGTGGACCCGATCGGGCAATTCAATCCGGATTTGGCAGGATTGGATACCATTCCACTTGTTTACACCTACACCGATGCGGAAGGATGCACGAACAGCATCCAGACGGTGGCGGTCGTTGAAGCTCCCGTGTTCGCTGATGCAGGACTCGGCTCGATCGTCTGCGATGTGGACACCGTGGTTCAACTCGAGGGGTACTCACCGGCGGACGGGACGTGGACCGGCCCGGGAATGGCGGCAGATGGTACATGGAATGCTGGCCCGTTGGGTCCGGGGGTGTATGAAGCCGTGTATTCTTTTGGGGCGTCATCCTGCTGGACTGAATCGCAGGTCAGCCTCACTGTTTTGAGTCGTCCAGAATTGGAAATCACCGGCCCGCTGGAGAGTTGCTTGGGCGATTCTGTTTCCTACATGGCAATCCCCTCCGGAGGCAATGGCCCTTACCAAATCGAATGGCTCGTTCCAGAAGGAGTTCTGGGAGCATCCGTAACGTTGCTGCCGGAGGTGGCCGGCCCGTTCACGGTGGAGGCCCTCGTGACCGACGCGAGCGGCTGCTCCGAATACGCCACGTTCACCACAACGGTCCACGCCCTCCCCGTGGTGGACGCCGGGGCCGACATCCTTTTGTGCGCGCAGCCTATCACGGAGCAGCTCACCGGAGCCACCCCCGATGGGGGTACATATTCCGGTACTCCCGCCGTGAGTTCCGACGGCGTGTTCTCGCCGGACGTCAGTGGAGTCGGGAACCACGAGGTGATTTACACGTACATGCATCCCGCGACGGGTTGCACTTCGTCGGACACGTTGGTGATAGAGGTCGTGGCGCCCTTGTTTGCGGATGCGGGACCGGATTTGGTCGTGTGCTTGAACGGGGGCGAAGTGGCGTTGGAGGCGGCTACGGCGGGCGATTGGTCGGGGGCGACGGCGGAGGCCGAACTGGCGTTGATTGCACCGGCGAGCATGGACCCGGAAGTGGCGGGGGCGGGGGTGCATCCGTTCGTCTTGACGTATGGGGCGGAGACGTGTTTAACCCGCGATACGATGGAGGTGGAGGTGCTCGCGTTGCCGGTGATGGCGGTGGTGCCGGAGTCGGAATTTTGTGCGAACGACACCGTCGGGGAGTTGCCGGTGGCAACGCCGTTGGGGGGCACGTGGACGGGGCCGGGATTGGTGCCGGGCAGCGATCCGGTGGCGTTCGGGACGTTGGTGGGTGAGGGGGTGTACGATTTGGCCTACAGCTACACGGATCCGCTGACGGGGTGTACGAACCAAATCCCGCACCAAGTCATCATCAACGACCCGCCCAACGTCTTTGCCGGCGCGGACCTCGACCTGTGCAACCAGCCCATCGTGGAGCAGCTTACGGGCGCGATTCCCGACGGGTCCTTCGGGAACATCAGCGCGTATTATGGACTCGGGGCTGCTGCTGCTGCGGTGACGCCCGACGGCCAATTCGACCCCTCGGTCACCGGTCCGGGAACCTTCGACGTGGTGTACGCCTACACGTCGCCCTTCTCGGGCTGCATCGGCCGCGACACCCTCGAGGTCGCCATCACGGAGCCGGTGGTGGCGGAGGCGGGCATGGACACGGTGGCTTGCTTCAATGCGCCGCCGCTGGTTTTGGCCGGTTTCACCCCCGCGACAGGCGGCACGTGGTTCACCCAAACCCCGGAGGATGCCCCCGCCCTTGTGAACGCCACCACGGGCCAAATCCTGCCCCAATTCCTCCTCCCCGGCGACCACCAACTTTTCTACAGCTACGGCTCCGGCACGTGCTACACGAAGGACTCGCTGACCGTAACCATCGATCCGCTCCCAGCCATCGCACTCGGGGGCGACGATTTCTTCTGCCTGAACGACACGCTCATGCCGCTGGCGACCGCCACGCCGGAGGGCGGGGAGTGGGAAGGCACGGGGGCTACCGGCACCGATTTCAACACCCTGGTCGGTGTGGGCGGTTACGACCTCATCTACTGGTACGAGGACCCGGTGACGGGCTGCGCTGACACGGCGGATCACTACGTGACGGTTCACCCCCTTCCCGCAGTGGACGCAGGGCCCGACGTGACCTTGTGCGACCAACCCATCCCCGAAGACCTGTCCGGCTTCTCGCCGCCCTTGACCGGCCCAGGCGGCTCGGGCCTATTCTACGGGCTTGGTGGCGCAGCCGGTGCGGTGACGTCCACCGGCACCTTCGATCCATCCCTCAGCGGAGTCGGCACGTTCCAAGTGGTTTACCTCTACACGAGTTCCATCACCAACTGTTCGGAGCGCGACACCCTCGAAGTGACGGTGGTTCCGCCGGTGGTGGCCAACGCGGGACTCGATACGGTGGTGTGCGCGAACGCGCCGCTGCTGCAGCTTGACGGCTTTTTCCCGTTGACGGGCGGGGCGTGGTCGGGCGTGGGGGCTGCGGCTCCGGCGGTCGTCGATGCGGCTGCGGGCACCCTGAATCCGCAACTGCTCGCTCCGGGAACGTACGCCTTTGCCCTCGAAGTTGGAACGGGCACGTGCTACAGCTCGGACGCCCTTGAAGTGACCATCGATGCCCTGCCGGACATGGGCTTGGGCGCGGCGGATGCGTTTTGCCTCAACGACACGTTGATGCCGCTGGCCACCGCGACGCCGACGGGCGGAACGTGGGAAGGCCCCGGGGTGTCGGGGACCAACTTTGAGACGCTCATCGGAGCCGATACCTACGCGTTGATCTACTGGTACGAGGACCCGGTGACGGGCTGCCGGGATACGCTGGATCACGAGGTGGTGGTGAACCCGTTGCCGGTGGTGAATGCCGGGACCGATGTGACCTTGTGCGATCAACCGATTGTGGAGCAGTTGCAGGGGTTCAGTCCGGGATTCGCGGAAGGCGGTTCGGGCTTCTTTTACGGTTTGGGGGAGGCGGCGGTGTCGGCCACGGGCGTTTACGAGCCATCGGTTTCCGGCGTGGGGACGTTCGAAGTGGTGTACGAGTTCACTTCGGCGACCACGGGCTGTTCCCACACGGACACGCTCGAAGTGGTCGTGAACCCGCCCGTTGTGGCGGATGCGGGTTTGGACTCGGTGGTGTGCGCGAACGCGCCGCTCCTTCAGTTGGACGGGTACGTTCCGACCTCGAACATCAACTGGTTCAGCACGGCAGCTGGAGCGGATGCGGCGGTGGTCTCGGCGAGCGGCGGGGTGCTCAATCCGCAAGCGCTCCCCGTGGGGGATCACGTGTTCTCCATCGAGTACGGAGCGGGCACCTGCTACTCGCGCGATTCGATGGTGGTCACGGTGCTTGCCCTGCCTGAACTCACGCTCGGTGAGGCGAACGCGTGGTGCGGCAACGATGGGGTGGAGGTGGTTTCGGAAGCGTTGCCGGTGGGCGGAACGTGGTTTGGTCAGGGCGTGGTGGATGAGGCGTTGGGGGCGTTCGACACGGACCAGCCGGCGGCGACGTATGCGCCAGGCTACACGTACACGGACCCAGTGACGGGCTGTGCCGACACGGCGTTCCACCAGGTGACCATTCATCCCCTGCCGGTGGCGGATTTTCAGGCGGACGATTTGGGCTGCACGAACGCCGATTTGCCGTTGACGCAGTCGAGCACGGGGGCGGTGTCGGCGTTTTGGTGGTTCGGCGATGGCGACATTTCTTACGCGTGGGAGCCTGCGCATACCTTCGAGGATGCGGGGTTCTACACGATTGAGCTGGTGGTGACTACGTCGTTGGGTTGCAGGGATTCGCTGGAGCAAGCGGTCCAAATCACCACTCCTCCAACGGCCTCCGCCTCCCTCACTCCAATCGAAGGCTGCGCCCCGCTCGACGTGACCTTCGACAACACGTCCACCGCGCCGTTCGCGGACTTCCTGTGGGAGATCGACGGGGACTTGTTGACGGCGTTCGAGCCCAATGCGATGACCTTCCAACAAGGGGACACCTTGCTGGAAATCCCGGTTTCTTTGACGGTGGAGAACCTGTGTGCGACCGACGTGTACCAGGACACCATCCTCGTGTATCCCACGCCCTCGCTTTCGTTTGCGATGCTGCAGGACACGGCGTGTTCGCCCTTTGGCTTGGAATTGTTGAATACGAGCGTGGGGATGCCGGATGTGCTCGTTTGGGATTTGGGGAATGGCGACGCGTACACGGGGCACCAGCCGCCGGCGACGTGGTACACCACGGTCGACGATCCGGCCGATTTCACCATCTCCCTCATCGGCCAAAACGAATGCGGAACCGACTCGGTCTCCTCTGTTTTCCACCTGTTGCCCAACACCGTGTCCGCCTTCTTCGATGCGTCGGAGCTTTCCGGCTGCGCTCCGCTCGATGTGGAGTTCACGGACTTGAGCGCGAACACGACGGAGATCACGTTCGACTTCGGCAACGGGCTGGTGAGCTTCGACAGCGTGGCGTCGACGGTTTACACGGGGCCTGGGACGTACGAAGTGCAGCAGTTCGTGACCAACGGCTGCGCGTTCGACACGGTGGGTTTGTCGGTGGAGGTCTTTGCCGAGCCCGAGTTCAGCCTGGTGACCAACGCTTCGAGCTATTGCGTGGGCGAGCCGGTGAATTTCACGGTGCAGGCCAACGCGAGCGGAGCGGCCGAATGGGCTTTCGGCAACGGGGAGAACGGGGTGGGGTATTTCGCTTCGACTTCGTACGACGAGCCGGGGAATTATTGGGCGGTGGCGGAAGTGGGGACGGCCCTGTTCCAGTGCGTGGGCACGGACAGCGTGTCGGTGCTCGTTCATCCGTCGCCGGTGTGGGATTTGGCGGTGCCGGAGCCGGGGTGCTCGCCGTTCGAAGCGGCATTCGAGAACGCGTCGGCGAACGCTGCGTTCGTGACGTGGAGCTTCGGCGACGGAAGCAGCCCGGGCGTGTCGTGGGCGCCGGTGCACGAGTACGTCAACACCACGGGCGGGCCGGTGACGTTCGAAGTGTCGGTGCATGCGGAGTCGGTGAACTTCTGCGAGGCGGACACGACGTTCGAAATTGGGGTGCTTCCGGCTCCCGTTGCGGCGGTGCAATTGGGCTCGGCGGTGAGCTGCGAGGTTCCGGTGGAACTGGATTTGGTGAATGCTTCCACGGGGGGCGTTGCGTCGACGTGGTGGGTGGATGGCGAACTGGTGGGCGCGGGATCGGTGCCGGATGTTACGGTCGGAGAGGTGGGGGCGCACGAGGTGGTGCTGGAGGTGGAAAACGCGTACGGGTGCGTGGACGCCGACACCGCGGTGTTCACGGTGCTCGCTCAGCCGTTGGCCGCCTTGGACGTTTTCCCCGTGACGGGGTGTCAGGTGTTGCCCGTGACGTTCATGAACCTTTCGGTCGGAGCGGTGTCTACGCAACTGGATTTGGCCTCGCCCTCGGGGCTGATTTACTCCGGGCCCTTGGACGACGAAGCGAACATTGACCTGGAGGAGCCGGGGATCTATACGGCGCAATTCGTGGCCACGTCGGTCGACGGTTGCACGAACGCCTTGGATGTTCCGCAGCTCATTCAAGTGCACCCGACGCCGGTGGCGGATTTCGAGTCGACGCCGTTCATCGGCACGGCTATGGACATCGACCCGCTGAACGACACGTGGACGTTCGAGAGCACGTCGGTTGGGGCGTCGATTTGGAATTGGAACTTCGGCGATGGCGGGGTGGGTTCGGGCGAGGAGGTCAGCCACACCTTCGACGGGGCCGGGTTCTTTACGGTCACGTTGACGGCTGCGAACGAGTTCGGCTGCACGGACCAACGTCAAGACGTCGTTGCGCTCGAGCAGCTGCTGCAGGTGTTCGTGCCCAATGCGTTCACGCCGCCTTCGGTGCAAAGCCAAGCGACGGGCACGGGGTCACGCGGATTGAACGATGCGTTCCGCCCGGTGTTCAGCGATCGGGATTTGGTGGCCGAATACGAGTTCACCGTCATCAACCGGTGGGGCGACGTGGTCTTCCACTCGTTCGATCCGGACGAGTCCTGGGTCGGCGATGCGGTCCGCGACGGCTCGCATTACGCCGAGGACGACGTGTACGTTTGGACGTTGTACTACCAGCCGACGTACGAGGACATCGGCATCCGCAAACAGGGTCACGTGACCCTCATCCGCGATTAAAACGAACCGATGAGGTCGTTGAGCGTGGCGGAAGGACGCATTGCCGCTTCGGCTTTCGCAGCGTCCGGACGGTAGTAGCCACCGAGGTCAACCGGCTGTCCTTGCACGGCAATCAACTCTTCCACGATGGTCGATTCCTGCGCTTCCAGCACGTTCGCCAACGGAGCGAAGGCCGAGGCCATTGCCGCGTCGGTGGTTTGGTCGCGCAATGCTTGCGCCCAGTACATGGCGAGGTAGAAGTGCGATCCGCGGTTGTCGATGCCGCCGAGTCGGCGCGTCGGGCTCTTGTCTTCGTCGAGGAAGCGCGCCGTAGCGGCGTCCAAGGCGTCGGCCATGACCTGTGCAGACGGGTTGTTCGCCACCTGCGACAAATGCTCCAAGCTGACGCCCAGCGCGAGGAATTCGCCCAAGCTGTCCCAGCGGAGGTAGTTCTCCTCCATCAATTGCTGGATGTGCTTCGGCGCCGATCCGCCCGCTCCCGTTTCGAAGAGGCCGCCGCCGTTCATGAGCGGAACGATGGAGAGCATCTTCGCGGAGGTGCCGACCTCGAGGATGGGGAAGAGGTCCGTGAGGTAGTCGCGCAGGACGTTGCCCGTCACGGAAATGGTGTCGAGGCCCTTCACGATGCGTTCGAGGGAGAACGTCGTTGCGTCCACCGGGCTCATGATGTGCAGGTCGAGGCCGTCCGTGTCGTGGTCGCCGAGGTAGGCTTCGACCTTGCCCTGGATGGAGCGGTCGTGGGCGCGCTCGGGGTCGAGCCAGAACACCGCGGGGTTGCCCGTGGCGCGGGCGCGGTTGACGGCCAGTTTCACCCAGTCGCGGACGGGGGCGTCCTTCGTTTGACAGGCGCGGAAGATGTCGCCTTGCTCGCCCGTTTGAGAGAGGAGGACGGTGCCGTTGGCGTCCACGATTTCGATGGTGCCGTGGCCGGGGAATTCGAAGGTTTTGTCGTGCGAACCGTATTCCTCCGCCTTTTTCGCCATCAGGCCGACGTTGGACACGCTGCCCATGGTGCGCGGGTCGAGGGCGCCGTTCTGCTTGCAGAAATCGATGGTCGCTGCGTAGACGCCCGCGTAGGAGCGGTCGGGGATGACGGCCACGGTGTCGCGGGTGGCGCCTTGGGCGTCCCACATTTGGCCTGCATTTCGAATCATCGCCGGCATCGACGCATCGATGATCACGTCCGACGGCACGTGCAAATTCGTGATGCCCTTGTCGCTGTTCACCATGGCCAAATCCGGCCCATCCGCATACACCGCGTCAATCGCCTGCGCGATCGCATCCTGCGTGGCCTGTGGCATCGACGGCAACTTCGCATAGAGGTCACCGAGTCCATTCCGCGTGTTCACGCCCGCGGCCGCGAGCTCCGCCCCAAACCGCTCAAAAACAGGCGCAAAGAACGTCTCGACGACCGCGCCGAAGATGATGGGGTCGCTGACCTTCATCATCGTGGCCTTCATGTGCACCGAGAACAGGACGCTTTCGGCGCGAGCGGCCGCCACTTCCTGCTGAATGAAGGCGCGCAGGGCGCTCATGCTCATGCGCGAGGCGTCGACGATTTCGCCGGCTTCGAGGGCGAGGCCGCCCTTCAATTCGGTGGCAGCGCCACCGTCAGCCGGCGTGAACCGAATGCTCGCGGTCGTGGCCGCTTCGAGCGCAGTCGAGGTCTCCGAACCGTAGAAGTCGCCCTCCGCCATCGAGGCCACGCGGGTCTTCGAGTCCGCGGACCAGGCGCCCATGCGGTGGGGGTGCTTTTGGGCGTAGGACTTGACGGCTTTCGGGGCGCGCCGGTCGCTGTTGCCCTCGCGGAGCACCGGGTTAACGGCCGAGCCTTTTACGCGGTCGTACCGGGCCTTGATGTCGCGTTCCGCATCGGTTTGCGGGTCGTTCGGATAGTCGGGAAGGGGGTAGCCGGCCGCTTGCAGTTCCGCGATGACCGCGGTGAGTTGCGGCATCGACGCGCTGATGTTCGGCAGCTTGATGATGTTCGCTTCGGGCGTGAGCGCCAGTTGGCCCAGCTCGCTCAGGGCATCGCCCACGCGTTGTTCATCGTTCAGCAAATCAGGGAATTGGGCCAAAACCCGACCCGCCAGCGAAATGTCCCGCGTCTCCAATGCAATCCCCGCCTTACCAGCAAACGCCTGCACAATCGGCAAGAAGGAATACGTGGCCAACATGGGCGCTTCATCGGTCAGGGTGTAGATGATTTTCGACATGGCGGTAGGTTTTTTGAGGGGTGCAAAGTTCGCCCAGAAATTCGAATTGACCAGCGCGAACGGCCACAATCAGGTAGCGGCTTGTTCGGGGCGGCCGCGTTCATGTAAATTGCCCCATGCAGAAAATTTCATGGATGGCGTTGGCGCTGGTTGCGTTGGGTTGCGCGGAGGCGCCCCGCAGCGAGCAGGCTTCCGCCGAACCCGCTTCGCCTTATGCGATGGCGTTCACGCCCGAACAGCAGGCCGAGCGAGAGGCCAAATGGAGCGAGCCCGGCGCCCGCCTCATCGAGCTCTCGAACGGCTACCGGGTGTTCACCCAGCGGTTTGGCGAGAGCCCGGACGTGGGCATCCTCGTGCTGCACGGGGGACCGGCGGCCACGCATGAGTACATGCTGAGTTTGGCCTATGACCTGCCCGGCGAAGGCTTCGAAGTGGTGATGTACGACCAACTCGGGAGCTTCTTCAGCGACCAGCCGAAGGAAGACCTGTGGAACATTCCGCGGTGGGTGGAGGAGGTGGAGGAGGTGCGCCAAGCGCTCGGCTACACGCGCGACAACTTCTACCTGCTGGGCAACAGCTGGGGCGGCATCCTGGCCATGGAGTATGCGCTGAAGTACCAAGAGCACCTCAACGGGCTCATCGTCTGCAACATGCACGCGAGCATTCCGGACTACGCGGCGTACAACAAGGAGGTGTTGCGTCCGCAGATGCGGCCGGGGCTGCTCGACACGTTGGATGCGTACGAGGCGGCGGGGGATTATTTGAATCCAACGTATGTGGCGCTCGTGGAGGAGGAATTTTACACGAAGCACCTGTGCCGCCTGCCCGACTGGCCTGAGGAGGTGGTGACGTCGTTCAGCCGGCTCAATTACCCGCTCTACGATTTGATGCAGGGGCCGTCGGAGTTCAAGGTGGGCGGTCGGCTCATCGATTGGGACATCAAGGACCGGTTGGCGGAGATCAGCGTGCCGACGCTCATGGTGGGGGCGACGCACGACACGATGGATCCGGAGGCGATGCGGGCCCAGGCGGAGGCGGTGCAGGATGGCAAATACCTGTTGTGCCCCAACGGGTCGCATTTGTGCATGTGGGATGACCGGGAGGTGTTCATGACGGGCGTAACGGGCTTCATCCATCAAGTGGAGGCGCGCTGAGAAAAACGCCGTTTCTTTGCGGTTGCTTTCTGGTCCCGTAGCTCAACCGGATAGAGCATCTGCCTTCTAAGCAGACGGTTTTGGGTTCGAGTCCCAACGGGATCACATTTAGGGGAGGGTGACGGGTTTTGCCCGAAAATAGGTGGATGCCTTCCTCCGCCTTCAATGCGCTAGCTCGCACAGCCGAGCGCACGCCCGTCCTCCGCCCCGCTTTTTCGAAGTTCTATCGTCTAGCGCGGAAACAGACGGCTTTAGCGCCGCTCTACCGAGCACTCGAACAGCGCTTCGCAGGACGCGACGCGTGGGTGATTTACGACATTGTTGCGAACGACGCGGGGAGCGGAATCGCCTATGCACGTGCTTTTCAGAATTGTAGGGTGGAGCTGTTCGAGGCCCATCCCGAGGTGGCCCACATCGTACGCAACCGGCGGCAGGCGGGTGGCGGAAACGCGTGTCCGAGAGCAGTTCCCTCCTCGAGCCGGCGAAGCATCTTGAGTTGCATACCAACGTCGCGTTTAACGAGGCGATCGAGGTTCCCACGCGGCGACTCGACGGCTGGCTCGCGGAGTCGGACGCGTTGCCTCCGCAGTTCATTCACTTGGACGTTCAGGGGGTGGAGTTGATGGTTCTCGAAGGGTTGGGGTTGGCGCTCGAGCACGTTGAGGCGATTTGGCTCGAGGTGGAGCGGGTAGAGCTGTACAAGGGCCAGTCACTGGTCGACGACGTGCGCCGGTTCGTGGACCGATACGGCTTCGAGCTCGCCATCGACGCCGTCGGCGACAGCTTCGATAACCAACTGTGGTTCTGGGGCGCTTGAAGGCTCCTGTGGCATTTGTTTCGTAGACGAAATAAATGTTATCGAAGCGGAATTCCTTGTTTTTTGGCGTGTTAAAGCCGTATTTTCGCGCCATAATTCATGGATTTAGCAGACTATTTCGTCTTTTTCGTTTATTTCGTAGTGATGCTATCCGTGGGCTTTTACTTCGCCCGGAGCAACGCGTCAACGTCCGATTACTTTGTGGGAGGCCGGTCCATGGGGGCGGGTCATGTGGGGTTGAGCGTGGTGGCCACGGACGTGGGCGGTGGGTTTTCCATCGGTCTCGGCGGGCTCGGTTTTACCATGGGGCTCTCGGGTTCGTGGATGCTGTTCACGGGATTGATCGGGGCGTGGCTCAGCGCGGTCTTGCTCATTCCCAAGGTGGCGCAGCTCGGTAAGGAGCACGCATTGCTTTCGTTTCCGCAGTTTTTAGGCCAATTCTACCACCGCCGAGTGGCGTGGCTCGCGGGCCTCATCAGCGCCATCGGTTACATCGGATTCACCAGCAGTCAATTGCTCGCCGGGGCGAAACTCGCCTCCGCCACCTTCCCTGCGCTCACGCTTTCGACGGCGCTTTGGTTCATGGGGGCGATTGCGGTCGTGTACACGGTGTTGGGCGGCATCAAGGCCGTGATTTACACGGACACGGTGCAGTGGTTGCTGCTGCTCGCGGGGCTCGTG
Organism: uncultured Flavobacteriales bacterium; assembly: GCA_965656785.1. GTDB lineage: Bacteria > Bacteroidota > Bacteroidia > Flavobacteriales_D > Sanyastnellaceae > JALQTD01. The sequence continues at coordinate 45,399 of CBFHLY010000020.1, forward strand.
TTTATCGGGCTGCCGCTCGGGTACCGGGCCGTCGGGGGCTGGGAGGGGCTGGCGCAGGTGGTGCAGCCGGAAATGCTGTCGTTTCGGTCGGTCTCGGCTACGCAGTTGGTGAATTGGGGGGTGACCATCGTGCCGATTTGGTTCGTGGGAATGACGCTGTACCAGCGGATTTTTGCGTGCAAGTCGGAGCGGGAGGCGAAGCGCGCTTGGTTCATCGCGGGGCTGTTCGAGTGGCCGCTGATGGCGATCATGGGCGTGGCGCTCGGGTTGTTTGCGCGGGCGGCGTGGCTGCAGGGTGCGTTTGCGGAGTTGGGGTTTGCGGCGGGTGCGGCGGGGTTCGATGCGGAGATGGGCTTGCCGCTGTTGCTGCGGGTGGTCATGCCGGTCGGGTTGTTGGGCTTGATGATGTCGGCGTACTTCTCGGCCATCATGAGCACGGCGGACAGTTGCCTCATGGCCGCGTCCGGAAACGTGGTCACGGATTTGGTCCAAATGGGCGATGCCGCGGAGCCCCGCAAGGTGCTGCGGTGGTCTCAGGGGGTGACGTTGGCCATCGGGGCGTTGGCGCTCGCGCTGGCCTCCACCATGGAGAACGTGTTGGAGCTGATGCTGCATTCGTACGCGTTCATGGTGTCGGGGTTGCTCGTGCCGGTGCTGGCGGCGTTGGTGTTGCGCCGGCCGGATTCCTGGGCGGCGTTGGCGGCGATGGGCGTGGGGGGGAGCACGACGCTCGGGCTGATTGCGTGGGGGGAGGCGTTGCCGATGGGACTGGATGCGAATGTGTTTGGGATTGGGGCGGCGGTTTTGGCCTATGGGCTTACGCACGGTTTGCGGAGCCAAATTCAAATGAAAACATGATGAATTCAACGTTGACCCTTGAACGGCTGTCCGATGCGGACATCCGCTCGAAACAGCCGGAACTCGCGGCTTTTCTGCACGAGCACTTGGGCGAATTTGGCGATCCCACGGACCAAATCTCCGCCTGCCTCGACTACGTGCTCCACCCGGCGAAGGGCGGCGCGGTGTTCACGGCCTCCATTGCTGGCCAGCTCGCTGGCGCGGTCGTGCTCAACTGCACGGGCATGGGCGGCTACATCCCGGAGAACATCCTCGTGTACATCGCGGTCGACGCCGCCCATCGCGGCCAGGGCTTCGGCGCCCAGCTGATGAAGGAAGCCCTCGCCGGCGTTGAAGGCGCAGTGGCCCTGCACGTTGAGCCGCACAACCCTGCGAAGCGCCTCTACGAGCGGCTCGGGTTCGAAAACAAATACCTCGAAATGCGTTACGCGAAATCATGAGCAGCTACACCGACTGGACGGCCTTCCGACGAGAATTGCATCGCCACCCCGAAGTGTCGGAGCAGGAAGCGACCACGGCACAGCGCGTGGCCGATCGGGTCCTCGCGCACGAACCCGACCAACTCTGGTCCGCCGTCGGCGGCCACGGCCTCGTCGCCCTCTACCGCGGCGCCGCCCCGGGCCCCACGGTCCTCGTGCGCGCCGAGCTCGACGCCCTCCCCATCGAAGAGCGGTTCGAAGGCGAGCGCCCCCACGCCTCGCAGCACCCCGGCCGCTCCCACTCCTGCGGCCACGACGGCCACGCCACGCTCCTCTGCGGCCTCGCGGAACGCCTGGCCCGCGAACGCCCGCCCCGCGGCAACGTCCTGCTCCTTTGGCAACCCGCCGAAGAAAACGGCATCGGTGCCGCCTCCGTGCTCGCCGACCCTCGATGGGCCGCGGAGATCCCCGAGCCCGATGAGGTCTATGCCCTGCACAACATTCCGGGCAGCCCACGGGGTTTGGTCCTCATCCGCCCCGGATCCTTCACCGCTTCCGTCCGCAGCCTCGTCGTCCACTGGCGCGGCAAAACCTCGCACGCCGCCGAGCCCGAGCACGGCATCAACCCGGCGCCGGCGATCGCGGAACTGACCCTCGAACTGCTCGGCCTCTCGCAGCCCGAAATGGCGCGCCCTGACTTCAGCGTCGTCACGCCCGTGCACGTCGCCCTCGGCGAAGTCGCCTACGGCGTCGCCGCGGGCGAAGGCACCGCGCGTTACACCATCCGCGCTTGGGACGAACCCCAAATGAACTTGCTCGTGCGCTCGGCGGATCGGATGGTGAAGCGCCTGACGAAGAAGCACGGGCTCGAAGCGCGTACCGAATGGGTCGAAGTGTTTCACGCGAACCAGAACGCCCCCGGGCCGACGCAGGCCGTGGAGCGCGCGGCGAAGGCGGCGGGGTTGGGCTGCACGCGGGCGGCGTTCCCGTTCAAGTGGGGCGAGGATTTCGGGCTGTTCACGCAGCGGTATGCGGGGGCGATGTTTGGCCTGGGAGCGGGTGAGGAGGTGCCGGCGCTGCACAACCCCGATTACGATTTCCCGGACGAATTGCTGCCGGAGGGCATTGCGGTGTTCGAGGCGCTGGTGCGCGAACGGTTGGAGCATGTTTGAGACGTCGGTCATCGAGATCAGCGAGTCGGCGCTGCGGTCGAACCTCGAATACATCCGGGGGTACCTCGGGGACACGCGGCTGAGTTGCGTCGTGAAGGGCAACGCCTACGGGCACGGCATTGAGGTGCTGGTGCCGATGCTGTTGCGGGCGGACGTGGACCACATTTCGGTGTTCAGCGCGGACGAGGCGTTGCGGGTGCGGCGGGCGGCCTTGGAGATCGGGAGCGATCCCACCGTGATCATCATGGGGATGTTGAACGCGGAGCAGGTGGACTGGGCGGTGCAGGAGGGCGTTGAGTTCTTCGTGTTCGACCTCGCGCGGCTGGATCAAGCGTCCACCGCGGCGGAGCGGCATGGCAAACCCGCCCGCATTCACATCGAACTCGAGACGGGGATGAACCGAACGGGTTTCACGCGGGCGGACCTGCCGGCCGCGGCGGAGCGCATCAACGCTCATCCGGAGCGGTTTCACGTGGAGGGGCTCTGCACGCACTTTGCGGGCGCCGAGAGCATCGCGAACCATTTGCGGATTCGGACGCAACTCAAGGCCTTTGCGAACGGGGAGCGCTGGTTGCAGCGGCGCGGCATCGAGGCGAAGGTGCGGCACGTGGCGTGTTCGGCGGCGTCGATTCGGTACCCGGCGTCGCGGATGGATATGGTGCGCGTGGGGATTTTGCAGTACGGGTTTTGGCCCAGTCGGGAGATCCTCGTCAGCTCGATCAGCAAGCTACCGCAACCGCTCGATCCGCTGAAGCGCGTGCTCAAATGGCGCAGCGAAGTGATGAGCACCAAGCGCGTCCGGCATGGCGAATTCATCGGCTACGGCACGACCTACCTCGCCGAGCAGGACATGGACGTGGCGGCGGTGCCGGTGGGCTACAGCCACGGGTTCAGCCGCGCGCTGAGCAACCAGGGCCGCGTCCTGCTGCACGGCCAGCGCGTGTCGGTCATCGGGATGGTGAACATGAACATGCTCCTCGTGGACACTTCCCAGCTCGAGGGCGTGGCGCCGGGCGACGAGGTGGTGCTCATCGGCGACCAGGGCGAGCTCTCGCTGACGGTGGCGTCGTTCGGGGAGTGGAGCAACCAGTTGAATTATGAACTCTTGACGCGCCTGCCGGATTCGATTCCGCGGGTGGCGGTGAATTGAATCGCACACCATGGCTTTCATCAAACTTTATCGGACCAAACTCGCTTCCAACTACGACCACCTCAACCGGCTCTTTGCCGAGCACGGCATCGAGTGGGCGGTCGTTTCGAAGATGCTGTGCGGGAACCGCTTGTACCTCGAGGAATTGATCGGGTTGGGCATCCGGTCGGTTTGCGATTCGCGGATTTCGAATTTGGCCACGATCAAGGACATCGATCCCGACGTGGAGACGATTTACATCAAGCCGCCGGCGAAGCGCAGCATCGCGGACGTCGTGCGCCATGCGGACGTGAGCTTCAACACGGAGCGGTACACCATCGAGCTGCTGAGCGCGGAAGCGGGGCGGCAGGGGAAGGTGCACCGGGTCATCATCATGATCGAGCTAGGTGACTTGCGCGAGGGCATCATGGGCTCGCACCTGATCGAATTTTACGAGTCCATCTTGAACTTGCCGCACATCGAAGTGGCGGGCATCGGGGCGAACCTCAATTGCCTGAACGGGGTGATGCCGTCGGAGGACAAGCTGATCCAAATGTCGCTTTACGAGCAGCTCATCGAGGCCAAATTCAACGTCAGCATCCCCTGGGTGTCCGGCGGAACTTCGGTCATCATCCCGCTCCTGCACCGCGGCCAAGTGCCCGCCGGCATCAACCACTTCAGGGTCGGTGAGGCGCTCTATTTCGGCAACAACCTCATCACGGAGGAGCCGATGGAGGGCATGCACACGGACGTGTTCAAGCTGTTCGCCGAGGTCATCGAAATCACGGAAAAGCCGCGCGTGCCGATCGGCTACCTCGGCGAAAACCCGTCGGGCGAGTCCTTCGAAATCGACGAGGACGACTACGGCAAGTCCTCCTACCGGGCGATCCTCGACATCGGCCTGCTCGACGTGGACGCGTCGTACCTCCTGCCCGATGACGAAAAACTCCAGTTCCTCGGGGCGAGTTCGGACATGCTTGTCCTCGACCTGGGCGACGACCACGCGCGCTATAAGGTGGGCGACTTGGTCAGCTTCAACTTGAAGTACATGGGCGCGCTGAATCTGCTCAACTCGGATTATATTGAGAAGGTTGTTGCGTAAGTTGGGCGGATGATTTCCCGCTTGCTCATGCCCGTTGGTCGCGTTGCGGAACGCACGGCTTTTTCGAGGAAGGCCTTTGGTTGGTTGTATCGATCGGCCCGCAATCGAACGGATGAGGACGTCGTGTACCGCGCCCTGCAGCGTACGTTTTCATCTGAGCGTGGCTGGGTGGTTTATGACATCGGGGCCAACGATGCGGGGAGTGCCATCGCCTACGCGCGGGCCTTTCCCGCGTGCCGGGTGGAGTTGTTTGAAGCCCATCAGGAGGTGGCGCGCATTGCGCAGGGGCGCTTGGGGGAGGCCGGGTTGGAGCGTCGGACGCGGTTGCACACCTACGCGGCCTCGGATGCCGATGGCAGGGCGACCTTCCACGTTTCTTCGGAGCCGAATCGCAGCGATTGGCGCAATCGGGTTTCCGACAGCAGCTCGTTGCTTGCGCCGGCGGAACACCTGAACGTTTTCGCGTCAGTGGCCTTTGAATCGGCAATTGAGGTGTCGACGCGGCGGTTGGATGGGGCGATCGACGCGGGGGAATTGCCCGCACTTGATTTCATTCACATGGACGTGCAGGGCGCTGAACTGATGGTGCTCAATGGCCTCGGAGTGCACGTGGCGGGCGTGAAGTTGATTTGGTTGGAGGTGGAGCGCGTCGAACTGTTTGAAGGCCAACCGCTCGCCGAGGACGTGGCGACGTACCTCGCTGATCGGGGGTTCACGCTGGAGTACGATGGGGTCGCGGGGCACAGCGAGAATCAGCTGTGGTCGCGGGCTTAGCGGCGCAGCAGGGCAGGGGCTTGCTTTAAGAAACCGAGGCCGTAGCCGAAGAGCTGAACCAAGGAAGCGAGGATGGCCATCAGCCCGACGGTGACGCTTTTGTTCTTGAGCGTGGCGTCCACGAAGACCATGGCGCAGTAGGCTGCGGGCAGCCAGAGAAGCCGGGGCTCGAACGCGCTCAAGGCGAGGAGCGATGCGGTTCCTAAGACGAACAGCGAAGGGAGGAAGTGCACGAGTTTGAGCGAGTGGGGGTGCTTCTTCCACAGCGCGATGCGCGCTTCGCCGGAGTGGAAAATTTGGCGGAAGAACTGGCGCATGTTCGTTCGGCGTTTGTGAAAGACGTAGGCCTCCGGGAACAGCCGCACGGTGGCGCCCGACTCGATGATGCGGATGCTGAAGTCGATGTCCTCGCCGTAGCGCATGTCGGAAAAACCGTTGAGGTCGTTGTAGACGCGGGTTCGGATGCCCATGTTGAAGCTGCGCGGATGGAATTTTTCCATCGTGTCTTTGCGGCCGCCGCGGATGCCCCCGGTCGTGAAGAACGAGGTCATGGCATAGTTGACCGCCTTGATCATGTCGCTGAAGCTCTCGTGCGCGGCATCGGGCCCGCCGAAGGCGTCGCACGGTTCGGCCTCCAGCTCCGCCCGGATGTGCTTGATGTAGTTCTCGGGGATGACGCAGTCGGAGTCGAGGATGAGCAGGTAGTCGCCCTGAGCTTGTTGAGCGCCAAAATTCCGGCTGCCGCCCGGCCCCGAATTCTCCTTGAAGAAGTACCGGAGGTCGAGCTCGCCATGCGCTTTGCACACCTCCTCGCACGTCAGCGTAGAGCCGTCTTCAACGACGATGACCTCAAACCCGTCGTCGGTTTGGTGCGTGAGCGACGACAACAATTCCTCAACCTCGTCCGGGCGATTGTAAACGGGAATGACGATGGAGAACAACATGGGAGCCAGCTTCAAAAGTTAGTGCGACCGCCGACGACGGACTTCCAGAACGCTTACGAAAACGCGCGGATTTGGTTGCCCGCGAGGCTCGGTCAGCGAAGGACGTCGAAGGTAGGCACTTTCCGTTGAGCGGGCGGCTTACTTGCCTTCCGCGAAGGCGGTGATGGTGGCGTCGTCGGGGTTGACGGCGCTGCGGAGGGAGGCGACGAGTTGGCCGTTCTCGTTGACGAGGAACTTGTGGAAGTTCCACTTGACGGAGTGGTCGCCGACTCCGTTTTGGTCTGCATTGCACAGCCAAGCGTACACCGGGTGCTGCTCATCGCCTTTGACGGACACCTTCTCCATCATCTGGAAGGACACGCCATAATTGCGCTCGCAGAAGGCGCCGATCTCGTCCGCGCTGCCGGGCTCTTGCTTGCCAAAATCGTTGCACGGAAACCCGAGGATGGTGAAGCCCTTGTCCTTGTTCGCCTCGTACAGCGCCTCCAGCCCCTCATATTGCGGCGTGAATCCGCACTTCGACGCGGTGTTCACGATGAGCACGCGCTTGCCCTTCAGGCTCGCAAAATCGAACGCTTCCCCCTCCAACGTATTGGCCTTCAGGTCATAAAACGAGGCGGGCGCTTCGGTGGCGGCGTAAGTGTTCTTGCCGCGGATGACGGTCCAAGCAGTGAGGCCAATGGCGACAACGGCCGCTGCAGTCAGGAGGATGAACATGCGATTCATGGGTGTGGGTTTGGCGATGAGAACAACTTTCTGCGGGATTCGGTTCACGCATGCCAAATCTCGCACAACATCCCCTATATTTGCCCCCGCTTGTCGGCGGGGCGTGGCCCAGCCCGGTTAAGGCGCCTGGTTTGGGACCAGGAGATCGCAGGTTCGAATCCTGCCGCCCCGACAACGAAGCCGTCCATCCCGGGCGGCTTTTTTTATGCGCCTTCCCCGCCCTGAGGACGTGGTTTTTCCTGATTACCAACGCTTTCCATAACGAAAAACGCACGGGCTCACGGCCAGTTAGTAATGGGCCATAGGTAATTCCGCCGACGTCCCCCTTTCGTGCTATTGAGACGATTTAACACCGATTTGACCCCTTGAGGGCACGAATTTGGGCACGTTTTTTCGGTCGGATTCGTGCGTAAACCCTGGGGAAAAGTCTGAAAATTTTTGGCCGATTTGGGCACGAACCAGAGAGGGTGGGGGTAAAAATCCGGTTTCGGATTGATCGCATGGGTACCCCTGATTCGTGATAATCCTGGGGTAGTTTAGAAAGCAATCCCAAAAAATACGGAGTGTAGAGAAGTGGAAAGCCAGTTCTTGAGGAGAAAACTTGATGCGAGCAACAAGCTTTAATGATTTCAGAGGCATGACTGCTACCGCTGGAGTCCCCTGTTTAAATTCGAGCGGTAAGTAAAGAATGCTATTTTTCGCGGGAATGAGTAAATCAACTACAGAAGACTTTCTTGAGCTATTCGAGATGTATAGAGGCAAGGATGCTCTGAAATCATTGAGAGAAGACGAGGGTTTTGGTCTTTCTGAATTAAAGGAGGTGGTCTTTCGTGCTCGCAAAAGTGAGCGATGGAAGAGCTACTTGGAATCCGAACTTGGTCTGTACGGCAATTGGTCAGAATTCCCATACTCGCCCGAGGCGCCCGAATACCATGCTCCTCCCGCAGAAGCGATTGAATTCATGCGGGCTTTTGTTGCTCATTTCAATGTAACTCGTCACCATGATGTGGTTTTGTCCACCAGCAGTTGTAGTCTTTATATCGATACACCTAGACTTTCAGGGACGGGAATGATCAAGGCCGAGCCTGCCTACCGAGTTGTGCATCCATTCCTGTTTGATGATGGGAAAGAATTCGAAGACACAGAACGAGCCGTTGATCACCTAATCGATGAGAATTACATAGAAGACACCTGGAATGATTGCTTTGGAGGTGGGAGTGCGGACTTGTTGTCTCCGTGGCTTAATTGGCAGTCGATTGTAGATGATAGAATCGATTACAGGCGCCTTCAAGAAATCATCCAATCCACTTACCATTGCATGGGGTCTGGTGGTTTCCTTGTCGCGTGGTTGCCAGTTGATTTCACGAAGCGGCTTGGTAAAATCGAGCATGAAGAACTCTGTTTGAAGGCCATCTATGTGCTTCCTAACAAGCGCAGTTTCGGATTCGTTAAAGAGGCTGGGTTGTTTGTCTTCACAAAAGGAAAGCCTTCACGTCGTTGTTATATCTCTCCAATTCCCAACACCGAGCAAGGGCTGATTCAAAGTTTTAAGGCTTGGAGCGCTCCCCAGGATTCTGAAGTATTGTCCGACGAGTGGATTGACTTGACAAAGTTTATTGGCGACTACTCGTTTTTCGTTGAATGGCCAAAGTTGAAGAAACGATTGATTCGACAGGGTTTCAAGTTCGTTCCGGCTTTAGATGTTGTTGAATTGAAAACAGACACTACAGAAGAGAAATACGAAGCAACAATCCGGATTCATTCTGAAACGTGGCATTTCAAGTCCCCTTTATTGGGCATGTTCCACGCGCTTTGGTCAACGCAATCGAAGGATGGAAGGCTCGTTGCTAGGCAGTTGATGATTTTACCAATTGAAGAAAGCCATTTTGCTGTGCCCGACTTTGCTGTCCAGCTTAGAGCGTTGCGAAATTGGGATGGAGTTTACCAGCTAAAAAACAGAATCGCTGCGCTGGAGTCCCAGATGTGGGCATGCACTCCAGAGGTTAACTCGGTAATCGATTCTTATTCGGCTCTTGAAAATGTCGAGCAGTTCCCCCATCGGCTTCCTTGGCCACTTTCGTCCATTCTAAGGGCAGCGTTCGTAGAGAACAATGTTCGATTGAAGGCTGATCGACTGAATTATTTCTTTGAGGCCACCGCGGAATTTCTTGCAGCCCTTCTGTTGAGTTTGATTTGGCACAATGACGATTTGAAGCATGGATTTCAAAGGCAATTGAATGAACAGTTGGGTAAACGTGGGATATACGCCAAACCTACCATGGGTGTCTGGGTACGATTGTTCAGCACCATTCAGCGTTTTTTGAGAAAAGAGGTGCACCGGCTTGGGGGAGACGCTTCTGGTCTTTGGATGAAGTTGGGGGGCGTAGAGGCAGATTTCATAAATTATCTACTCAAGAAGGACTTGCACAAAATTCTTGAAGAGGCACTCACAGGACGAAATGACCGAGCCCATTGGGGGGCGTTGGGTGAAACAGAGTTCCAGGAGTTGCACGAACGTCTAGAGAAGTGCCTGAAGGATTTTGACGCTCTATCAGGTTACATCTTCGATCGTAATCCAATTGTAACTCCAGTTCCGGGATCCATGAACTTCTTGACATCAGGGAAGTTTGAAGTGGTCGTGCGCAAGCTCGGTGGGGCTTCTGAGTCTTTCGAGCGCACAAAGATTTCGACTAATCACCCTTTGCGGACTGATGGTGTCTTTTTGCACACTCCAGGGGTGCAGGAACTGGTCCAAATTCTACCCGTCATTCACATTGATAAAGCAAATGTCTGTCATTTTTATAACCGCGTAGAGGAAGGCAAATTGAAGTATGTCTCGTATCAAGCAGATTTGGAGACGAATACGTCGTTGCGGGAGTTTTCAGCTGAAATGAAGGAGTTGTTGAATTATTTGGAGTCTCAGGCTTAGGCTGTTTTGATACGGGTGCTGATGGTGGTCTTTCGATTTATGGCCATGCCGCGCAGTTTTAACTGTAATCGGATGGAGTTTTTGTTTCGTTTGTTAATGCAGAGCCCTTAATTCAAAGAAGCAAAGAACGCACCGGAGCGGCGGCAATTTATTAGGCACTAGCTCACGGGTTCACTGCGAGTTGCGCGATACTGTCCTGAAAAAGTGTGTATGACTTAA
>CBFHLY010000021.1:0-55536 GCA_965656785.1 uncultured Flavobacteriales bacterium
CACCATGTGCTCGGCGATCATCTTCCGCATCCGGTCCATTTCGATGATTTCGTCACCGCCCGAAACGCTGACCGCTGCAGGCTTCGATGCTGGAGCAGCCTTCGGAGCGGCAGGCGCAGGAGCCGCCACAGGTGATGGAGCCGCCGCCCCACGCCCTTCCACATACGCCAAGATGTCCTTCTTCGTCACGCGCCCTTCACTTCCCGAACCCGCAATGCCTTCCAATTCCGCCGCGCTCACGCCCTCCGCAGCCGCAATGCTTCGCACCAAGGGCGAGTAAAAGCGCCCCGACTCGCTGACCCGCGGGGGCATGCCGGACAACGGCGCCTCCAGGGCTTCAACGACCTCCGGAGCGGGCACGGACGTTACAGCCGGCGCCGCCACGGGAGCCGGAGCCGAAGCCTCTCCCCCCGTCTCGAACCGCGCAATCGGCGCTCCCACTTGCACGACATCGCCTTCCGCGACCAACCATTCCACCAGCACCCCGTCCTCCGGAGCCGGCACCTCGCTGTCCACCTTGTCCGTGGCGATTTCGACGATGTTCTCGTCCGCTTCAACCGCTTGTCCCGGCTGTGCTACCAAGTTCGTAATCGTAGCTTCTGCTACGCTTTCACCCATCTTCGGGAGGAGGATTTCAATTGTTGCCATATCGTTGTATTGCGCGATGCGAAATTAAGGCTTCACGGACGACCGACAGGTCTGTTGTCCATCTATAATCACGAGCATAGGCCAAATCCGTTCGCCTCCGCACCCGAACATCCCCCGACTCCGACCGCCGCAGCACCGCCATCCTCAGCGTGGGCAGGCCTTTGCGAGGCTCGGAATAGCCGACCCACGTCCACCCTGCAAACGCCACCCGCAACGCGGCACGCCCCCATCCACGCCGCCCACTGAGCCAAAGCACCGGCGCTGCCAACCCCACGGCCAACGCCGCCAACACATCGAACAACCGCTTCCGCCGCCTCGAATCCGGCAACTGGATGGCCCGCTGCACCTCCACGAATCCCTCCAGCCCCTCCGGTCCGCCGGGTCCGATGAGCGGACTCCCGGGTTCCCACGCGATGCGAAACTGCACGCCCCCGTCGCTCACCCCCGTCATCGCATCGATGATGGCCGCTGCCGACAATTCCCGCCCGTTGAACACCACTTCATTCACGCGGTGGATCCGCATCGCCTCTTCCAAATCCGCAACCGTCCCCACCACCCGCACCCCCTCCACCGACGCCAGCTCTTCCTTTTTCGGCGTCAGCGCCCACGACTCCACCGCCGCTCCCGTTCCCCGCAGAATGGGCAACAGTTCGGCCAACGAATCGCTGCTGGCCACCACCAGCCGGCGTTTGCGGACGGCGTGCCGCCAGCCCTTCCGACGAAACAGCGTTCGGAGCCCCCAAAAGGCCAGTGCGGCCCAAGCGGTTCCAAGGAGCAGGACCGCGCGAGAAAACTGAACGGTTTTCGGAAGCAACCCATAGCCGGCCATCAAAACGAGTCCGCCGAGCGCCACCCCTTTCAACACCGCCCCCAAGCGCCATGGCCGATCGTACCCCCCGCTCCACGTCACCGCCACCGACCAAACGCCCGTGTATACCGCAAACGCCGTCGCCGCCAACTTGAAATCGTACACGATGCCCGACCACTGCGAGTACCCCTTTAAAATCGCCAACAACCCGCTGAACAACACCGCCGCCTCCGCCACCTGCAACCCCCGACGTTCCACCACGCGCCGGACCACCGCCAGCCCCGCCCGTAAATAAATGGCCAGCCGAATCAACCACGTGAGAAACCGCGCTTGCCGCCCCTCAAAATGCGTCGAAGCGAAAATCAGCATCGCCCCGTAAAACACCGAAACGTAATTGAGCGACCCCTTCTTCGTGCTCTCGCCTTTGTAGTGGATGATGGAAGTGCCCGCGAAGTAGTGGTTTTCCCAGCCGCCTTGGATGAGCCGCCAGGACAAATCGATGTCCTCCCCGTACATGAAATACGCTTCGTCCAACAACCCCACCTCGTCCAACGCCTCCCGCCGCATCCACATGAAGGCCCCAGACAAAATCTCAATCGGAGCCGAAGCTTCGCGGTCCAAATGACCGAAATAATACCGGTTGAAGCGCTTCGATCGCGGCGCCAAGCGGTACAGCCCGGAAATCTTGCACAACGACGCCCAAGGTGTCGGCAAGCCCCGCTTCGACTCGGGCAAGTACCGCCCTGCCCCGTCGACCATCGGCACCCCTAGCCCCCCAAGCCTAGGGTGGGCATCTGCGTACGCGAGGGCCGCCACGAACGTGTCCTCCCGCACCACCGTGTCGGGATTCAACAACAGCACCCAACGGCCCGTCGATTTCCGAATCGCCACGTTGTTCCCTTTCGAAAACCCCACATTTTCCTCCAGCGCCTCCAGTTTGACCTGCGGAAACTTCGCACGGACCATGGCGCACGACCCGTCCACCGAACGGTTGTCCACCACCCAAACCTCTGCTTCGAAGCCCGCTGCCCTCATCCGCGCCACCGCGCGCTCCACGGACGTCAAGCACTGCTCGAGGAAGTGCTCCACGTTGTAGTTGACGATGACGATGGACAAGTCGGGCCGCGCGCTCATGTGCTGAAAGGCAACCGTTGGTTCAAACTTTGGGCCAACGTGGCTTCGTCCGCATGCTGCAAGTCATCGCCCACCGCAATGCCGCGCGCAATCGCCGTTACCCGAACGCCCGTTGGCTCCAGCTTTTTGAACAGGTAAAATGCCGTGGTTTCACCTTCCATCGTGGTGGGCAGGGCAAAAATCACCTCCGCGGGCAAGCCATCCGCCCCTTGCACCCACTCCGGATTGCCACACCGCGCGACGAGCGCCTCCACTGTCAAATCCGAAGGCCCGACCCCGTCCATCGGGCTGATGACGCCCCCAAGCACGTGGTATCGGCCTTTGTAGAGCCCGAGCTGCTCGATGGCCAGCAGGTCCCGCAGGTCCTCCACCACGCAGATGGTGCGCTCGTCCCGAACGGGGTCCGCGCAGATGCTGCACTGTTCCCCTTCGGTCAGGTTCGCACACGTTGAACACGGACGCACTCCGGCGCGCAGTTCCGTGAAGGCGCGGGCAAACGCATCGACTCGGTCCTCGTCCCGCTTGAGCAAGTGGAGGACGAGGCGCAAGGCTGTTTTGCGGCCGATGCCGGGGAGGGAAGCCATTTGGTCCACGGCCACCTCCATCAGGCGCGAAGGCAATTCCATGCCGCGAAGGTACGCCGCCCGAGCGCGCTGCCGATATCTTTGCCGCATGCAACCCACCCTCGTCATCGGCGTGTTCATCGCCTACGCCGCCCTGTTGGCGGTCATCGGCCGGATCACTGCGCAACGCGGCAACGCGGGTTTTTTCTTAGCTGGGCGGACGACGCCGTGGTACGTGGTGGCGTTCGGCATGATCGGGGCGTCGCTGAGCGGCGTTACGTTCATCAGCGTTCCGGGCCAGGTGCAAGGCGCTGGATTCACCTACATGCAAATGGTGTTCGGGTACTTGATCGGCTATGCGTTCATCATGGGCGTGTTGATGCCGCTGTATTACCGGATGCAATTGACAAGCATTTATGGGTATTTGGGGGAGCGGTTTGGGCCGCGGGCGTATCGGACGGGGGCCGTGTTTTTCTTGATCAGTCGGGTGATTGGGGCGAGTTTTCGGCTGTTTTTGGTGGTGCTCGTGCTGCAGTTGTTCGTGTTGCAGCCGCTGGGGTGGGACCTGCACGTGGGCGGGTGGCCGGTGGGCGTGGCGCTGACCGCGCTCGCGGTGTTGGGGGTGATTTATGGGTACACGCGGGCCGGGGGCTTGGGGACGGTGGTGTGGACGGATACGCTCCAAACCGCAGCGATGTTGATCGCGGTGGTCCTGGCCGTGGATGCGGTGGCGGAATCGCTCGTTGGGGGCGATTGGGGCGCGTTGTGGGGGGAGGCGGAGGCGCGCGGGTGGACGCGGATTTGGGTGACGGAGGACTGGCGGGCGCCGAATCATGTGGTGAAGCACGTGGTGGCGGGGGCGTTCGTTGCCGCGACGATGACGGGGATGGACCAGGACATGATGCAGAAGAACTTGGCGTGCCGGAATTTGCGGGAGGCGCGGTGGAACATGGGGTCGTTTGCGGTGGTGCTGGTGGGGGTGAATTTCCTGTTCCTGTTCCTCGGGGCCGTACTGTGGTTGCAGGCGGAGGCGATGGGGTGGTCGCCGGAGCGGACCGATGGGCTGTTTCCCGGGGTAGCGTTGAGCGGGGAGTTGGGATGGGGCGTGGGGCTCGTGTTTCTCGTGGGACTGATGGCGGCGGCGTTCAGCTCGGCGGATAGCGCGTTGACGGCGTTGACGACGAGCGTGTGCGTGGATTTGGCCCGCGTAGACCAAATGCCCGACGGAGCAGCCGAACGGCTTCGCAAGCGCGTGCACCTCGGCATGACCCTCCTCCTGGCCGCCGTCATGCTCGGCTTCTCCATGGCGACGGATGCGAGCGTGCTCTCGTCCATTTTCACGGCCGCGAATTACACGTACGGTCCGCTGCTCGGGCTGTTCGGGTTCGGCATCCTTTCGCGTCGGGCGGTGAACGACCGGTGGATTCCGGTGCTCGCGGTGGCCTCTCCCCTTGCCTGCTGGGTGCTCGAATTTGGGCTGCGGGAAGGGACGGGGTTCAGCTTCGGTTTTGCGTTGCTCGCGGTGAACGGCGGACTCATGTTCGGCGGCCTCGCTTTGCTGTCGAAAAAGCGCAACCTGTGAACGCGTGGCATCGTAGGGGGAAGTAAATTTGGCCCACGCAACACGCAACGACATGAACCCACGGACCTCCGACCTCCTCAACCGCCTGTCCGAATCCGCGACCATCGCCATGGCGCGCAAGGCGACCGAAATGAAAGCCCAAGGCATCGACGTCATCTCCCTCTCGCTCGGCGAGCCGGATTTCGACACGCCGGAGGTGCTCAAAGAGGCGGGCATTCAAGCCATTCGCGACAACGTTACGCATTACACACCGGTGCCGGGCATCGCGGACGTGCGGGAAGCGATCAGTGCGAAATTCAAGCGCGACAACGGCCTCGACTACGCGCCCAACCAAATCGTCGTTTCCAACGGAGCCAAGCAAAGCATCACCAACGTGGTGCTCGCGCTCATCAACCCGGGCGATGAGGTGTTGTTGCCTGCACCGTTTTGGGTGAGCTACCGAGACATGGTGTTGTTGGCGGGCGGAACCCCGGTGGTGCTGCCAACGCGCATTGAGGACGATTTCAAGGTCCAACCTGGGGACTTGGAAGCTGCGATCACGGAGCGGACGCGTTTGGTCATTTACTCCTCCCCTTGCAATCCTTCTGGATCGGTTTACACGCAGGAAGAAACGGAGGCCCTCGCCGAAGTGTTCAAGCGGCACGAACAGGTCGTCATCATCAGCGATGAAATTTACGAATTGATCAACTTCACGGGGGCGCATGCGAGCTTGGGCGCGGTGGAAGGCATGCAGGATCGGGTGGTGACGGTGAACGGGGTTTCGAAGGGGTTTGCAATGACGGGGTGGCGATTGGGTTACATCGGAGCGCCGGCTTGGATTGCACAAGCGTGCACGAAGATCCAAGGGCAAGTCACTTCGGCTCCGTGTTCCATTGCACAGGTCGCCGCTGGGGCTGCCGTGGCAGCGGATCCGTCGATTGCGGATGAAATGCGTGCGGCCTTCTTGAAGCGGCGGGAGTTGATGATTGCGCGGCTGGAGCGCATCCCGGGCCTGAAGGTGAACCGCCCGATGGGGGCGTTCTACTTATTCCCCGACGTCAGCGGGTTGTTCGGCAAGCGGGCCGGGGAGCACGTCCTGAAATCGGGCGACGACGTGGCCTTCTATTTGCTCGAGGCAGGGCGCGTGGCGACGGTGGGAGGCAATTCGTTTGGTACCCCAGAATGCATTCGGCTCTCCTACGCGGCATCCGAAGCGCAACTCGAAGCGGCGTGCGATCGCATTGAGGAAGCCATTCTGGCGCTGAACTGAGCCCGAAACCGCGCGCAGTGCCTAAATTTGCGGCATGAACGCGCTCGAAGCCCTCGAATCTTGCCGCAGTTTGCGGGTACTCGTCATCGGGGACGTGATGGTGGACGCTTATTACATCGGCGCGGTGAAGCGGGTTTCGCCCGAAGCACCAGTGCCGGTGGTGGACATTCAGAAGCGCGATCGGCGGCTCGGCGGTGCGGGCAATGTGGTGTTGAATCTGTTGGCGCTTGGTGCGCGTGTGGATTTGGCCTCTGCTGTGGGGGCGGATGAAGCGGGCAATGCGTTGCTGGAGCAACTCGATCAGCATGGCGTGGGCACGGCTGCCGTGGTCCAAACCCCCGACCGCCCCACGACCGTAAAAACCCGCATCATGAGCAGCGGACAGCAGCTGTTGCGGGTGGATGAAGAAACGACGGAACCGTTGAGCACGGAGCTGGAGGACGCCCTCCTGGCCGCCTTGGAACCGTTGCTCGCTCAGGCCGATGCTGTTCTGTTCGAAGACTACGACAAGGGCGTTTTAACGGAGCGCATCATCGAATACGTGGTCAGACGGGCCCGCGAACTCAACGTGCCCACGGCCGTGGATCCCAAGTTTCGGCAATTCCATGCTTACCGTGGCGTGGGCCTGTTCAAGCCCAACGTGAAGGAACTGCAAGAAGGGCTCGGTCGTTACGTCGAGCCGGGAGACCCTGCGAGTGTGGAAGCCGCGGTGGAAGAACTCATGACGCGCCTCGAACCCGAGTGTGCTTTGGTGACGCTGAGTGAACACGGCGTGCACGTTCACCAGCCCGATCGAGGCATCGTTCACTTGCGCCAAGCCGCACACGCGAGGGAAATCGCGGACGTTTCGGGTGCTGGGGATACGGTCATCGCCGTCGCGACCTGCCTCTACGCACTCGGTGTGTACGCGGGAGAAGTGGCGCGGGTCGCCAACCTCGCGGGCGGGTTGGTCTGCGAAAACGTGGGGGTCGTTCCAATTGATGCGCGTCGGTTGCTACGCGAGGTGTCTTCAACCCCGCCCCTGACCGCATGAAACTGAGCGAATTCAGAGAACGGGCCAACGTTCACCTCTACACTTCGAAGGATGCGGTGCTCCGCGCCTTTCGCATCCTGAATGTCTTCGTTTCGTCCACCGCCTTGGTGCTGCTTGCAGCGTACTACGGCTTTCCGCAAGACAGCGCAAGCTCGGACCTCATTTTGAAGGGCGTCACCGGCAGCTTTGTTTTCTATGTCACCCACTACATCGTTCGCGTCGTCTACGAGTTCCATCCATTAACGTTCGTGAAGGGCACGTTGTTGGAAGCCAGCGTCATGGCCATTCTCGTCATCGAAGGCATGAGCGACCTGTTTACGGGGCACCTGCTGCTTGAACCCTTGGTCAGCTCGTGGGGATTGCGGTCAGCGAGGGACGTCTACACCCTGTTCATTCAGATCTATTTCTTCTTGATGGTCTTCGCCGAATTGTGGCGAGGAGGCACCATCCTGCCCAAAATCCGACTCAACCCCGCCGTCATTTTCATCCTGAGCTTTTCAGCCATCATCACCTTGGGCACCATCCTGCTCATGTTGCCCGAAATGACGACGATTGAAGGCGGCATGCCGTGGGTCGATGCGTTTTTCACCAGCACGAGCGCCACGTGCGTAACCGGTTTGATGTTGGTGGACACGGTGAACTACTTCACCTTTAAAGGCCAATTCGTGCTTCTGTTGCTCATCCAACTCGGGGGCTTAAACCTCATTGCGTTCGGATCGTTCTTGGCCTTGGCCGCGCGATTGGGCCTCGGGGTGCGGCAACACGACGTCATCGAGGACTTCGTCAACCGGGACAACGTCCAATCGAGCACCGGAATGCTGAAAAAGGTCTTCCTGTGGTGCATGGGCATTGAGTTCGTCGGCAGCGTTGCCTTGTTTGCGAGTTGGGACGAAGCCGTGGTGTTCTCGAATTTGGGCGAGAAGGTGTTCTACTCCATTTTTCACAGCGTTTCAGCGTTCAACAACGCGGGGATTTCCTTGTTCACGAACGGCTTGGCCGCTCCGGAAGTGGCCTCAAATTGGACCATGCACTGGATCGTGACCCTGCTGGTGTTCTTCGGAGCGTTGGGCATGATGGCCATCTTTGACTTGTTCGATCCCTCGCGACTTCGGGAACGGATGAAGCAGCCGTGGAAGCAAATCGGGTTCGCCACGAAAATAGCCCTCTACTTCAGCGTCATCCTCGTGGTCATCGGGGCCGTCAGCTACTTCTTGCTCGAGCAAGAGGGCACCTTGAAGGGCATGAGCACGTGGGGCCAAATCACCACTTCCGTGTTCCAAAGTGCGACCCGTACCAGCGGATTCAACACCGTAGACATCGGGTCAGTTGGAATCCCTATGCTGTTCTTGATCACGGTTTTAATGTTCATCGGTTCAAGTTCATCTTCAACGGGAGGTGGCATCAAAACGAGCACGCTTGCCATCGTCCTGGCGGACGTGTGGCGGACCATCCGCGGCATCGAACACGTCCAGCTGTTCAAACGGACCATTCCGGAGATTTTGCGGTCGCGGGCGTACAGCGTACTGCTGTTCTTTTTGATGGGCAACTTGCTGTGTATCTTCGTATTGAGCATTACGGAAGCGGAGATTTTGGCCCAAAACGGAAGGAACCTCCTCGACCTCACGTTCGAACAAGTGAGCGCGATGGGCACCGTCGGTTTGAGCACCGGCATCACCGCTGATCTGAGCACCGCAGGCAAATTCATCCTTTCGGCCAGCATGTTCGTTGGCCGCGTCGGAACGTTGACGGTGGCGTTTGCCATCGGAGGACGTTTGGTCACCAACCACTTTAAATACCCCGAAGGCCACACGATGGTCGGCTAACCCATGGGCACCCGCATCACCCCCTACTCTTCGCCCGACGAAGAGGCAAAAACCCGCCAAGTGGCGCGCATGTTCGACAACATCGCCCACAGCTACGACCTCCTGAACCACCTGTTCTCCTTCGGCATCGACGTGCTGTGGCGGAAACGCGCCATCCGCATCCTGCGGAAGGAGTCACCGAAAAGCGTCATGGACATGGCCACCGGAACCGCCGATTTCGCCATCGAGGCGGTGCGCATGGGCTTGAAGGACACGCACATCACCGGCGTGGACATCAGTCCGGGAATGCTCGCCGTTGGCCGCAAGAAAATCGCGAAACGCGGCTACGCAGACCAAATCACCCTCCTCGAGGGCGACTCCGTTCAGCTGCCCTTCGAAGACGGCCACTTCGACGCCTACACGGTGGCCTTCGGCGTGCGGAACTTCGAGCACCTCGAAGCGGGATTGGCGGAGATGCGGCGCGTGTTGCGGCCCGGTGGCCTCGGCATCGTGCTGGAATTCTCAAAGCCGCAGCACTTCCCGATGAAGCAGCTCTTCGGGTTCTACTTCCGCTTCATCATGCCCACCATCGGCAAACTGGTCTCCAAGGACAACGCGGCCTACGCCTACCTGCCGGAAAGCGTGAAGGCCTTCCCCGAAGGACGCGACTTCCTCGCCATCCTCGAGCGGTTGGGCTACACGGATGTGCGCGCCATTCCGCTCACGGGCGGCATCGCTTCGATTTACCTCGGACGTCAACCGGTCGCGTCATGATCTTGCGGGTTCGGCCTTCCTTTTTGAAGGGCACGGTATTCGCCCCGCCTTCCAAGAGCGTGATGCAGCGGCTCATCGCCGGAGCGTTGCTGGCGGACGGCGCCTCCATGTTGCACCGTCCCAGCGAGAGCGACGATTGCACGGCGGCCCTGGCCACGGCGGCGGGCCTCGGAGCTGAGATTGAGTTGGGTGACGACGCCATCCGCATCACGGGAGTGGCGGGAACCCTCGCGCCCCGCGTGGAGGAATTGGATTTGGGCGAGAGCGGGCTGGGATTGCGTTTGTTTGCACCGATTGCAGCCTTGCACGGCGAGCCGCTGAGGTTGATGGGTTCCGGGAGCTTGTTGAAACGTCCGCAACAGCCGATGCAGGAGGTGTTGCGCCGGTTGGGCGCGGCGTGCGAATTGGCCGAGGACGGAAGGCCTCCCATTGCGTTGAACGGCCCGTTGCGCGGGGGGGATTGCGCGGTGGATGGGAGCTTGAGTTCGCAGTTCTTGACGGGGTTGCTGTTTGCCCTCCCGTTGGCAGTGGAGGACAGCACGTTGCGCGTGGAGGGCTTGGTGAGCCGGCCTTACGTGGATTTGACCCTTGCCGTACTGGAGGATTTTGGCATTGAAATCGACGCTTCGGAGGAAGGCGTTTACCGCATTCGTGGAGGCCAAACCTACCAACCGTGGGATGGGGTCGTGGACGGGGATTGGAGCGCCGCGGCCGCCCTGCTCGTCGCCGGCATGCTGGCTGCGGAAAACGCGATCACCGTGGACGGACTGCAGAACAGCTACCCGCAAGCGGACGAGGCGATTCGGGGAGCCCTCCTGTTCGCCGGTGGCGCGGCGAGCGGGACGGACGAGGGGGTGCAGGTCGCCCGGAGGCCGGTGCGGGCGTTCAATGTGGACTTGACCGACAGCCCGGATTTGTTCCCGGTTTTGGCCTCCCTCGCGGCTTTCGGAAACAAACCCAGTACGCTGCGCGGCGCGCACCGCCTCATCCACAAGGAATCCAATCGCATCGCCAGCCTTCAGCGGGCCTTCGAAGTCGCGGGCATTGAAATCCGGCACGACGAAGGACTCGATGCCCTGGTGGTCGTGCCGCGAAAGGGCAAGGACAAGGTGCTGGCCGCCCGGATTGACGCTGCGGGCGATCACCGCATCGCAATGGCCGGTGCACTGCTCGGACTGGCGGGGGCACCCATCGAAATCGAGGGCGCGGAGTGCGTGGCGAAAAGCTACCCCGCGTTCTTCGACGACCTCGAAGCGTTGGGCGCCGTGGTTCAATGGGTTAAAAAGAGCTAACTTCCGCGCCGAACTCAACCTTCAGCCATGCGCACTTCACTCCTGCTCCTTTCGCTTGCAGCATTCGCCACGACGGCCGCGGCCCAAGCCTGCATTGACAGCACGTTGATCGACCCGACTGCGGCTTGCCCCATGATTTGGGATCCGGTCTGTGGGTGCAATGGCGTCACTTACGGCAACGCTTGCGAAGCGGAAGTGTTTGGCGGGGTGACGAGTTTCACGCCGGGCGAATGCTCTGGTTCCTCAGTGGATTGCATCGACCTCAGCGGCATCGACTTCGGCGATTGCGAAATGGCCATGGGCGTCGGCATCGTGGACGGCAATTGCACCGGGCTGAGCGGATGCGGCTGGGTCGTAAATGGCGTGGATTACAGCCTCTACAGCTTCGAGAGCACGGCGGATTGCATCGCCGCATGTGGTGGAGGAACCTGCCAAGACCTCGGTGGGGTGGATTTCGGTGTGTGCGACATGGTCATGGGCGTGGCGCTCGTCAACGGCAGCTGCGCCGGTCTGAGCGGTTGCGGATGGGTCGTGAACGGCGTGGACTACAGCGTGTACAGCTTCGACACCTTGGAGGACTGCCAAGCGGATTGCGGTTCCGGCAACTGCATCGACCCTTCGCTCGCCGACCCGCTCGTGGATTGCAATCCCTTCGATGCCCAGCCGGTTTGCGGTTGCGACTCCATGACGCACGTGAATCCGTGCACCGCGACTTACTGGGATTGGGTGAGCGAATTTACCCCGGGGCCCTGCGCAGGCGACTGCTACGATGAGGCCCGGGTGATGCCGGAAATGGCGTGTGACGACGCGGAAGAATCGGTGTGCGGATGCGATGGCGTGACGTACACGAACCCCTGCCAAGCTTGGTATTACGGGGGATTGGCGACGTGGACAGCGGGGCCGTGTGCTACGAATGTGACCGAAGCATCGGGCCAAATGACGTGGCGCGTGCAACGCTTGGACGGCGGCCAAATCCAATTGCTCGGCTGGACCACCGACGCCACCTGGCGCGCCTTCAACGCGGCGGGGCAATTGATCGCCACGGGGCGCAACCGCCGCATCGACGCGGCTGGTTGGCACGGTCTCATCGTCATTGCAGGTCCAATGGGTTCGCAGCGCGTGCTGTTGCCGTAAGCTCATCCTTCGGGAAGGCCAACACCGCCGCCACCGCACACGTCACCGGAGCGAAAATGGGGGCGACGAACCACGACAGCACCGGCACCGCCATCCACACCTGAAACGGTAGGCCCACGCCGAGCACCCGACCGCGCATTCCCCAGCTGGCGCTCAGTCCTTTGCGCGCGCCCAACCCGCGCCGCTCCCAAATGAAATCAAAGGTGGAGGCCCCATAGAACCACGCCCCCATCAAGAACGAAAGGACGGCAAAGGCGGGCGACAGCACCACGGCCACCGGTCCCGCAAACAACGTCACGAGCAGGGACAACGCGAAGAGCACGGCACCGAAGCCGAGCTCCACGAAGAACAGAAGGACCGCCGAACGCACGCCGCGCACGAATTCGCGGACCATGAGCCGCACGCTGAGTGCTCGCTCGTCCCCGGTTACGCCGGCCTCGGCCCGTTCGGAAGCCCAGGCCATCACCGGACCGAGGAAGGCCAGGACGAGGTATTTCGTCAGCTTGATTTTCAGCCAAAACAACGCCACGTAGGCGACGACTTGGAGGGCGGCGTCGCCGGCTTGGGCGAACAACCATTTGGCCTGCTCCCACCAGGTCGCCTCCTCCGGCCACGCATCGCTCGTGCCCCACCACTCGCGATACGCAAGCGACAGCGCATCCACCAACGCACCGATGCCCCAGGCGCCGACGAGCACGAACAGCAGGGTCAGCCCAGCCGAAACTGCGTAAACCCGGCGCATCCGAAACCGCCGGATGGCCCCAAAACTCCGGCCATACGCCGCCAATCCGCTGCCGATTCCGGCCCAACCTGTCCGTGTTCTTTCCATAATTCGCTGTGTGAAACCGCCTCACAAACTTCGGAAAACGAAGGCAGTTGTGTCGGAATTTCAGGCCATGCGGATACATTTCATTGCGATTGGAGGGAGCGCCATGCACAATTTGGCTTTGGCGCTGCACGACGATGGGCACCAGGTGACAGGTTCGGATGACCAAATCCTGGAGCCTTCACGCAGCCGGCTCTACGCCGAGGGCCTGCTGCCCGAAGCGGAAGGGTGGTTCCCCGAGCGCATCACTTCAGACCTCGACGTGGTCATCCTCGGCATGCACGCACGCACCGACAACCCCGAGCTGCTGGCAGCGCAGGCGCTGGGCCTTTCCGTTCAGTCCTACCCCGAATTCCTTTTCCACGCCACTGAAGGCAAGCAGCGTGTCGTGATCGGTGGAAGCCACGGCAAAACCACCGTGACCTCCATGGTGCTTCACGTGCTGCAGGCGCTCAACCGGCCCACGGATTTCATGGTCGGGGCGCAACTCGAAGGCTTCGACCGCATGGTCTCGCTTTCGCAAGACCGGGACCTCGCGGTGTTCGAAGGGGACGAATACCTCAGTTCCCCGATCGACCGGCGGCCGAAGTTCTTTTGGTACCGGCCGCACTTGACCTTGCTGACGGGCATCGCTTGGGACCACATCAACGTGTTCCCGACGGAGGCGAACTACGTGGAGCAATTCGCGCATTACCTCTCGACGGTTGAGCCTGGGGGCACCGTGGTGTATTGCGCGGAAGACGCGCAGCTGACACGACTCGTCGAAGCGAGCGGGGTGCGCGCCATTCCGTATCGAACGCCGTTGTGGGAAGCTGAGGAAGCCGGTGTGTACTTGCGCTTTCCCGATGGTGGAACCTGCAGGACATCGCTCGTTGGAACACACAACTTCCAAAACCTCGCTGGAGCGCGTGCATTGTGTGCAGAACTGGGCGTTTCACCTGCCGATTTCGACCGCGCGATCGGCTCCTTCTCCGGGGCGGCCCGCAGGCTGCAACCCATCGAAAAAGGCGACGACGTGGTGGTCTTTCGAGATTTTGCACATGCCCCTTCGAAAGTGAAGGCCACCACCGAAGGGGTGCGGGCGAGTTTTCCGGACCGGCGATTGCTCGCTTGCTTTGAATTGCACACGTTTTCCTCCCTGAACCGCGATTTTCTCCCCACTTATTCGAAGGCCCTGAACGCAGCTGATGAGGCCGTGGTGTACTTCGACCCGAACGTCATCGAGCACAAACGGTTGCCGGAATTGGATGCCGAGTTTGTACGATCCAGCTTTCAACGCCCCGACCTCCAGGTCATCACCTCACTTGAAGAATTGGAGGCGGTATGGGCCACGTGGCAATCTGGACCACGCGTTGTCCTCTTAATGAGTTCAGGGTGGTTTTCTGGAGCGGAGTGGCCCCTCGAGAATTGACCTTAAGCCAGGCCGACGTCCAGCGCCATCATCACGATGAAGCCCGCGATGAAGCCCAGCGTTGCCAAATCCGTGTAGCGGTCTCGTTGCGTCTCTGGAATGACTTCCTCCACCACGACGTAAATCATGGCCCCCGCAGCAAAAGCCAGCGCATAAGGCAGCAGTTCCTGCACCTGCATCACGGCGTAAGCCCCGATGACGCCCGCGATCGGTTCCACGATAGCCGAAAGTTGGCCGAACCACGCCGCGCGCCACTTCGACACGCCTTCCCTCCTCAAGGGCATGCTCACGGCGAATCCCTCGGGAAAGTTCTGCAACCCAATGCCGATGGCCAGCGCCACGGCCGCCCCGATGCTCGCACCCGGCAACCCTGCTGCCGCCCCGCCGAACATCACCCCCACCGCAAGTCCTTCAGGGATGTTGTGAAGGGTAATGGCCAAGACCAGCAACGTCGTGCGGTGCCATTTCGTAGCGGGGCCTTCGGCCTCATCTTTCGAGAAGTTGATGTGCAGGTGCGGGGTGAATTTGTCCAAGGCAAAAATGAACACCGCTCCCAACGCGAAGCCCACCGCGGAAGGCACCACGCGGGCAAATCCCTCCCCGTCCGACATCTCAATCGCTGGAGCCAACAGCGACCAAAAACTCGCCGCAACCATGACCCCGCCTGTGAAACCGAGCATTGCGTCCAAGAACTTGCGGTGCACCTGACCGAAAAAGAGCACAAGCGACGCCCCCGCAGCCGTGAGCAACCATGTGCCCGTTGTAGCAACCAATGCGGCCTTCACCGGCCCCAGCGACTCGAACCAATTCAAGAGGTTTTCCATTCCGTTACGGTTGAACGACGACCAACAAATTCTCCAAGACCCCGAGCGTCCAAATCCCGCGCCCTTCCACACGGGCACTTCCATCGAATTCATGGCGCTCCACCACCTTGAACTCGATTCCCAATCGAATGTCCAACGCATCCAGGTGACGCAAAAACACGTCGCTGCTGTCCACAACGCCTTTGAGGACCGCGCGCGCGCCAGGCCCCAATTCGCTCGCAACCCGAAGCGGACGCGCATCGACCACGGTGCCGTCAGCACGCGGAATGGGGTCCCCGTGTGGATCGAAATCGGGGCACCCGAGGTAATCGTCCAATCGGTTGATCAGCTCGGCGTCCTCGATGTGCTCCAGACGCTCAGCCAAATGGTGCACTTGGTCCCACGCAAAGCCCAATCGCTCAACCAGAAAAAACTCCCAAAGCCGGTGCCTGCGGATCACGTCCAATGCGATGCGCTCCCCGGAAGGAGTCAGGGAAGCTCCACGATACGCTTCGTGCTCCACCCAGCCCGCCTCCGCGAGTTGCTTCATCATCCCCGAAGCAGAGGCCGGGCGCATGGACAAATGTTCTGCCAACGCATTGGTCGTAACCGGACCTTCCGTCCCTGTCGACAACACGTACAGGGCTTTGAGGTAATCCTCTCTCGAAGAACTCGCTCCTTGCATGA
This sequence comes from uncultured Flavobacteriales bacterium, assembly GCA_965656785.1. GTDB lineage: Bacteria > Bacteroidota > Bacteroidia > Flavobacteriales_D > Sanyastnellaceae > JALQTD01. The sequence goes on from CBFHLY010000021.1 coordinate 15,747, forward strand.
ACTATTTTTAGGCAAAGCTAAACTAAAAATCTTTCCACTCCTAAACCCTAGAACGAAGTCGCCGTCCACGGATGCTTTTCACAGCGCGCGGGCGGCCATTTCTGCCGCTCACCTCGTACCTTCGGTGCATGAACTCGTGGTGGACATCGCGTCGTCGCATGGTCGTTGGGCTGGTAGGTACCGCGTTTTTTGCCTATGCGCTGTGGTCATTCCGTGCGCTTGTGGCTTACTTGCTGGCAGCGGTCGCGTTGAGCTTTGTGGGGAGGCCCATCGTTATGCTGTTGCAGCAGTTGCACGTCGGGAAGCGCCGCCTTCCGAATGGCCTCATTGCCGCCTTCGTGTTGAGCTTGTTCTTCGCTGCGGCCGGGGCGCTCGTCGTGTTGTTTGCCCCGCTGATTGCTGCGCAGGCGGAAGCGATCAAGCAATTGGATGTGGCCCAAATGCAGCAGCTTTCTGCCCACGTGACGCGTTGGTTGGATGAGGATCTGGCCGCATTCGACTTGTCTGGGAACGGCGAGGCGAACAGCGCGTATTTGGTTGGGCGGGTTCAGGATTTGGTCCAAATCAACGGCGTCAGCAGCCTCTTCGGCGGCGTCATCTCTGGCATCGGCAATGCCCTCATCGCGGCCTTTTCCATCGCGTTCATGACGTTTTTCTTCCTCAAAGACGGCGCGTTGTTCAAGAACATGGTCCTTGCCTTGACGCCGGATGAAAAAGAAGACCAAATCCTCGGCATCCTCAACCGAACAGCCCGCTTGCTTACCCGCTACTTCGGGGGCCTCATCATCCAGGTCGCCATCATCACGACCACGGTTTCAGTGGGACTCGCTTTAGTCGGAGTCGAGCACGCATTCCTCATCGGTTTGCTCGCAGGCATTTTCAACTTGGTTCCGTACATCGGTCCCCTATTCGGCACCTCGTTGGGACTGATATTGATTGCCGGCACCTTCGACGGCGCGTTGGAACTGTTGCCGGGGAGGTTGGGGTGGTCCATGCTCGTTTATGCGATCGCCCAAGGCATTGACAACTTCTTCACGCAACCGTTCGTGTTCTCCAACCGGGTGAACGCACATCCACTCGAGGTGTTCCTCGTCATTTCCATCGCTGGAACGTGGGCGGGTCCTGCGGGCATGGTCCTCGCGATCCCCGCCTACACCTTGTTCCGAATCGTAGCCAAAGAGTGGATGGGGCACTACAAATTCATCAGCCAACTCACGAAGAGTTTGTAACAATTCGCTCACACGTCATCCGACAGGCGCCGCATTGCGTTACCTTTGAAACCCGTATTCGCACCTTAGAATCCGGGCCATGCATTCCAAACCTCCTGCCGCAGATCCTGCCGCACCAGTCGTTCACAACAGCCGATACATTTTTGTCACCGGTGGCGTGAGCTCCAGCCTCGGTAAAGGCATCATTTCTGCTTCCCTTGCGAAATTGCTGCAAGCACGGGGCTATTCCGTGACCATCCAAAAGCTGGACCCGTACATCAACGTGGATCCCGGAACGCTGAACCCTTATGAACACGGGGAATGCTACGTCACGGTGGACGGGGCGGAAACGGATTTGGACCTCGGCCACTACGAGCGCTTCCTCAACGTCCGGACGACGCAAGCGAACAACATCACCACCGGCCGCATCTACCAAAGCGTCATTGACAAGGAACGGCGAGGTGAATACCTCGGAAAGACGGTGCAAATCATCCCACACATCACCGATGAGATCAAGCGGTGTGTGCAGATTTTAGGCGCCCAAGGCGATTATGATTTCGTCATCACTGAAATCGGAGGAACCGTGGGCGACATCGAATCGCTGCCTTACATCGAAGCGGTGCGCCAAATGAAATGGGAGAGCCCGAAGGACACGCTCGTCGTGCACTTGACGCTCATCCCCTACCTCGCCGCAGCCGGTGAATTGAAGACGAAACCCACGCAACACTCGGTGAAGCAGCTCCTCGAATTTGGGGTGCAGCCGGACATCCTCGTGTGCCGAACGGAGCACGAATTGACCGATTCTGTGCGAACGAAGGTGGCGCGTTTCTGCAACGTCGGCCTCAACGCCGTCATCCAAAGCATCGATGCGGAGACCATTTACGACGTTCCCTTGCTGATGCAACATGAGCGTTTCGACGAGGTGGTCTTGGAAAAATTGGGGGTGGCGACGCAGGACACAGAAGCGAGTTTGGACCGATGGAAAAGTTTCCTTCACCGCTTCAAACACCCGCAACACAAGGTGACCATCGGGCTGGTGGGCAAATACGTTGAACTCAAGGACAGCTACAAATCCATCGCGGAAGCGTTCATTCATGCAGGGGCGTCGCTGGAAACGGAAGTGGAATTGGAATGGATCCATTCCGAAGGCATCACGAAGAAAAACGTGGAGGCCAAATTGGGTCACCTCGATGGCGTCTTGGTGGCGCCGGGCTTCGGTTCGCGTGGCATCGACGGGAAAATCGACACCATTCAATTCGTCAGGGAGCACGGGATTCCGTTCTTCGGGATCTGCTTGGGCATGCAGTGCGCGGTCATTGAATTCGCGCGGAATGTGCTCGGGTTGAAAGGTGCTCATTCGACGGAAATCAAGGAATACGCTGCCGATCCCGTCATCGATTTGATGGCGGAACAAAAGCACATTCGGAACATGGGAGGCACCATGCGATTGGGCGCATACCCGTGTGAATTGAAGCCCGGAACGAAGGCCGAAGCGGCTTATGGCACTGCGCTCATCGAAGAGCGTCACCGCCACCGTTACGAATTCAACAACGCGTATTTGGCCGACTTTGAGGCCGCTGGCATGATGGCGAGCGGTGTGAACCCCGACACCGGGTTGGTTGAAGTGGTGGAGATCCCCCAGCACCCCTACTTCGTTTCATCGCAGTTCCACCCGGAATACGCGAGCACGGTGTTGACGCCGCATCCGCTGTTCGTGTCGTTCGTGAAGGCCGCGCACACCCATGCGAAGTCGAAAGCCGAAGTGGGCGTGGAGGCGGAAGCCTGAGCCGCATGAAAACCCTGTACATCCTGCGCCACGGCAAGGCCGTTCAGGAGTCCCGAGATGATTTCCATCGAACGCTGGCGCCTCGTGGCCAACGCGATGCCGATGCGGTGGGCCGGTGGCTCATGGGGCGTCTCGAACCCGACAGCCCGGGCCTTGTTTCCGCCGCATTGCGCACCCGCGAGACCGCCGAGCGCGTGGCCACTCAGGCCGGCTGGAACGCACCGGACCCGCTGATGGAGGGGTACCTGGCTTCGGATTGGTTTTGGGCACAGCGCATCATGGCGTGGACGCATCCCGCGGATGTCGGTTTGGTAGTGGGCCACAACCCCGGAGTCAGCGGATTGGTCGAGTCGTTGTCAGGCCAAACCGAATGGCTCCCCACCTGCGGCCTCGCCACCATCCAATTTGAAGTGGCTGAGTGGAAGGACGTCAGCCGAGGAACGGGTGAGCTGACGGAGGTTTGGACCCCGAAGCATCGCTCCTAATGCCCCCAACGCGCATCGGCCCCCAGGCCCAAAACCCAAAAGCCATCCACACCACCCCCGACTGCAACTCAAAGGTGCTTTCGGTCAAACCCATCCACATCGCAAGCCCCACGAAGGCCCAAGCATGGACATCCCTTCGCCGCCAAGCCACCACCAGCACGCTCCCCCACCACCCCACTAACCAAAGCAATCCCGGCACCCCGAACGCCACTCCCGCCTCCAAGTACGCGTTGTGAGCGTTCATGCGGTGCTCCGCCGCGTACTCGGCTCCCACTTTCCGGTACTCCGACACGAGCGCGGACCGAACATCCCCGGTCCCCACTCCCCAAGGATGCTCCTGCATCACCGACCAAGCCGCCCTCCACGACTGCAACCGACCGGCAGTCGACCCGGACTTCCGCTCCACCTCGCCGGCGGACGCGCTCACCTCCACGGGAGCGGCCTCCTGCATGCCCTCCAGCCACTCCAGTGCCCGGCCCTGGCCGACCGTAGCACCGGCCAACAACAGCGATGCCAGACCGAGGGCGCCCGCCCACCGATGCTCCCCCTTCACTACCGCCCAACCGAAGACCGCCACCCCCGCAATCCACCCCGCTTTCGAGGCCAAAAGCCCCAACATCAATCCGGCCACCACCGCTCCCACCGCAGCCCGCTTGCGCCCAGCATCGCTGAGCCAAAGCGCCGCTCCCATTGCCCAATACCACGAGGAATACGTCGGGTGCATTGCCCCCGAAAGCTCCGCGTACCGCCAGCCGCTGTGGTCCCCCATCACCGTGGAAGCCCAGAGCGCATTTCCACCGCCCCAAACCGCTGAAATCAACAACCCCACAAAGAGTCCGTTGGCCAGCTGAGTGCGGGAAATGTCCACCCGACGCGCTGTTGCGCCCCACAGCAACGGCATCAGGAGCAACGAAATCTTAACCTCCAAAGCGAACCAACCCGAATCCATATCTTCCGTGGCCAGCAACCCCAGCGCGATGAACGCGTATTGGATCCAACCCGCCCACCACGCAACCGGACGTTCAACACGACGCGGTGTCCCCGGCGGACGCCAAGCCGCCCACACGACCGACACCACCCACAAGATCAGCACAGGCGTCGTAGCACGAGGATGAAGCGGAAACGCAGCTGCACAGAGCACCGGCAAGGCAGCGAGCCATCGCTTCATCGCGTCAACGCTTTGGAAGCATCGCGGGGCTCCCCACGCAACAGCAAAAAGCGCCCCACCCCTTCCCAATACCCCAGACCATAGGCAACGTGCACCCACAAGTACGCTTTCACGATGCCGGGCACATCCTGCCCCTCTTCCGCCACCGCCATCGCGGACACCACCGCACCGATGAACCACGCCAACACGATCGTGAGCCACACCGAGGCGCTCACCCCATGCCAAATCGGCGGGATGAAGCCTGCCAAGTCAGCAATGGCCAACCCGGAAGTAACCGCAAGCAACGCCAAGAACAACGCGGGGACCACTTGCCTCCACGTCGTCACCGTCCGATGCTTTCGGTTCACGAACACCTTCCAATAACCGTATTGGCGGTATTGGAGAAAGAGCTTGCCAAATGACGAGCGTACGTGGTAGTTGCTTCGGATCCGCGGGTCGAACCAAATCCGCCACCCGGCTTCGTGCAGCCGAAAGTTGAGTTCGTCGTCTTGGTTCCGAATCAAATGCTCGTCGAACCCGCCGATTTCCTCCAAAGCGGCCTTGCGGTAGGCACCGAACGCCACGGTGTCCACATGCCCCGCAGTCCCGCCCGTCCGAAAGCGGGCATCGCCCACCCCAAAAGGCGTGCTCAGTGCCGCACCGATGCGACGGGACACCGCGCTTCCATGCACCTGCTCAACGACCCCGCCGACGCATCCGGATTCCGGATGGGCACGCAGGGCCTCCGCGTTGCGTTGGAGGAAGTCAGGAGCGCATTGCGCATGGGCTCCCAGAATAATCACCGTGGAGCCGTGGGACGCCTCGATGCCCAAGTTCAGCGCCTGCGGCGTAAACCGCGACGGGTTGTCGATCCAACGAAAGCGGGCGTCTCGATGGGACCAACCCGTCAAGATCTCCCGGGTCCCGTCGGTGCTCCCCCCATCGGCTACGACGACCTCCCAGGGCTCATCGCATCCGATTTGGTCCACCAACGACTGCAAGGTCGCGTCGATGTAATCGGCCTCATTCAAACACGGGATGACAACTGAAATCATGGGGCGCAAAGGTACTCACTCCGCTCCGACCAATCGCCGCAACTGGTGACGGTGATGGGTGATGTGGTCCGCAATGAACGTGCCCGTGACGGCCAAGCCCATCTGGCCCGCGTGCGGGTGCTGGAACACCTGCACGCCCCACCAATCCAATGGAAGCCCCGCTAAAAAGGACCGCCCACGCCCCTGAACCGCACGCCAGCGCGCCATCAGGGCATCGAACTCCTCGTCCCCCGCAACGGGCGTGGGTTCCGGCAAGCCCTCGGGCATGGGGTACCGCTCCGAACTTCGAAGCCGAGCGCTCAGGGTCGCAGCGCGCACGGTCGACGCTTCATCGATCGTGAGCAATGCGCTTGCCTCCCCTTTGCACTGCTTCGCCAAAAACCGGTAAGTCGCTTCTTCAGAAGCCAGCAAGTGATCCGTGATGGCCCCGGCGCGCCAGCCCTCCGCCGATCCGTAGACGCGGTTCGCGGGAAGGGCCCGCACTGCGTGTTCCCACTCCTCCACGGCCATCGGCAGGCCGCGAAACGGATCCCATGCCCCATGCGGCAAGCCCGGTCGGTGCATTTGGACGTGGGGCAAATCGTCCTCGAGGTACGGTTCCGAGCTCACTTCGAACCCCAAGGAACGGTAGAACCCTTCGAGGTAGGTTTGGGCCGAAATCCGGATGCCCGCCGTGGGCCACCGATCGAGGCTGCAAGCGAGCGCCTCTCCCATCAGCCGCCGACCGACGCCAGCGTGTCGGTGATCGGCCTTCACGACCACCCGACCGATGCTCGGTTCTGCGTAACTGACCCTGGGCGGCAGCACGCGCGCCGTCGCCACGCACACTCCCGCCTCGACGCCCAACACGTGCCACCCCGCTTCATCCTTCCCATCGAGGTCCTGGTACACGCAATCCTGCTCGACCACAAAGACCTCAGATCGCAGCTGAAGCACACCGTAAAGCGCATCGCGATCGAGCTCGGACCACGCACAAGTTTTCCATTCCATGCCCCGAAGTTAGCGAAGCATCCGTGCGTATTTTCGGGCCATGCAAGTATCGAACGCGCTCTCGGCTGAGGGGTTGACGAAGCGCTTTGGCGAGCGCCTGTTGTTCGAAGGGATCACCTTCGGCTTGAGTCAAGGCCAAAAAGCCGCCCTCGTCGCCCGCAACGGCACCGGAAAGTCCACCCTGCTCGGCGCGCTCACGGGAAAGGAACCGGCCGACGAAGGGACCGTCAGCTTCGAAGCCGGCATCCGCTGGGCCCTGTTGGACCAAGATCCCGGGTTGGATCCCGACCAGAACATCCTCGATAACCTGTACGCCGGGGACAACGAGGCCGTGCGCGCCTTGCACGCGTACGAATCTGCCGTTGCTCAGGGGTTGGAAGGCGATGCCTTGCAGCGCGCCTACGACGCGATGGATCGCTTCGGCGGATGGGATTTCGAGGCGCGTGCGCGGGAAGTCCTCGGCCGATTGAACTTGCACGACCTCGAGCGGCGTGTGGGGACGCTGAGCGGCGGGGAGCAGCGCCGCATCGCTCTGGCGAAGGTGCTCATTGAGGAGCCGGATTTGTTGTTTTTGGACGAGCCGACGAACCACTTGGATTTGGAGATGATCGCTTGGCTGGAGCGGCATTTGGCCCAAAGCAACACCACCCTCCTGATGGTCACGCACGACCGCTACTTCCTTGAAAACGTGTGCGACAGCATCTACGAATTGGACGACCAAACCCTCTACCTCTACAAGGGCAACTACAGCTATTTCCTTGAAAAACGCGCCGAACGGCAGGAAAACGCGCTCGCCCAACGCGACCGTGCGCGTCGGACCATGCGGCGCGAACTGGAGTGGATGAGGCAGACGCCCGCAGCGCGAACCGGCAAATCGAAAGCTCGGATCGACGCGTTTTACGACTTGAAGGCGAAGGCGCGGGTGCGGCTCGAAGAGGACCCCATGCACATCGCATTGAACCCTGCCCGGATGGGCGGCAAGCTCGTGGAGTTTCACAAAGTGGGACACGGATTTGGCGAGCGGGAATTGTTCAGCGGGGTGACCCACCACTTCAAAAAGAGCGAGCGGCTGGGCATCGTCGGGGCGAACGGAGCGGGCAAATCCACGCTGCTCGACTTGCTGGTCGGGCTGGAAACCCCACGAAGTGGCAAGGTGGTCATCGGCGAGACTGTGGTCTTTGGACACTACAGCCAGCACGGCGCTGATTTCCCCGATGGCCTGAAGGTCATCGACGCCGTACGCGAGATTGCGGAATTCATGCCCTTGCAGAGGGGTCAAAAACTTTCCGCGGTCCAGCTCCTCGAGCGTTTCCTGTTTCCACGGCCCATGCACCACATGCAGATTTCGGTGCTCAGCGGCGGGGAGAAGAAGCGGCTGCACCTGCTTCAGGTGCTGATGCGGAATCCGAATTTCCTCATTCTGGACGAGCCCACGAACGATTTGGACATCTTCACGCTGCAGGTGTTGGAGGAATTCCTACTCGACTTTCCGGGCTGCCTCATCATCGTTTCGCACGATCGGTACTTCATGGACCGGCTCGTGGAGCACATTTGGGTGCTGGGAGAAGATGGCCAAACCACAATCCGCGACTATCCCGGCAACTACACCCAATACCGCCTCGCCCGAGAAGAAGCCGTCAGGGACGCCCAGCGCGCCTCGCCAGCCGCAGCCAAGCCCGCCTCCGATGCGTCGCCCGAAGTCAAGAACGACTACACCCAGCGCCTGAGTTACAAGGAGAAGTTCGAGTTCGAGCAGCTCCCGGGACGCATCGACGAACTCGAAGCCGAAAAGGCGGAGCTGACTTCCCTATTGGAGTCCACCAACGACCACGAACGCATCCTCGAAATCAGTTCCCGCTTGACCGAAGTGGTCAGCGCGCTCGACGAGGCCGAAATGCGCTGGCTGGAACTCTCAGAACGTGCGGAATGATCACTGCTGGTCGAAATCGACCACGTACGGACCCGGGCCTTTCGGGTGGGATTGGCAGGTCAGGATGAACCCCTGCTCGACCTCCCTGGGTTCGAGCGCATAGTTGATGTCCATGTCCGCCTTGCCCGAGGTCATCTTTGCGCGGCACGTGCAGCACACACCGCCCAAGCAGCTGTAAGGTGCGTCCAGGCCCGCATCCAGCGCGGCGTCCAATATGCTTTTGTTGCCCTCCAGCTCCACCGTGGTGGTGATGCCATCGAGGACGATGGCCACTTGTTGAGCGCTGCCGGTTGTTTCGGTGACGGAGACCGCCTTTTCCACCTTGGAATCCGCGGTCGTGAACAGTTCGAAGTGAACGCGATCGCTTGGCATGCCCGCACCTTGGAGCACATCGCGGCAATCAAGGATCATGGATTCTGGACCGCACAGGTATGCGCCGTCCGTGGCCTCGACTTCCAACAGGCCCGCAGCGATGAGGGCCTTGCACCGCGCCGCGTCGAGCCGTCCGTGGAACAACTCCGCGTCCACCGGCTCGCGCGTGAGCAAGTGGAACAGGCGGAACCGGTCGAGGAATTGGTCCTTGAGGTCCTGGAGCTCCTCCTTGAACATGATGCTCGAAGACGTCTTGTTCACATAGAACAGCGTGAAGGTGGACTGCGGCTCGTTGAACAGGATGTGGCGGATTTGGCTCAAAATCGGCGTAATGCCCGAACCCGCCGCCATGCCTACGAAATTCCGCTGCAGCGCGGCATCCGCTTCCAGCACGAACCGCCCCTGGGGGACCATGCCTTGCACCGTATCTCCCACCTTTAACACCCGGTTCGCGAACGTCGAAAAGCGCCCTCCGGGAACCTCCTTCACCCCGACCCGCAATTCTCCGTCCTCGGGCGCCGCGCAGAGGCTGTAGCTCCTGCGGACCGCCTCGCCGTCGATGGCATGCTCCAGGGTCAGGTACTGGCCTGCGCGGAATGCAAATTCGCCGGCCGCATCAGCGGGAGCTTGAAATCGAATGGAAACGCTGTCGGCGGTTTCCCGGCGGATTTCGGTCACTTCGAGGGGGTAGAATCGTGTCATCGGGTGCAAATTTAGCGCACAGCCCGCGAGCCCCAAGCCGATTTGTATTAGAACCAACCGGCAGGTCAGGTTGTATCTTTGACACCATGAACATGAACGAGCGCTTTGAAGCCTACATCGCCTCCGACGCGAAAATCGAGCCGAAGGACTGGATGCCCGATGCGTACCGGAAGACGTTGATCCGTCAAATCAGCCAGCACGCCCACAGCGAAGTGGTTGGCATGTTGCCCGAAGGAAATTGGGTTACACGCGCCCCCAGTTTGTTGCGCAAGTCCATCTTGTTGGCGAAGGTGCAGGACGAAGCGGGGCACGGGCTGTACCTGTATTCCGCGTGCGAGACCTTGGGCGTTTCGCGCGACGATTTGATCGCCGATTTGCACAGCGGCAAGGCCAAATACAGCTCCATCTTCAACTACCCGGCCACCAGCTGGGCCGACATGGGTACGGTGGGATGGCTCGTTGACGGCGCCGCCATTATGAACCAAGTGCCCCTGTGCAAAACGAGCTACGGCCCCTATGCCCGTGCCATGGTTCGCGTGTGCAAAGAAGAGAGTTTTCACCAACGCCAGGGATTCCAAATCCTGCTCGCTTTGTGCAATGGAACCGAAGCCCAAAAAGCCATGGCACAAGAATCGTTGAATCGCTGGTGGTGGCCTGCGCTCATGATGTTTGGCCCCCGCGATGAAGACTCGCAGCACACGGAAGAGTCGATGCGGTGGCGCATCAAGCGGTTCACGAACGACGAACTGCGCCAGAAATTTGTGGACATGACCGTTCCCCAAGCGGAATTGCTCGGGTTGACCATTCCCGATTCGGATTTGACGTGGAACGAGGAGCGCGGGCATTACGATTTTGGCGAAATCGATTGGAATGAATTCCACCACGTCATCCGCGGAAACGGTCCCTGCAATCGGGAGCGCATCGAAGCCCGGCGAAAGGCGCATGAAGAAGGAGCTTGGGTCCGCGACGCCGCCAGCGCCTACGCAAAGAAACACGCGCGCACCGACGCGTCCTCAACCCACGCAGCATGAGCGATCGCAGCACCTGGCCCCTCTGGGAAGTTTTCGTCCGCAGCCGACAAGGCCTGAGTCACCGGCACGTTGGAAGCTTGCACGCACCCGACGCGGAAATGGCCATCCAAAACGCCCGCGACGTCTACACCCGTCGCTTGGAAGGCGTCAGCATTTGGGTCTTGCCCGCATCGTCCATCACCGCTTCATCGCCTGCGGACAAGGATTGCTTGTTCGAGCCGGCGAACGATAAAGTGTACCGTCACCCGACGTTTTACGACTTGCCGGACGAAGTGAAAAACATGTGATGGCAAATTCTGCACACCTCAACTACGTGCTTCGGCTGGCGGACGACGCTGTGATTCAAGGCCAACGCTTGAGCGAATGGTGTGGCCACGGCCCCATCTTGGAGGAGGACATCGCGTTGACGAACCTCGCCTTGGACTGCATTGGACAAGCCCGGGCGCTGTATGCGCTTGCGGCCGAGCGAGCGGGCGCGGACCAAACGGAGGACGATTTCGCCTACTTCCGCGATGAAGAGGCGTTTCGGAATCACCTGATGGTCGAATTGCCGAAGGGGGACTTCGGCTTCACGCTGATGCGCCAATTTTTATTCGGGTCCTTCAACTGGCTTCGCATGGAGCACCTTTCAGGCCAAACCCAAGACGCCGAGCTCGCCGCCATCGCCACCAAAGCCGTGAAGGAACTCCGCTACCACGTGGAGCACGCCCGGGATTGGGTCGTCCGCTTGGGCGATGGCACGGAGGAAAGCCACCGCCGCGTTGCGGAGAGCTTGGCCACATTGTGGTCTTACACCGGCGAGCTGTTTGCGCCCGATTTCATCGACGATTGGGCCCTCCAAGCCGGCATCGGTCCGGACTTGACTGCCCTTCACGGTCGGTGGACCGCCATCGTTGAAGCCACCCTGAAGGAAGCCACGTTGGAAATCCCCTCGCCAACGGGCTGGATGCAGTCCGGGGGCAAGGCGGGGCGCCATTCGGAACATTTGGGCTACTTGTTGGCTGAAATGCAGAGCCTGGCGCGCAAGCACCCGGGGGTGGCATGGTGAATTCCGAGGCCGCCATTTGGAAGCGGTTGGAAACCGTGGTGGACCCCGAATTGCCGTTTCTCAACGTGGTGGAAATGGGCATGGTTCGGGAAGTGGAATTCACAGGGGACAACCTCGTTGTGCGCATCACGCCGACCTATACGGGATGTCCCGCTACGGACGTCATCGTGAACGACATCCGGTCCGTACTTCGCGCTACGCATCCCCTTGCGCGCGTTGAAATCGTGCAGCAACCCGCTTGGACCACGGACTGGATCGGCCCCGAGGCGCGAGCGAAAATGGCCGCCAACGGCATTGCACCTCCTGAAGGAAGCAGCAACGACAAGTCCTTTCTGCTCGGAAAGAAAAGCGTCGTGCCTTGTCCGCGCTGTGGAAGCTTGGACACCCAATTGGTGAGTGCGTTTGGGTCGACGGCCTGCAAGGCCCACTACACGTGCAAGGCCTGCCTGGAGCCGTTCGACCACTTCAAGTGCTTCTGAACCACGTTATGGGAGCGCCGTGAACTGTTTGCTGTAGAGGGTGTGGTAGGTGCCGCCAAGGGCCAGGAGTTCGGAGTGGGTACCGCGCTCTGTGATTTGGCCTGAATCGAACACAAAAATGGCATCGGCCTCTTGGACGGTGCTCAACCGGTGGGCCACCACCAAGCTCGTCCGCCCTTTCGTGATGCGGCGCGTGGCCTCTTGGATGAGGCGTTCGCTCTCCGAGTCGATGGAAGACGTGGCCTCATCCAAGACGAGCACCGAGGGCTGGGTGACGGATGCGCGCATGAAGGCGATGAGTTGGCGTTGACCCACGGACAAAGAAGCCCCGCGCTCGCGCACCGGCATGTCCCAACGCCCCGGAAGCTGATCGATGAAGCTGTCCGCACCGACCGCACGCGCCGCCTCATCGAGCACGGCATCGGAAACCGACTGCTCATAAAGGGTCACGTTGTTGCGCAACGAATCGGAAAACAGGAACACGTCTTGCGCCACAAGCCCGACCCGGGTGCGCAACGTGTCCAACGGGATGTCACGCAAATCGACTCCATCGATCGTGATGCGCCCTTTTTGCGGCTCGTAAAACCGGCAAATCAGCGAAATCACCGTGGACTTGCCCGCTCCCGTGGCGCCGACAAAGGCCACGGTGCTTCCCGGCTCGATGGTGAAACTGACCCCCTCCAAGACCCAATCCTCGTTTTGGTAGGCAAACCAAACGTCTTCAAAGACGATCTCGGCGTGGAACGGCACATTCGCCGCGGTTCCCTCATCCGCCATCTCCTCATCCAACCGAAGCAATTTGAACACGCGTTCCGAATTCACAATGCCCATCTGAAGCACATTGAAGCGGTCGGCCAATTGGCGAATCGGCCGGTACAGCATAAACACGTACAAAATGAACTGCAGCAACACCCCCAGGGTCATGCGCTCGGTGACCACATCGCCCAAACCAAACCAAAGCAGCAAGGCCACGCTGCCCGCAGAAAGCAATTCGACGACCGGGAAGAAGACCGAGAACGCCCAAATCGAGCGGATGTTGGCCGCTCGGTGCGCCTCATTCAGCACTTCGAACCGCTCCGCTTCCCGTTCCTCCCGGTTGAACGCTTGGACAATGTGCATGCCTGTAACGTGCTCTTGCACGAATTCGTTCATCCGAGCCACCTGATTGCGGACGTCGACGAAGGCCTTTTTGATCGCCTTTTGGAACAAGCGCGTGGCCCAAATCAACACGGGAATCGGGGCCAAAGCGAGCAACGCCCACCGCCAATCCAAGACGAACATGGCCACCACGGTGACCGTCAGCGCCAACAAATCCCCCACCGCATTCAAGATGCCGTTGGAGAACACGTTGCTGATGCCGTTGATGTCGCTCACGTGGCGCGTGACCAGGGTGCCCACGGGCGTGCGATCAAAAAAGGGCAACTTGAACGGCATAATCCGCTTGAACAACCGAGTCCGCAAGTCCATTGACACCGATTCGGCCACCCAATTCGCCAAGTAGGTCACCCGATATTGGAGAAACGCCTCCAACAGCAAAACACCGACCACCGCCAGGAACACCCAAAGCAAGCCCTCGGCGTCACCTCGAGCGATTTCGACGTCCACGGCCCTCCGGATCAACGCAGGCCGCACCCAGATGAGACCGCTCATGATCAACACGAGCACCCCGGTGAATGCGAATCGCTTGCGGTAGGGATTCGCCTGTCGAAGCACCTGCACCAATAGCTCGCGGTCGAACACCTTCCCTGCCCGATTCGAATCACTCATGGAGCAAAGTTACGGGGGGATGGCGTCTGGTCACTCCGCTCGGCGTTGCCAAATCTCAGGGGGATATGCAATGTGGTGCAGGTACAAGCCATCGGACGGGGCGGACTTGCCTGCTTGGCCGCGATCGCCCGAAGCAAATACCCGCTCCATGTCCTCAACGGGACGACGGCCTTGGCCGATTTCAAGGAGGGTTCCCATCACCGCCCGGACCATGTTGCGCAGGAAACGATCGGCCGAAATTTCGAGGCGCAGGATGTGAGGCGTGACCGAAATGAATTCGCAGCGGCGGACATCGCACAGCGTGGTGGAGGCATCGCTTCCGGCCTTGCAAAAGGCGCCGAAATCCCCTTGGCGAACCAGGGTTTGGGCCGCCCGCTGCATCGCCTTCACGTCCAAATCCCGGTACACCCGAGTGGACCGCCCCGCAAGGAACGGGTCTTTCACCGTGTGCAGCCAATACGTGTACGTCCGCTCCCTCGCGCTGAATCGAGCATGGGCGTTCGGCGCCACCTCCGCTGCTTCGAAAACCGCCACCTCGGGAGGCAGCATGCCATTGAGTTTGTGGACCAACCGCTGAAAATCGGGCAGGCGCTCGGTTCCTACGGGCGATACCTCGAAGTGCACGTGCGCCACATAATACGACGCATGTACGCCGGTGTCCGTGCGGCCACACCCCACCAAGTTAATGGGCTGCCCCGTCAACCGATTGAGGCTTTCCTCAAGCACGCCTTGAACCGAGGTGCAATGCGGCTGCCGTTGCCACCCATGGAAAGGACGGCCATCGTAGGCCAGTTCAAAAAATACGCGTTGGCCTCCCTCCATCATGGGGGCAAAATTAGCGCCTTGGGGGATGAACACCTGACAGCAGCGCAGAAAAAAGCCCCGAACCACATGGGCTCGGGGCTGGAATGCATAAAGGGATTGCGCCTGGTTACGCCCACGAAGCGATGGACTCGCTCTTGTATTCTCCCGCGAACAATTTCGCCTTGACTTTTTTGAAGGTTTCAATCGTGTACTCGACGTCTTCCAAGGTGTGGATCGCCGTCGGAATGAGGCGCAACATGATGGTGTCTTTCGGCACCACCGGATACACCACGATGGAACAGAAAATGCCGAAGTTTTCGCGCAAATCCAAGGTCAAGTTCGTCGCTTCACCGAGTCCGCCGGACAAGAACACCGGGGTGACGCAGGAGTTGGTTGCGCCGATGTTGAAGCCCGCGTCTTTCAGTCCGCTTTGGAGGGCGTTTGCCACCGTCCACAAACGCTCCTTGTGCTCGGGTTGCGTGCGCATCATTTCGAGTCGCTTGATCGCACCGACCACGATGGGCATCGGGAGCGACTTGGCGAACGTTTGGGAACGCATGTTGTAGCGCAGGAAGTCGATGACGTCTTCGTCGCCGGCCACGAACGCACCGATGGTGGCCATGGCCTTGGCGAAGGTGCCGAAGTACACGTCGATTTGGTCTTGAACGCCTTGGAAGTCTCCCGCGCCGCGGCCGTTTTCGCCGATGGTGCCAAAACCGTGGGCGTCGTCAACGAACAACCGGAAGCTGTACTCGTTTTTGAACTCGCAGATTTCCTTGAGCTTGCCTTGGTCGCCGGCCATGCCGAAGACGCCTTCAGTCACCACGAGGATGCCTCCGCCCGTTTGTTCGCAAATCGCCTTTGCACGGTCGAGCTGCTTTTTGAAGCTCTCCATGTCGTTGTGCTGAAACACGAAGCGCTTGCCTTGGTGCAACCGAACCCCATCCACCATGCAAGCGTGGGACTCGCTGTCGTAGACCACCACGTCGTGGCGGCTGACGAGGGCTTCAATGGCCGATTGGCATCCTTGGTAGCCGTAGTTCAGGAGAAACGCGTCCTCCTTCTGCATGAAGTCGGCGAGCTGTTCCTCGAGGGCTTCGTGCATGGACGTTTGACCTGACATCATCCGCGCGCCCATCGGGTAGCCCATGCCCCATTCCGCCGCGGCGTCCGCATCCACTTTGCGCACCTCCGGATGGTTCGAAAGGCCGAGGTAATTGTTGATGGACCAAACCAAAACGTCCTTTCCACGGAACGTCATGCGGTTGGAAATGTCGCCTTCCAACTTCGGGAAGGTAAAGTAGCCGTGGCTTTCGCGGGCGTGTTGGCCGAGTGGGCCGCGATCCTTGCGGATCCGATCGAAGATGTCCAAAAGCAAACGATTTTGAGGGCGCAAAGATAGCCAAGGAAACGGATTCTCAAAGTCCTAGAAATCAAATGCGTGGATTGTTAAACCTTGGGAATCGCCGCCTGTTGTTCACAAGTCTCGACCTCAAGGTTCACTCATTCGACCTAAATTCGCGGCCAACGCATGGTGAACGCAACGAAATATAGCGCAGGACACGGGCTTGCAGGTTTGGCATTGGTGGCCCTCGTTTGGGGGGCAAGCGGGTGCAATGGATACAACGAGGTGTTGAAAAGTACGGACCCGGAGTACAAGCTGGAGCGCGCCATCGGCTTCATCGATTCCAGTCAATGTTACGGCGCTTTGATGGTGCTTGAAGACTTGATGAACCTCACGCGGGGCACTTCGCAGGGCCGCGAGGTGCAATATCATCACGCGCGGGCTCAATACTGCTTGGGCGATTATTATTTGGCCCGCTACTACTTCAAGCAGTTTGCGCGGACCTATCCGGATGACGCGCGGAGTGAACAGGCGCAGTTCGACGCGGCGATGTGCAGTTATCGGTTGAGCCCGGGCCCCAGTTTGGACCAAACCGAAACCCGCACTGCCATCGAGGAACTGCAACTGTTCATGGACACCTACCCGGGCAGCCCAGTGCGGGATTCCTGCCAAACCCTCGTGGACAACCTCCGCGAAAAACTGGAGCGCAAATCCTTTGAAACCGCTGCGCATTATCACCAAATCGAGCAGTACAAAAGCGCGACCATCGCCCTGCGCCAAGCGTTGAAGGACTTTCCCGACAGCCCGTATCGCGAGGAAATCCAATGGCTCATCCTCGACAGCCACTTCCAATACGCGCAGCAGAGCACCCAACGACGAAAATTGGAGCGGTATAACGAAGCTATTGAAGCTTTCCTTAGCTTTGTGGCCCGTTATCCCGAAAGTCGTTACGCCGACCGAGCACAGCGCATCCATGAGGTGTGCGTTTCGGAAGTGGTCCGACTCAAGGAAACGACACCAGCAGAAAGCCTATGAATTTCAAAAGCATCAAAGCCGAGCGCACGACGGAAACGCGCGACACCCTCGCATTGGAGAACTCGGGTTCCGGGAACCTGTTCGAAACCATCGTGGCCTTGAGCACTCGGAGCAACCAAATTTCGGTGGAACTGAAAAAAGAGCTTTCTGCCAAATTGGAGGAGTTTATCACGCCCACGGATTCGTTGGAAGAGGTGTTTGAAAACCGCGAGCAAATCGAGATTTCGAAGTTCTACGAGCGCCTGCCGAAACCCCACAGCATCGCCATTGCGGAGTTGCGGGGCGGCATGTTGGACATTGAACACCCCGCTCCGGCCCTGCCCGACGTTCCGGGCCTCGAGGCTTCGGAAGCGACAGAAGCTTGATTCCAGCGGTCCGGGCCATGGTGCACGGTCGGAAAATTTTATTGGGCGTTACCGGAAGCATCGCTGCATTCAAGGCGGTGTTTTTGGCGCGTGAATTGATGCGGCGGGGAGCGGAAGTGCGTGTGGTGATGACCGCTGCCGCGACCGAATTCGTTGGACCCTTGACGTTTGCCACGCTCACCGGGCACCGCGTGTATTCTGATTTCACAGAGGATGCCGATCAGGGCACTTGGACGAATCACGTGGACTTGGGGCTGTGGGCCGATTTGTTCCTGGTCGCGCCCGCCACGGCGGAAACCCTCGCAGCCTTTGCTTCGGGCGCCTGCAGCAATTTTTTGCAAGCGGTGCACTTGTCCAGCCGCTGCGAGGTGATGGTGGCTCCCGCGATGGATTTGGACATGTTCGCTCATGGGGCCACACAGCAGAATTTGTTGACGCTGAGGGAGCGCGGCGTCTCGGTGGTCGAACCGGGGTCGGGCGCTTTGGCCAGTGGGTTGGAAGGGAAAGGCCGGATGGAAGAACCCGAGCGGATTGCGGACGCCGTAGAAGCCCACTTCCTCGACCGGGCTCCCTGGCGCGGTCAGCGCGTGCTCATTACAGCGGGCCCCACCCACGAGCCCATTGATGCCGTTCGGTTCATTGGCAACCGGAGTTCTGGGAAGATGGGCGTCGCTTTGGCCGCTGAATGGGTCAAGCAAGGCGCCGAGGTCACGTTGTTGCTGGGGCCAACTTCCATCGCTCCGCCAGCGGGATGTGCGGAAGTCGTGCGATTCGAAACCGCGGAAGAACTCAACGCATTGGCGCAAGCCCGGTGGCCTGAAGCGGATTGGGGCATTGCGGCTGCGGCCGTAGCGGATGTGCGCCCGGCTTTCGCCCACGAAGCAAAGGTGCATCGCGCTGACCTCCCTGCTGCCATTCCGTTGGCGCCCACGCCCGACATCTTGGCCCAGTGGGGCGCGTCGAAGCGACCCAACCAACGGTTGGTGGGCTTCGCCTTGGAAACCGATGAGGGACGATCAAGCGCGGAGTCGAAATTCCACCGCAAGCAGCTCGACTGCATCGTACTGAACACCCTGTTAGACGACGGCGCTGGATTTCAGACCGACACGAACAAAGTTTCCATCTATGCGGGCGCGAATTGGCATACTTTTGAGTTGAAGTCCAAAGCCGCTGTAGCCGCAGACCTCGTTGCCTTTCTTCATCCCTACTGTAACCCATCATGATGATCCGTTCGATTGCCTTCTTTTCTGTTCTGTTCTGTTCTTTGGCGCCCAGCCGGGCGCTTGCCCAAGAACTGAACTGCCGCGTGGAAGTCATCGCTCCGCAGATTTCGAATGTCGAGGCGAGCATCTTTGAGGTGTTGGAGGAGCGCATCACCGAATTCGTGAACGGACGGCGGTGGACCAACGACAACTTTCGACTTGAGGAGCGCATTGAATGCACGATGCAAATCACGATCTCGGATGCCCCGACCCCAACCACATTCAAAGGCAACGTGCAGGTGCAGAGCTCACGCCCCGTATACAATTCCGACTACAACACCCCGCTGCTTCTCGTGAACGACAACGACTTCGAAATCGTTTGGGACGGGTCGTCGACCATTCAGTTCAGTCCGGGGCAGCACCGGGATAACTTGTCTTCCTTTTTGGCCTACTACGCGTACATGATCCTCGGAATGGACTACGACAGCATGGCGCAAGATGGCGGAACGGACTATTATGTACAGGCACAAGCCATTGTCGCGAATGCGCAAAGCACCGGGTCATCCGGATGGAAAGCCAGTCAGAATCAACAGAATCGTTACTGGCTGGTCGAAAACATGCTTTCACAAACGTTCAGGCCCGTTCGAAATTGTTTGTACAATTACCACCGGTTGGGGCTTGACCGCCTCTACGAGGATGTGGAACGGGCTCGATTGACGATGGCTGATGCCTTAATTGAAATGCGCGCCACCCATCGCATTCGGCCATCTTCCTACAACTTGCAACTGTTTTTCTTGGCCAAATCGGATGAAATCCTGAAGGTCTTTGGGCCCGCTCCTGACGTTGAGAAAACGCGCTTGCTCCCGGTACTGAAGCAGATGGATCCGGGAAACATCAGCAAGTACGACAGCATTTTGGGCTGAGCCATGTTGAAAGCGCTGAAGATCGAGGGATACGCCTTGATCGACTCCATGGAAATGGAGTGGAAGGAGGGGCTTACGGCCTTGACGGGTGAGACAGGCTCCGGTAAAAGCATCGTCTTGGGTGCATTGGGCCTGGCATTGGGCGAGCGTGGCGACGCATCCGTGATCCGAACGGGGGCCACCAAATGCCTCGTTGAGGCGAGGTTTCAAGCCGATGTTGCCGATTGGATGAATGCGCACGATTTTGATGTGGAAGATGAGTTGGTCATCCGAAGGGAGGTCACTGCGAAGGGCCGATCCCGTGCATTCATCAACGACACGCCGGCGTCGGTTTCCGAGTTGAAGGCATTGGGGCAACTGCTTGTTGACTTGCATGGACAGGATGAAACGCGAGCCCTGGCGGATCGGGCTCGCCGCATTGAACTCCTGGATGCCATGGGCACTCATCGAGGGCTTGTTGAGGCGTACGCGAAATCCCATCGGTTGTGGTTGGAGCGATTGGAGGAGCGAAGAAACCTCCTGAACCGTTCGAAGGGGCCTGAAGGCGACGTGGATTACCTGACGTACCAATGCGAGGAAATCGCGGCCTTGGGTTTGGCAGGCAAGGACGTGGATGCGTTGCAAGCCGAATGGCATGTGCTACAACATGCCGCGAGCATTCGAGCGGAACTCCTGGAGTCAGCGGAAGTGCTCTCCTCTGAACGGAGCGAAGTCGATGCCCTTTCCGCTGTCGGCATGGCGGCCAAATCCTTGACGCGTGCGGCGCACCACCATCCGGGTGCCACGGAGTTGGCGGAACGCATGGAAAGCGTTCGGACGGAACTGGCAGAACTTCAACGGGACATCGAAGCAGAAGCGGAACGGGTGCAAGAAAATCCCGAGCGGCAGCAAGAACTCCAGCAATGGCTGGACGAATACCAGCGCGTTCTTGCTAAGCACCGAGTTCAACAAGCATCCGAACTCCTCGAAAAGGAAACCGAGATGAATGAGGCCATTGCCGAAATCCAGCACCGGGCGGAACGATTGGAAGCCATCGAAGCCGAAGTGGCCGAAGGGTTTGCAGAAGTCACCCGCCACGGAACGATCCTGCGAGCCGCGCGCACCGAAACCGCGGAACAGTGGGTCGCTCAAGTCATGGATCAGTTGCGGGCTTTGAAAATGGAAGACGCCGCCATGGAGGTCGCGTGGACTCCCCTTGAAACGCCGGATTCGTGGGGGCTGGACGAGGTGGAATGGCTGTTTCGATCCCACCCCACATCAGCTTTCCAACCGCTGACCCAAGTAGCTTCTGGGGGCGAGCGCAGCCGGTTGATGCTCGCCATCAAAGCTGTCCAGTGCAGCCATTCCCCCGCTCCGACCATCATCCTCGACGAAATCGACACCGGGGTATCAGGACACGTGGCGGAATGCATGGCGAACATGATGCGCGAAATGTCGCAAACACAGCAAGTGATTTCTGTTACGCATTTGCCCCAAGTTGCTGGAGCTGCAAATCACCACTTGCGCGTTTCCAAGCACACGACCGCAGACCGCGTTCACACAGCAGTGGACTCGCTGGATTCTGCTGCACGCGTAGAGGAAATTGCCTCAATGTTGAGCGGTGCGCGCATCACCGAAGCCGCACGCGAGCATGCGCTGTCGCTGTTAGCCGAGGGCCACTGACGCCCCTCAAAAGCCGCCCCTCAAAAGCGCCAATCCAGCCCGATGCTCGGCAAGAACGGCAACTGATCCACGCGCTCTCCGGTCAGGCGGTTCACGTAGAAGACGTTGTCCCGGCTGTAGAGGTTCGTGATGCCCGCGTTGCATTCCAGGGTTCCGGAATCGAATTCAAAGTCCCGGCGAACGCTTACGTCCAACCGGTGGTAAGCAGGCAATCGCCCCTCATTCAACCCCGCGTATTGGATGGCCAGCTCGTTGGAATTGCCCACGATGTAATCGGATGAAATGCCACCGGAAACGTTGGGGGCTTGAAAATATCCGGCGGTCTGGGTGAACGGCAGGCCCGAACCCAAATTCCAACGTGCCGAAACCTCCCACAGGCCATCCTTGCCCAAGCCTTGGCTCACGACCAAGTTCACGTTGTGCCGGCGATCGAACACCGGGTCGTACCAACGGAAACCATCCCAACGATCCACGTTGCCATAGCCGTAAACCACCCAGACGTAGGTAAAGCGCTCCTCGTACTTCAACACCACATCGGCCCCGTACGCATGACCCGACTCCACAATGAAGTCCTTCCGCAACACTTCCGGAACATCCGCGTGCTCCAAATCGTCTTCGAACAATTTGTTCCGGTTCGGGTTCGTCAGTTGCGAGAAATGCTTCAAGTACCCCTCGACATTGAGGTTGACGCGCTCTGTCAAATCGAACTCGAATCCGGCCACAACGTGGGAAGCGGTTTGGAGCGAATGCACGATTTCCTTAACGTCGCCATCCGGGGTGATGAAGTTGTTCTGCAAGTTCTCCGGGCCGGCGAGGAAGCCGTAAAAGAGGTTGACCACGTCGCGATCGGAATTCGACGAGATGAGGTTTTGGGAATAGAGGCCCGCAGCAATCTTCAAGCGGAGGCGTTCCGAGGCTTTGTACTTGATGCCGAGGCGGGGCTCGGGGCGGAATTTGGCCAGTGAACTGTAGTACTGCATCCGCAAACTGGGATTCCAAATCACCTTCCCCCGGTGGATGCGGTAATCGATGTACCCGCCAAATTGCGTGGTGTTCTCCACCTGTTCGACCCCCACTCCCAAGGCGTTGAACGTTCGGAAATCCGTCTCCATGCCCACCACTTCCAACCCGTACTTCACGTCGTCTTCCCCCAAAACGTATTTGAAATCCAATCCAAAGTTGAAGCCGTTCACCTTGGAATACCGGTCGGGCAAGGTCTCCTCTTCCAATCGGATGTTGTAAACGCTCGTAGCGAAGTGACCGGTCATCAGGATGGCGGAACCCGGAGGCACAACGGTGAAGTTGCCACCACCGCCAGCATTCACCCAGCTGAGGTTCGACAGTGCTTGGTAGCTTACGCGGTCAGCGAACCGGAAGCCAAACAAGCTCAGCTTCGACCCCGTCGAACCGCCGAACGAAATTTTACCATAGGCATCCGTGAAGTTGAACGGCAACCCCTGTCCATCGCGGTTGACGTAGTCGTACAGCACCTTCGACGTTTGTTCGAGGTACGAGTTTTTCAAGGACAACACGAACGAAATGCCGCTTCCACTTTCATCCAACTTTTTCAACGGCCCCTCCAGCAACAAGCGCGCGCCGAACGGACTGGCCCCCACGCGCCCCGCCAATTCCTGCTTGTTTCCGTCGCGGGTCTTGATGTCCATGACCGACGAAATCCGACCACCGAACCGAGCCGAAAACCCGCCCGTGTAGATGTCTGCATTGGAAATCAAATCCGAATCGAACACGCTGAACAAACCGATGCTGTGGAAGGCATTGTAGATGATCATGCCGTCGAGCAGGACCATGTTTTGGATGGGCGATCCACCGCGGATGTACAATTGCCCGCCTTGGTCCCCCGTTGAGACGAACCCGGGCAGGACTTGCAAAGCTTGGACCAAATCTGGCGAACCCCCGAAACTCGGAACCCGGCGCAAATCAGCTGGCCGGATGGTCTCGATGCTCATGTTCACATTCGTCAATTGCTCTTGCCGCTCCGCACTCACCTCCGCACTGCCCAATTCGATGACCTTTGGGCTCAACAGGAAATTCCGTGTCAAGATGCCCCCGTCCTTGATGACCACTTCTTCCCTGACTCCTTCGAATTCCAGGCTTGAAACCACCAACGTGTAAGTTCCCGCAGGCACCTTGCTCAAGCTGTAAAATCCCCCCACATCCGTGGTCACCCCGTACTGCGTCCCTTCAAGGGAAACGCTCGTGAACAAAATCGGCTCCCCGCTTGCCTCACTTCGGAGGAAGCCCTTCAATGTTCCTTGGCTCCACACCGAGGTCGCCCCCAACACGAAGACAAACGCAACAGCGACCACGCGCAAACAGGCCGCACCGAAGAGTCGCCCGGACTTCAATTTCTGCATGCCACGAATTTAGCGTGCAATCGCCATCCGTTCGATGCGCAGTTCCAATTCTTCCGAACTCATCGTTTCGCGCATCCGGTCCACCATCAAGGGAAAGGCCAAAGGCGTGACTTGCTCCGGTCGGCACCACTTCCAATCCGCCGACTTCATGCGGTCGAGCGCTCGGTGCAACGAGGCGATTTGCAGCTGATCCGCCAGCACCTCTTCCAACGCTTGTCGGTAGAGCACGTGGTTGCTGTCGTGGTCCGAAAACACGTCGAACAGCAGTCCGCTGTGCGTCCGAAGGTGCTTCGCGCTTGCCCCCTGCTGCGGTTGAAATTGAAGCCCCGAAATGACCGCAACTTCTTTGAATCTTCGACGCGTCAAATCACTCGCGTTCAAACTCCCTAATACATCCGATTGCAGTTCTTTCGAAGTGAGCAACCGGCGCATTTCCGCTTCGTCCATGCGCAACGGTTCGTTCGACAGCAACTCGAATCCGTAGTCGTTGCAGGCGAAGGTGATGGTTTGGGCGGCGGTTTGTCCCAAGCGATGGCTGACGAGCATGGCCAAGCCCTCGTGCACGGCCCGCCCTTCGAATGGAAACACGCACAGGTGGTGCCCGTCATCCGAAGTGAACACCTCCACGAGCAACTCGTTCTTCATCGGCACGTGGGAGCGGGCGCGCTGCAACGAGAGCAAGGGCTCCAACCGCAGCAATTCCGGATGTGCCGCTTCGCCTCGAGCCACCGAGTCCAGCTCCTCCCGCAGGGCAAACCCCAATTCGGTGGACAAAGGCAACCGGCCTCCAGACCAAACCGGAATCCGCTGGGTCCTCCGCTTCGCGGGCTTCACTTCCGCCACGGCACCGTTGTGCCGAACCAACTCCAATTGCCGCCCTGCAAACCAGAACACGTCCCCCGCATTCATGCGTTCGATGAACGTGGCCTCCACGTGCCCCACCACCCCCGCGCGCCGAAGCTTCACCGCCACCATGGGATCCGAAACGATGGTTCCAATGGACATCCTGTGACGACGAGCCATCCGGCGATCGGGCATCTCCCACCGCCCCTTCACCACCTCCACCCGACGGTATTCGTCGTACGCCTCGAGCGCCGAACCACCGAATCGAACGAAATCCAAGCAAGACCGCCATTCCGCCTCATCGACGGAGCGAAACGCATGGGTCGCCATCACCTCTGCCTTCACCTCATCGGGCACAAATCCGCCCCCGAGCGCCCGGGTACACACCCATTGAGCGAGCACGTCGAATGCCCGAATAACGGGGGTTCGGGACTCCACCCACCCGCGATGAACGGCCGTTCGCAACGCCGCTCCCTCGAGCAATTCCAGCCCGTGGGTGGGGACGAAGTGAATCCGGCTGATTCCGCCGGGTTGGTGGCCGGAACGTCCGGCGCGTTGGAGGAAGCGGGCGACGCCTTTGGGACTGCCGATTTGGACCACCGCCTCCACCGGCGGGAAATCCACCCCGAGGTCGAGCGAACTCGTGCACACCACCGCCTTCAGCACGCCCCGGCCGATGGCATCTTCGATCCAGATCCGCGCATCCTTGGCCATGGAGCCGTGGTGCAGCGCGATTTGGCCTGCCAAATCCGGATCCGCATCCAACAACCGATGGTACCAAATCTCGGACTGCGACCGCGTATTCGTGAACACAAGCGTGGTGCGGTGCGCCTTCACGACCTTCAACACCTGCTCCAACAGCGGAATCCCCAAGAAGCCGGCCCACGCCAGCCGCTCGAACGAGGGAGGCATCAAACTGATGATTTCCGTCCGCTTAGCCGCCCGGGACTGGACCAACTCACCGCCCGCCGGGCACAACACTTCCAAGGCCTGTTCCAAGTTCCCGATGGTCGCCGTCAACCCCCACGTGCGCAATTCAGGGGCCAACCTCCGCAAGTGCGCAGCCGCCAACTCCACCTGGACTCCGCGCTTCGAACCCAACAACGCGTGCCATTCGTCCACCACCAACAGGCGGCACGAAGCGAAGTGCTGGGGATGATCCGCGTTACAGAAGAGCAAATGCAGGCTCTCAGGCGTGGTGATGAGGACCTCCGGCAAGCGACGTCTCTGGCGCGCCCGTTCAGCGGCGGTGGTGTCCCCTGTTCGAATGCCCACTTGCCAATCCAGCCCCACCCCTTCCAACATGCGCCGAGCACTGGCTTCGATTTCCTTGGACAACGCGCGGATGGGAGCAATCCAAATCACCTGCAGCCCCTTCGAATTCTCGTCCTCCCGGCACGCTTCATCCACCACCCCACCCAATGCCGCGAACGTCTTGCCCATCCCGGTCGGCGCCTGAACCAGGCCGTCTCCTCCAGCCGCAAAGGCCTTCCACGCCTCCCTTTGAAACGGATTGGGCTCCCACCCCAACGAATCGAACCACTTCGCAACGGCGCCCCCCATCGAATTCATGGTCCAAAAATAGCCCGTGCCTCAATCCGTAGGCAAAGCAATGCACTCTTCCTATCTTCGGCACATGATTTGTAACCTATTCGCCATGAAAACGACCCTGCTCTTTGCACTGTTAGGCTTGTTGGCGTTACCCCTTCAATCCTTTGCCCAAGACGAAGAAGAAAAACCCCTGATTCCCCAAGAGGATTACGACGAGCTCTTGATGTGGATGGTGGACGGAAAGTACGAGAAGGTTTTATTCAAGGCCATTCGCTACACTGAAGACGATAAAACCAAAAAGGAGCCATTGCCCTATGCGTTCATGTCGGAAGCGTTTTTCCGCATCAGCCAATCGGACGATGCCGAGTTGGTCGAAGAATACGACGGGGCCCTGAAGGACGCGCTGAAGTACGCTTCGAAATTTCGGAAAAAGGACCGCGACAACGAACACTTCGCGGATTACGTTGACTACTTCAACGAACTGCGTCGCGCCACGATGAACGAGGCGGAGGTGTTCGTGGATGACGAGAAATTCACCCGGGCCAAATCCTACTACAAGTACCTCTACGTCATCGACGAGAGCGATGCCGGTGCTTGGATCATGTACGGCACGGTGTTGTGGAAAACGAAAGCCCGACGCGACGCCGAGGAAAGCTGGGAAACCGCGAAGATCCTGCTTACTGAATTTGGCGGTAAGGGACTCGAAGACGTCCAGCGGGACTTGCTCCACTACGCCGTCCGCTACACTTCGGAAATGCTCGCCGATGAAGGCGACCGCGCGGGGGCCATGGAATGGCTGAACTTGGTGGCTGAGATTTTCCCCGATGACCGGGAACTCAATGCCATTCGCCGCTCCATCGGCGGTTAACCGCACTCAAAGGCCGTGGGCCTTCAACAGCAACGGAGCCTCCTTCTGCCAGCGCAGTTGGAGGCTCGCTGCTTCCAACCCTTCGCGGTAGTCTCTCCCGGATTCGCGCATCGCCAACAAGGCGTCTGCCCATCCTTGCGGCGAATCATCCGCAACCACCTCGCCGATTCCGTATTCCTGAACGAGTTGGACGCAATCTGGCAGTTCGTTGGTCAGAACCGGCAGGCCGGCTTGGATGTATTCGAACAGCTTATTCGGGAGGCAGTACAGGTAACTGAGGCACGTGGGCTTTACGCTCACGAGCCCCACATCGGCCGCCGCGGTGTGGGCCAAAACCCGATCGTAAGCAACCGCCTCGTGCCGGTGCACGTGCGCCAACCGATTCGATGCCGCCTCCACGAGCCCCTCCAACGGCCCGTACCCCATGAATACAAAGTGCACCCCTCTCCCCGTCAAGCGCTCCGCCGCCTCCAAGGCATTCTCCAGCCCCCGATTGTACGTGAATGCCCCTTGATACAGGGCAATGAATTCCGCGGGAGGAATGCCAAACCGAGCGCGGAAGTCCCGCTCCGGCGGTGTGGGACGATCCACCGCGTGCGGCACGTTGCGCACCAAATGCACTTCCGGCACTCCCACGGACCCGTAACGGTCGAGGTACGCTTGCCGAATGGACGGGCTGACGGTGATGACCGAATGCGCCCGGTGGATGTGCCGCCGTTCCAGCCAAGCCACCGCTGCCAGGTACCGCGGGGATTTCGCATTCCGCTCGGCCTCGAACTCGTGGCAATCGTAAATGAGATCGAGTCGTGGAGCCAGCCGTTTGGCCAGAACGCCCAAGGCGAACGCCTCCGCATCGTTGCAATGCCATGCATCCCATTTCCGGTATCCCACGATCACCTGCCAAGCGAAGTACGCCAAGCGACCAAACCGCACGCCCCTGATGCGATCCGACTTCCAAATCCCCCAACGAAGTCGCCGAACCCGCCAGCCCCCTTCGCGCACCTCCCGCTCGGGCAAATCGCGGCCGGGCAACGCCACCACTTCCACCTCCGCCCCCGCCTCAGCCAGCGTCGAAGCGACCTTCAGGACCCGGTTATCCCGGGTGAAATCGTTGAGAACAACTACAGCAATGCGATGTCGCTTCACGCTGCTCCCGGATTCGGTTTCAAAGGACGCTGCCCCGCAGCGTACATCCGCTCGATGATGTCCACCACCTTCAAGCCTTCCAGCGCATTGGTGGCAATGTGGCCTCCTCCGCCCAGTGCTTCCACGACGTTTTCAAACACGTACCCGTGGTTCGCCGCCGAACCCTTGTAGTGACCGTAGTCGTTCGCCGGATTTGCGGGCGGAAGTTCGGGCATTTCATAGCCTTCGATGTCGCAGTATTCCACCTCGTTCATGTATTGGCCGCCCACTTTTACGGTGCCTTTCTCGGCGACAATGGTCAGGCTGGACTCGAAGTTTTGGTGGTGAACGGATGTGGAGAAGTTGAAGCAGCCCATGCCGCCTCGAACGAAATCGAACGTGATCAGTCCGCTGTCTTCAAAGGCCGTGTTGTGCTCGTGGGTGTAATCCGCAAAGCGGCTTTGGATTTGGTGGATGTCGCCAAACAACCAGTACATGATGTCCACGAAATGGGAAAACTGGGTAAACAGCGTGCCCCCGTCCAACTCGCGCGTGCCCTTCCACGGAATCTTGCCATAATAGCGGTCATCCCGGTTCCAAAAGCATTGAATTTCCACCATGAAAATCCGTCCCAGTGTCCCGGCTTCCAAAAGGCTTTTCAACCAAACCGAAGGCGGAGAAAACCGATTCTGCATCACGCAAAAGATCTGCTTCCCGCGGGCAAGTGCCGCATGCAGCACCTGCTCCCCGTCTTGACGGTTCAAGGCCATCGGCTTCTCAATGACGACGTGCAATCCCGACTCGATGGCTTCGAGGCTTTGGGCTGCGTGCAATCCGTTGGGCGTGCACACGCACAGCACGTCCAGTCCACCGGCATGTTGCTTGAGCAAATCGGTTAAAGACGAGTAGAACGGCTCCGTGCCTTCGTAGCCGCACTCCGCGGCCGTGCGAACATCAGACACCGCCACAAGCTCACATCCCGCTTGACGCTGCACCATTTCCGCATGGCGCTTCCCGATGTGGCCCATCCCGACCACGGCAAATCGAATCGACTTCATGGCGCAAAGTTACGACCCGAAAGCGGGTGCTTAGCGCCGAGCCGATCGGTTGAAAATCCGATGACCCAACGTGAATTCCACCAGCCAAGGATCCCGCTCCCCTTGGTGGTGCTCCACGCCCACCGTCATCAGGCCAAACGGCGTAGACGCCACCAGCCACGTTCCCACCAAGTAACCCGGCCCAACGCTTTCATCCAGTACCGGCCCTTTCCCGGTACTGAGCAACCGATCAAACGGACGGTACCAATGCACCTCCGTCCTCCAACGGAAAACCCCGAACAGCCTCACGTCCGAAATGGCGCCGACGGCCACGTAGTTGTACGTGCGGAAGCGCTCGAGCATCCGAATGGCGGAACCGGGAGTGGGAGCAAAAGGCGCGGTTTGGACCAAACTGCCCATGTAACTTCGGCGGAGCTGCTCGTCCGAAAAGAGGAATTCCCCTCGCACGCCAACGCTGATGCGCTCCTCACGAGCGGCCGTGTACTGCTCGATCAGCCCGTGCAACCGGTAAAATGCCGCCTGCGAAACGGAGGTGTCGCGCCGCGCAAGGCCCACTTCATTCCGCAGCCAATCCTGCGTGGTGCCTCGAAACCTGCGCAGGCTCAATTCGAAGCGATTCCCCGCGCGGTTCATGAACTTCTCCTGCATCGTCGACCGGCGGTAGCCGGCGCCGCCCACCACCCCCGTCCAACGGATGCGGTCGGTGGTGTCGGTCGGGTTGAATTCGAACTCCGGATAAACATCGTCGGTCGTTTCGAGGTGGGCACCGCGCATCCACAAGACCCCGTGAGGCCCCACCGGCGTGAAGGCGGAAAGTCCGAACTCCTGTTCCGTGAGCACCAAATAGCTCGGTCGCACGTCCTGGAAAAACGTCGCAAAACTCCGCTCAAAATTCCAGCGATGCAGCGTAAAATCCGGTCGAATCGCAAAGGGCAACGCACCGTGCCAATCCAGGCGGGCGTGCGCAGCAAACGCGCTGTAGAAGTTCCCGAACGTGCTGCTCGCCTCGACCGCCAGCGGCACCCGGCCAAAGCGCGAAACGGAAAGCCCCGCGTGGCCAAAACTCACGGGACTCGATGACAGGCTACCTCCCGCTTCGAACCGGAGGTCGCGCTCCGAACGGGCCGCCACCGACACGTCGAACCGGTGGGTACTCGGATTGAACGTGGCCACCGGGCGAGCAGAAGCGATGTGTTCGTCCGACACGAGGAGGTACAGGCTGCGTTCGAGCACGGAGGACCGGGTGCCCGGTGCGGCGCGCCGGAGGAGGCGGGACGCGTATTGGGTTTGGCCTGGATTCAAGCCCGTAAGCCGGACGGCCCCGACTTCGAATGGCAACACCGACTCCCGGAAGGCCGTTCGACGACGCGCCACCTCATCCGACGCAACCCGGATTCCGGCCACGAGATCGAGCAACTCGTCTGCTCGTTCCATCGTCGCCCGGTACCCCGCTTCCACGGCCCGCCCCACCTCGTCGAAGTCGAAGGTGCCGATGCCCGTTTCCGGACTGATGATCACCATGGAGTTGCTCAGCAGTTGCAGGTTCGCGGGCCGGGTGATCATCGCTTCGATTTGGGAAGCGGGGTCTTGCGCGCTGAGGCTGACCTCGCCAAACGACACGTTACACCCGATGATGATTTCCGGCGCAAAGGCTTCCACGAGCACATCGCTGGGGAAGTTGTTGTACAGGCCGCCATCGAAGAGGAGGCGCCCGTCGACCTCGACCGGCTCGAGGTAGAACGGATAGGTCATGGAGGTGCGGGTCGCGGTGGCGAGGTCACCGGAGGAAAAGGTCGTGTCGGATTTGGCCAGCACGTCCGACGCCACGCATCGAAACGGCACGAACAAAGCATCGAAATCTCCATGCGCTTTCGCTGAAGCGGGCGCCAAATCCTGCATCAGCCCCCAATCCGTGGGCAGCCCATCGATGACGTAATCGCGCGTCCACCCGGACTCGCTGGAAAGCCGAACTTCCACCACGCTCGGATCCGGATCTTGCCGCTTGAAGCCGAAGGAAATCGGAAGGGTGCCATTGGCGCGGTGTTGGAAGGCCTCGGTTTGGAGCAACGAATCCATCTCCGCCGGCGAATAGCCTGCCGCGTAATAAGCCCCCACCAACGCCCCCATGCTCGCCCCGGTGACCGCATCCACCGGTATGCCCAGCTCTTCCAACGCCCGGAGGAACCCCACGTGCGCCGCCCCTTTCGCCCCGCCGCCGCTCAACACCACGCCCACCCGCACCTGGGCCGATGCCGCACAGGACGTCCACAGCAATCCCAACAGGAGGAGCCAACGAATCATGGGGGAAAGTTAGGACGCCCTGCCCGTTGTACCTTGCGTTGCATGCGAATTGTGAGTTTGGTTCCGAGTTGGTCCGAGTGGTTGGTGGACCTCGGCGTGGAGCCCGTCGGGGTGACGAGGTTTTGCGTTCATCCTGAAGGGCTGCATCGGCGGGTGGCCCGTGTTGGGGGGACGAAGCAAGTGGACGTTCCGCGGGTGCACGCGCTGAAGCCGGATTTGGTCATCGCTTGCCGCGAGGAGAACGTGAAGACTCAAGTGGAAGCGCTGGACGTGCCGGTGTTGGTGACGGACGCGTCGACGGTTGAAGGGGCTTGGAAGGACATGCTGCGCATTGCGGAAGCGGTGGGGCGAGCGGATCAGGGTCGGGATTGGGTGTCGCGGATTCAAACGGCGTGGGGGCAGCCGCGTACAGCGGAATGGACGGCTGCGTACGCGATTTGGCGCGAGCCGTGGATGGTGGCGGGCGGCGACACGTACATCCACGACGTGTTGAGTTGGTGGGGGGTGAAGAATGCCTTTGCGGACGAACTGCGGTATCCGGAGGCCACGGATTGGCGCGCCGCGGAGGTGGTGCTGTTGTCGAGCGAGCCGTATCCGTTCCGTGAGGCGCATGTGAAGTTGCTTCGTCAGGAAGGCCAAACCGCGTTGCTCGTCAACGGCGAGGCCTTCAGTTGGTATGGCAGCCGCATGCTCCACGCGGTGCAGGACTTGCGGGCCCTTCGGAGCGACATCTCCCGCGCGTTGTCACGTAAAACCTGACATCGTGGCACACTCCGACCAGCCATCGGGGGGGTAGGACGCGGATTTGTCAGTCGGTGTCAGGTTTGGCCCGAAAGGCACAATGCTTGAACAGGGGGGCGCGAATCCGGAGCAAACGCCCGGCAAACTCGTAAACGACACAACCCCATATCATGAGCAAGATCATCGGAATCGACCTCGGAACGACGAACAGCTGCGTAGCCGTAATGGAAGGCAACGAACCCGTCGTCATTACCAACGCGGAAGGCAAGCGCACCACGCCTTCCATCATCGGATTCGCCGACGGCGGCGAACGCAAAGTGGGCGAACCGGCCAAGCGCCAAGCCATCACGAACCCCAGCAAGACCGTTTACTCGATCAAGCGGTTCATGGGCTCCTCGTTCGACGAGGTGAGCAACGAAGTGGGCCGGGTGCCTTACCACGTGGTCAAGGGCGACAACAACACGCCGCGCGTGGACATCGACGGCCGCTTGTACACCCCGCAAGAAATCAGCGCAATGGTCCTTCAGAAGATGAAGAAGACCGCCGAAGACTACTTGGGCCAAGAGGTCACGGCAGCGGTCATCACCGTTCCCGCGTACTTCAACGACGACCAACGGAAAGCAACGAAAGAAGCCGGCGAAATCGCAGGCCTCGAAGTGAAGCGCATCATCAACGAGCCCACCGCCGCTGCCCTCGCTTATGGCCTCGACAAGAAAGCCACGGACCAAAAAATCGTGGTCTTCGACCTCGGTGGTGGAACGCACGACGTGAGCATCCTCGAACTCGGAGATGGCGTCTTCGAAGTGTTGTCCACGGACGGCGATACGCACTTGGGCGGTGACGACTTCGACCAGCTCATCATCGATTGGTTGGTGAACGAGTTCAAGTCCGAAAACGGCGGCATCGACTTGTCGAAAGACCCGATGGCCCTTCAGCGATTGAAAGAAGCTGCTGAGAAGGCCAAAATCGAGCTCTCCAGCACGACCTCAACCGAAATCAACCTGCCCTACATCATGCCCGTTGACGGCGTGCCTAAGCACTTGGTCCGTTCGTTGAGCCGCGCGAAATTCGAGCAACTCGCGGACTCCTTGGTGAAGCGCACCATCGAACCGTGCGCCTCGGCCTTGAAGGCTGCTGGACTGGACAAATCGGACATCGACGAAGTCATCTTGGTCGGAGGTTCCACCCGCATTCCTGCAGTCCAGGATGCCGTCAAAGCGTTCTTCGGCAAGGAGCCCTCGAAGGGCGTGAACCCCGACGAAGTCGTGGCTATAGGTGCGGCCATCCAAGGCGGTGTCTTGACCGGAGAAGTGAAGGACGTCCTCTTGTTGGATGTGACGCCGTTGTCTTTGGGCATCGAAACCATGGGCGGCGTGATGACGAAACTCATCGAGGCCAACACCACCATCCCCACGAAGAAGTCCGAAACCTTCTCCACGGCCAGCGACAACCAACCAAGCGTGGACATCAAGGTCCTCCAAGGTGAGCGCCCCATGGCGAAGGACAACAAGGAAATCGGCAACTTCCAATTGTCCGACATCCCCCCTGCCCCGCGCGGTGTGCCCCAAATCGAAGTGACCTTTGACATCGATGCCAACGGCATCATCCAGGTGTCCGCGAAGGACAAGGCGACGGGCAAGGAGCAGAAGATCAAGATTGAAGCCAACAGCAGCTTGACCGAGGACGAGATCAAGCACATGAAGGCCGAGGCCGAAGCCAACGCCGAAGCCGACCAAGCAGAACGCGAGCGCGTCGACACCTTGAACCAAGCCGACGGGTTGATCTTCCAAGTTGAAAAGCAGTTGGGCGAGTTCGGCGACAAAATCCCCGCGGACAAGCGCGCCCCCATCGACTCGGCGCTCGAGGCCTTGAAAAAGGCGCACGGCGAGCAGGATGTGGAAGCCTGCAAGTCGGGCATGGAAGCGTTGAACAATGCCTTCCAAGCCGCCAGCCAAGAAATGTACGCGCAGGGTGCAGAAGGTGGATCCAATGCGGAAGCTGGAGCCACCAACGCGAGCGACGCCGAAGTCACCGATGTGGACTTTGAAGAAGTGAAATAAGCCAATCGTTGGCCCTTCAATTGAGCCGCCTTCCTCCTTCGAGGGAGGCGGCTTTTTTTCAAGCGGGTTGGCGCGTCGTTCATCGAAAAATCGCGAAATTGCCTCCATGAGCACGAGACGCAAATTCTTGAAGCACGTGGGAACCTTGGCCACCGGCTTGGGACTCGGTGTGGCCGCGCAGGAACGCTGGAAGCGCGCGTGGGCGGCCCAACCGCCCCTGCCCTCCCCGGTTTACGGCCCATCCGATTTGGTGATGGTTTCAACGTGGAACCACGGCATGCCGGCCAACGATGCGGGCATGGCCGCGGGTGGACAAGGCGGCTCAGCGCTCGACATGGTCGAAGCCGGTGCACGCCTCGTGGAGTCCGATGCTTCCGGCCAGAGCGTGGGACTCGGTGGCTTGCCCGATCGCGACGGTCACGTCACCCTCGATGCGTGCATCATGGACCACACGTTGAATGCCGGCAGCGTGTGCTTCGTTACCGGCATTGAACACCCCATCAGCTTGGCTCGCCGCGTGATGGAAGACACGCCCCACGTGATGCTCGCCGGTGAAGGAGCTGAACAATACGCAAAAGAACTCGGCATGCCCCGGGTCAACTTGTTGACTCCGGAATCCGAGGAGGCTTATAAGAAGTGGCGGGAAACCGCCGAATACGCGCCCGTCATCAACATCGAGAACCACGACACGATTAGCTTGTTGGCTTTGGACGGACAAGGCCGGCTGGCCGGGGCGTGCACGACCAGTGGGTTGGCCTATAAAATGCATGGTCGCGTGGGCGACAGTCCCATCATCGGAGCGGGCCTTTATGTCGATGGTGAAGTGGGGGCCGCTGCGGCAACGGGTTTGGGGGAAGCGGTGATGCGCACCCTCGGCTCGTTCTTGGTGGTGGAACTCATGCGGGGAGGGATGAATCCGCAAGGAGCATCTGTGGAAGCCATCGGCCGCATCATGGAGCGGATGGATTCCAAAAACATGCAAGTGGGCTACATCGCGCTTGGAGCCGATGGTTCGGTGGGAGGTCACGCCATTCACCCTCACTTTTCTTACGCCGTGCACCGCATGCGCAAGACCAACGGACACCTGACCCGGGACTTGGTGGAGAGCAGCCATGCCTGAGCACAGAAAAGCTCCCGTCACGCGCCAGGCTTGGGTCGCCGGCCTGCGCATCATGCGCCCTTGGAACTTGGTGATGATTGCCGCGGCCATGGCCGTGTTCGCGTACAAGATCGTCGGCACCTCCTTGCAGGACCACCTTTGGGCGGTGGTCGTCATGGTGGCGATGGCGGCGGCGGGCAACGTGATCAACGACTATTTCGATCAGCGAGAAGATCGCGTAAACAAGCCGCGTCGCGCCCTCGTGGGACGCGTGTTGAAACGGCGCGTCGCTTTGGCTGAACACGGCGTGCTCACCGTGCTCGCCTTGTGCGCTGCCGGATGGGGTGCTTGGAAGATGCAGGTCGGTTGGCCGCTGCTTTGGACCACAGTGCTGGGGGGGGCGTTGGCCGCTTACAGCCCATGGTTCAAGCGGCATTTCCTTCGGGGCAATGTGCTGATTGCCTTGGCTGTGGGGCAGTTGCCGGTATGGACGGGCGCCATGATGGAAGTGACGGAGGAGAACGCCTGGGTCGTGTTGATCGGCTTCGCGTTCATTTCGGGCTGGTTGACGTTGGTGCGCGAAGTGACGAAGGACTTGCAAGATTCAGAGGGGGATGCGCAGTGGGGGTACGACACCCTGCCGATTCGGTGGGGACGTGAGCGGACGTTGCGCGCGTTGAATGGGCTGTTCGCCGTTTCCGCGCTTTGGCTTGCCCTGGCCAGCGGTTGGTGGTGGAGCCAAATCGAATTCGGCGCCACGGCCACGCTGTTGTTCTGGCTGCCGTTCGCTGCGGGTTGGCGAGAACTGCGCCGTGGACGGGAGGACCGGGTTTCTGCTTGGCTCAAACTGACCTTGGCGGGGGGGTTGGCAGCGTTGGTGGCGGCTGTTCCTTTGGCGTAAACCTCCGCTAACGTTCCCTTAACGGAATCGCGAAGTAGCGTTCACAACCCAAACCATGGGCCTTCCTTCAGGTCGATTGAACTTTGCCGCATCAAACCTCATTCAATGAAACAGTTTCCTTTGATCATTGCCGGCATGTTGGCCGGTGGTGTTCACGCTTCGGCCCAATCGTGTGATTGCCCGCCGATTTCAGAACGCACCCCCATTGTCGTCACCGACGAGGGCGCGGGAACGGGCTCTACTACTTGGACCTGTGACAACATTTACCTGCTGGACGGTTACGTCTTCGTGAACGACGGTCAAGCGTTGACCATCGAACCGGGAACCGTCGTTAAGGGCATGAGCGGAAGCGGTGCCGATGCAGCGGCCATGATCGTGGCCCGCGGTGGTCAACTCTTCGCCGAAGGGACGGCAGACTGCCCCATCGTCTTCACGCACGAGGCGGACCCCCTGGACGGATCGGTTGCATTCAATGAACGCGGCCAATGGGGCGGGGTCTTGGTGTTGGGCGATGCGCCCATCAATTTGGCCCTCGGTGAAGGCCAAGCGGAAGGCATTCCTTCGGAAAATGACCGCTCCAGTTACGGCGGCAACAACGCCGAGGACAACAGCGGCATCATCCGCTACGTGAGCATCCGACACGGCGGCACGCAGCTCGGCGCTGCGAATGAAATCAACGGATTGACCTTGGCCGGAGTCGGTTCGGGCACGACCATCGACCACATCGAAGTGCTGGCGAATGAAGACGACGGCATCGAGTTTTTCGGCGGCACGGTTCTCGTGAACTACGCTGCAGTGGCCTTCGTGGGCGACGACAGCTTCGATTGGGACCAGGGCTTCTCTGGAGGAGGACACCACTGGTTCGCCATCAACGAGCCCGGTTTGGGCGACCGGGGCGGTGAACTCGATGGCGACGACAGCCCGGACGTCACGCCTGACGGGATGCCGATGGCCATTCCCACCGTCTCGAACATCACGTTGATGGGCCAAGGATCGGCTGCGAACAAGCAAGGCCTGCTCTTCCGCGCAGGCACCGGAGGACACGTTTCGGAAGTGTTGATGGTCGGATTCGGTGAAGGCATCGAGTTGGAGGACCTGCAGGCGCCTGTCGATGCGTTTGACATGTGGGTGAACGGGGATTTGACGTTGGTGAACATCGGGATGGACGACGTCAACGAGGTCATCGATTACGACGGGGTCATGGATCCTGGTGGAGACAGCGGTTTGGACCAATACGCTGAAAGCAACAACATCGGGGCGCTCGAAACGGGCATCGACAACGCGTGGAGCACGAACGCTTCAGGCACGGAGTTCACGGATCCGTTCAATCCGGTTCCCAACAGCAACGCATCGGTGTTCAGCCAATTCGGGTACATGGGGGCATTCGACCCGTTCGATGCTGTCAACGGAAACTGGCTCGCGGGTTGGAGCTACTTGGACGAGTCAGGCGCGTTGGTTCCTGAATTCCAAGAGCCGCTGCTGTGCGATTGCCCCCCTGTGGGAGCGCGTGAGGAAATCGTCATCGCCGACAACGGTTCCGGCACCGGCACAACGACGTGGACCTGCGACAAGACGTACCTCCTCGATGGGTTCGTGTTCGTGAGCGAGGGCCAAACCCTCACCATCGAGCCGGGAACCATCGTCAAGGGGATGGAAGGCTCAGGTGCCGATGCTGCGGCCCTCATCGTGACGCGCGGTGCGCAGATCATGGCAGAAGGCACGGAGACGTGCCCCATCACCTTCACGTTTGAGGCGGACCCGCTCGACGGCAGCGTGAGCTTCGGCACGAGCGGCCAATGGGGCGGCTTGATTGTGTGCGGAAGCGCGCCCAACAATTTGGCCACGGGCGAAGGCCAAGTCGAAGGCATTCCGTCCGACAACGCCCAGAGCGCCTACGGCGGCAACAACACCGAGGACAACAGCGGTGTCCTGCGCTACGTGAGCATTCGCCACGGGGGAACCCAACTCGCTGCGGCGAACGAAATCAATGGCCTGACCCTCGCTTCGGTCGGCAGCGGCACGGTCATCGACCACATTGAAATCGTTTCCAACGAGGACGACGGCATCGAATTGTTCGGCGGCACGGTCAACATCAGCCACATCGCGGTGCTCTTCGCCGGCGATGACTCGTTCGATTACGATCAAGGATGGTCCGGAAACGGTCAATTTTTGTTCGCAGTGCAGCATCCTGAAGCGGGAGACCGCGCTGGTGAATTCGATGGGGACGACAACCCCAACGTCACGCCCGATGGCCTGCCCTATGCCGACCCGACGCTCTACAACGTGACCTTCATCGGTCGCGGTTCCAACGCCGGAACGACGGGCACCTTGTTCCGCGCGGGCTCTGCGGGTGACTTGCACAACTCGCTCATCACCGGGTTCAACCGCGGCATCGAGTTGGAGGATGTGCAGTCGCCATTGGATGCATACGATCACTTTGTGAACGGGGATTTGGGGTTCAGCCACATCGGCTTCATGGACGTGAACACGCTGTTCTACTACGATGGTTCTGAGGTTGATGGCCAAACCACGATGGACGCCTACGCCACCGCAAACGACTTGACCATCATGGAGGCGGGAATCGACTACACCTTCGCATTCGACGCGTCGGGAACGTTCGTGGATGACGCGATGATGGTGAACCCGGTGATGGACGTTGCGGTGGGCGCGGATGCCTTGCCCAACGGGCCTTGGTTCGTCGCTGCGGACTACAAAGGGGCGTTCGAGCCCTGTGGAACGAACTGGCTCGATTTGCCTTGGAGCTTTGCTCACCAAGTCGGCCTGTTCGATGCCTCGTGCACGTGGTACGGTTGCACGAACGAAGCGGCTTGCAACTACGACGAATTGGCGACCGACGATGACGGCAGCTGCTACGTGCTAGCGAACGGCACCTTGACCGGTTCGCTCGAAGTCCAGCCGGGTGCGGTGGAAGCGTATTCGTACGAGCCGGTGTTGGGCGACCTTGTTTGGACTGTCGAAAGCGGAACGGCGTCATCGACCACGATGGGGTCCTTCGAAATCACGTGGTCAGACCCCTTCAACGGCGGCAGCATCGCGCTGACGGAAACCGATTCCACGGGCTGCACGAACTCCATGACTTGGACCATCTTGAACGTGGGCATCGAAGGCATTGAGGGCGCTCAAGCCCGCATCTACCCCAACCCTGCTTCGGATTTCTTGAACATTGAGCAAGTCGCAACGGCGTTCCGCCAGGCGGTGTTGCGGGACGAGTTGGGCCGGGTAGTCGCCGAGTTGACCATGGCACAAGGCATGAACCGTTTGGACATCGGTCACCTCCCAGGGGGCCTGTATTTCTTGACGCTCCAAAGGCTGGACGGCGCAGAAACGTCGACTCACCGATTGGTGATTCAGTAACCGATTTGGATGGTTCGGTTGAAGCGGGTGGCCTTCGGGTCACCCGCTTTTTTTTGTTAACGGTTCGGTAAAATTGCCTCCGCATTGCGGTCGATTGGACTTCTCACTCCGATTGCATTCTCGGTGTAAAATTGTGACTCCGGGGTTACACGAACAT
>CBFHLY010000022.1:0-54509 GCA_965656785.1 uncultured Flavobacteriales bacterium
CCGCCAAATACGATTTGCACGATTCTTCGCTGCCAAACTTCTGCATGAATTCAATGATTGTCGGTGTCTTTGCCATGGCCATCCTGGTTTGATGTTCTAAAACAAGACCCACACTTCGTATCCTATTTACGATGTGCGCACTAACCCGTTAATCCGTTTTTTTTTTTTTTTTTTTGAGAAAGATAAACTAATCTTGCTCATGCGAATTCCAACAATCCTTGCCGCTACTTGCATAATGTTCGTCAGTTGCCAACAGGAACAAGGTTGCACTGATCCTAATGCGGCGAACTACAACATAGAAGCTGTAGAAGATGACGGCAGCTGTGATTACCCGCCTGAGATTGATGGCTACACCTACGATGTGGTGACAATTGGCGACCAGGTCTGGTTTGCCGAGAACCTGCGCACTAAGGTGTATGCCAATGGAGAATTGATTACTGCAGTTTTGCCCGAATGGCAGTGGTGGTCCACCACTGAAGGTGGCGTTGTGGTTTACGGCGAAGGCAGTAGCTATTGTAATAGTTTCAGTCCGGATATCGATGCGTGTGATGAGGCGCAGTCGTTTGAGGAGTATGGATGCCTGTACAACGGATATGCGGTGGAAGATACCCGGGGTCTGTGTCCTACTGGTTGGCACGTTCCGACTGACAGTGAGTGGAAGGTTCTGGAAATGGAGTTGGGAATGAGTGAATCTCAGGCTTGTTCAACGTATTGGCGAGGCACGGATGAAGGGACAAAAATGAAGAGCATCTCCGGGTGGGGCGGCAATGGTTCTGGAACGGACGAGATTGGGTTTTCGGCCCTCCCAGGTGGCACTCGCATCATCGATGGCTACTTCTATGATGCAGGCTATTACGGCGGTTGGTGGAGTTCATCTCCTGGTGGACCGGGGATTTGGCGCCGGAACTTGTCAAAGGACAATTCAGGCATCCAGAGGAACTACACATATCGAACACAAGGACTCTCAGTGCGATGTCTCAAGGATGTCGAATAAGCGGGCGTTGCGATATCGGTTTCAGTGCTTTGGTCATGGCTTCAGTCTCTTGTCCACCACAGAGCGCAGGGTGAAGTAGCCACCCACAGCTGTGAGGGTGAGCACCTCATAAAGGATGATCCAGGCATCCCGGATGGTGAAGGCCAGATCCATGCTGTCCAGGACAATGAAGAGCAGGAGGGTGGCCACCAGGATCAGCACGATCAGGGGCCGGACATTGGATGCCAGCCAGGAGGAAGAGCGGGAATCAGCCTGCCACCTTTGGGTGGTGTCATTCTCCAGCTCAGTGCGCTGGGCAATTATCATCTGCAGCTGCTCTTTGTTCTGGGGGCTCATCACCTCATCCTTCTCCAGGAGATTCTTGAGGATGCCCAGTCCACCCCGATCAGGGAGGAGGTCACCAACAGTGTCCAGGATGTGAGGTGCTTTGCCTTTCAGCCAGGAGCCCAAAGCAGTGCGCTTGATCGGCTTATGTGTGAGGGGGTTCACACTGCAAGAATGTCAAGCCTAACCATTCCAGGGGTAAACTTGCAGCACAAGGAATTCAGATCCTTTTCAGTTTGCATCAAATAGGTCCCCACATAGGTCCCCAAAAGTGATCAAGCTGCGCAGGGCCTGGAATCATTGGGGGTCAGAGGGGGGGGGGCTACACGTCCGGCGGCTCCACAAGTTAATCGGTTGATTATTAGTTGCTTATTAGCAGTTAATTAAAAAAACGCATCATTGAGTCTCAG
Organism: uncultured Flavobacteriales bacterium; assembly: GCA_965656785.1. Lineage (GTDB taxonomy): Bacteria > Bacteroidota > Bacteroidia > Flavobacteriales_D > Sanyastnellaceae > JALQTD01. Next base: position 1,729 of record CBFHLY010000022.1, read on the forward strand.
CGTTTTAAAACTCGCCAACATGTAGTTGGGGGTACGATCGGGGGTACAATTTTCGTGTCACGGGGGTACAGAAAATGTTGGCGATGACTGGCACGATTTCATGGCCTGCTTGAGTGACCTCTTTTGATTGGAATCTCTGTCTGGTCAGGAGGCTGTGTGCCGTGCATGAGAATGCAATATTTCAAAATGAGCAGCGTTGCTTAATGCATGAAATGTTCCAAATGGATTGCGTGTGGACTCGGGCTTGGCTTGGTGTCAATGTCTGCAGTTTGGACTTCTTGCAACAAGGAGCCGCAACCAGAAGGAAGAACAGCCCTCGAGCACGCCTACGAATGCGAGGCTGTGCTGGGTCCACTGCCTCGGTTTTCATGCGCGGATGCGGTGCTGGTGCCTGTGACCAAGAATGGCATCCCCCTGACGCCAGAGCAAGCAGGAGAAGGGGAGACCAACGATCCTAGCCTATGCGATTGTCCTGCGGCCTTTGGCAAGGCCTGTGATCCTGGGTTCCGCGTCGGGCGATACACCGGGCTGAATCAGGACGGCACGCCCAATGAGGATGTCGTGTTCCTGACCAATTGTCGGGATGGAGGTTTGGGTGTGATTGGATACAAATTCTCGACCGGAGAGACGTGCTTCCTACACATCAACAATGAGACGACGGGTGCGTTTGATTTGGACATCCCAAGGCCCGGTGAGGATGACTACAACAACAGTTGGCAATGGCCCAATGTGGTGGCGCATGACAACTGCCAAAACTGCCACATGGCCAGTCCCTTCTTGCATTCACCTGCCGTCGATCAGCTGAAGAATCCCGAAGACACGACAGAGCTGCTTGTGCCCATCACCGGCAACGGTCCGTATTCCATTGTAGGTGCTGAGTTTGGGCCGTTGTTTGATTCAGACATCGACAACAGTTGCACCTCGTGCCACCGTCCGCAATGCACCGAGCAATGGCAGAATTACCCGCTCGACGAGCTTCAAATGCCTGCGCCGTTCACCAATGCGACAGAATTTGACCACAGCTCAATATCCAATGCCGACCGCCAGGCCATCCGCGATTGGTGCGCCACATTGGATTTCAACTGACGCCAGCATTGTTTGGGTTCCCTGAAACGCAATTCGTGTAACGTGATTGGGAGCGATTCAGTAGGGGTGCAAGCTGGGTTCAACAGCAAAGGCTCTTCAAAGAACCGAGTAAATACGGGCACTTTCAGGGGGGGCAAATACCCCCGGCTCCACTGTTATTGGATTTAACCAGTTAGTCTTGATGGTTTTATGACTGTTTAGGCCCCGTGTATCTCACGCAATCGCGCCCATTGAGCTTCCTCAGTTTCCACCAACGGTTTGAATTGCTTGACGATTGGAAGGCGCTCCAAGCGGTGGAGTTGAGCTTCTTTGTATGAGCTACTCCTTACCTTCCTGCTCGCAGGTGGCGAAGCCTGGAGGGGTGTGGTCACCGGCCGACGACCAAGCGCTCAGTCCATCCGTTGTTGCAATGGACGATGTACATGCCCGCAGGGATGAAGGACAAATCGACGCGCCGCTCACTCAGCTTGTTTGCTTCGACTTCGAAAACCACTTGACCCCTTGAATTGAGGAGCGTGACTTGAGTTCCTTCTGGCAAACCTTGGATGAACACCTCATCGTGGGCCGGATTGGGGAAGGCAATGAGGGACGATGGGATGGGTGCTGCCGCGGACAGCGTTGGGCATTCCAATTGCGTGGACACATAGGCCAAACGATTCGTTACAAACGGTTTCAAACCATAAGTGACGCCCCCCATCGGGCCGCCGCCTGAGAGGTTGGACACCAAGTTGGCATCGAATTCGGCATCGGAATACATCTTGTTGTCATCGGCATAGACGGACGCCGAGATGAGCTCCGTCAGCACATCGATTTGTTCATGAAGGTGCGATGCGTTGAACACCGACTCCGTCAATTCGCAGACGTGGTCGAGGTAACGCGCGTAGAGCTGTTCGTGCGCGAACATCCGGTCAAGCAAAGGACGCGAAGCGTTCGCGTAGTCGAGTGCCAGCGTTTCCATGTCACCCGCGCCATTCGAATAGGATCCGAAGGCCTCATTTCCGTCCCATTTGATCCACTCCCACAGGTTGGTGTCCTGGTTGTGGTAGAGGTAATAATTGCGGGCAGAGCCCGTGTAGCTGTCCAAATTGCTGAACAGCATGTCCAACGCCGCAGACCGTAAAAAGCCATCCACGTCCATCCGGAAGTCAATGCCTGCGGCGAAGGCGGCGAGGTCGGTGTTGTTGATGAAGTCGATGAACGAAATCAAATCGCTCCAGTCGTTGACGTCCTCATTCGTCTTGAGTTCGTAGCGGTCGGCATAAAGCGCCGGATCGGTCCCGTAATGCACCAAATCAGCGGCTGCGCCGTTGCCACTGCCCCCCGGACCGCCACCTCCAAAGTTGTCTCCAGCTTTGAACAGGTTGCCACTGTCCTCCTCGATGGCCCAGTCGAGGAATGGGTCGTCGATTTGTTCAACGAGGGTGTAAAAGCCCCAGGGGACATCATTGAACGTCACGTTGGCAAAACTGGCACGAGGAGCCGCCACGCCCGCATCCCGGCAGGCATCGAAGAACAGTTTTTCGCGCATGCAGGTGGGGTCCCGGAACCCGTTGCTGAAGTTGAGCTTCTTCAGGCCGTCGTACTGCTGGCCCGGAATGAATTTGTTGAAGTCGATTTTGAACGACTTCTTGTCGCCGGGGTGCGAGTAGCTGGAATTTCCCTTCAATCGGATGCCTACGCTGTCCATGGAGTGCGACCCGCTGATGTCCGTTAGGGTCAGCAGGGCAGGGGTGTATTCGTTCTCGCCGGCTTCATAATTGGCTTGCAGCGTAGACCAAAAATCAGGGTCCGAGAAGGTCAGATCAACGCTCACCACCTGGTTAACGGCGAAGAGGTTGTCCCCGTCGATTTGGGCTTGAGCAGTTTCAGGGTACAAAAAACCGCAAAGGACAATTCCCAGGCAAGGGGCAATCTTAGGAAGAGAAAACGGATGGTTCATGAAGGGGGAGACGCCCGAATGGCGGAAAGGTTTAATGGCCGGCGCAAGACCACGCATGCCTCAACGCAGCAGCCAAACCGTGCCTTCCCGCTGCTGCGGATACCGCAATTGGTCCGTAAAGCGCACTTGCCACAAGTAAAGCCCATCAGGCACGAAATGGCTTCCGTCCCGCACCCCACCGAGCCACGGTTCCTCCGGGTCCTCGGTCCACCAAACCCGCTCGCCCCACCGGTTGAACACCTCAAGCCGGTAGTCCAGCACCCCGGTTACTTCCGGTTTCCAAACCTCATTCCGCCCGTTTTCGTCGGGGGTGAAGGCCGTCGGCGCGAAGAAAATCGTCCCGTTCACGGCCACTTCGCCGACGGCAGTGCTCACGCAGCCGTTGGCGTCCACGACGGTTTGGACCACATCGAAGGTGCCTCCTTCGGTGAAGGTATAGAAGCCGTCGGCGGACGATAGGCTGCCGCCATCGGCCATCCAATACGTCACGGCATTTCCCGGAGCCGCGAGCGACGTGATGTGGACGGTGCCGTCGAGCACGTCGACCACGTTGGGCTCGATGTCAAATCCCGCCACGGGATCACCATGCACCGTGGCGGCTTCCGTTAAGAGGAAACTCACGGAAGCGGGGCACGCACCAAGCGAAACCGCTGAAACCGTCACGTCATAGGTGCCGGGGGCGTCATAGGTGTGGATCGGCTCGCTGGCCGTCGATTGCGAGCCGTCTCCAAATTGCCAAAGCAGCGCCACCGGAACCGGGGACAAGGCGCTGGGTTGCACGATGAGCGGGGCACAGCCGGCATGGGGCAAGCCGGCTACGGGAAAGGCTTCCAAGGCAGGCGTGGCCTCCAAATACACGGAGTCCACCACCGTCGTGCTGCAGCCCAACTCCGTCAACGTCAGCGCCACTTCGTGCCAACCCGTTCCATCGAACACCACGTCATTGACTCCCGCACCAACAGCCGCCTCCGCGCCCTCGAATTCCCAAGCATAAACCGCACCCGGATACAGGGCTCCCTGACCGATGAAATCCAAAGCGTGCCCATCGAAGCACGTCGAGTCCGGCGCTTCGAATGAAGGGTCGGGTTCGTGCACGGTCAGTTCAAAGGCCGCGGTGTTCAGCAAACAGCTCAGCCCCGTGAAGGTGATTTCGAGCAAGTACGTGCCGGCGCTCGCCGCCTCCAGGTTGTCAATCGCAGCCACGGCCTGGTCGCTGACGAATCCGCCCGGCCCCGACCACGCATACTGCGCCAACGACTCCGCTAGTGGGTTGCCCGCGAACACAGGAACCACCAATTCCACATCGTCCCCGAGGCAAGCCGTGCCCAAGGGCTCAATGTTCACGGGCGGACAATTCCCGGTGGCCACCGCCACTTCCGTCACCGTGCCGAGCGGGCAACCGTCCGCATCGACCAGCGCGCTCAACCCGTTGTTGGTTTGGCTGTTGCCCGAAATTTCACCATCGCCGAAGATGTGCGCCACGCCGCTCAGGGTCCCGTCGCATTGCAGGATCAGGCAGTCATCGGTGAGCTGCACTTGGAATCGGAAGGCCACGCTGTCCGCTCCGGTGGGGTTGTTGGCCAAATCCCCACCCACCATCGCCCCAGCGCCCGTCCCCACCCGAACCCGAACGGCCTGAGCCACCGGGTCGAATTCCCCCCGGTCATCCCCGGGCCCATCAGTCAGTGCGCCCGCCCCGGGCCCCGTCAGCATCTCCAACGACCCGGGAACAAAGCTCGTCCGCAAGTCAAGGGTGTCCGTGATGAACGTGCCCGTGGAGATATCAGAACCGAGGTTCTTGCCCACCACTGTGTATTGCAGCAGATCCCCAGGTTCGGCCAATCCCCCATTCAGGTCTTCTATGTAGACCGTCGCCTTCAAGTCCGGTTCGAACACGTCCACCACCGCCGAAACGGTTTGGACCATGACGGATTCGCCGTTCGTCGACATGCGGATGACGGCATCCGTGGCCCCGTTCGCGAGGTAGTCGAAACCGCTGTTGTCCGGAATGAAGATGTTCGCATCGTGGCCCAGCGTGTTGTTGGCGGCCGGAATCCGCCACGGTTGGATGACCCCATTGCGCGAATGGGTGCTGTTGAACGTGTTGGTCAAATCGTGGGTCGCGTCCTCGAGGTAAACGAAGTTTCCGGCTCCGTTGAATGCCATTTGGTCCCCGGTCGAGCCCCGGTCTCCATCGTACGCCACCACGCCCAATTCCAACTCCACCGGCCCGACCAAGGGGGTGACAAATCCGCTGATCGGCACGTCCACCGTGGAGGCGTCGTTGAACGAGATGAAGGCCAACCCATCGAAAACGGTCACGTTCCGCATCGGTTCGAGCGCATCCCGGTAGGCGATGACCAGGGTCCAGCCTGCCCAGGAGGAATCGTCCTCTTCGCCCACGACGTTGGCCACCGTGTACCGCGCTTTCACGTCGTTCGTGCTGACCCAATCAGTCACGTCTTTGAAGCAGAAGTACGCGTCGAAGTAGCCGCCATCGAAGTCGAGCATTTCGTCCGCGGTGAAATCCACGTAGGGCCCATTGCCTGTCCGGAGCTTCACGGCGTTGCGCAGGGCGAGGTTGGGGGTGTTCGATTCCACCCGCCCCGCCCAATAGAGCCCCGCCCAAAGCACTTCCGCACACCCACCCAAGTCCAAGCTGTCGGACGAGGAAGACCAGGTCGCGGGGTCGGCATCCACGTCGACGTAGACCATGTCGAACGCGTTGTTGTTTTCCTGTGCGTTGCCCGTGATGGGCAGGGAGGCGAGGGCGTTGGCGCACGTGCCGTTGCCTTCGCAGGAGAGGCTGTGGTTGGCCAAGAACCAAATCCCGCCCTTCTCCTGAGCCGAAAACCTCACCTCAAAATCATCCGCCACCTGCGCGTTCATCACGCCGCAAACGAACATCCCCCACATGGCGGTCCAGCGATTCATCCATAGGGGGACGCCGCCCACACCGAAAGGTTGCGCCACGAAACGGCCAAGTTCCACTCGATGCGAACTCATGCGGTCGCTTACCCTCCGTACAGGATGGCGAAGAGGGCGCAATAAATCAGCACCGGGATCACGACACAGATAAGCACGGACGAAAGGATGTAATTCGACCCATACCGATCGAAAAACAGCAGAAAATCAACGGACCTCTGAAACAGCCATTCAGAGAAATTTCGAAAGTCCCTTCGAAAGAAGAGAAAACACAACCAAGCCGATGAAAAGAGGACGGACAGGATTCCCGAAGTTCCCAGAATCAAATCCAGGATTACCAACCAACTGCAGGGGATGAGGATGAAATACGCGAAGATGTTGATTTCAACGTAGGTGCGGTTTGAAACCTTCGCGATGAATGCAAGGGCATCGCGCACAGCTATGAACACCCCATCTGTTGCACTGTTTTGGGCCATGATTCAAGTTATGGAAGTTTTGAAACGAAGCCAAATCAAGGCTGATCCCCTGCAGATTCCGTTGTCCCCGACACAGCAAGGAACCAGGTAGGGCCACGGCGGATAGGGGGGCTGAAAACGGTGGTGCAACTTCGATGGTCGCGTGTGTTCAAATTCAGCGGAAATGGCGGACTTTCGGAACCCCAATGTTGCCATCATGTACGCCGTCATCGCCATCCAAATCAGCAACGCGCTGAACATTCGGGAATGCAAGCAAGCGCTCGCCCTTCCCATTCTGTTTTCCGACTCCGACGAGTTGTTTCTCAAGAGCGGGGATGAGCAATTCGTCTACGTGTTTCAATACGGCGTGGTCGCCTTCTTCAATCACAACTCCGGGGAAATCAACGCGTTTGTGAAGGCGCTGAATCCCGAAGCGCGGGATTGGGAAGACCAGGAGTTGAGCGAAACGATGAAGGTGCTCGTCGAGCCCGGGACCGATTCGGTGTCGTTCGACCACGTGACCATTTCCGACTTCGATCCGGAAGCCATCCGCCTCATCATGCTCAACACCTCCCAGTCCGTAGCGCTCGATAAGTACCTCGAAATGACGGATGACCTGCTCGGCGAAACGCGTCAATACGTGGACGCCCTTGAAAAGCGAGGCCGGCTCACGATTTCCGGCAAGAAACTCAAGCAGTTCATCGGCCACGTATTGAAGATAAAAAGCCAAATCTCCGAGAACCTCTACATCTTCGATTCGCCCGACATTACGTGGGAGAATGAAGCATTGAACCAACTCAATGCATCACTGAAACAGACGTTTGACCTGAAAGACCGCTACCGGTACATCCACGAACGCACGGTGATCCTGAAGGAAGACCTCGAGTTGTTCAAGGACATCATGGACCACCGAGAAAGCAGCAAACTCGAGTGGATCATCATCGCACTCATCCTCGTGGAGGTGGTGGACGTCTTCGCTGTCCGCATTCTTGAGCTCTTTTAGGCGGGGGAGGCGATGTTGTTTGTTTCTTTGTTCTATGAATTCAAATGAAAACACGAGCGGCGTCTTGAGCCGTGCCCATGGGTGCCTGCTCGGGCAGTTGGCGGGCGATTCCCTGGGGAGTTTGGTGGAATTTCAACACGCGGACCAAATCCAATACCGCCATCCCAACGGCCTCCACGAATTGCAAGACGGTGGCACCTGGGACACCCTCGCGGGACAGCCCACCGACGATTCCGAACTGGCTTTGCTGCTTGCTCGGTTGCTCGTGAAGTCCGGCCAGTACTCGGACCGGGCGGCTTTCCTCGAGTACCGCCTTTGGATAAGCTCGCAACCGTTTGACTGCGGCAACACAATCCGCGCGGCGCTTACGGCCACCCGGAACGAGGAGAGCCAGGCGAACGGTGCCCTCATGCGCGTCAGCCCGTTGGGCATTTTCGGTGCGCGTTTCGGTACCGATCAAGTCGTCAAGTGGGCCAAGGCCGATGCCCGGGTCACTCACCCGCACCCGATTTGCCAACAAGTCAACGCCTTGTACGCAGCGGCTATCGCATCGGCGGTGCGCTCCGGCCATTCCGCAGAGGCGACCCACCGCCAAATCAAAGATTGGGCTGACGAATGGGCGGTGGATCCCGTCATTCGCCAAGTCATTGCGCGATCAGAACAGGAGCCGCCAGCCGATTTCTCGGAGCTTCAAGGGTGGGTGCTGTTGGCGTTCCAGAATGCCTTGTACCAATTGCTTCATGCGCCGAGCCTCGAGGAGGCCGTCAAGGATACGGTGATGCGCGGGGGCGACACGGACACGAATGCGGCCATCTGCGGTGCGTTGTGGGGGGCGGTGGAAGGCCGTCAGGGCATTCCCGATCAGTGGGAGCGGGCCATCCTGTCGTGCCGGCCGGAGTATGGAAAGGAAGGGGTCATGCAGCCGAGGCCGGCGGTGTTTTGGCCGGTGGACGCCTTGGAGCTCGCCGAGGCGTTGGTCAGTGGTCCGCGGACTTGAGTTGCCCCGCGAGGAACCCGGTGGTCCACGCCGCTTGGAAGTTGAATCCGCCCGTCACCCCGTCGATGTCGAGCACCTCGCCCGCGAAGTAAAGCCCCGGCGCCCGCCGGCTCTCCAGCGTGATCGGATGCACCTCGCTAAGCGCCACGCCGCCGCAGGTGACGAATTCTTCTTTAAAGGTCGTTTTGCCGCGCACCGCATGCACGTCGTTGAGCAAGGTGTTGAGCAATTGATTGCGGCTTTTTTTGCCGAGCTCGGACCAAATCGCTTCGCGCCCAATGCCGGTTTGGTCCAGCAAATGCCCCCACAAATTCCGCGGCAAATCGAACGGACAAGCGTTCAGAATCCGCTTCTTGCCATGCGCTTCGCGCTCCCCATCCAATCGCGCGCCCGCCACCTCCTCGTTCGGCTCACCCACCCAATTGACGTGCACCGAAAATTGGTAATTCAGGTCCGCCAACGTGCGCGCCTCCCACGCCGATAGCTTAAGAATCGCCGGCCCGCTCAACCCCCAATGCGTGATGAGCACGGGGCCTGTCTGGGGACGTTTCGAGCCTTGAATGCGCACGATGGCTTGAGGTGCCACCAGTCCCATCAGGTCGTTCAACGCGCGGTTCGGAATGTTGAACGTGAACAACGAAGGCACGGGGTCGATGATGGCATGTCCGAGCGCCTCCAACCACTCCAAGCCCGCTCGCTTGGGACTTCCCCCGGTGGCGACGATGACCCGGTCGAAGGGTGCGCCATTCACCCACCATGCGCCCTTTCGGGGTTCGAGTGCGTCAATCGGCTCGTGCAGCCTCAACGAGACCCCCGCACGTTGCGCCGCTTCATGGAGGCAGCGGGTGATGGACGAGGAATCGTCACTCGTCGGGAACATGCGACCGTCCGGTTCGGTCTTCAACGCAACTCCCCGGCGTTCAAACCAAGCCACCGTGTTCCGGACTTGAAAATGCGTGAAGGACTTTTTCAAGAACGAGCCGCCCCGGGGGTAGTGCTGGACGAGCGCGCTCGGCGACGGACAGTGGTGCGTGACGTTGCACCGGCCGCCCCCCGAGATCGCCACTTTTGCGAGGAATTTGTTCGATCGCTCGAACAGCACGACGGAAGCGCGCGGGTGGTGTTCGGCCGCGGAGATGGCCGCGAAAAAACCGGCCGCACCGCCACCGATGACGGCGATTTTCATGCCGCGAAGCTACCGAATCCAGCGGGGAAACCGAAGCGGGTTCGCAGTTGTTCCCTTCCCATGTGGAAGCAGTTGACGGATCAAGACCGCGATCGCATCGTGGAGATGGCCTGGGAGGATCGCACGCCGTTTGAGGCGATCGAGGTGCAGTTTGGCCTGAAGGAGAACGAGGTCCGCGCATTGATGCGCCAAACCCTCAAGCGAAAGAGCTTCGAATTGTGGCGCAAGCGCGTAAAGGGCCGGCTCACAAAGCACCGGGCTGCCCGACCGATCGATGTTGCTCGATTTCGAAGTGCCAACCAGCGCAGCGCCTGATTCGGGTTTTAAGTGACTTGGGTCGTAGCGATTCCGGCGCTTGGGGGCTTGGTTTGCATTCATGCGCGGAATCCTTCTTTTGATCGCTGTGCTTTGGGCACAGGGGACCACGGCCCAAGGCCATCACGCAGCTGCATATCACGCGGATGAAGTGGGATTCGGCGTGGCCCCGGTCTTCAACATGACCGAAGACGAGGTGCCTGGGACGGCCCTCCACGCGCATTACGTTCATCATTTGGGCAGGACCACGTTGGGGCTCGGAGCGGATGTGGAGTACGTGCTTGCCGACCACGAACACACCTCGTTCATGGCGTTGATCCAGTGGTCACCTCATCCGTATACCCATTTGGTGCTCGCGCCGGGGCTGTTCCATGCCACGCATGGCCCGTGGGATCCTGCGGTCCATTTGGAAGCGTATCAGGATTTTCATTGGCACGGCATGGCCATCGGGCCGTTCATGGAGTGGGCCTTTGAACCGGGCCAACAACAGATGGAACTGGGCGTTCACTTGGGGGTGCCCCTTGGCGGAAAAGAAGTGCTCCCGCAGCGCCGCCACGGACACCACCACCACGGCCATACCGTGGATTAACTCGCGTTGGAGTTGGAAGCGTGCATGGCCAAGGTCCGCTGGGAAGAGAGCTGACGCCGGCCAGCATCGGGATGGTGGGCCTTGTCGTCTCGAGCTTTGGCTTTCCAAAACTTCTCTTGGCCCGTTGGCGCTCCACCTCAACCTGCAGTCGCAGGAGCTCGGAGCGCTGTTCTTTTCGTGCGGCGATCCATCCGTACGCGATGGAGCCGGCCGTAATGACTGCCACAAAGGCAATCCAAATCCATTCAATGAGGAGCATGTCGGCGCAGTATTAGTTGACAATTCCTTAATGCACGAAACATTAGGTTAACATAAGTGGATGGGGGTGGCACCGTGTGGAGTGCCGCGGAACTTGGCTTGCAGAGCGAGGCGGGGAGCAAGCGCGCCTTCCGTTGAGGCCTTAGACCTTGAGTTCGCAGGCGCTCATGAGCGTGCGTTCGACGATTCATTGCAAGCAACGCAACCCCGAGTGGGACCAACCATTGCTTTGATGGTCCGCAATCGGCTCATCGGGCCTAACTTGTCCCGATGGAATCGTTGGCATTACGCAAAACCTCATTTGGTCGAATGCGCACCCTGGCCGAGCGGCAGGGCGAACCCATCGCCGAGTGGCTCGAATTCGAACGCAATGGACGCGCACACCAGCACGACCGCTGGGAGCACGTGCGGGTGTTGAGCGGGGAGGGGTGGATTGTCTTTGGGGCGAATCGCTTGCGCGTCGGACCCGGAACCGCGTGTTCCATTCCTCCACGCACCGATCATTGGATGGAGACCGAATCCCGACTTGAGCTCGTGCTTTTGTATGGCGATTCCTTCAGCGGATGAGAGCAACGTGTCCTGAAGCGGTCCGCGCATGCCCCCGTGAATCCCGAACAATCGCTTGCCAAACGTACACGTCCGTGGAGGCAAAATGCGTTCCCCCGTGCACCCGACCATCCCACCAGTGTTCCAGCTCAACCGACCGGAACACCTCCATGCCCCATCGGTCCCAAACGATCACTTCGAGCTCAACGACATCCCCTCCCAACACGAGGCGCCAGGCCTCGTTCTTCCCATCGCCATCCGGCGTGAATGCGTTGGGAGCGTAGACGGATAAGCCCGTTCCGGGATTGAGGGCAATGCATTCCGTCGCTGAGCACATCGCTGCGTCCGTCGTGGTGAGGCACAAGTTCCAAGGCGATTCATCGACCTCAGCAGGAACGAACGACACCGTTGATTCCGTCCCCAACAGCGCCCCGTTCGCGGTCCAAACCCATTCCACATTCGGTTCCAGCGCTTCAAGCGTTACGGATGGATCAGACCAATCGGGGGAGTAGGGGGACCAAGTGAATTCCGCAGAAGGCGGAGCACTGACGCATACGGCATCGCTCGCCTGGAAGGTATTCGTGCATCCGTTGCCATCGACGACCGCGTGGCTCACGTCGTAACACCCCGGTGCGTTGAACACGTGCGCCCCGCTTCCGCACCCCCAGTTCGATGTCGCGTTTTCTGGACCACTGAATGCCCACGAGCACGCCACCACATCACTCGGAGCGAGGGGCTCAAAATCCACCCAAAGCGGCGCACACCCGGTGGTCGAGCTCCAACTGAATCCGGCCTCGGGCAACGGAAGCACCTCCAAGGTCTCCGTGGTGGTGGATCCGCACACGCCGGGCAAGGTGTAGGTGATGTCGATCGGACCCAGGCCCGCTGCGGCTGCGTTCAAGGCCCCGCTACCCGACCAGCAACCCGCGCAATCAGCTGTCCAGGTGCCGCCCGCATTTTCGGGCAAGAAGACCACAGGGTCGTCGTTCAAGCAGCTTGTCGCGGGCGCATCGAACGCGCTGGAGAGGTTGGGCGTCACTTCGAAGGTGCCTGTGCCTTCGCTCGGGCAGGTGCCTCCGATGGCGTATGCAATGGACCAAATCCCTTCCCCCGCCATTCCCGTATTGAACGCCCCATCTGCGTCCAGGCAATCCCCACAATCCGCTTCCCAACTCCCCCCAGCGACTGCGGGCACCAACACCACCTCACCCGTCCCCAAACACGCACTGAACGGCGCTCCAAAATCCGCGTCCGGTGTTTCCAAGACCTCCAGTGACGCTGCGGCCTCCACGCCACAGGCTCCGGCCGAGGTGTAGGTGAACGTCACCGATCCGGGACCGGCGAGAGCGGGATCGAATTCGCTGCCTGTCAAACAGGCCCCGCAAGATGCCGCCCAAGCGCCTCCCCAAGGGTCATCCACTTCGAGCGGGAAGGCCGGTTCACCGGTGCAAGCCGTGGAGGGGACGTCGGGCGTCAAGGTGGCGGGGATTTGGACCGTCAGCAGCACGGAATCCGATTCCGCAGGACAGCCGTTCACCGCGCCAGACAGCACGTACCATCCCGCATCCTCCTCCTCCACAGCGGGCCAATTCAGGACCTCTCCGGACAGTTCCACGCCGGTTGGAGTGGTCCATAACCAATCCCCTGCAGGAAGCCCCAGCGGTGCGACTGACCAATCCGTTCCCTCGCAAGCAGGGGACTCGTCATCCGGCAGTTGGATGGCGAACGCGGGACTGAATGCGCCCTCCCACGTAGCCGGTTCTGAGGAGCAGCCATCGACGGAAGTGATGACCGTATAAGTCCCGGGTTCCCCCACTTCCAAGGAAGCGCCGGTGTTCATCAACGGCCCGTCTGGTCCCGTCCACGTCCACGTTTCTCCAGGCCCCGAGGCCACCAATTCCGCAAGCGTCCCATCGCACCACGGGTCCGGCGCTTCCAACACTGGAGCAGCAGGTCCCGGATTGACCACCAGCACGAGGGTGTCGGCCTCAATCGGACAATCGCCCGCCATGCCGGTCACCACGTACTCACCTGCATCGTCCATGGTGAGCGGCCCGAGCTGAATTTGGTCGCCGCTCGCTGTAAAATCATTGGGTCCCGTCCAGTCGTAGGTGCCTCCCGGGATGGGCTCTGCAGTGAGTATCACGGTTTCGCCCGGGCAGACATCGTCATCGTTCACGGACGTGGTGTGCGAGTACGTCTGAAAATCGCTGAAAAAACCATAGCGGGCGTAGCTCCCAAACATGCCGTTGATGGTGCCCAAGTGGAAACGCCCAAGCGAATTGGTGATCCGCGATGAGGCCAACGTGGGCACAAATCCTGTGGCGGTGATTTGGGCAAAGAGCCAGTCCCCGCCGGTCGGCGCAATGGGGGTGAAACTCGCAGCTGGAATCCAAATGGGATTGCCATTGAACGCAAACCCACCCTCCGCACCGGCTGGGACGATGAGGGTGATGGCGAAGTCTTCGTTCGTCGATCGCACGAACGCCACTTCGTCGGACCCCGTGCAGAGCAGGGGAGGCAGGACCGCCCCGGCGACTTCGCAGTCCACTCCGGTCAGGTGCAAGACCATGGCCGGGGCAGACGTCACATAATAGGCCACATCAGCGAGCAGGGAGTGCGTGAACGTCTGACCGGCGTTGAGCGTGGCGAACACCACCCCGTTGATTTGGACTTCCGTGCCGTCCTCGGTGGCGAGGATGAAGACTTTATCGGGGCCGTCGAGATCGGGGCCTTTCACCGCAATGTGCTCCGTTCCAGCAACCGATATGGGAATGAGCTGATCGCCGAACAAATCGAAGCAAGTTCCCCCATACGGAGCCCCCACAATCGAATCGTCGCTCATGGTGATGGCGATGGGGGCGGAACTGACAATGTGGGTGCCCGCGGGGTGTTGGGCGGCCGCAGTGCTGGCGGCCCGCAGCGAGAAGGTTTGGCCGGCGTCCAATACGATGTCAAACGGGACGCCCGCTGGATGACCCACCAACGCCGTGGACGGGGTGATGGTGATGGTCGTGTTGTCCTCCGTAGCCACGAGGTCCAAGCCCGCTTTCGACTCGTTGTAATTGTTGTTCAGGAAGGTCTGAAAAGGCGTGTAAAATTCCGTTCCGAGCGCCGCGCTGCCTTTGAGGGTGAAAATGTCGGGGTTTTCAATGTTGTTGACTTCGTAGTAAGCCGTGATCTCCTCGGTTGCCGTAATGTGCAAGCCCAAATCCAAGACCGCGTTCACCGGCTTGTTTTCCACCAGATCCATCCACGGCGTCAAGTCCAACGTCGCCGTTGCGTTGGCGCCCACGTTGAGGGTTTGGGTCGGAAAGGCGGCGTTCGCGGGTTGCTCCACCGTGATGGTCGCGGGTGCATTGAGGGTCGCAAACCGCAGCACAATGGGGGCGTCACCGTGCCCTGCCCACACTTCGGGGGCAACGAACCAAAACTCCGTATCGGTTTGGCTCCAACCCACCAACCCCCAGCAAAGGCTCATCGCCATTGCCAATCCACGAAGTACGTTCTTCCAGCGCATGCCACGAAGATAGGTCGCTCCACACGCCTCTTGACGCGAGGTAGGGGCGATGTGCAGGCTGCTGGATGGATTCATTTTAGTGTAACTCGCGACTTCAGAAAAGGTTGCGCCCGCCTGCACCGATGCAACGCCCGCTTGAACAGCAGCGTCATGCACAGGGGAACGTATAGTTTCTCGCATTCATCTTACCTTACCACCCGCGTGAGGGGTTGGACCAAACGATTTGACAACACGATGGGAATTCGAAACTTCGCAGCGAAGGCTGCATGCGCTGGAATGTTGGTGCTCGGAGCCGCCGAGGCTTGGGGGCAGTGTGCAACCTTTGGCTCATTCGATTTGGGCGACGACATCGAGGTCACGTGCGAAGACAGTTGCCTCACGTTGATTGCCCCCGGCATCGCTTCGGTGGCCTCGGGTGGAGGATCGGAATACGACGTGGACCCCATTCCCTATGACCCGCCTTACGCGTACAACGCGGGCAACGTCGCCATCGCCACCGGAGATGACGTTTACAGCGGGAACATTCCCCTCGGATTCAATTTCAACTACTTCGGGAACGACTACACCCAAGTCCGCATCAGCAGCAACGGGTGGTTTTCCTTCACCTTGACCGAGGCGGCCGGATTCAATCCCAACGGGCCCATTCCCAACGCCAATTCCCCGTTGAACGCCATCCTTGCGGTGCACAGCGATTTGAATCCCAGCGTTTGTGGCGATGTGCGGTACGGCACCTTCGGCACCGCGCCGTGCCGGCAGTTCGTCGTCAGCTGGAACAACGTGTGCCAATACAGCTGCACCAGCCAACAGGTATCTGCCCAAATCGTACTGTACGAGGGAACCAACGCCATCGAAGTGTACCTCGCAAACCGCCAGGCGTGCACCTGGGGCAACGCGACGATGGGCATCCAAAACATCGACGGCACCGTGGGCATTGCCGCGCCGGGGTTCAACACCGGCAATTGGAACGCGAGCAACGTGGCGTTTCGCTTTTCGTCGAGCGAGGTGGTGGACGGCACCACCCTTTGGTACCAAGCCGATGAGCTCTTGGGCATCGGGGACACCTTGCCGTTCTGCACGTCTTCAACCACCACGATCACGGGTTGGTTCGGCCAATTGCCCGTGGGCACCTTCTGCGCTGAGTTTGAGGTCAGTTTGCCCACGACGGGATCGTTCAGTCAGAACAACCAAATCGACTGGGTGCTCATGAGCGACGCTGGTGCGGTGTTGTACCAAGAAGGCGCGCCCTTCAGCGATGATGTCTGCCTGCAAAACGGGTGCTACACGTTGATGATGGAGGATTCGGGCGGCGATGGTTGGGGGACGGAGCTGACCTTCACGGGGTCGAATGGCAACGTGTACGGGCCGTTCACGCTCGAATCTGGCAGTGGGGAGGAGGTCACGTTCTGCGTGGACGATTACACAGGGCCCGAACCTACGGAGAGCGATTACGTCCAAATCACGTCCGATGAAATCGAAATCGTGGCCGTCAGTGACGTCGATGCGGCGTTCACGTATCCAGCGCCGATTTGCGTGGAGGGTGGTGCGATTCAGTTGACTCCGCTCGAGGGCTCGGGCACTTGGGAAGTCGATTGCGACGGGTGCTTCGACGCCGAGACGTTGACGCTGGACCCGCTCGTGGCCGGTCCGGGCTTCTTGTCCGTGACCCACACGTTGGATGGCACCTGCTTCGCGGACGTGGACCAACTGAATCTGACCATCATCGCGAACCCGCATCCGCAATTGAACGATCCGCCGTTGAGCATGTGCGTGGGGGATGTGTTCGACATCAACCCGACGCCCGCGTTCGGGATTTGGTCCAGCGATTGCGGCACCTGCTTGGCGAACAACGGGTACTTCAACTCGAACAACGCGGCCTTGGGTGAAAACACCCTGACCTTCACGACGGTGGGGGCGTGCCCGGGTGACACGACCATCGTCATCGGCGTTTCGGAGCCGACTTCGGGAACGGTTTCGGGGCCTTTTACGGTGTGCGAGGGGGCGGAAGTGCAGATGCTCGCTGACATGCCGGGCACGTGGTCCGTGGCGAACTGTACGGGCTGCATGGCTCCGAGCGGATTGTTTGAGCCGACTGCGGGATCCACGGGGACGTATGAAGTGACGTTTACCCCGGAGTCGTTTTGTCCCGTCGACAGCACCGTGGAGGTCAACGTCATCCCGGGCGTCGGCATCTCAGCCGATAACGTGCCGCCGTCGTTGTGCGCCGGAACGGAATCGTTCCAGTTCAACACCGACGCTCCGGGTGGGGAGTGGACGGCCGATTGCGGGGGATGCTTGAGCGATGCCGGGCTGTTCACGCCGCCCGCGGCGGGCTATGGCGACGTGGCCATCATGTACGCGGTCACCGATGGCCAGTGCGCCGACACAGCAAACTGGGTGGTTGAAGTGTTGCCGGTGCTGGAGGGCACGGTGGAAACCGTTCCCGATTTGTGCGAAGGCAGCGTGTTCAACTTCGATTTCCTGCTCGATTCAGGCATTCCTGCGGAATACACCACGGGCGTTTCGGGGGTGTGGAGTTCGGTGGCCTGCCCCGATTGCATCACCAATGCGAACTCGGGGGTGTTCTCGGCGAATGAACCGGGGGTCATTGATTTGGTCTACACGTTCAATGCGGCTTGCAGCGAGCCCATTGTGGCAACGGTGAACGTGGGTGAAAGCGTCAATGCGACCATTTCGGCGGTGCCGACGTTGTGCGAATCGGAGGACCCGGTGGTGCTTCAGGCCGTGGATGGCGGGGGGACGTGGAGCTCGAGCTGTTCGGAATGCTTGACGGGGAATGTGTTCGATCCGGGGGCGATTGATTTGGACATCACCTTGGGAACGTACACGGTCACGTACGTCATCAATGACATTTGCACGGATTCAGACCAAATCACCATCGAAGTGATGCCGCAACTCGACGCCTCCATCATCTTGACGGACGAAATCTGCGTTGCAGCCGAGTCGGTCGAGGCCGGCAGCTACATCCAAAACGGCATTTGGTCCGCCTCCTGCGGTGGCTGCATCGACCAAGACGGCGTGATCGATCTGCAGCAAGCGGGCCTCGGCTTGTTGGACGTGACGTACACGCTGCCCGGGCTGTGCGGCGACGAACAGAGCACGACCTTGGCGGTTGAGCCGTGCGCGATTGAGGTGTTCAACGTCATCACGCCCAACGAGGATGGCATGAACGACGCCTTGGTGTTCTCGAACCTGGAGGGCTTCCCCGGGAACGAGTTGGCCATTTACGACCGCTGGGGCGCAGAAGTCTACCGGGCGACGAATTACAACAACGGCTGGAAAGGCGTTGGCCAAGCGGCTGGCACGTACTTCTACATCCTGACCATTCCCGGCTTGGATACCGTAAAGGGAACGTTCACGCTGTTGCGCTGAGGATCAGTCCCGGAGCACTTGAATGGTTCCTGAGCACCACTCCCGCAATTCCGGCGTGCCGGCGCACGGGTAACGCTCCGCTTCGAACGTGTAGAAGTAAACGCCATCGCCCAACGGCTGCCCCGATTCGTCCATGCCGGCGAACGGTGCGGTGTTGTGGCTCATGGTGTAGACCCGATCGCCCCACCGATTGAAGATGACCAGTTCGTATTTCAGGCAGCTTCCCGAAGTGCCACCGAGCACAACGTAATCGTTCATGCTGTCGTCGTTGGGGGTGATGACGTTCGGTATTTGGAAGCCCGTCAGGTCGAAGTCTGAGGGGAGATCGAGGATTTGGTCCAACGAATAGCTGCATCCGTAAGCGTCCGTTACCGTCAGTCCCACTTCAAAGTCCCCGCCCGCCGAGTAAAAATGGCCGGCGGCGGTTTGTTCTCCGATTTGAATCCCGTCCACAAACCACCCGTAAGTCAGCGATTCCGATGGGTCAGGCGTCGTGGAAACCAAGTCCAGTCGGTTGCACAACACGGACCATTCATACCCCGGATTGAGCGGTGCCGCCAAGACGTAGGTCGCAGAAGCGGTGCCGGTGCACCCGTCGTCGTCCGTAAATGCGTACGTCACTTCATACGTTCCAGGGTTCACCCCGACGTGGTTCAGGTTCAACCCATTCACGGTGGCGCCGGTCAATGATCCCCCTGCGGGCGTAGGCGTCAACGGAACGGTTTCATCGTATGCGCAGTAACTGCTTGCAACGTCCAGTCCGATGGCGGGAAGGGGGTGGACGATGAGTTGGGTCGTGATCGTGCTGTCGCAGCCTGCTGCGGTGGTGAATTCATCGACGTAAAGTCCGGAGTTCGTAACGACCACGCCATCGGGCAAGGTGTACGTTTCGCCTTGGCAAATCTCGGGGTAGAAATTCAAGTCATAGGCGGGCGTAAAGGTGATGTCGAGGACCACCGCACTGTCGCATCCAGCCGATGAGGTCAAATCGAAGGCATACACGCCCGAGCTCAACGTCACGCTGCCATCCGGTAAGTAGTATGGGTTGTCGTTGCAGGCGTTGATGTCGAGGTCCAAATCGTACGCTTCATTGATGACCACTTCCGTTGTGATCGTACTGTCGCAACCGCTGACCAACGACGTCAATACCGTGGTGTACGTGCCGGTTTGGTCCACCACTTCACCGTCGGGCAGCACGATGCTTTCGCCTGCACAGGCTTCGAACACTTGCGATGAACCCAATGCCGGGATCACCTCCAACACCGTGGTGACCGTGCTGTCGCATCCGGCGAAGGAAGTGGGCACCGTCATCGTGTAGGTGCCGCTGGTAAAGGTGGTCGACCCATCGGGCAGCACATAGCCCTCGTTGCCGCATGCGTACGCCTCGAAGGTCAAATCGTAGTCCGGCGTAGCCTGCAGTTGGACCGTCAAAATGCTGTCGCATCCCGCAGCCGCCGTGTACACGAATTCATATTCACCGGGCGCGTCCGTCACCACTCCATCGGGCAAGGTGTAGGTCTCGCCTTCACAGAAAAACGCCGCTTGTTCATTCAAGACTTCCAACGCCACGGTGACGGTTTCGGTGACGGTGCAGCCCGGGACGATGCCCGTGACGGTGTAGGTGGTCGTGGAATTGGGGCTGGCGGTGACCACAGGCCCCACGATGTTGTTCAGTCCTTGGGGCGGCGACCACTGGTAGAAGTTGCAACCCGACGCCGTCAGCACCACCGACTCCAAATCGCACGCGGCGGCCACCGGCGGGTCGATTTGCAGGTTGGGGAATGGCGTCACGTTCACCGTGATGTCAATGGAATCGGCACATTCGGGCGAGCTGGCGTAAACCGTGTAAATGGTCGTTTCCGTTGGCGCCAACGATGCATTGGGTCCCTCTGCAAACACGATGCTGGGATCGTCAGGCCAAACGTACGAGTCCGCCCCCGAAACCACCAAATCCAACGTGTCTCCTTCGCACAGGATGGGGAATCCCGGATTCGTTGACAACGCCAAGCCTCCCACGGTGGTGATGGTCACCGAACCTGCCCCGGTCGAGTTCCCGGCGGTGCAGCTTCCTCCCGCTGGGGTCAAGCTCGACCCGCCACCGCCGCCCCCTCCGCCAATGGAGCCTCCATTGAAGCAATCGCTTCCGCCGCCTCCACCGCCATAGTACCCGCCTCCACCACCGGCACCTGGAGCGGCATTGAAGCACGGATCCGTGCCGCCCGCCCCCCCCAGGCCGAGCGCACCCGAAGCCCCCGCATTGCCGCTGGGGGTCCACGGAGCGCCTCCAGCGCCCCCCGAACTCGTGGTTCCGGCCCCGCCGCCATCGCCGAACGTGCTCGTCCCAGCCGTTCCGGTTGCGCAGCCACCGATGCCCCCTGCGGCATCCGAAGTTCCGCCGCCCATGCCGCCGCCACCCGATGCCACGATGAGTCGATCGTTCAGGTTAAACGGCGCCTCGCGGATGTCGGTTGCACCGCCTCCTCCGCACGAAGCGGCAGCGGTGCCGTTGGCTGCGTTGCCGTTGCCGCCCCCGTTGTAGCCGCCGTTCGGGCAACTGCCTTGGCCGCCAACCCGGATTTCCAAGACTTGTCCCGGAACGACCTCCAGGGTGGCGGTCACGGTCGCACCGTTCGCACCTCCCGCTCCTCCGCCTTTGCCTCCTTTCGCCGTTACCTCCAATGAGCTCACACACGCGGGGACGGTGTACGTTTGCACATCACCGGTGTAATTGAACGTGGTGACGGTTTGGCTCCAAGCCCCTAGGGGGAACAGCAAAAGGAGACCTGTGAGGATGCGATGGTTCATCATGACATGGCGGTTCAGGTTGGAAGTCAAGGCGAAAGAACGACGCGGTGAGATTCAGTTGCATCACCGCAATCAGTCGGGTGCAAAATAAGCATGAGCCATCACATTCGAATCGCCACCGAAAGCGGCGAATTTCCGTACGTTCGCAACATGGTCGATTTGGAACGAAAAGAGCGGGTGTGGAATGCGGTCATCCGAGGCGCTCAGGAGCGGTTGGAAGCGGCTCGCGAGCGGTTCGAAACCCTTCGGCAATCGTTGGAATCGGAAGGCAAATCCACGGCAGGGGACAAGCACGAGACGGGCCGTGCCATGATTCAACAGGAAATGGAACGCGCAGCTGCGGAGCTGAACCAAGCCGAAGCATTGCTCCGGAATGTGATTCGGCCCCTGCCTGAGCGGGCCCCCGGTGCTCAATGGGGCAGTTGGGTCGTACTCGATTCTGGCGAAGTGGTGATCGCTGCGGCATTGGGCGCCATCGATTTGCCTTGGGGCCGCGTCCAGGTCATTTCCCCAGCGTCACCTCTCGCCCAAGCGTTGCTCCAGGCCCAAGCTCGACCGGGCACCGAAGTCAGCGTCAACGGGCGCGTCGTGCGCGTGCGATCCGTGACCTAAAGCGCGGGATTGACCGGCTGGTCGGCCACGATGGGCAGTTCTTCGAAGTGGCTCCACTCCGTCCAAGAGCCGTCGTAATTAGACACCTGCTCATATCCCAACAATTCCCGCAGCACGAAGGTGGTGTGCGCCGACCGCACCCCGGTATGGCAGTAAGTGATGATGGGAGCGTCGAATTGGACCCCCGCAGCGGTCAAATCCCATTCCAAATCCGCCAGCGTTTTGAGGCAACCCGAACCGCTCAAATCCACGGCATTGCCCCAGTTGTAATGCAAACTCTGTGGGATGCGACCAGCGCGCGCCGCGCCCGATTTCAGGCGCCGTCCGGTGTGTTCATCTTCGGTCCGGGTGTCCAGCAACACCGCGCCTTCGCCCGCCGCCTTCTGCACATCATCCACGGTGGCGAGCAACGACGCATCCGGTTGGCCCACGAATTGAAATCCCGAGGAAGGGCCCGGGGAAGGAACTTCCACCGAGAGCGCATCGCCGCCCAACGTCCAAGCGCGCGCGCCTCCGTCGAGCAAGGCCACCTCGGGGTGCCCGAACAATTTCAACAGCCACCAAAGCCGCGCTGCATCGCAACCGCCCACTCCATCGTATAGGACGACTTGCTGCCCGGGAGCGACCCCCAAGGAATCCATCAACTCGAGGAGGTGTTCGCGCGAAGCGGCCATGCCTCCGTAAGGATAATCCGTGGACTCAATGTCGGTTCTCCACAGCTGATGCGCATCGGGCAGGTGGCCTTGCGCATAGTCCGCATCCCGGCTCACGTCAATGAGTACTGCAGCAGTCCCTTCGGCTTTCCAGCGCTCAATGGACCACAGCGAATCGGAATGGGGCGTCCGCTCCTCATCCAGTTCCGAACATCCTAACAACAACGACGCGGCAATCGCCGTTCCGATCAATCTTCGAGCACGTACCATGTCGGGGTGGGGAGGTTGGGGCGACGACCGGCTTCGTCCGGTGCGTAATGCTTCGCCAAGTAATCCAGGATGAGGTCTTCATTGGTGCCGAGGTCCCACAGGTTCTGCGTCTCTTGCATCCAGCGAATCATTTTTTTCCAGCCATCGCGCGTGGCTCGGTTTTGCGTTACAAGTTTGGCTGAATGACAAGCCAAACACGTGGCCTTCACTTGAATGAATCCGTCGTCCACCACCAACCCCGACGCCACGTGGATGCCGTCCACGATCAGCGTGTCGGACACGACTTCTGGCGCTTCTGCCATCGGTGAGGCCATTTCCAGTTCGGGGCCCCACCATTTTTCTGCGGTGTCCGGTGCCATGATGTTCACTAGCGCCACCGCTACGATGACCAACGATGCCGCCACCAAACGATTGAGGTGGCGAACGGCTTCGTCAAGGTGTTTTCGGTTTTTGGGGTCCATGTGCACGTTATTCGGTGACTTTCACAGCGATGCGGTGCGTCGCGTTGTTCAAGTAGCCTTTCGGATTCCATCCAGGAACCACCATCGGTTGGGCCACTCCAGCATCGTCGGTGGCCCGAGCCCACACTTCGTAGTACCCCGGCTCAGGGAAGCCCACTTCGGCGGTCCAGCGTTGCCAGGCCAGCCGGTTGGGAGCGTCGCTCAGTTGAGCGGTTTGCCACGTGGCGCCGAAGTCAATGCTGACTTCCATGCGCTGAACGGAGCGGTCACCGGCCCAGGCGTGTCCGCGCAAATTCAATCGCTTGCCCTTGGGAATCATCGCTCCCGTCTTCGGGTAGGTAATGAGCGACTTCACGGGCATGCTCTCGATGATTTCCATGTCCTCCGCCTTGACTTCGGTACCGGGTTCCACCGGATGCTTCGGCACGCGGTAGGAGGGAGCTTCCATCTTCGGACCATCGTGCACGCGATCCCGGACGCTCAACCGCGTCAGCCACTTTCCGGAGACGGAGGCCGGCCAGCCGCCCACCACCAACCGAAGTGGGTAACCGTTGAGCACGGGAATGTCCTCTCCGTTCATTTTCCAAGCAATGAGCGTCTCGTCCTCCATGGCTTTGGCCATCGGAATTCCACGTGAGATGACCACCTTATCGGGGTTTTTCGTCAAGTGCAAATCCTTCCCATAATAGCCCACGTAAACAGCCGCCGAAGTCACCCCTGCGGCTTCCAGCACATCCCGCAGGCGCACCCCCGTCCATTCGGCGCAGCCGACTGCTCCCGTAGTCCATTGGTTTCCCTTTGCCGGGGGATTGAATTCCGCGCGTCCGTTTCCACCGCATTCCAGCGTCAAGGCATACGTGAGCTCATCGAAGCGCTCCTTCAGCTCGTTGAGGGTGAAGGAGATGGGTTTCGGAACAGCTTCTCCGTCAATGGTTAACGTCCATTGGTCCACATTGAATTCGGGCGGAACCAACCCATTGTTCCGCACGAAGAACTTGTCCGCAGGCGTCAAGTCGTCGTCCAGCAAGTGCGCGGGCGTCTCGACGTTCCACGGTTGGTCATTCAACACCACCAAGTCGGGATGCTTTCCTTCAAGAGCGAACGGAGTCGCCGCGGGATCAGCCAACACGGCAGGAATCAGTCCTGCAGGCATGTGCTTTGCGAAAACGATCGGGCCTCCAACGGCCATGCCCATTGCGGCCAATCCGGCTTGTTTCAAAAAACCACGTCGCGATTGCGGATCCGATTCACGTCCCCACAACTGCCGATCGGCTTCGATGGGGTCTTGGGCGTAGAGGGCGTGGATGCCGATTTTGCGCTTCTTGCTCATGATGTGAAACGGTTGATTTGCGCAAGATAGCCGACTTCCTCAGAATCAAATGCTTTGCCGCGTGGTGCTCGGAATGTGCGTGACTGCGGTCACGGATTCACTTGAAGGTAGGCCGAAACGTTCCAAAAATTGAACGCATCAGCGCCATGCTCCTGGGCTTCGGGAATGTCGATCGCCACTTCCCGGGGGGCGCCGTCCCATCGGCCCAAATCGAATGCCTTCGGAGGCACGTCGCTTCCAGGACACCAATTCGACCGGCTCAAATCCGAAGACGCCAGCCGTTCCGTTCGGCCCGCGTGCTCCACTTCCCAAACCCCGCTCGACGGGTTGAATCGGCGAAACGATCCGCAATCCGTGCGCCAAGGCGTCCATTCGTTCACGAGCTCCCCATCGACGAGCAACCGATGCCGCTGGGGGGTGAATTCGTCACCGCCTTCGTGGCCGCCGTGGCCGGTTGTGATGAGGTGGCACGTGATTTGGCCAGCAATCTCGGAGACGACCGTGCGCAGCGGGCCGTGGGGAAAGCCGGTGTAGTCGCGCTGATCGTGGGCGAGTCGCGTGGTGTTCCACAGGGGCAGGATTTGGTGAGTCGGGGCCAGATCACAGGCCAAATCCGACTCCTCAAACCGCAATTCCAGATCCACCTCATACCCTTCCGACGTCCACGTGTCCACGTACAACCCGATCCACACCGTATCCGCCGCTTGGAACCACGGTTGGAACGCACTCACGTCCCGCTGCCAATGCACCGAATCCGCCCACTCGTCCACGGAAACAGGGCGCCACGATTCTGCCTTCGAATGATCGCTGAAGTGCCCCGCCCCAAACGGCGTGATGAACCGAAGCAGCTCCAACGGGGGCGTGCCCGACGCATCGGCCATCACGCCCGCGAAGGTCGTGGTGTCCGCCTGAAGCCCGTCGGCGAGGCGCTCCATGAAGCGGCGTCCGGCGCCATCGGCGAGGGCGAAGACGGAACCGCTCTTATCCCAGGGGTCTCCGGCGCTTCGCAAGGTCATTGCGAGCGTGATGTCGCAACGGCGGGCTCGGTCCGACACGACCAGGGGCCGAACGAGCACCCTGCCGGCATCGAACCGAAGCCAGTCCCCTTCAGTTAAGGCTGGATCGGATGGGTTGAAGGCAAGTCGCGTGCGGTGGGCGAGGCGGTGGATTTGGTCTCCCAAAGCCGGAGCCTCCGCGTTGTTCGCGCAACTCGCCATGAAGGCAATCGCGCTCAATCCGAAGATGGCAAGCCAGTTCATGTGGCCAAAAGTAGTCCTCAATGGATGAAGCCGCGGCTCCGCAAGTAATCCAGCCCCGTCTCCAAGCCCAACCGATAATCCGCGTCCACGTTCGCGCGAGCAACCGAGAACCCGTCGGACGACAAGCGTTCCGGTGGAGCCAATTGCGTCCACTCGCCGTCCGCGACTCGGGTTTCAATCTCTTCGGCCAAGTCATTGTACGCGCCGTGCCATTCGGCGAACAAGCGGGCCAGGTCGCGCTGGTCGCGGTGCCAGTAAACGCCGAACCAGTCGAGGTACGATTGGTCGACCCGTGCAGCAGCCGGCCGGGTGCGAATGATGAGCGGGAACTGGCTGCCGCGCCGAACGGCTTCGCGGACCGGCACAGGGTCGGCGTAGCCGCCGTCGAACATCCACGTGCCCTCCACTTGGACCTTGCCGCGGGTGACGAACGGCAAGGTGGCCGAAGCCAACAAATACCGCTGCCACGTTCCCGGCCGAGGTCGCAAATAAATCGGCGTGCCTTGCTCAAAATGGGTCGCCACCACGCGCAAATCAACTTCGGAAAAGCGCCGCTCCGCCTCCGGTTCGTCCAGTGGGAAGTGGCGATTCGCGTACTTCTGCAAGTACTCCAAGTTCATGATGCCTTGCGCTGAAAAGGCGGATTTGAAATCGATGAACCCCGGGTCTTCCACCAGGTTGCGGGCGATGGAAACGAAAGCCCGTGGTTGATTGGAGGCATAAAACGACAAGGCCATCGCCCCACTTGAGACAGCAATGATCTGTTGGAATGGCCGGTAGTCAAACGCCATGAAGACGTCGAGAATGCCTGCACTGAAGGAACTCCTCAGGCTACCTCCTTCGATGATCAATGCGTCGGGTTCTCGCTCCATGAACGGGGAAGTTACACCCGAAACGCCCATGCGACGCCGTCAACGTGACGTCAAAGCAAGGGGGCTTGGGCTACGCTCGCTGCCATGAACAACAAGCAGGCTGCTAAAATGAGTAGAAATCTGCGCACAAGTGAAACTGGTACGGCAAAAATACGCCCGAGGCTTCATACTCACCTGATTTGAATCAACAAAAAGATAAAAAAGGTTCGCTCCAGAAAACACCTTGGTTTCAAATGAAACAGAAATTGATTTTATTGAGAAAACATTGTTGGTGGAAAGTTGGCTTTCAACGGGTTGTCCAGTGAAGTTGTTCGATGTCTCCGTTGGACTTTTCGAACACCGCAATTCCCAGTTGGGAATGGGGCAAACTCAAGGTGCCGCCTGGTAGCATTTGGCCTTGGAAAAGCAGCCGGCCTTGGAGGTCCCATAGGGATAGGATGCCCTGTGAGCCCGTCTGAAGCCAGCCGTTGGCCATGGTCAAGTCCATCGGGGCGTGTTGCGCGATGTGGTTGACGCCCACCTCCACGGTCAATGAGACCGGTGCTGAGGTGCACGTGTCCGCGTATTCTTGGACCACGATTTGGTAAACGCCCGACGCTGGCCAAGTCACTTCAACGTTGGTGTTGCCTTGGCCGCTGAGCAGCCCGCCGCCTTCCACGTTCCAATAGCAGTTGCTCGCCGGGTCGCCGGGATAAGAATAGGCGGTTGCGAAGTTGTCCACCGTTGTGTTGGGGCCTTCAATGGAAAAGGTCGGAAGGTAGGTGCAGGAGCCGTCGTCGTCCGTGGCCGCGGGATTGAAATTGCACGCATAGACCCCCATGCAGCCCGGAATTTCGAACGGGTCGCAGATGCCATCCCCGTCGCCATCGGCCAGGCACTCTCCGTTGCAGTCGTAGCCGGGTTCTGGAAACACGCACGGAACGAGGTCAGTGGCTTCCGGTTCGAAATTGCACGCGTCGGGATTGAAGCAGCCAGGGACTTCGAGTTGGTCGCATACGCCGTCGCCATCCGCATCGTTGATGCACACCCCTTCGCAGGTGAAAAACGGTTCGGGCACGCAAAAGACCGGAGTGGTGTCGCGGCAGGTATTCGCATCCTTGAGGGCGGCGAAATAGCTGCCCGGAGCCGGATAGAACGCCGAATCTGCGCTGAGCGTATCCACGGCCTCCCCAGTCAGGGCATCGAACAACTCGACTTCTACCGGCCAAGCCGAAGCCCACGGAATGAACACCTCAACGGGATTGGATTCCGAAGCAACTGCGGGCTCCGTGTCGAACAGGGCCCACGGCACGCAGGGCGGTTCCAGGGCGAGCGGACCGTCGGGGAATTCCGAGGCGCACCAGTTTTGCAGCGTACCGTTGATTTGTTGGACTTGAAAACAGGCGGAGAATTCGAGGGGACCGCAGGTGGTGATTTGGCCGACGAGGACCCGGAGGTCGCTGCCAGCGAAGACGCCGCCGAGGACGTACATCGCCGCGTCTTCGAGCACGGTGTTGCAAACCGCGGGGAGGTCGGGCGCGCCGCCGAGCACCGGAATGCCGCCCGCGATGGTCGTTCCCGGGTTGGCGTCCATCGTGAAGTAGCTGTCGTAGGCCAAATCCGGAAACGCATCGAGCAACACCGCGTTGCTCCCCGTACCGATGGACGAGCCGAAGGGGTGCTCGAAGCAACCGCACGGCGCATCCAGCATCCACGGGCTCGTGAGCGTGCTGCCCAAGCCCAAGGCGTACACGGCCTGCAACTGGTCGCCCGGGTGAGTGAAGTGGGCAAAAAGGCGGTAGGTCGTGTTGCCGGGCAAGTTGCCCTCGGGATCGAACGTCCCGGTGGGGTCGAGGTTTGCGTAAAAGCAGGTGTCGACCTCGAACGCGAGGTGGGTCATTTGGCCTGAAACCGATCCGGTCAGCAGCAGGGCCGCGGAGAAGGCGTGCAACTTCATGTCCGCTAAGTTGCGATGAAACGGCTGAGGTTGCGCATTTTTTCCTTTATTGCGCCCATGAACAAACGAAACCTCACCCGGGCCGCAATCGCAGGCCTGTTTCTCGGATTGGCCACCTATGGAAGCGCCCAGGTCACCCCGCAAGTGGACCGCAAATGCCAAAAGGCCCTCGACAAAGCAGACCTCGTTTACGAAATCGATTCCGACGGCGACTTCAAGTTGGTCGTGAAGGTGCCCGACAACCGCACGCAGCTCGTCTACGTGTACTCGAACACCCTCACGTACGATGAGGTGGAGGTTCGCACCATCATGTCTCCGGCGCTGGTAGCAGACACCGACCAAGCCCTGACCGCCGAGACCATGCGACTGCTCCTGGTGGACAACTTCGAAAACAAAATGGGCGCGTGGGAAGTGGTCGAACGCCCCGATGGTGGCATCGTCATTCAGTACGTGGTGAAGCCGTCAGCGGACATCGGAGCGGATGAGTTGCGGAGCTTGATCGGACTCGCGGCCATCGCAGCGGACATGATCGAGCAGCAAATCACGGAAGGCGACGACCTCTGAGCGCAACCCGCTGGGGATGTGTCCCGTATACGGGGCATGGTTTACAATTGGCACCCGGGCGTTAACGCTGAATTTTTAGACAAGTCGTGGGTTGTGCGGCATGCGCACCGCGGCATTTTTTACCGCGCGGAGGGCGGCATTTCGGCTGTTTTGGGCCAAATGCCTTTCGACTCCGTCGACCACGTACTCGCCACATTGAGCGTCATGCGTTCGTGGGCGCCGGCCCAAGTTCAGTCGGTGCGCGCAGCGTGGCAGCGCCTGCTCGACGAGGATCTCGTGGGACTGCAGGTCGGTCCCGAAGTCGCTTCTTCTTGCGTCTGGGCGGCGGGATTGACGGCTTGCGGTTGGAGCGAGTTGGGGCGGTATTCCGAATCGCAGGAATGGCTCGGGGAGGATTTGTCCGATTCGGATTTGGCGCACTCGGCCGAAGGCGATGAGGTCGATCCCCACGATCCCTACTGGTGAAAAAACGTTTGCCCTCGCTCCTTGAAGCAACCAAAGCGGCGGGCGTTAGTTTAGTATGCAAAATCACCCCATGAATCGCTTCGTGCTTCCTCTCTTTGCCGCATCCGTCGCCTTGATGGGCTGTGAAGGCAACACCCGACAGATCTACTTCATCGCCAACGAAACGAGCGGTCCCGTGACCGTCATCCACGCTCATTCATCCTACATCCAGGGAATGGCTCTCGACACGGTGACCGTGCCCGCTGGGGAACGCCAGGAGCTTGGAATGGAGGACTGGTTGGGAGGGCGCATCGATCCGGATTTGCCGACAGCTTTCATTGATACCTTGTTGATTTACAATGAGGGTGGTGCGTTGACGGACCGAGATTGGACGCTCATGGAAACCTGGGAAATCGAGTCGTTTGAAGACCGGAAAATTCCTTCGCAATGGCGGCATGAATACACCATCGAGGTGACCGATTCTGACTTTTAAATCAGCGGGCCTCCACGATGGAGACGCATTCTGAAAGCACCTTTTGGTGCTTTTTTTCTGGTACCCCCGCTTCTTTCAGCTGCGCGACGTCCAGTTCGCTGCACAACACGATGCCCCGATCGAGCAAGCTGTGTTTTTCGGCCCGGTTCAGCCCACTGAGGCAGGTCAAGGGATGGAAGCCGCTCTCGTCGATCCACTGCTTCAAGCACCCGGTTCGCGGCGCATCCCACCCCACGAGTTGCATGCCCACGCACCGCCCATAGGCGGCTGCCTCGGACGTGAATCGCGTGTTGGTCACCACGTAGCTCACAGCGTTGAGTTCCGCTTCCGGCCCGGACAAGTTGCTCATCAGGTCCTGGAATCGGGCTTGGACGTAAAGGGCGGTTTGGATGGAGGACTTGCGTTTCGCATCGCTGTGAAATTTGCATTCCACGATGCGCAAGGTTTGGCCATCGCTTGCCCAAACATCCATTTCGTGCGATACACAGCGCCCGGGTTTCACCACGCCCACTTCGGCGCGAAAGCCCTGATGCTCCATCAATTTGCCCACGAAATGCTCGAACGGATACCCCGACGGCCCCAGCTCGAACAATGCGCGCTTCAGGCGGTACCGACCCGCGGAATGCCACGAATGCGAGCGCAGGCGCTTGAAGGCCTCCCGGTAAATCGTGCGGGTGGACATGCCATCGACCAGCAGCTGCCTCACCTCGCGCACGATGCCATCGACGACTTGTGGCGTGGCGTCGCTGCGCTCGAGGGAGGCCCGCAATTTCGATTCATCAAACGGTACGTTTTTCCCGTCGGCCTTTCGGATGAGGACCACGTCGGGGCTCACTTCCACTTCAGGTGCTTGATGGAACGGCCTTCGGATTGAATTTCCTTGATGGAGTCCATGCCGATGCGCACGTGCGTTTCGACGAAGTTCTGGGTGACGTGCCGGTCGCTCGCTTCGGTTTTCACGCCCGACGGGGTCATGGGCTCATCGCTGACCAAAAGCAACGCGCCCACTTGCAATCGGTTCGCGAAACCCACGGAAAACAGGGTGGCCGTTTCCATGTCGATGGCTTGGGCTCGGGTTCGTCGGAGGTAGGACTTGAATTCCTCGTCGTGTTCCCACACCCGACGGTTGGTGGTGTACACCGACCCCGTGTAGTAGTCGCAGTTGTAGTCGCGAATGGTCGAGGAAACCGCCCGTTGCAGGGCGAAGCTCGGCATGGCGGGCACTTCCGGCGGGAAGTAATCGTTCGACGTTCCTTCCCCGCGAATGCCCGCCAAGGGCAAAATGAGGTCACCGACTTTGTTCTTCGACTTCAAAGCGCCGCATTTTCCCAAGAACAGGACGGCTTTGGGCGAGATGGCGCTGAGCAGGTCCATGATGGTGGCGGCGTTGGCGCTGCCCATGCCGAAGTTGATGATGGTCACTTCGCCGGCGGTGGCGGAGGGCATGGATTTGTCCTGGCCGACCACCTGAACGCCATGTTCCTTTGCAAAGAACTCCACGTACGAATTGAAATTGGTCAACAAGATGTACTCCCCGAAATCTTCCAAGGCGACCCCCGTGTAGCGGGGCAGCCAATTGCTCACGATCGCTTGTTTATTGTCCATGGGGTAAATGTAATCGACCGGCCACCAATGCGGCTGATTCGGTGCTTTATTCGAACTTTGCGGCATGAAACATGGTGCGATGGTGTGCGCGGCTGTGGTCGCATTGGCGGGCTGCTCCCGGGAAGATGTCTTGCCGCCGGATTGGGAAGTGGTGGTGAATGGGGTTTCGAACGGCGGAACCTTGGTACTGGAGGCCGGGGATGTGGTGACGTTCACAGCGGATGCCGTGGACGATGTGGAGTTGGCGATGGCCAAGATGGAGGTGGTCCCTTTGGAGGAGGCGTTTGAAGTGCGAACGGGGTCGTGGCCGCTGGTCGATGAGCAGGAGCTCTCGGGCACGAATGCGCTGGTCGGTCGCCATTGGGTGGTGCCCGATTCGGTCGTGGGAACCCTGCAGTTGAGGGCGCAATTGGTCGATGCGGTAGGCCAAACAACCGATCCGGTCACCTTCCGCTTCGAGGTCTCCAATCCCACGACGTCCGTGGTCACCCTCGATTCCCTGAACGGCGTGCCGTTTGCCGACTTATCGCCCTTGCCGACCGCCGCTCCCGGCACTTCAATCGGCCTGGTCGGCGATGTGTTCGATGCAGAGGGCTTGAATTCCGTTCGGGTGGAGCTGGAAGGCCCTGATGGGGAGGTCCTGCAAACCTGGACGTGGCCCACACCGGGCGGACTGCTCTGCCCCTTGTCGGAAGTTGATTTGGCATTCCCTGAAATGGCGCCATCGGGTGTCTATTGGGTTCGAATCAGGTCCGTCGATGGGGCGTTGATCCCGGCACATTCGTACTTTCCGCTTTCAATCCCCGAATGAATGCCGAAGGAAATCAACGTCACCTGCACCCTCGAAGCGTGGGCTTATGAGGAGCTGCCCGCCGCAGATCAGGCGCTCTTGCGTGCTGCGCACGAAGCCGTGAAGCGGGCTTATGCGCCGTATTCGGGGTTCCGGGTGGGAGCCGCAGCGCTGTTGGAGAACGGAGCGGTCATCACCGGGAACAACCAAGAGAACGCGGCCTATCCCAGCGGGATGTGCGCGGAGCGTGTGGCGTTGTTCCATGCCTTGAGCCAGTTTCCCGGGGTGGCCTTAACGGCCCTCGCGGTGGCTTCGGACGGGGAGGCGGAGTGGGGGGCGTTTTCGCCCTGTGGGGGGTGTCGCCAAGTCATCCAAGAATGCGAGTTGCGCCAACCAGCACCCATCCGGCTGATTTTGCAATCCCGAGATGACGAGGTCGCCGTGGCGGCAGGCATTGCCCAGTACTTGCCATTCAGTTTTCGGGCGAAGGGGCTGGGGAAGCAAGGGAGCTGACGGCGGGCAGAATTGCCGGCCTTTGCCTTAGCTTCGCGGGCATGAGCATCATCATGAGCTTGATCGGTATGGCTTTCCTCATCGGGATGGCCTTGCTGCTCTCGGAAAACCGGCGGGCCATTCGGTTGCGCACGGTCCTCGGCGCCTTCGCCGTTCAGCTGTTTTTCGGAGCTTTCGTGCTCTACGTTCCCTGGGGAAAGCAGGCCTTGCTCGCCATGGCCAACGGGGTTTCTCGCGTCATCGATTACGGAAACGACGGGATCGGGTTCATGTTTGGCGGATTGGTGGCTGATGACGGCAGTTTGGGGTTCATTTTCGCATTCCGCGTGTTGCCCGTCATCATTTTCTTCTCCTCGCTGATTTCCGTTTTGTACTACATCGGGGTCATGCAGTGGGTCATCAATTTACTGGGCGGCGGGTTGCGCAAGTTGCTGGGGACTTCGCGGACCGAGTCGCTTTCGGCTACGGCGAACATTTTTGTTGGCCAAACCGAAGCCCCCCTCGTCGTCCGGCCTTTCATCGCGCGCATGACCTCCTCAGAACTCTTTGCCGTGATGGTCGGCGGCCTCGCTTCCGTTGCGGGATCCGTGCTCGCCGGCTATGCCTCGATGGGCGTTCCCCTCGAATACCTCATTGCGGCGTCGTTCATGGCGGCTCCCGGTGGCCTCCTCTTCGCGAAACTCATCAAGCCGGAAACCGAAACGCCCGCCGAGGCCTTGGTCGACGCGGCGGCCGATGCAGAAGGCGACGATTCGCCAGTGAACGTCATCGATGCTGCGGCAGGGGGGGCGGCCTCGGGCTTGAAATTGGCATTGAACGTGGGCGCCATGCTCTTGGCCTTTGTGGCGCTCATCGCCCTCCTCAACGGCTTGTTCGGTGGCATCGGTGGCTGGTTTGGTTTCCCCGAATTGACCATGGAATGGATCCTCGGTTACGTGTTTGCGCCGGTGGCATTCCTCATCGGGGTGCCGTGGTCCGAAGCAGTGACGGCAGGTTCCTTCATCGGACAAAAACTGATCGTCAACGAATTCGTAGCCTACCTCAACTTCGCCCCCTACCTCGGCGATGCCCCGGCTTTGGTGCTGTCCGAAAAGACGAAGGCCATTGTGAGCTTTGCCTTGTGTGGATTTGCCAACTTGTCGAGCATCGCCATCTTGCTCGGTGGCTTGGGGAGCATCGCGCCCTCGCGTCGTCCGGACATTGCGCGATTTGGCCTGAAGGCGGTGTTTGCAGCCACCTTGTCGAACCTGATGTCCGCGACCATTGCGGGGTTGTTCTTGTCGTTGACATGAGCGCATTGGGGGATGCTCAAGTGCTGGCGTGCACCGATTGGACGACCCTGACGTTCGAGGAAGAGGAGTCGGATTTGGCGCGCATGCTGGACCGGGTAGAGGCCATGGAAGGTGGACCTGCGGCCTGTTGCATTCCCTTAAAATGGGTGGATTGGTGGGCTGAACGCCGCGTTCGCAAAGACGTTGCGTTGGCGACGGTGTTGAATTTCCCCGCGGGAAATCATTCCATCGAAGCAATTGCCGAGGAAGCGCAACGTGCCGGTGGTGCGGAGGAGTGGGACGTGGTGTTCCCGCACGAAGCGTTCCGGTCGGGTGACGAGGGACCTGCAAGGGAACTCATGCCCTTGATCCGCGAATGGGCCGGTTCGCGGGCGGTGAAGGTCATCCTCGAGACCGGCGTTCCCTGGGAACCCCGGCAATTGCAGCGGGCGGCAGAGCGGTGTTTGGAAGCCGGGGCGGATTTCCTCAAAACGTCGACGGGTAAAGTCGCCGTTGGCGCCACGCCGGAAGCGGTGGAGGCGTTGCTCGAGGTCCTTCGCGGCTCCGGCAAGGGCATCAAGATCTCGGGAGGCATCCGCACCTTCGATGCCGCTCATGCCTACCTTAATCAGGTGGAGCGCGCATTGGGCGCCGACTTCATCGCACCCCGAACGTGCCGACTTGGCACCTCCAACTTGCTGATCCGATGACCTACCCTGAGATGATCCGCGCGAAGCGCGACGGACTTGCATTGAGCCCGACCGTGTGGCGGAATTTCGTCCAGGGCATCACGACAGGCGACGCTTCCGATGCGCAGGTGGCGGCGATGGCCATGGCGTGCTATTACCAGGACCTGAATGCCGAGGAACGCATCGCTGTGACCCTGGCCATGCGCGATTCCGGACAAGTCCTCGATTGGTCGGAAGTGCCGTGCAACGGCCCCATTTTCGACAAGCATTCCACCGGTGGAATCGGGGATTTGGTCTCCATTGCGTTGGGACCCTTGCTCGCGGCTTGCGGCGGATACGTGCCGATGATCGCAGGCCGGGGGTTGGCACACACGGGAGGAACCGTGGACAAATTGGAATCCATCCCCGGCTACAATCCCCATCCCGATTCCACCGATTTCCAACGCATTGTCCAGCACGTGGGCGTAGCCATCGCAGGCCAAACCGCCGCCCTCGCCCCAGCCGATCGCCGCCTCTATTCCCTCCGCGACGTAACGGCCACGGTGGAGCAAGTCGGACTGATCACTGCAAGCATCCTCTCGAAAAAGTTGGCCGCCGGCTTGGAGCACCTCGTCATGGACATCAAAGTGGGCAAAGGGGCCTTCATGCAGACCATCGAGCAGGGGCGCGAGCTGGCCCAGGCCATTTGCGATGTGGGGACGGGAAGCGGCATGCCCACTACGGCCTTGCTCACCCGAATGGACGATCCGCTCGCCCGGTCGGCCGGCAATGCCGTCGAGATCGAAGAGGCCATGGCTCTGCTGCGCGGAGAAGTGCGTTCGGAGCCCCTCCGTCGGGTGACGTGGGCACTCGCGGCCGAATTGTTGGTCAATTCGGGATTGGCAACGGGGCCAACCGATGCGCTTGCCCAACTCGATCGGGCTTGGCAATCGGGGGCGGCCTACGAGCGATTCGAGCGGTCGGTCGCGGCCATGGGCGGCGACCTCAGCTCCGCGTTGCCTTCGGCTCCCGTTCGAAAGCCCATTCCGATCGTGCAGCAAGGCGTGGTCACAGCGATTGATTCCCGGGCCATCGGGTTGGCGGTCGTGGCCTTGGGCGGTGGACGCACCCGTCCGGGTGCGCCCATTGATGCCTCCGTGGGACTCACGGAACTCGCCTTCACCGGCGAATCTCCGGGGCACCACCTCGGCGTGGTGCACGCCCGCACCGAGGCGGCCGCCGAGGCCGCCATCCGTTCGGTTCAGCAGGCCTACACGTTCGGAATGGAGGCCCCCCGTGCAACCGATGCCATCATTGAACGCGTCATCAGCAAAGAACATGGTTAAGGTAAAGGTATTTGATTCGAAGGGGGCGACGTCGAGGAAGCGTGTTGCAGCAGAAGCGCCACGGCACGACGCTGCCAGTTTCCACGCCGTGGTCGAAGCCCGCAGAAGCGTCCGGATTTATGCAGATGAGGAGGTGCCGGAGGACGTGATGCGCCGGTGTTTGGCTTCTGCGCAACTCGCGCCCAATTCGTCCAACTTGCAAGTCTGGGAAGCTCATTGGGTGCGCAATCCGGACCAGCGTCGGGAACTTGCCCGCATCTGCATGGGCCAACCGGCAGCAGTTACGGCGCCCGAATTGGTCGTCTTCGTGGCGCGCCCCGATCGGTGGCGCGAACACAATGAATGGATGATCCGCCGGTTGAAATCGGACCCCAAAACCCCCGCAAAGGGCTTGCAGTACTTCGAGAAAATCACGAAGCTCGTGTACACCTTGGGACCTTGGGGGGTGTTCCGTCCGTTCAAGTGGCTGTGGTTTACGGTCCGCGGGTGGAGCACGCCCACGCCCAGGGAGCCGCTGAGTTTGGCTCAGTTGGCCACGTGGGCCCACAAGAGCACTGCGCTGGCGTGCGCGCATTACATGCTGGCCCTGCGCGCAGAAGGATTCGATTCGTGCCCGATGGAAGGGTTCGACGCTTGGCGGGTTCGGCGGTTGTTGGGTTTGCCGCGCGGAGCGAAGGTCACCATGGTCATTTCTGCCGGGCGTCGTGCGGAAGGAGGAGTGTACGGACCGCGGTTCCGATTTGACCTTGACACCTTTGTGAAGGAGCATGTCTAAGCGGGCCCTCGGCCTGATTTTGGGCCTCGTCTTCATGGGCTCCGCGGTGGGCCAAACCCTCGTCGGGTCAGCATCCGTGCTGTCACCAGGATGCTATCAAGTCACCCCGAACCAAAACAGCGTCAGCGGTGCCGTGTGGTTCCCCGGGCCCGTGGACGCTTCCACCTCGTTCGAAATGCGGGCCGATGTGTTCCTCGGTGCCAATGACGGAGGAGCCGACGGCATGGCGTTCATTCTTCGAAATCCCAATGCCTTGTCCATCGGCACCACGCCGGGTGGTGCGAACCAAGGATTCGGGGGCATTTCGCCGTCGATCATTGTGGAGATGGACACGTACACGAATTCACTCAATCCGGCGTGGGACCCGGTGGGTTCGCCGGCAGATCATTTGGCCATCTTGTCCGCAGGCTCGCCCAGCCACCAAGCAGCGAGCGCGTTCGCCGGCCCCATTGCAGCGATTCCACCCAATGCGAACATCGAGGATGGGCAGTACCATGAGTTGCGGGTGACGTGGGACGCGGAGACGCAGCTGATGCAAGTGCACTTCGATTGTTTGTTGCGGCTTGAGGCAATCATCGACGTTCCTGCCTTCATCGGCGGGGATTCAGGGATTTACGGCTTCACGGCGAGCACCGGGGGGTTGAGCAATGCTCACCGCGTGTGCGACGTGCAGTGGAATCCGTTTTCTCCGGATGTGTTGCCGGATGAAATCGCTTTGTGTCCGGGTGCGGACGTCACGTGGACGCTGCCATCGGGGGCCACCGATGCGGTTTGGTCGCCTGCGGATGGCCTCAGTTCAACAGATGCCAACGAAGTCACGCTCACGGCTGAGGTGGAGGCCGTGTATTCGGTTGCATGGGTGGATGCGTGCGGCGCGGAGCACGAGGATGAAGTCGCGGTGAGCCTCGTGTTGACGGAGGATGAGGAGGTGGCGTACGACCTGTGCCCAGAAGCATCCTTGGAGCTGAGTCCAGCAGGCCCGGGGGCCAGCGTGACGTGGTCGGATGGTTCCTCGGATGTCCCGTTGTCGGTGAACGCGGCGGGAACGTATGTGGCGGAGGTGGATTTGGCGGGATGCGCGTTTACGTGGACCGCGGTGGTTTCGGAACTTCCGGCGTATGGATTGGACTTGGGCGAGGATGCGGTGTTGTGTTTGGGCCAAACCGCAACGCTTGATGCCACGGACCCGCAATGGACAGGAATGGAGCCCGTCGTGCTTTGGTCCGATGGAACCGAAGAAGGGGTGCGGTTCGACCTCGGTCCGGGGGATTACGCGGTGGAAGTCGTGGCTGCGGGATGCACCTATACCGATGCCATTTCGCTGGAACCTTCGCCGAACACGGGGCTGGATTTGGGTCAGGACGTGGAGCTGTGCTGGTACGAATCCGCGGTGTGGTCGCCGGGGTATGCGGCGTCGGAAACGAGTTGGAGCGGGTTGCAGGCAGGGGGGTGGTCGGATTTGGGGACGGGTGCGGAGTGGTCGTGGGATGGGGCGTCGGCGGCGGGTTGGGAGGCATTGGCGGCGACTGTGACCGTGGGGACATGCGTGGAGACGGACACGGTGGGCATCGCAACGGTGGCCGAATTTGCTCCGGACTTGCCGGCGTCCGTGCACTTTTGCGCAGGAAGTTCCGTGACGTTGGAAGCCGCGCCAGGAGCCGATGGGTACGTGTGGGCGGGTGGTCCTGCGACGGCTTCGTGGACGGTCGACGACCCGATGACGGCCACCTTGACGGCAACGGTGTTGGGCTGTCAAGTGAGCGAAAGCGTCGAAGTCATTGAAGACCCGGTCCCGCCGGTGAACTGCGGTCCCGATGTCTTCGTCTGTGAAGGCACGCCGGTAACCTTGGATTGCGGGGTGTTTTTGGCGGACGCGTTCTTGTGGTCGGGACCGATGGGTACGGGCAATGGTCCGCAATTTGAGGTACCGGTTTCTGGGGATTACAGCGTGACGGTGGTGGAGGGCGATTGCGAGGCGTTCGACGAGGTTTCCGTCACCATTCAGCCGCTCCCTGCATTCGATTTGGGCGATGACGTCCTCGCTTGCCCGGGCACGCAAGAGGTGCTTGTGGCCGAAGGGTTGCCGAGTCAAGCCACGTTGAATTGGGGACACGGGCCGACGTCGCCGGAAGTGATCGTGTCCGAAAGCGGGGTGTACACTGCGTTCGCGGAATGGAACGGCTGTTTTCATTACGATGCGGTGCAGGTGGCGTTTGCGGAGGCGTTGGAATTGGATTTGGCCAACAGCTACCTGAAATGCCCGGAAGACACGGTGCACCTGAGCGTGGCCTTGCCGCCTAACCTGTTTCCCGTCACCTATTCGTGGAGCACCGGCAGCGACCAGCCGATGGAGTCCTTCGCTGCCCATGGGGACTACAGCGTGTCAGTAAGCAACGCTTGCCAGACCTTGGAAACGGCCTTTTTCATCGAGTTGCAGTCGTGTGCTTGCGAGCTGTTCGTTCCCACGGCGTTTACGCCCGACAACGATGGGGTGAACGATGCGTGGCGGCCGGAATTCAATTGCCCGGTGACGAAGTATGAGCTCGTGGTAATGAACCGCTGGGGGGAAGTGGTGTTCGCCACGTCGGATCCCGAAGCGCATTGGTGGGGCCAAATCACCGCCCAGCCCACCGACCTCGCCCCCTACTTTGGAGGGGACGGTTTGTACCAGTGGCAGTTGGAATTGAATTACTTCCAACGGGGCGATGCCCGAGCGACCCAGCACGCGGGGCACGTGCTGCTCGTTCGCTGAGTCACTGAACGACGAACCGAGCGGTGGCACCCGATTCGTGCCGAAGCGTATAAAGGCCCGCGGGCCAATCGTTCACGGGGATGTTCCACGGTCCTTCCACCGCGGACCCGGACGCTTGCACCGCTCCAAGCGCGTTGAAGACCGACCACCTTCCAGCAGGCAAGGCCGCGTGAACCCGCTCGGTAGCGGGGTTCGGGAAGGCCATCAGTTGAGGCCGAGCCAGGGGGGCGTTCACCGAGGTCAACGTGGTGTTCAGGGCTACGTTTTGGGTTGATTCCAACGCGCCTGAGACCATGCTGACGTAGTCCACTTCCATCGTGGTCCCCGTCTCCTCCGGGGCATCAATCAGCACCGAATAGCGCTCCCCGGGATAGAGCACGAGATCCTCCACAGACAACGCGACCGGCAGCGGCCGCCCATCGCTCATCACCACTTCGGCGTGCCATTCGCTCGGAAAGCGACACGTCACCTGCGCGTAAGCCATGGAACCAAGCCGCAGGGCGACCCGCTCTCCCGCCACGGCTGCCGCCACGCTCTCGGAACCGGACAAGGAGGCTCCGCTCAGCCCGTTCACCATAAAATAGTCGGGGCGAATGGTGTGAAACGGATAAGCCGCCGTGGGCGCTTCGTTCACGGAACGGTCCAAATCACTGAACAGCAACGGCACATCCCGATCGTACGCAGGCCCCCCTTCCCACAACGTCCCGTCGGAACGCGTCACGAGCAACATCCCGTACATGCCCATCGTCAGGTGCAGCGTCGTCGTCACGTGGCAGTGATATAAATACGTTCCCGGATGGTTCGCGGCGAAGGCGTAGCTCGCTTCTGCATTCGGCATCACCGTGAAGGAAGTGCTCGGCACGCCGTCGTTGCTTTGGTTCACATCCAGTCCGTGCAGGTGAATGGTGTGGCCTTCCGGGCTGTCGTTGACGAAGGAAAGCAGATAATTCCCACCGGCTTCATAGGCCAAAAAAGGCCCCGGCAGCGTCATGAACCCATCCGCCACATACCCGTATCCCCAGAACGGCAACAGCGTGCCATCATCCAGCAGGTGTTCGCCGTCCATGCCCGAAAACAGCAACGGAGGTGGCGAGAACTGGGCCGATGCCATGAGGGGCAACAAGGCGGACGCGAGGGCGGCGATTCGAGCGAATGGGATCATGGTGCGACGATGATTTGGGTCAGCATGCCCCCGGGGTAGAATCCCGCGTTCGTTACGGCGATCAGGTTGTGGTCGTGGACGGGGTAGGTGCCCGTTTGGTCCGGTACGAGGAGCAGGGTGAGTCCTTCGCCGCGGCGCACGGGGACGGAGTCTTTGAGCCAGCCCACTCGTTCTGGGGAGCGGGTGGATTGCAGGATTTCGACGTGGAAACCGTGGAAGTGGAAGACGTGGTCCATTTGGCCTGCATTCGCCACGGAAATGATGGCCGAATCGCCCAATTGCACGCTCACCAAGGCCCACGGGTCGTCGAGCGTGTGCGGATAATGGGCTTCGTTGATGGTGAAAAAATCCGGCGTGTACGTCGCGGCATTCCACGTGCCCCCCGCCGCGACCGTGTCCAGCAGAGCCGCCTCCAAATCGGCCACGTGCCAAACAAATTCATGGTCCGCATCGATGCCCGCGCGCAAAACCCCGCTCGCCTGAAGGTAGTTGCCCCGCTCGCCATCCAAATGGTATCGGTAGGAGCCCAGGGGCAGCGCCGGCCACTCAAACGCCACGGTATCTCCCGCGGGAATTCCCACACCGGCCCATGCCACGTCGTCAATGATGAGCACGTGATCCACGGAGTCCAAATTCACGACCTCCGCCGCCGCCGGTTCACCGACTTCCAGGTCGACGATGGCGTTGCTGCCGAAATCGTCCGAAGCCTCCAAGAATCGCAACACCGGGTGCGGAGTGCCCAAAGCGCTCCATTCGCCCGGTTGTATCCGGTAGGTTTGGGCAGCGGATGGTGCGGCGCATGCCGCTCCGCAACCGATCAAGAAAAGTGCGCGCACGTTCATGCGCTCGAAGTTACGTCAAGAGCGGTAGCCGTCCTTGTGCACTCCTTGTACGGCGCGTCCTGATGGGTCGACCACGTTGCGCAAGCTTTCGCTCCATTCGAGGGCCTTTTCCGTGCTGCACGCCACGGACTTTCCGCCAGGAACCAACGCAGCGCAAGCCGCTGAAGGGAACAACCGCTCGTAGATCGTGCGGTAGAAGTACGCTTCTTTCGTCGCGGGAGGGTTGATGGGGAATCGGGTAGCGGCGCGGCTGAATGCTTCATCGGAGACCCGCTGTTCCGCGTGATCGCGCAAGCCGTCGATCCAACCGTAGCCCACGCCATCGGAGAATTGCTCCTTTTGGCGCCACAGGATTTCATCGGGCAAAAGGTTCGGAAACGCCTTCCGAATGGCCTCCTTTTCCATCCGGCCCTTTCCGCCCATTTTCGCTTCGGGATCGAGGCGCATCGCGTAATCCACGAACGGCGTGTCGAGGAAGGGGACCCGCGCCTCAATGCCCCAGGCCATCATGCTCTTGTTCGCGCGCGCGCAATCGTATTTATTCAGTCCCAGAACCTTGCGTACGCTTTCTTCGTGGAATTCGCGCGCGTTCGGAGCCATGTGGAAGTAGAGGTAGCCGCCGAAGAGCTCGTCGGCGCCTTCGCCGCTGAGCACCATTTTGATGCCTATGGCTTTGATTTGGCGCGCCATCAGGTACATCGGCGTGGAAGCGCGGATGGTGGTCACATCGTACGTTTCGACGTGGCGGATGACGTCTTCGAGCGCGTCGAGGCCTTCTTGGATCGTGAAGGTCAGCGGGTGGTGCACCGTTCCGATGTGCTCGGCCACTTGTGCAGCTGCGGCCAAATCCGGGCTGCCTTCCAACCCGATGCTGAAGCTGTGAATCCGCGGCCACCAAGCCTCGCTCGCCTCATCCTCGTCCACCCGTTGCCGCGCAAACTGCTGCGCCAAGGCGGCGATGACACTCGAGTCCAATCCGCCTGAAATGAGCAGGCCGTAAGGCACGTCGCCCATGAGGTGGCTCTTCACAGCTGCCTTCAAAGCAGCGTTGAGTTCTTCTGGCTTGTAGGCCTGTTTTGGATGCGTGTCCCATTGCATCCAGTCGCGTTCGAAGTAGCGCGTGGGCGCTTCATCTGTGCTATACCAAACATGACCCGGTGGAAACTCCTGCACGTCGTCGCAGTGATCCGCCAACCCCTTCACCTCCGAGGCCACCAACAGCCGTCCCTCGGCATCGTGGCCGAAGTACAGCGGAATGATGCCGATGGGATCGCGCCCGATGACCCAGCTGCCATCGCGCGGGTCCAACAGGACGAACCCAAACATGCCATGCAAGCGGTTCCAAACGTCTCGATCGCCCAAGCGATGCAACGCCAAAATGACTTCACAGTCGGATCCCGTTTGGAACGGATAGGTCAATTCCTTCCGGAGGGAACGGTGGTTGTAAATCTCGCCATTCACGGCCAGCGCCACGCCTGTTTCGGGGTCGATGAGCGGCTGGGCCCCGCTGCTGACGTCCACAATGGCCAAGCGTTCGTGACTCAAGATGCCAAATTCGCATTGGAAAACCCCGGACCAATCGGGTCCACGGTGCCGTTGCAATTTCGACACGTCAAGCGCGAGCGCACGTTCTGCATCCGTGGTGCCATGCGTTTGGAGGAGTGCGGTAATGGAGCACATGGAGCGTTGAATTTTCAGGGTGTACGGAAAGAACGGGGGAGAGGTTGCGATTGCGTTCCGTGTTGTAATTTCGGAGCAAACCTGTACCGATGAAACTGAACCGATTGGCCTCTTTGGCCCTGAGCCTTTATGCTTTCGGCTCCTTGTGGGCCCAAACCCCAGGCGATCACGCCCCAGGCCAGCTCCTTGTGAAACTCAGTCCCGATGTTGCGGTAGATGAATGGGCGGCTTCCGTCCGCTCTCAAGGCTGGGACGTGTCCTGGATTTCAACGCCATCCCGCAGTTCGAACATCCATTTGATGGCAGCACCCGACGCGTCGCTCGATGCGGTGCTCCGCGATTTGAGCCGTCATCCGGACGTCGAAGCCGCGCAGTTCAATCACTATGTGGAGGAGCGATTGGTGCCCAACGACCCCAATTTTGGCCAGCAATGGCACCACGTCCAATCCGGCGACCACGACATCGACTCCGACGCCGCATGGGACATCACCACGGGCGGCTTCACGGCGAACGGCGACCGCATCGTCGTTTGCGTCATCGAGGGCGGCGGCAGC
Organism: uncultured Flavobacteriales bacterium; assembly: GCA_965656785.1. Classification (GTDB taxonomy): domain Bacteria; phylum Bacteroidota; class Bacteroidia; order Flavobacteriales_D; family Sanyastnellaceae; genus JALQTD01. Next base: position 45,595 of record CBFHLY010000022.1, read on the forward strand.
AATTACAACCACGTCGATCTCATTGACAACCACTGGACGAATCCCCACGAAATTCCAGGCAACGGCGTCGACGACGACAACAACGGCTACGTGGACGACGTCGATGGTTGGAACACCACGAGCAACAACGACAACGTCGCTGCGGGCGGGCACGGCACTTCCGTCAGCGGCATGATTGGGGCGAAGGGCAACAACGGCACGGGCGGAGTCGGCGTCAACTGGGACGTCGACATCATGCAGGTGGACATGGGCGGCATCAGCGAATCCGGAGTCATCGCCGCCTACGAGTACCCGAAGGTGATGCGCGAACTGTACACCGCTACCGGCGGAGCGCAAGGGGCGTTTGTGGTGGCCACGAACGCAAGCTGGGGCATCGACGGCGCCGACCCTTCGAATTACCCGATTTGGTGCGCCTTCTACGACGACCTCGGCGCCTCGGGCATCTTGAATTGCGGTGCGACCACGAATTCGAATTTCAACGTGGATGCCGTGGGGGACATGCCGACGGCGTGCGACAGCGACTACATGATTTCGGTCACCGCTACGAACAACAACGACGTGCGCACGTTCTCGGGCTACGGTGCGACGACCATCGATCTAGGAGCTCCTGGGGACAACGTGTACCTTCCTTCGGGATCGAGTGGGTACGGATCCACTTCGGGCACGTCGTTCGCAAGCCCGTGTGTGGCGGGAGCGATTGCCTTGATTTACAGTGCGCCGTGTGCTGATTTGGCGGGATTGGCGATGACCAACCCGGGGGCGGCAGCGGATTTGGTGCGCGGCTACGTGTTCGATGGGGTGGATGTGGTTCCGAACCTCGTCGGCGAGACGGTGACTGGAGGTCGGCTGAACGTGGCGAATTCAATCAACCTGGCATTGGGCAATTGCGGCCCGGTGGTTTGCGACATCGAAGGGTTTGGGGTGGAAAGCATGTGCTGGTACGACGAAGACGCGATGGAGGTGGCGACTTCGGTGACGTTCACTGCGGAATTCAGCAGTTTCCTTTGTTCCGTTGACAGCCTGTGCTGGGGAACGGACGATTTTACGTGCTTTGCCCTTGCCGATTCGGGCTGGGTCATGGCCGACGGGGTGCCATTGGAAGTGGAGCATTGGTCCGGTCCCGCTGCGTTCGAAGTCTACTTTGCAACCGACAGCTTGCACTCGGATACGCTGGTGGTGGAGTTGCCTGACTGCTCCGCATTGGTTCCAGGCTGCACCAACCCGGACGCATTCAATTTCGACGCCTCGGCGACCATCGACGACGGGTCTTGTGAACTGCCGTGCACCGACGTGGTGATGACGGTGACGACGGACTGTTACCCCGATGAGACGGGATGGAGCATCGTGGATGGCGGGGGCGACGTGTTGGCTTCCGTGGAGGAAGGCGCGTATGCCGATGACGCGACGGAGTACGTTTGGACAGGTTGCTTGACCAACGAGTGCTTGACGTTGACCGTCACCGACGCCTACGGCGACGGGTTGGGCGGTTCGGCGTGGTTCGGTTGCAGCGTGGACGGGAGTTATGTCTTTACGACCACCGATGGACTCGTGCTGGCGAGCATGGATGAAGCGAATTTTGGTTCCTCCGCAGCGCATGAAGTGTGCTTGCCGCCCGTGCCCGGTTGCACGAACGAAGGCGCGTGCAATTACGATGCGTTGGCCACGGCTGACGACGGAACGTGCCTGGTGGTAGGCGAGGCGTGCGACGATGGAGATGCGGAGACCGTGTTGGATGTTATTTCGGAAGCCTGCAATTGTGCCGGCGTGCCTGCGGTACTCGGTTGCACGGACGATTCGGCATGCAATTATGATCCCGCGGCGAACGTGAACGAGGGGTGCACTTACGTGGCACAAGGCACCATTGCGTTCGATGTGAGCCCGATGGCGGGTTCGGAAACGACGTTTACATACACCGGGGGCGGCTCCGGCAACGAGTTGGCTTGGAGCGTGATCGGCGGAACCTTTGTAGGGGCGAGTGCCGGGGTGGATGTCGCGACGGTGACGGTGTTGTGGGATGCGACGACGCTGAATGGATCGGTGTTCGTGGTGGAGTCCTTGGGCGATTGCTCAGGGGAGGTGAGCGCGCAGTACACGCTGTTGCCGAATTCCGTGGAGGAATGGGATCGGCTCGCGTGGTCGCTGTATCCGAATCCCGGGGTGAACGGGTTTTGGTTCGAAGGGGAAGCAGGCCAAATCACTTGCACTGACGTCACCGGTCGCATCCTCCTTCAAACGCCGCTGACGGCCACTCGCACGTGGATCGACGCGAGCGATTGGGGACCGGGCGTGTACTCCATCGAAGTGAACGGTGAGGAAGGGCGCGCTGCCCGCAATTGGGTGTTGACGCGCTGATTTAAAGAGGCGAAATCATGAACGGTCGTAGGCCTCGCGGAGGCTTGCGACCGTTTTTTCTGTCCAGGATTGGATGGCGGTTTGGGCCACTCCGCCGTCCTCAAACCGCTGCGTCTCCCCGAACGTCACCGAAACCTCAATTCGCTTTTTCCCGAAGTGCTTCCACGCATGGGGAATGAACCAATCGTTGCCCACCCAGGCAATGTCCGGGTCCTTGTACTCGATGGCCACCGGGGTGATGGGGAACCCCCCTTCGGCGCAGATGTAGAACATGGACGGGCGGTATTCTAACAGCCCCGGTCCTTTGTGCGTCGTGCCTTCCGGAAAGATGATGATGCTGCGTCCGTCTTCCAGGCGTTCTCGCACCCGATCGCGGGTGCTGCGCCGGCTGTCCGGATCCTTTCGGTTCACCCAAATTGTTCCCAGCAGCGTGGCTCCCCAGCCGATGATGGGCCAATGTTCCGACTCGCTTCGCGCGACGAACGTCACTGGAAACGTGGACGGGATGAGCACCGCGTCCACGTAGCTGCGGTGATTGCCCATGAAGACCGACGGCTCCGATGGAAGCTCGCCTTGGACCGTCACGTGGATGCCCATCAACTTGTGGACGCCCTCGATGAAGCGCAGCAGGTGTGCATGGACCGGCTTGGGATCATCGGGGTACCGCTTGACGATGCGCGCCAAGCGCATGCTGTGGTACAAACTGTAGATCAGAAAGCCGGGAATGCGGTAGCAGGAACGGACGAATCGGTCGAGGACCATGGGACGTGATTGAGGGGACAAGATAGCCCTCAGCTGCGGATCCACGGAATGCGACGAAACCGCTTGGGCAGCGGGGCGCTCACCGTTCGGCGTTCCCCGGTGGTGGGGTCGAGGTAGGACAAATCCGTGCAGACGAGGAGCAGCGACCCCGCCCTTCCTCCATACGCCGCGTCGCCGACGATGGGGTGTCCGATTCCCGCGAGGTGGCGGCGAATTTGGTGCGTTCGCCCAGTGTGGAGGTTCAGCCGGACCGCGCTGGCGGAGTGGCCTCCAAGCCAGCCCTGGGCCACGCGAGTCAGTCCTGTGCTGGCCGGTTTGCCATCGAGCGGGACCTGGATTTGGGCGCGATTCGGCGGTGCGCCTTGACAAACGGCGAAGTACGTTTTCCAACAAGCGCCCTCCGGCTGAACTTGCTGGGACAGGTGGGCGGCAGCCTGAGCCGTTTTCGCAATCAAGACCCATCCGGCGGTCGCGCGATCCAATCGATGAACCGGCTCAGGCTGCCTCAAACCGCCCGCACTTGAAGTCGGCATCAACGCGCCGGTCAACCCGTCGCGAAGAGAGGGGCGCCGCGGTCCGGAAGTCACCCAACCCGCTGGCTTCCAAACCACGGCGTGGTCATCGGCTTCGTAACCGACGACCACGGTCGGCCCAGCGCTGTGGCTGGGAGGAGGGGACGCGGGGAGGAGCCGGAGGCGGTCTCCCCGTTGGAGGCGCGTAGCGGTGGTGGCGAAAGCGGTTTGGCCTGAACGAATCACTTCCACACGCTGCGCAGCCAAGGCCTTCTTGCACGACTTGCGCGACGGCAATTCCTCTGGGAACAGGCCCACGAGTCCTTCCTGAATCCGCGATCCCGCCCGCTCATCGGGCACGCTGACGACGCTCGGATTCACCTTCCGCCAAGCCCCATGGCATCGAACATGAACGCCCACTTGTCCGCCTGTTCTTCCAAGATTTTCGAGGTCGGTTTGCCTGCGCCGTGGCCCGCATCTTGTTCGATTCGGATCAAAACCGGGTTGTCCCCCGCATGCACGGCTTGAAGGCGCGCGGCGAATTTGAACGAATGGGCAGGCACCACGCGGTCGTCGTGATCCGCGGTCGTGACCAAGGTGGACGGGTAGCGAACACCGTCTTTCAGGTTGTGCAATGGGCTGTAGGCCAACAGGTTTCGGAATTCTTCCTCGCTGTTGTCCGCGCTGCCGTATTCGGGGATCCATCCCCAACCGATGGTGAATTTGTGGTACCGCAACATGTCCATGACGCCCACTGCGGGAAAGGCCACTTCCGCAAGTTCGGGTCGTTGGGTCATGACCGCGCCGACGAGCAAGCCTCCATTCGAGCCCCCGGCGATGGCCAATCGGCTTTGCCGGGTCCAGCCCGACGCTTGGAGGTGCTCCGCCGCGGCGATGAAGTCGTCGAATACGTTTTGCTTGTTGGCGAGCATGCCCGCTTGGTGCCACTCTTCGCCGAATTCTCCCCCGCCGCGCAGGTTGGGCATGGCGTAAAGCCCGCCGCGCTCCCAAAGGAGGAGGTTGGAGGGGTTGAATCCGGGGGTGAGGTTCACGTTGAACCCGCCGTATGCGTAGAGGTAGGTTGGAACGTCGCCGGTGGGCACGACGTCTTTGCGGTGGACGAGGAACATGGGAATGGAGGTGCCATCCTTGGAGGGGTACCAAACCTGTTCCGTGACGTAATCATCCGGGTTGAAGTCCACCTCGGGTCGAGCGAACAAGGTGGAGGTGCCATCCGCCGGGTTGAGGCGATGGATTTCGGTGGGGCGGGTAAAGGAGGTGAAGGCGTAGAACACCTCGTCCGCGTCTTTGCGGGCTCGGAATCCGCCCACGCTTCCCGTGGATTCGGGCAAATCGATGGTGCGCAGGAGCGTGCCGTCGAGGGCGTATTGGTCCACGCGGTGGCACGCGTTGTGAAGCCAAATCGCGAACAGCGATCCCGCAGCGGAATTCACGCTTTCCAACAAGTCGGTGCGCTGCGGAATGACGACGTTCCACAAGGTTGGGTCCGAAGGCGCTGCGGCATCCACGGAAACCAACTGATACCGCGGAGCCCCGATGTCCGACATCATCAAGAGCCGGCCATCCACGTGATCGACGATGGAACAATGTGAATCGAAGCCCTCCACAATCGGCTTCCACTCGCCTGCGGGATCGGTCAAGTCGAGGGCGTGCAAGCTGTTGCCGTCAGTGCCCGTGGAGGTGTTCAAAATCAAGTACTTCCGGTCCTCGGTGATGCTCGTGAAATGGTAGCGATTCGGATGCTCCTCGTCGCGGAAAATGAGCCGGTCCTCCGACTGCGGCGTGCCGATTCGGTGGAAGTACACGCTGTGGAACCCGTTCGCTTGGGACAGCGCACTGCCATCCGGTTCGGGATAGCGGCTATAATAGAAACCGGTACTTTCGGCATCCCAATTGGTGCCGGAGAACTTGACCCATTCCAGTCGGTCCTCCAATTGAGCTCCCGTTTGCGCATCCAAGACGTGGATGATTTGCCAATCGCTCCCGGCCTCGTTCCGAATTTCGGTGACGTACCGATCATCGGGAGAAGCGGCGCCGAGCGCAGCGGTAACGGTGCCGGCCTCGCTGAGCGCGTTGGGATCGAGGAACACGGATTCGGGGCCGTTGAGTCCTTCGCGGCGGTAGGTCACGGCTTGATTTTGGAGGCCGCTGTTCCGCGCGATGTAATAGGCGTCGCCGATTCGGCGCGGAATGCCCACCTTTTCGTAGTTGTACAGTTGGCCGAACCGTTCCAGGAGTTCCGCTCGGGCAGGGATGCTGCGGAGGTGGCTGAATGTGACGTCGTTTTCGGCGGTCACCCATGCTGCCGTGCTTTCCGATCGGTCGTCTTCGAGTGGGCGGTAAGGATCGGCAATCGGGGTGTTCCAAAGGGTATCCACGGTGGCGGAAGTGGGAGCGGGGGGATAGGTCAATCGCATGGGGTTTTCAGAGGATTCTTGGGGCGGTTGGGCGCATGCTGCAAGCAGAACCGTGCCCAAGAAGGGATGCATTTTCATGGGCGCCAAATTACACCATCGAGGAGCGGTGGGTGATGAATTGGATGCGATTTGGCCTATTTTCGAGCCATGCAAAGCCACGAAATCGAATACACGCTGTACGGCGACGACCTCCAAGCGGTGGAGGTCATTCTGGATCCTCAAGAAACCGTCATTGCGGAAGCGGGTGCCATGAACTGGATGGAAGACGGCATCCAATTCGAAGCGCGGATGGGCGACGGTTCGAAACCATCGGGCGGGTTTTTCAATGGGCTGCTGGGGGTGGGCAAACGCCTGCTTACAGGGGAATCGTTGTTCATGACGCACTTCACGAACCAGGGCACTTCGCGTCGAAAGGTGGCCTTTGCAGCGCCCTACCCCGGGAAGATCATGCCGGTCGATTTGGCAGCCATCGGCGGCAGCATCACCTGCCAAAAGGACGCCTTCCTGTGCGCGGCGCGCGGCACCGAAGTGACCGTGACGTTCAACAAGCGCATCGGTGCGGGGTTCTTCGGCGGCGAGGGCTTCATTCTTCAGAAACTGCGAGGCGATGGGTTGGCCTTCCTGCACGCTGGAGGAACCGTGGTCCAAAAAGAACTCGTGAACGATTCCCTGCGCATCGATACCGGGTGCATCGTGGCGTTTTCCGGCAACATCGACTACTCCATCGAACGAGCGGGGGGCTTGAAATCCATGTTGTTCGGTGGTGAAGGCTTGTTCCTTGCAACGTTGCGGGGTACGGGAACGGTTTGGCTGCAGTCCTTGCCGTTCTCTCGATTGGCCGATCGCATCTTAGCGCATGCTCCGAAAGCGGGAGGGGCTTCGAAAGGGGAGGGGTCCGTATTGGGTGGGCTCGGGCGGCTGGTGGATGGAGACAATTGGTGAGCAGCAGAGAATTTTCACTTGGTGTGGTGGAAGTTGTAGGGCATGATGTACCTTCGTCTTCAATTGGCCATTTGGTCAAACCATTCAAACTCAAACTCTTGGTTTCGCATTGTTGTGAAGCCCATTGACCCCAGCCGCTGACCCCGTATGAAGCTATTCGTTGCTAAACTCAACCGCGATGTGCAAGATGAGCACTTGGTGGAGTTGTTTTCTCAGTTCGGTGAAGTGGCGTATGCCCGGGTAGTAACGGATCGCGACACAGGCCAGTCGAAGTGTTTTGGGTTCGTGCAAATGCGCGAGAAGCCCGCTGCGGAGGCCGCGATGGCGGAATTGAATGGCAAGGAGTTCATGAGGTTCCCCATGGTGGTGAAGGAGGCGGAAGAGCGTGCGCGCCCAGCAACGGGAGGAACCAGCCGCCCGAAACCCGACGGAGCTGCCGCGCCTGCGAGCCGCGACTTCAGCCGCCGTCCCGGAGAGGGGCAGGGACCGGCTGCGGACCCCGCCGCTCCGCGCCCTGTGGCGAAGAAAAAAACGACCGCCAAACGCAAGGAGCGGGACATGTGGGCCGATGGCCCTCGCCAGCCTCGGTTGAAGGGCAAAGATCGCCCCAAGTACAACGACTGGTTGGGCGATTTGGACGACGAATGATGCCCGTCAAGGGTTCATTCGAAAAAAAGTCGAAACTTTTTTTACGTGGGAGCGTATAGAGCTTCCGTTGTGCTGAATGCCTTGAAGGCGTGGTGATTATTCATCTGGAGGGGAACCGAACGGGGTGATTTCTGCCGCGTCCGGATTCGGTTTTAAGGGCAAAATGTGGTAATTTGTCGGCTTCAAGGGTGTAGCTGTCGAATCTTAACAGGATTTTGGCTATATTTACGATGCCATAAATTAGCACAACATGAGCCGTTTTCTGCTGCTTTTCGCGGGACTATGTACCGCGCTTTTCTCACTTGGACAGGATTATACCATGACCGTCGAGGCGCACGCCTCGAACGGCGTTCCTGGGACAACGACGTATCGATTGTACATCGATATGAACGACGAGACCGATTTCTTGAGTTCAATTTTCGGGAACGACGAGGCCCCGTTCGAGTTGACCACGCCCAGTGGCTTCTACAATGACGGGTTCGCTTCGGGTTCGACCGCGGACGGTGTGAATCCGGCGTTCTTCGGTTTCTTCCCCTCCCTTCAGTACGACAGTTGGGTCACCATTGGCATCTCAGGATCCCCTGTGCCTCCCCAGACGGCCATCAGTTCGGTGGAAAGCTCTACTCAACCTTGGCTGGGTAGTTTCAATGCAACCTCACCGCTTGCTGGTCAGGACATCCTTGTGAACGATGTCACGGGTGGAGCTTGGTATGTGTTGAACGGAACGCCAAACGGATTGCCCAATCCCACGACCATGCGAACCCTGTTCATGCAGGTTACGTGTGCTGGCGAACCCAGTGGCACCATCAACGCTCAGGTGTTCCCGCTCGGCGTTGGGGCAAACCAAATCCAACTCACCTTCTCCTTCAACGGGCCAGGTACGTACACCGCAGGCGGTGGTGGCGGCAGCACCGATGTTCCAGGTTGCACGGATGAAACCGCTTGCAACTTCGATTCAGCTGCAACGGCTGACGATGGTTCGTGTGCGTTTGCGGATGCCGGTTACGACTGCGCAGGCACTTGCTTGAACGATTCGGACATGGACGGTGTGTGCGACGAGTTCGAAGTGGCGGGTTGTACCGACAACATGGCGTGCAACTACGATGCCACGGCCACGGATGCGGACGATTCATGTACCTACGCAGAGGCTGGATACGATTGTTCTGGCAACTGCATGAACGATGCGGACGGCGATGGGGTGTGCGATGAATTTGAAGTCGGTGGTTGCACCGACTCTTTTGCTTGTAACTACGACGCTGAT
>CBFHLY010000023.1:0-237 GCA_965656785.1 uncultured Flavobacteriales bacterium
TAGGCGTTGCTAACAACAGGGAGGTAGCCCGATGTGCTTGCTTCTGAATGAATGAAATCAACTAAAGCATAGCTGAGTGTTGCTGGGGAGGTAACGATGTATTCACCATTGTGGTGAATTATTGGTTTAGCCAGCAATGGACTTTCCTCAATATGGTCATTAGCTAATTCAGGTTCGTTGATGTCAAGTACAAACATGTCTAATGCTTCCCTTGCTATCTGCTCATATTGAAGCAAT
>CBFHLY010000023.1:247-52349 GCA_965656785.1 uncultured Flavobacteriales bacterium
AATTGGGTCATTTCCTCCCCAGAAAAAGTAACAGCTTCTTTTAATTCTGCAAGGCGTGTTGAATCAGGAATAGATATAAGGTTATTCTCAACTTTTTCAAATTGGTATCGACCATATCCTAAACGGGCAGCAACTCTGTCTGATAGATTTAATATTAGCAGGGCTGCATGCATGCAATTGCCTTTAAACCAGTCTGGAATGCCTGAATCAGGCCAATTGTAAATTGCCGTTAATAGCTTGGAAGGCACATAGCTGCCACCTTCTGTAATACCTGGGAAAATAATGAAGTCACCACCGTAGAATGTGATTAAGTCAGTGAATAGGTTCGTGACAGGATCTTCCAGATAATGTGATGGGTAATTTTCATTTAGGAAGGTCGTTAATGCTGCTTGAGATGCATTAGGCTTATCATCATTAAAGTTTCTTAGGGACATCCTCGAAAGCTCTTCGAAATGGACGTTCTTGCCGTGATTTTGGGCGAGCAAGGTGAGACCAGCGAAGGACTTTAGAAGGTCAATTGAATTATATTCAGAGAAGAAGGGAGGGGGGTGTTGTTGAGCATCTGAAGCATTGAACGAACGACCAGAGTCGATACAACACTTCTTGTACTTTTTGCCGCTACCGCATGGGCATTTATCATTTCTTCCAATCTTCTTGCTCATGCTTATTCGGTTTTAACTCTAACGGATTAACGGGTTAGTGCGCACATCGTAAATAGGATACGAAGTGAGGGTCTTGTTTTGGAACATCAAACCAGGATGACCATGGCAAAGACACTGACAATCATTGAGTTCATGCAGAAGTTTGGCAGCGAAGAATCGTGCAAATCGTATTTGGCGGACCAAAAATGGGGCGACGGATTCGTGTGCCGCCGTTGCGGCCACGACCATGCGGTGAAGGGGCGGACTCGCCACCACCGCCGTTGTGGATCCTGTCGATTCGATGCATCGGCGACGGCGAACACATTGTTCCACAAAATCAAATTTCCATTGCCCTCCGCCTTTGCCATGGTTCATCTTTTGACGACGACTAAAAAGGGAATGAGTTCGTGCGAGCTGGCTCGTCAGTTTGGTGTACACCAGGAAACGGCTTGGTTCTTCAAGCGCAAAGTGCAGCTGGCGATGAAATCGTGCGAGGAAGGGCATCAACTTACTGAAAACGTTGAGGTTGACGAAACGTTTCTTGGAGGTCGTGAAGAAGGGAAGCGGGGGCGCAGCAAGGGCAGCAAAAGCCTCGTGTTGGTGTCTGTTGAAGTCGATTACAGCGACATGACGAGAAGGAAAGCAAAGCTGAAGCGATGCCGTGCTACTGTGATTGAAAATGCTTCTGGAGAGTCGCTCAAGCAAGTCTTGGAAGCGTCCGTTGAGGCTTCGGCCGTTGTGACTACGGACGGATGGAAAGGTTACTTGAGCGCCCTGACGGGCAAATGGCACAACGTTGAAGACAGTGCCCAAGGAGCGAACTTCGAAGCGCTTCATTGGCACATCTTCAACCTGAAGAACGGGGTGCGTGGAATCCATCACCATGTCAGCCGCGATCACCTCCAATCGTACCTCCATGAGTTCAACTTCCGGTTCAACAATCGATTGAAAATGGGACAACAAGCCATCCAGGTTCTTGCCACCATGGCAACAGCCCCGAAATCCTCGTATTTACAGCTCATGGCGGCCTAACCCGTTAATCCGTTTTCACCATTCCAGGCATCACTGGATTTGACAATATGTAGACGTACCCTTCGCTCATCTGTATTCTGTAAATCCCACTCAGCCCTAGACCTTTTGCGTGCATGGGCCGGGAATGAATGCAAAGTACTTCTTTGGATTTGGTTAGGCAACATAAATCCCTCCCCCGGCCGTTGCCAAGGGAGGGATCGGGAAAAGACGAGGACAGACCGGGGAAAACCCGGACTTCCTGCGTAGAAATCGGCACGCGGCAAGGATTAGCCGGGAATCAGCGAGTAAAGCGCGGGAGTTCCCTCGGATTTGCGGAGGATTCCGTGCTTGCCCATGAAGGTGATGTAGGTTTTGGCCTGGCGGTCCTTGATGTGGAGGAGGTCGCAGACGGCTTGGACGAGGGTGCGGTAGGTCATGGCGGACTCGCGCTCGAAGATTTGGGTGGCGACTGAGCGGAGTTCCACGATTTTGCGCTCGGTGCGTGAGGTGGAGTCGTCGCCTTCCTTGTGGCCCTTGAACGTGTGGTGGCCGGCTTCAGCGTCCCATCCGATGAGAAGCGTGGGCACTTCGAGGGGTGAGCCTTCGCGGACCTTGAGGGCCTTTACGATGGAATACGGGGAGCCGGTTTCCTTTTCGACGGAGAGGATGCCCGAGGCTTTGCGGGACATTTCAGAACCGAGGTGCCCGCGGAGCTTGTAGCCAGAGGGGGAGAGGTGCAGGACACAGACGATGCAGGTTTGGTATATCCCTGACAAGCGAAAGAGCTCATCGATCAGCTCGACTGCGCGCTCCTCGTCGTTCACGCCATCGACCAAATCCGCGATGCCGTCAATGACCACTAGGTGGATCCCGCCATGCTCGTAATACAGGCGGTCCATCGATTGGAGGATGCTCTGGAGCCGGTCCTTGCGCTCCATGCCGACGAGGGCGTAGGCCTTGAACCACGGTGCGAGGCTCCTGCATTGGGCACGGCGGGCGATGAGTTCAAGGTTCCGGTAGAGCTGGGCATCGGACTGTTCGGTGTCGTAGAGCAGGACGGCGTGGCCGGCCGTGTTCGTGGCGATTTCCGTGCCGAGCGTGTCGAATTCGGGCTGGTCGTCCGTGGCGAGGGTGCCGGCGAGCAGGCCACCGATGTAGTGGGACTTGCCGCTTCCTTCCGGCCCTGTCAAGGCGAGGATGTTGCCGGTGGAGCCGATGGTGATGTCTTCGATGCCCACGATGCGCTCGGGCTTGCGCGGCTGCCGGTCGAGCCGGACTTCGAAGCTTTGCAGCAAGCTCATCGTGTCGGCATACAGCTTGTCGAGCAGCTCTTTGAAGATGCCCATGAAATCTTCGGCGGTGAAGCCGCGCCGGAAGTAATCGCTGACGTCCTTTGCTTCCTTCGTGCCCGGCAAGGGCAAGGCCATCGCTTTGACCTTGAATTCCTTCAGGGCTTCGTGCTGCCTTTCCATGGCTTTGATGCCGGTTTCATCCATGTCAAACAGGAGCACGATGTGCCGGAAGCGGTAGCTGAGCCGGCGGATCAGGCTCTTCTTGATGGTCGCCGTTTCGGAATTGAAGGCAATAGCGTGGAACCCTCTTGAGGCCAAACTCAGCACGTCCTTTTCCCCTCCCGTAATGAACAACACATCGCCGCGATGAGGGAGCTGGCTGAGGCCGAAGCAATAGCCCGACCCGAGGTCGCCCGCGTAGAGGAACCGCCGCTCGCTGAATGGACGGTAAACCTTGACATGCCGGGCGCCCTCGTAGACGAAGATGGGCTCGAGCTTCGTGGCCTTGAGGACGTACTCGCGGCCGTCCTTCGTGGTGGAAGCAAACTCGTCGACCGCCCCGACGCGGTAGTTCGCGAGCACCGACTCGCCAATGCCGTAGGCCTGCCAAAACTTCAACTCCTCCGCATTCATTTTGCGGGTCTTGGGTTGCCGAAAGGATTTGAGGGGGGCCTCGTTGGCCGGGCGAAGGTTGAGGGGCGGCACCTCGCTGGCGCGTTGCACGGGGACGCGGGCGGCTTGGAGGTCGTGGTAGGCCTCGTCGGCACGCTCGCCCAGCGATTGCAAGCCCAGGCCCAATTCCCGGTCGATGATCCGGAGGATTTCCTTGAAATCGGAGCGCTCGGTGCAATTGAGGTGGAAGATTTGGCCTACCAAACCGAAGCAATCAAAGTGGTAATCGCTGTCGCCAAAATCAATGAGCCGATACGTGCCCGACGGCTTATCGCGGTACACATGGCAGCTCGCCCGCTTGTCGTCATAGAACGGATTCTTGAAGGCGCGGCCCTCCTCAAGTCCCATCGGCTGCTTGAGGAAGTGTCGGAAAACGGCCAGCCCTTGATCGGTGGCCGCCAGCACGGTGTTCTTCGTCAACGGCATCACCTCGGAAGCTTGAAAGGTTCGTTCGCAAGCACTTTGCGCTGCTCCATGAAGGCGCGCAATTCGGCCACATTGAAGTAGTTCTTGCCCTTGATCCGCGAGCAGGCAATCAGGCCGGTGCTCAGGTAGTTCGCAAGCGTTCTGCGGCTGATGCGCAGGACTTGCAGCGCCTCATTCGTATCGAGCCATTCGTTGGCAAGGGCATTCGCGGGGTCCCGCAATTTGCGGATTTCGCGGTGGATGGCGTCCACTTTTCGGACCAAATCCCGAAACTCCGCCGCCGTCACTCCGCCGATAACATCTCTGTCCATGGGGGGGGGTAGATTGAATTTTCGGCAAACCTCCACCTGCCTCCACGCCCCAATTGCCTACTTGTGCCCACCTTGACACATTTTTTCCCCTACGCCTCCCGCATCTCCCGTATCCGTTCCAACTGCTGCGCGCACTGCATCATGAACTTCGCCGGTCCCGTCTGCCGCTTCAGCATCCGGCTGATCGTCGAATCCACGTGCTTGACCTGCGCTCGGAACAAATGAGCAAATTCCCCCGCCATGTCCTCGGTGGGTAACTTTTCTCCCGTCCACAGCAACACCCCCACCTGGGTCAGTGCATAAAACAGCTCCACCAACTGCACCTCGCTCCCCGCCCACTTCCATTGATTTGACCGCGGCGCGAGGCCCCGACTCAAGGAATCAATCTCCGGTCGAAACGTGTCAAGAATTGACTTCAGCTGAATGAACACATGATGCTGCTGTTTAATAAATTGCCTTACATCACTTTCGAGCGCTTTCCATTGCGACGTGTCGAGTTTGTCCATTGCCCCAGCAATAGCCGACGTCGTGAGCGGAGTGCCGAGCCGCGAGGTTAACGAGCCCTCGATTGAGGCGACAGTGGCGAGCAGGATTTGGCCATCTTCCCACGTCATCGGATGATCCGGCGTTCGATACAATAGGCATTGAATCAGAAACTGCTTCGCCTCCTCCAGGGCCTTTTCCAGGGCCTTGAAATGACTTGCCAAATCCCGATGCCCGTTGAACACAAACGTAACTTCCTCCATGAATCCAGGAGGATGATGAGTCGCCCACTTCCTTCTCGTTTCCAGTTGAACCTTTGACTCACCGAGGACCAGAAGCAACCTGCCAACTTCCGAGTTCATGGCGCTTTTTTATGAATTAAGCCCCCTTTACTAGATGTATCTTGTCAAGGTTTCAGAAATACGGCCTTTGTGCCGCATCCTGTCGCAGATTGGCGGTTTTTTTGCTCGTAATCGACAAATTGCGCCAAAATCAATACAACACTAGCTTGTCCCCTCCAGCACGCTCGCTTGCTGCTTTCGATCGCCATGCATTTCTCCTTCGTTACAATTGCGCAGCGCTCTTCTGCCCAATCCTGCGACGACTCCACAAGGTTCGCCATCTCGAACGCCTTGCAGAAATCAGCCGAATCGGCAACGTCACGGAACACCAGGACATTGCATGACCTCGCCCTGGATCAATTCAGTATCTCAACCCGGTAGCGAATGTTATCATCGAGAGCGTTGATTTCCTTGAATACATGGCTAAGCGTTTTGGTCTCCCCCTCATCGAGAAACAACTTCTTTGTCTCCGTGAATTCGCTGTCCCACGTAGCCTTATTCCCGCTTGAAGAATGCCTCACGCGATAACCTGTGTACAGGATGAATCGAACATTCTGGGTACCGGCAGCACCGTAATTGTGAACCTTGGCGGAAACTTCCATTCCCAAATCAAGCAATCCTTCGAAACGACCGTTAATTTCCTCCACGACTTCAAACTTGGGCCTGGGTCGGGTAAATTCATTGTTGCAACTACCCAATAGCAGCGGCGCCGTAGCAAGCGCAAGGACCATCATTCGCTTCAGCTGTCTCATCGGACCAAATCAATCACTTTGAAAAAATTGCTCCGGCAATCTACAGCCGAATTGCGTTCAAGAATTTCCTTGTAAAGCATTTAACAAGTTCGCGGCCTATTTTCGTGGCAACCAGCCCAACTGATGATGTCGATTTCCCAATTCGCAAAGCGCCTCATGGTAATCTTGGCTCCTTTGGCAATGAATGCCTCGATAGCGACTGCCCAAGATTTCTGCCTCGAATCCTTCATTGAATTCCAGGCGTATTTCCACTCGTTGTTCGGCGGAGACTCATACATCGACGAGTACGGCAACATCAAAATCGACGGACAAACGGGCGGACGTGGAGGCTGGCCTGAGTTTCGCATATCCGATGTCGAAATCAGCATCGAGCACGCTCCCGAAGGCAGTGCCGTCGGAGGAGTCTATACGGGGCCGCTATCGACCCTCCACTACCATTGCCGAAAGGGGGCTTGCATCCGGACCAAGCTCCTCAACGCCCCTCTAGACTCAGCTTACACCATCATGAGCACAGAACGCGCGGAGCGCTGCCTTGAGCTGTTCACCTATTTGCAAAGCCGAACGGATTTTTGGTGAGATTTAGCGACACCGCTTGAAAAAAATTAGCACCAACCACAACATTTGCGGTCTCAAAACATCTAATTTTGTAGCAACTGAACTCGTGTGGCATCCCGTAAGATCTGCTCGCGGGTCTTTTTTTGCCCATTTTTTTTCAATCATGCCCAAACCTCCTTTGCTCATCTCTGATCAAGTTGATTTATTGAAAAAGCGGGGGATGCAATTCCGAGATGAGTTAAATCCTGAACACTTTTTATCCACCATTAGCTATTATCGGCTTAAGGGATATTGGTGGGAGATGCAAAAGGATTCACGGAAACACATCTTCAGGGAGGGCAGCTATTTCGAAGATGTCATTTCCCTCTACAATTTTGACCGGCACTTCAGAATTATATTGTTTAATGCCGTAGAAAGGATAGAAATAGCGCTGAGAACCAAAATGATATACCACATGTCCATTTCTTTGGGCCATTGTGGCATCTCGAATCAGTACATTTTCAGAAAAAACAATTCCATGCTGGATTTTTGAGAGAGCTGGTGAAGTGGTCGGATTCAGTTGGACACGTTTGAAGGCATATTCAACACGCCTTACGATGAGAAGGGCGCTGGGATTGGATATTTCAAGGAGGGGTATTGATCTCTTGACTTTCGTACTAAAGCCAAAGGATTCGAGAAGCCTACATGCTGTTCGAATGAACTTGGCCGCGATTCACCAACGCGGGAACTTCCCATTTTGTGTCCAACTGAATCCCACCAATTTAGGGGTGCCGGTGCTTCGGCTTGCACAATTTCATGGACACCCCTCTCCGTAAAATGACAAGACTAAAAGCAAGTCGACAGTGCCTCGAAATCCATCACCGTTCAAGTCACCAAGGCAATCATCTTCTGGAAGACATAATTCGAAGAATTCATCCCAATAGGTCCCTGGACCGCAAGAAGTCATGGAAGGCGTTGTCGTATTCGAATCGACTTGGCAAGCGGCCAAACCAGCGGCGTATCCATCTTCGTAGATGGTTGTTGTCAGTTCAAGTTCATCGCATATTAGATTCTGATTGTTGTCAGTCAAACAATCGCCATTGCAATCATAGTGGGTGATTGGATAAACGCAGGTGTTGTCATCACTTACCGCATCTCCATCAAAATTGCACGCGGAGGGATCCGAGCATCCCTCCAAACCAATCGAAAGTAAATGTTGCCCTCCCCACAACCCAATATCAGCACGCTGCCCTCCGATGCCTGGTGGCCTAAATGCATCTAGTTCGAAAATATTCGCGGCATCTACGCATTCAGAATATCCATGAAGCTGATAGACCGTCCCATTTACGAATTGTGGATTTGAACTGATGTTCCCCTCCAAATATGAAACCAAGCCTTCTCCGGAAACCCCATACTCAAGAAGCCCTTGTAAATCGGAATGGGAAACATGAATCAGTCCGCCGCTAGACTCAATCTGAGAGAATGTCCCAATATTATTCCCCCAAATGATTGAGTTGGTAATATCCAAAAATCCGCTGCCCATAAAATCGATTCCTGCTCCATCGTTATTTAAAACGTTTGAGTGGTTCAGGACCATTTCGCCATCAGTATTCAATCTTAAGCCAACGTCTCCAGAATTTGAAATCAAAACATTATTCATTTCACCAGCCCATCCATTACCGACAAACATTCCTTGAGATTGTGGCCCAAACAAGTGGGTCCGAAGGATGTTGACCTCTGAATTCTGGCCAAGATCAAGATGTATGTCTGTGTGCAGACCTGGATTGAAAGAACAATCTTCAATAACCACTGCGTTTTGCTCTCCGATTACTGCGAGCCCGATGTGATTGTCGGGATATGGCTCGAATTCTGCTCTTGTGATGGTCACGGAGCAATTGTCACAAGCGATGCTCACCCCACCTGTCCAATGACTATCGGAAATCGTCATTCCACCTGAACTAACGCTTCGTATTACTGCGTCTTTGAAAGGGGTATCGTTTCCTGTTCGTGCATAATTCGTTTTTACAAGAAATGAATCTATCTCAAGCGAAGATGAATTTGATGCGTTGCCTGTAACACAGCCGTAACTTCTCTTGATGCGAAATCGAATAGATTCTAAGGCTGAAGGAATATCAAGTTTAAAATTAACTTCATGGAATTCAGCTCCAGTCTCTGGCAAACTTGCCAAATATTGCCAGTCCCCAAGCACATCAGAAGCCCCATTTATAGCATATTCCAACGTACCTCCTCCAAAAGTTCCAGTTGAATTCAGGCGGTAAAAAAAAGAAATAGATGACGGGCGCTCTCCGACATTCAATAAGGGCAATTCCGGCGAAACAGCGCCATAGAATCCTCCACAACCACTGCAAGATGATCCTGCATGGCAACTAAGTATCCCATCAATCGTTGTAATCGAATTTGTGCCGGACAGGTATGTTGAACAATTCCATTTGTTATAAACAGTCCATCCTTGAAATTCGTTGTCATCGAAATTCTCAAAATACTCCCCGACTTTTGGAAATTCGTTTTGAAATAAATGCGAAAAATGCAAGCTGTCTAGGAAATCGAACCAGTTGGCTTCATTTAATCGAGCATCTTCCAATATACCTGTCAGGTCTGGGGAATAATCATTAATTCCGGCAAAAGCTCCAGTTGTATAATCTTCAAACACCTCAGTATGCTGGACAACAAATTGATCAGCAGTTGTGCGACTCAAAAATGACGATGCATGAATTTGGATCAACGAATCCGATGTCCCGACACAATGTAGACTTCCGTTGATAATGATTGCGTGCCCTTCAGCATTGACTACAGTACCAGGCATAATGATCAATTCACATCCTTCCTCTTGCTCAAAGTCCCCTTGAAGGATCACATTGCCTTGCCATATTTCTGAGCATTCTGTCTCTTGTCCAAAGGAGATATCGCATAGGATCGTGATTGAAATAAACGCGATCAGAAATTTTTTCAACCTCAAAACCCCTTGGAATAATGGAAGGGAATCAGTCATTTGAATGAGGTTTGTGCTGCCAACAAAGTGATGTCTCCGCACTCTCGGTACAACGCTGACAACGTTCACCAGTAGTCTTCGCTATGGCCTCGCAACGACCAAATTGACAATTGGCAATAAAAGAACTGTCTTCATCGGAACTTTCATTGTATGGGTTTGACACAAAGCCCTCATGTTTGACGCTGCTTCCAATGGTGGGGCTACACGAAACGATGATGGAGATACAAATTACCCCCTTAAATAGATGGTTCAATCTGAAGATGCGCCACAGTGTCAACATGCCTGCTAAGTGCGTTGGACCTTTTTTCTATCCGCAATATAGCTTAAAGCCAACTCAGAGTATACGTTAAAAACGATACGAGTGGCGTATCGTGTAGTTGAATCTGTGGCAATTCGTGAGTTCAACCCGTTAGCAACGGTCGTCTGAGAGCAAAACCGGCAATTAACCAACCTTCAGTTATCTTCCAATTTATCCAATAATTCAGATGCAAAGCCGCGAAGAAAGTGTACCGATTCTGACCGTAACTTGCCTGCATCGAATGCGACGGATTCGAGGCTGGCCAAGCGTCCTCTGGCGAGCCGTCCACAAGGCGTTACACGCGTTGCACATTGCACACGTAGGACATTGAATATCTGCGAGTTGACTGAAAGAAGCAAGAGCCTCTTCCTCCGCTGAGGAAAAATTAAAAAGGTTCAGGCGCCCCATGCCCCTGAACCTTTTTTAATTATCCCGATTTTACGACGTCAAGCAGTCGCCCCATTCGTGAGTTATGCCCGCACGAAGTAGACGTCGTGATCGTTGCGTTCGATTTCAAGGGCGATGAGGCCGTTGCTTTCGGGGATGCCTTCCACTAAATTGAACGCAGTGCACTCGCGGCTAGGTCTTTCGGAGGGCAGCGTGAAAACGGACGGTTCGTAGTACGCGGTCATCGCGGGGTATTGCGAGACATTGAGCATGCCCTTGAGTGGGTATTTTTCGGTGGATTGCAGGCTTTCGATCAGCAACGTGTTGGCCCAAATGCGATGCAATGAGCCCGGATCGACCACAGCATGAACGATGAGAAAGGGCTCATTGTAATGAATGGGGGCAAGTAGCCGCGTTCGGCTTCGACAGCTTTTCTGTGCTGATCATCAAGCAATTGCTGAATGAATGATTTGGGCATGGCTCAGTCGTTTTGTGGGGATGAAGTGGTGGAGTCGGCGTTGAAAGGGGCGGAATCGCCCAATTCGTCGGTCTCAATGGTCAGGGCGGCTGCGAGTCGGCCGTAGATTTTGCGCATGCGCTGGGCGTACTCGTCGTTGCGCTTTGATTCTTCTGGGCTAGGCATAGAAAATGGGATGAGAATGAAACAAGGATGACGCGGTCAGGCAGCGACCGGATGTGGTCGGCGCGATCAAGGGGGGCGAATGAGGAAGCTGGGCATGGGCCGAATTGGTTTGAGGGTGAACTCCGCATCGTGATACCACCGTGCCCCGGTCTGGGTCGGTTGGTAGGACCTTCGGCGCATTCGCCAGGGCCTTCTTGATGCTTGTAGAAGGGCAGAAGTTGCTGCCCTCTATTTCAACGATTTCTAAATCAAAAAATTGCGCACATCATGGCGATTTGGTAGAAAGATGAATTCGAGTGCATGCGCCCGAAACCTGGCCAGTCAAGTCAGTAAGAATTGGGCATGCACTCAATGAGTCCACTGGACTTTTCGTGTGTGATCAAGGGTTCCTCGTTCACGTAGTGAATGACGAGTTTGTCCAGAAGCTCTTCGTCATTGGACAGCTCGATGATGTGGCTCGCTTGGGTGCTGCAGCTAGGGATGAGCAGGTAGTTGGTTTCGCGAACATCGTATTCAGATTCAACTGATCCGTCCGGCTAGAGGTACGTCACGTGCGCGTCGAATGAAATGTGTGGTGGGGCGATGAACATCTGACCGCAAATCTGTGCCTCGGTTGATTTGGCCAACGAAACGGCAAGGATGAAAAGGATGTTTTTCATGGTCGATGGGTTGAAAGTGAATGGATGGGTTTCAATTTGTTCATTCCGAATTGGGGTCTTTGTTGAAGCAAATGAATGCTTCTTTTTCTCTCACAATTCGGAGCGGGCTGGTGGATGTGGCCATGCTTTGGTCATGGCTCAGTTTTGCATTCATCCCTTGGGTGTACGAGCTGTCCGGGGCGAAGTCTGCGATCAGGATGACCAGCACCTCATATGGAATGCCGCTTTGAGGGGCCATGCTCAGCAAGAGCGGTTGGGTCAGTTCCTGATCGGGATTCGGGTTGTGCACGCCGTTGAGGATGTCGTCGAGGATTTGGCCAGAGGCAAATTGAGCGATCGCGAGGCTTAGGGCCAAAAGAATGCTTTTCACATTAAGGAGGCTATTGTGATGAATTCGGGTTGGCGTGTGCGCTTACCAAATTGAACGCAGCAAGGTTGCTTCCAAGTATCGACCTCTTGGTGGGCGTTGCATTGCGTTTTGGTTTCTCGTGGAGCCTGAGGTGGGGTGGTCTTTTCGTTAACAAATGCATACCAAAATCAAAATCCTGCTCGTTGAGTTTCCAATCCCATTTCTCAATTCCTTAAACCACCATCCCAATGACCATCGCATTGAAACCACAAAGCACTTTCGTATTCGTCGCCTTTTTACTCGGCTGCGCAACGGCGGCATCCGCTCAATCGGACCCATCCATCCCTTGGTATCACCTCTCCCTTGAGGTCGACGGGGTGCCGGGAGTCGCACTGAGCGAGGCGCGTGCTTTGCTCAGCGAAGAGGGCCCGACGGAAACCGTCAAGGTGGCGGTGCTCGACTGCGGGGTGGACGCGACCCACCCTGCCCTTCGTGGCGCGATCGCCTCCAACGTCAACGAAATACCCGGAAATGGCATTGACGACGATGGCAATGGCTACGTCGACGATGTGGTGGGGTGGAATTTTTTGGTCGACTCCACAGGCCAATCGTTGAACTACGCTCGTTATGAGGCCCACTACTTTGCGCACCTGTACGATAGTTTGCAGGGGAATGGTCTGCCGATACCAGCATGGATGGAGGAATTGGATGTGGATTTTGTGCGGGATTTGGCTCAAGAAGTTGATGAGCGGCAGGACGAGGCGTGGTCTTATGCCAACATTTACATGAACCTGGCCATGCCTTTCCGTGACACCTTCGATGAATACCCAGATAACTTTGAACAAATTTGGTTTCATCGCCGGGCCATCGGCATGGATCGCAAAAACCGGAAGTTTTTGAAATATTTGATGGGTGAGGGGCTGACACTTTGGGACTTCGAATCCTACATGCAGGTGGCATGGAATTATGACCAGTTTTGGGCCAATGCCAACTACAATCCGCGCGACCCCAACGAACCTGAAACCGGTTATGGCAACAACAACGCGAGTGGTGGAAACGAGGCCCACGGGACCCACGTTGCGGGCATCATCTGCGGCGGCGCCACGGTGGAAAGCAGCCCGCTGGGAATAGCAAACGGCGCAGCTACCATCATCCCGTTGCGCGTGGTGCCCGATGGCGACGAAATCGATAAAGACGTTGCGAACGCCATTCGCTACGCCGTCGACCAGGGCGCATCCATCATCAACATGAGCTTTGGCAAGTACGTGAGCTCCGATCCTGAGCGCGTCCGAGAGGCCCTTCGCTACGCCGCTGCCCACGACGTTCTCATCGTGCACGCGGCGGGCAATGAAGCCAATGACATCGATGCTTGGCCTTTCTATCCAAACCCGGACGGTTTCAGCGAAGTCGATTCGGTCTTCATCAACGTCGGGGCCAGCACCTATTTTTATAACGATGGCCTCATTGCCGAATTCTCAAACTTCGGCAAGCGCCACGTTGACCTGTTCGCTCCCGGCCTCGACATCCACAGCCTCGGAGCGGACCACGATTACATCTACGAGAGCGGCACGAGCATGGCCTCCCCAGTCGTTGCCGGTGTGGCAGCCCTGCTGCGCGCGCACTTCCCAGAATTCACTGCAGCCGAGATCAAGTCCATCCTCCTCGCCTCGGTGCACAAGCCCGACTTCGAGGTGCTGCCGCCGGGAGAACCGACCTTTGATTTCCCGGTGGCCGCCTCGATGTCCAAATTTTGTGCGAGCGGCGGCATTGTCAACGCGCGCAATGCCTTGCTCGAAGCCCAATCGAGAAGCGCCGCGAGGGAGGCCGTTACAGGGTCGGTGAATTCCAAGGTAGCAGAGCCAACGATTGGGACTGGTTCAGGTGGAGAAATGCCATGATGAAAGCAGTTCCGTGGGAAGGAAATCACTTCCTGAATCGGTGGAATTGATGGGGTCGTAACCAATACCTCGAAACCGGTGCCGATGTCCAGCGAGCTTGCCACGAATTTATTCAGGATTACAACCACTAGCGAGATCACAGTTCGATCGGAGATCAGCCTCCGATGGTCGTTTACAAACTCGCTGCTTGAACCATGAAATCCACCTTGACTTGCCCTCAAACGTGTCCAACTGAATCCGACCACTTCACTCCTTGATGGCTTCAATGGCCACTTTCGCCTTGAAGGCCGAGTTGAATTTTCTGCGTGTTCTGGACATCGTTCACAATTTATGCCCCCCCCGTTTCGTGTCCAGTTTTTCCCGACCACCTCACCAGCGGCGGTTTTGTTTTCTCAAAATCCAATCCCTCAATCAGCATGGCCAATTGCGCATAATTGATGACCACCTTCCGGTGCTCCAACTGCTTGCGATTCGGGATGCGGAAGCGGCCGGTTTCCAGCAACTTGCAGTACATCACGAAGCCGCCCGGCTCCCAGCGCAGCAGCTTGATGCGGTCACCGCGGCGGTTCAGGAAGACGTAGACGGCGCCACTCATCGGCGGTTCCCCCATGTCATTCTTCACCAGCGCCTCCAGGCCGTTGAAGCCCTTGCGCATGTCGCACGGCGGAACGTACAGCCGGAACCGCATGTCGCTCGTCAGGCCCAGCACCTCAGCCCACGAGTTGGCGAACGAGTTCCCATTCGCTCGACGGCATCTTCACCACGGCGCCCGAGGGGAAGTGGATTTCGAGGGTGCAAACGGATGGGGCTGAAGGCGCGGGGGCGACCAAATCCACGAAGCCCGACAAGCCATCGGCCTCCGACGCGCGGTACTTGCGCAGCCAGTATTGGAATTTGGCGTACTCCACGCCGTGCATGCTGCACCACGAACGCTGGGTCTCGCCGCTCCGTTGCCACTGTTCCACAAAATCGAACATCTCCTGTCGACGCGCTTCGCGCTGCGATTGAGGCTCCCACTGAAGGCTTGAAAAAGTCATGAGGTCAAATTTTGGGCCCAAACCTCAGGACCCAATTCCCTCAGCGCAAGACGCCGGAGACCGGTGGCTTACGAGCAAATTCGCTCGAGGTGCCCGCATGCAGCATGCCTTTCGCATCGTGGGAACACCCGGTTGATGAAGGGATTTGGTCAATTCGACGCGAAAGGTGAAGCAGATCGGTTCGGGTTCGGTATTTTTCGAGCCATTGCCTAATTGCCATGAAGAAATCACGCGTCATCGTCCTCATTTCCGGCGTGTTCTCCCTTTTGGTCAGCGCCCCGCGGGTTCTTTTCCTGTTGAATGGCAAACCCGAAGCTGCGGTGAATCGCGTCATTGAGGTCACCCTCTGGGATACCGCGCTGCGGGGTCTCCTTCTTTTTGGGTTTTCCTTCGCAGTGCTGAAATTCAACATGGATTGGGCAATGAGGATTCCTGGGGGCCGGCGGTTGGGGACCTCCGTCGCGGTGAACGCGTTGATCCTCGCCATTTGGCTCGCGTTGTTCCAGTTGATTCATGCGTTTGCCTACGATTTCCATGCGTCCACGTTGAGTCCCTTTGTAAACGGCCTGACGTACTTCTTTTTTTTGCTGTTGCTTGTTTTGTTGAGCCAAGCAATCGTCCTCGTCGAGAAATCCAAGTTTGATGCGCTAGAGAAGGAAAGGCTGAAGCAGAACAGCCTCCAGAACAAAATGGACGCCTTGAAGAATCAGATGAATCCGCATTTTTTGTTCAATTCGTTGAACACCCTGAGCTTGCTGATTCGTCAAGATCAGCAGGCAGCGGAGCTGTTCGTGCAGAAGTTGGCCTTCCTCTTCAGGCACATGCTGCAGAGCAAGGAGCAGGATGGGACCACCGTGAAAGAGGACCTGAGCATTTTGGAAAGCTACCTTCACATGATGCAACACCGGTACAAGGAAAACTTGGCCGTGCGGCTCAACATCGACGAATCCATGTATGCGAAACAAGTGCCCGTCTTCGCCTTGCAAGTGCTGATGGAGAACGCCATCAAGCACAATGAAATTTCGGACAGGAACCCGCTTCAAGTCGATATTTTCAGCAACAACGAGGAAGTTGTCTTCCGGAATGCCTTGCAAGAGCGAGTCGGACACGTCGAGGGCACCAACACCGGCTTGGCAAACCTCAATTCGCGGGTGAAGCTGTTGATGGGCAAGGAGCTCAAAATATTCAAGGACAGTGCGCATTTCACCGTACACTTGCCCGTGTCATGAGGGTCGTGATCTTGGAAGATGAAAAGTCGGCAGCCGACAACCTGAAGGGGTTGCTCGCGCAAGTTGACGGAAGCATCGCGATCGACCGGGTCATTGATTCGGTGGCTGATGCAGTGGCCTATTTCCAAACCGAGTGCAGTGCCGAACTGGCATTTTTCGACATCCACTTGGCCGATGGGAATTCGTTTGATGTATTTGAACGGGCAAACGTGCGCATCCCGGTGATCTTCACAACAGCGTTTGCGGACTACGCCATCAAGGCCATCAAGGTGAGCGGCGTCGACTACCTCTTGAAGCCGATCGATGCGGACGAGTTGCAGGGGGCCTTGACAAGGTTGCGGTCGGTGGGTCCCCAGGTGGATGAGCTGGCAAATCGCCTGCACGCCCTTTTGAGTGCGGTGAAGGAGCCCCTTCCCAAATACCGTTCGTCATTCCTTGTCCAACGCCGAGAACACCTGATTCCTGTGCGCGTATCCGACGTGGCGTCCGTGCGCATCGAGTCCGGTGTGGTGAAGGTCACAACGTTTGACGGAAGCAGTTTCACAGTGGACGAAAAGTTGGATGCCATTGAAGCAGGCCTTGACCCGCATTTGTTTTTTCGGGCGAATCGGCAAGTGATTGTCCAGCGCAGGAGTGTGGAGAGCCTCGGTGTTTATTTCAATGGAAAGTACTTGTTGAACATTCGTCCTGCCGCCCCGGAGCGGATTGTCATCAGCAAGGCGCGAGGGCCGCGATTGAAGCAGTGGCTCCTGGACTGACAGGGCGATGATTGACTGGCAAGGGGCCTCACGCGGGCGAACGGTCAGTTCATTAGCCCATTCGGTGGGTTCATTGGATTGATTTCCCAAACCGTGCCAAACGCTGGCAACTTTGTGCAAAATGGAACCACGCATGGACAAGTTCAAAAACGGACTCCTGGCATTGGCGTTGCTCGCCTGGGCAGGGTTTGCTTCAGCCCAGCAACCCATTTCGGGAAGTTTCCTGAGTAGCGGTAACACACGGCAATACATCGGCGCGGTTCCAATGGAGAGCCAAGATCCCATGCGACTTGTCATCCTTTTTTGCGGATCAACGGAGAGCGCATCTCAAATGGAACTTCGTGGGTTCAATGCGTACCTCGGGAACAGCACGGTGGTGGTCTATCCTGAGCCGTATTACTTCATGGGGGCCTTCAACGAAGACTCCGTGACGAATGATTTTCAAATGGTGGAAGATCTGGTTGAGCACATCAGCGGAATTTACCCCATTGACTTGGACGATGTGTGTGCTGGTGGGTTTTCATCGGGAGGGCACTTCACTTATGAATTGGCATGTGAGTTCAATGACCCGGCTTCCATGCGTCCGTTCCGCTTCAAGTCCATTGCGGCGGTTTCCGGGTGGATGGGGGAGTCCCAAGCAACCCTTGACGAGTGCCCCGTCGCTGGATCGATTCCGGTTTTGGCCATCCACGGAACGAATGACAGTTTCGTGGACTACGACGGGGTGACGGTCTATGATTGGGGAGCAGAACCCGATACGGTGATCACATCGCCTACCGAGGAGACGATTCAATTTTGGGCAGCGACAGTGAACGGCTGTGAGGCGGAGCCCATTCTGACCGCGATGCCGGACTTGGTAGTCGAGTCGCCCATTCCCTCCACGGTGGAGTGGTTGGAGTACAACTGCCCGGGATGTGCGAACACCCAGTTGTACCGTGTGTTGGACGGTTTCCATGCGTGGCCCACGAGCGATGCGGCTTGGGACAACATGTACGGAGGCCACAACGAGGACCTCGTCGCCTCCGCATTGATTGCAGATTTTTTTGACTGCGCCTCGCTCCCCGCCGGTGCACCGGAGGCCATGGAGCCGGGCGATGTGGCAGTTTACCCCAACCCCGTGGTGGATTTCGCTGCAATCGAATCGAACCGCGACGTGGTGCGCGTTGACCTGTATACCCATCAAGGAGACCGGATTCGGAGCTTCAGCCCCGCGGGCGGACCGATTTCCTTGGCTGGCTTGTCGCCCGGGATTTACACCATGCTGATTGAATTGGACTGCGGTTTGGTGGTCAAAAAGATTTGCAAACAATAAAAAAACATGTCATGGCAATGAGCACATGGAAGGCGAGCGGCTGGATTCTTTTGGTCGCTGGGTTTTTGGTAGGTTGTAAAAAGGAGGAGCCCGAAGGGGATGAGCCAAATCCCAATGAGGAGGAGGAGCTCATGACCCCATTTGAAGATCTGTATGCCCAAGACATCGACCGGTACCTCGGCGTGTTTGAGCCTACTTCCGCGGAGGAGCTGAGCACGGGTGCAGTCCAGTATTTCTTTGAGATCCCCGATGGCCCCATTTGTTACACCGGAAATGCGTTCACGATGTACACCCGCGATGGGGCCAGCGACGACTTGCTCATCTTCCTGCAGGGAGGGGGTTTTTGCGGCCCGACGGACTGCGCGGCTGTGGGGATGCCGATCCCGTTGTTTCCGTTGGGCATGATGAACGCGAGCGACGCGGACAACCCGGCTGCCGAGTTTGATTTGGGTTACGTCCCCTACTGCGATGGCAGCGCCATGATCGGCGATGTGGATCGGGACAGCGATGGCGACGAGGTCAATGATCGGTTCTTCCGTGGACTTCGGAATTTGTCAGCGTCCCTCGATGTCATCCACGAACGGTATCCTGCACCGCAGCGCATCGTATTGGCTGGCAACAGCGCTGGTGGATTTGCTGTCCACCACGCATTGCCGCTGGTGCGGTTGCTCTATCCGGATGCAGCCATTGATGTCATCAACGACTCCGGGCTTGGCATCGTCGAGCCGACGGGTTGGGAGTCGCTGCTGGACTATTGGAACGGTTGGTCCTTCTACCCAGCTGCTTGCAGCGATTGCATCGGAACCAACGGCAACTTAACGGGTTATCACCGGTACCAACTTGAACAAGATCCCAACATCCGATTGGCTTGGATCAGTTCAAAGCAGGATGCCACCTTTGCCGCCATGACGTCTGGTGGCGGAGAGGGCTTCGAGCTTCAGGTACTTGAAGCGGTGAGTGCATTGAATGACGCCCACCCTGACCGGTTCAATGCGTTGATTGCCAACGGAGACGAGCACACCTTCATCCTCAGTCAATTCGACTATGTCGTTGCCGAAACCACGGTGAATCAATGGGTTGCTTCCATGCTGGAACCGGAGGGGAACTGGGAGTCCTTGGTTGAATGATTTGGGTGCTAGGTGGCTAGGGTGGGGTCGTCTTGCCGCGAAGTCATCAGCCCCCCGCTTCTTCCGTTGCGCAGGCGGGGCTGGAAACGTTCGTCCGGGAGCGCAACCTCACGAGCGGCTTCACGAAGCCGCTGTTGGGGCCCCGGGCGGACTTGGTGCCGGTGCGCATCGATGATCTTCCCCAGAACGGGGCCGAGGACGGGGAGGAGTTCTCCCGCGGGGCGATGTTGCCGGTTTGGGTGAACGGTCGGGCGGGGTGGGTCTGCTTCTACCACCGGAACTTCGGTTCGACGCGCTTCGAGGTCCTGTTCGACGCGCCGTTCCCGCGGGCCGAGGAAGTGGAGGCGCCGGACGGTCGAACGCTTTGGATGTTTGGGACAAAGTACTACATGGGGTTTCCGCCTTACGAAATCGAGGCGGCGGAGATGTCGTTCCGGTTTCACCATCGGGACGCCGAGCGCCTCGCTTGAAGACGCATGCCCCGTTCTGAAAGGAGCGGGGCATGTTGGTTCCCGCCAGTTACCCGGCGAATTTCAAGAACGCGAGTCCGTGGAGGACTGCGGATGCGAGGGATAACGCGATGATGCGCTGGGCGTGGATTTGGTCTGACGCGCAATACCGAGGAGCTCGATGCCCGTTCGTCAACGTTTTCCGCGAAAACCGCAGGGAAAGGCCGATGGCCAGGCCGAATACCGCCCCCGCCAAGCCGAACACATACCCTGCAGCGATCAGGCTCTTTCCCGCCTTTTCAGGCGCATCCATGGCATCGCGCCTCGCTGCTTTCCGTTGCATGATTTCCTCGGCCGTCACTTCAATTCCGCGTTCCTTCAAGATGCGTTGGGCCAACAAATGATCCAACGCGCTCCACGTTTCCCCTTCCTCCAATACGTTCATCAGTTCGTCGTTGCGAAATGCAAACAGGTAGTGATCGGGGGCAATTGCGGCCACCTTGTCCGCGGCCTCCTCCAGTTCCATTGCTCGCGCTTGTTCCCGACAGTGCCCGTCGATGATGACCTGGTATTCATCGTCGGGCATGTTCCCGGCGAACGTGAGATCAAAGGCAGCCGAATTGACGGCCACCCGCGCCGGAACATCCCGTTCAAGCAGTTGCTGAGCAAACCGATTGGCCTCTTCGGGGTCCGTGAACGTTCTGTAGATGATGGGGTGGTTCATGGCGGGAGATTGGTCAGCAAGTTCTATCCCATTCCTTTCGAGGCCGGGGTGATGGGGGTATAATTCACGATTTTGTAACGAGTGATGTGTATGATGCGCTGAAAGAATTGAATTATCCGTCGAGTGCTCGTATCCTTGTGTATGACAAAACTGCCAGACGGGTGTTCTGCTTCGACTTCTTTGCGATTCGTACTCCTTACCCTGCTGGCATTGGGGGCCGGCGTTCAACAATCTCATGCCCAGTTCGACACCCTGAAGGTCGGAACGCGCAGTTACATGCTGGTCAACGAGGAGGAGGCGTTGGAGGTCATTCAAGGCCAAACCCAACAACTGGTCGAATACGCCGATACCGTCCTTCACCTGAATGGGGTGCTGGATTTGATGATCGATTCGTTGGGTGGAGCCGAGGCGGCGCTGGTTCAGGCGGTTGATTCGATTCAGGTCTTGGATGCTTCGTTGGAAACGGCGACGGATTCTATCGTTGCACTGAACGGCGTATGGATGACGGCGACGGATTCGATTGTTGCGCTGAATGGCGTTTGGACGACCGCGACGGATTCGATTGCCACGTTGAACGGGGTTTGGACGACGGCAACGGATTCGATTGTCACGTTGAACGGGGTTTGGAGCACAGCAACGGACTCGATTGCGACACTGAATGGCGTTTGGACGACCGCGACGGATTCGATTGCCACGTTGAACGGGGTTTGGACGACGGCAACGGACTCGATTGTCACGTTGAACGGGGTTTGGAGCACAGCAACGGATTCGATCGCGACGCTGAATGGTGTTTGGACGATGGCGACGGACTCTATTGCTGCGCTTAATGGCGTTTGGACGACGGCGACGGACTCGATTGCCACCCTGAACGGGGTGTGGACGACGGCGACGGACTCGATTGCTGCGCTTAATGACGTTTGGACGACGGCAACGGACTCGATTGCCTCGTTGAATGGGGTTTGGACGACGGCGACGGATTCGATTGCGACGCTGAACGGTGTTTGGATGTCGGCGACGGACTCAATCGCATCGTTGATTGGTGTCTGGGCAACTTCGACGGATTCCATTGCTTACCTGAACGGCAACCTGACGACCGCCACCGACTCGCTCGTTGCGCTGACCACGGCGCTCGACATCGCCACGGACTCCCTCGCCGTGCTCTTCAGTGTACCGGGGTGCACGTACAGCAACTACTTGGAATACAATGCAGAGGCGACGTGGGAGGATGGGAGCTGCGTCAATTTGGCCTATCCCGGTTGCATGGATTCGGACTACCTGGAGTTCGATGAGGTCGCGAACGTGGACGACGGCAGTTGTGCGACCTTCATTGTGGAGGGGTGCACGGATTACCTCTATGCGGAATTTGATGGGGCTGCGAATGTGGACGATGGGTCGTGTGCGACGTATTTGTGCTCCACCGTGGCGATGGATGGGTACACGTACGATTTGGTCCAAATCGGCGACCAATGCTGGTTTGCAGAAAACCTCCAAACCACGATCACTTCCCAAGGCACGGAAATCCCGTACATCACAAACAGCTCGGATTGGAATGCCGCAAACGGCGGGGCCCAAAACTACGCGAACAACAACCTAAACAACCTCAACGCTTACGGCCGCTTGTACAACGGCTATGCGGCGTGGCATCCGGAGGGCATCTGCCCCATCGATTGGCACGTGTCTACCCAAGCCGATTGGCAAGAACTGCAAGCCCTGCAGGTTGCGGATGGCTACGTCAATTTCTTAGGACGAACACTGCGGTCTGTCGGCGATTGGAATCAACCAGGCGGTTCAATTACTTCAACGAGCATCGGTTACGACACCTATGGATTCAATGGGCTCCCCGGGGGGATTTTCACGGGCAGCTCTTGGGCCTACGTAGGGAGCAACGTCGGGCAGTTTTGGACCTCTACGAAAACGAGCTCCATTCGGGCGCATACATACTCGCTGGTTGAGTGGTCGAACGGAATCACCACCAACCCATCCGCTTACGCCAACGGATTTTCCATCCGCTGCGTCCTCGACCGCCCTTGAGTTCAGCCGAACACAAAGGCCGCCGTCCAAACCAACGCCAAAACGAGCAAAAACAAGGCAGGGCCGATGGGGGCGTTGCGCAATGCGATCATGGGAACTGGGGTGTTGAGTAGAATTGCGGTGCAAAAATCCCCATCAAATCGCGGAACCGAGTTGCCTCAACGCAACCCTTTCGGCAACGCCTTGTTCGCCCAACGTAACGAAATTACAAATACGAATTCGCCAAGTTCGCCAGTTCGGAACGCTCGCCCGTTCGGAGGGTCACGTGGGCGTGCAGGTCTTGCCCCCGCAGCCGGTCGATCGCGTACGCCAGCCCGTTCGATCGCTCGTCGAGGTAGGGCGTGTCGATCTGCTTCAAGTCGCCCGTCAGGATGACCTTCGTGTTCTCGCCGGCCCGGGAGATGATCGTCTTGACTTCGTGCGGGGTCAGGTTTTGGGCCTCATCCACGATGAACACCGTGTTGACGATCGTGCGCCCTCGGATGTAGGCCAGCGGCGAAATCGTGATGCGCCCGTCGGCCTGCATTTCCTCGATGGCCTTCCGCTTGCGCTCGTGCTCGCCGAATTGGCCTTTGATGAAATTGAGGTTG
Organism: uncultured Flavobacteriales bacterium; assembly: GCA_965656785.1. Lineage (GTDB taxonomy): Bacteria > Bacteroidota > Bacteroidia > Flavobacteriales_D > Sanyastnellaceae > JALQTD01. Next base: position 23,212 of record CBFHLY010000023.1, read on the forward strand.
TCAAAAAGCGGCTGCATGTAAGGACTCACCTTCTCCTCCGCATCCCCGGGGAGGTAGCCCAAATCCCGATTCGAAAGCGCCACCACCGGCCGCGCAAGCAACACGCGCTCGTACCGATTCCGCTGCTCCAGCGCGCCCGCGAGCGCCAACAACGTCTTCCCCGTGCCCGCCGCTCCGCACAACGTCACGAGCGCAATGTCCGGATTCAAAATCGCGTGCAGCGCAAAGGCCTGCTCCGCATTCCGGGCCTTCACGCCCATCGCGTACGCCTTGTCCACCCGCTCAATGCAGCGCTTCCCCTCATTGAAATACCCCAACGCGCTCGACGTGCAGTTCTTCAGCACGTAATAGTGGTTGTTCTCCCTTGCCTCCCCGAGGATGGTGATCTTCCGGCTCGTCCCCGCCTGATACAGCTTCCGAATGACCTCCCCGTCGATGCCCTCGATCCGGCTCGTTCCCGTGTAAATCGCCTCGAGGTCCTTGACCTTCCCGTTCTCGTAATCCTCCGCCGGCAGCCCGATGGCCCGCGCCTTCAGCCGAAGGTTGATGTCCTTGGTGATCAGGACCACTTCTGCTCGCGGTTCCTGCTGCTGCAGTTGCCACGCGGCGTCGAGGATGCGGTGGTCGTTCGTCTGCTGGCCAAACAGCGCCGCAGCCGGCCCGTCCGCACCACCTTGATGCGCCCCATGCTCCCCGGCTCGATGGGGATCCAGTCGTTGAGGTCGTGGGCGGAGCTGAGCTCGTCGAGGAGGCGCACGGTTTGGCGCGCCTCAAAGTGCTTCGACTCGGTGCCCACCTTGAACGTGTCCAGCTCCTCGAGCACGGTCAGCGGCACGGCCACGCGGTGCTCCTCGAAATTCCGGAGCGCGCTGTGGTCGTGCAGCAGCACGCACGTGTCAAGCACAAAAATTCGCTGCGTTGCGCCGCGGCGTTTCGCGGTCCGCTTTGCAGGACGAGTCGGGGTTGAGGTGGTGTTCATCGTGTTGGAAGGTGGGTGGAATCATCTGGAAGGTAGTCGGTGAATTTACATGCACAGGTCTCGTTGTGAAGCATTTATGATGTCGGGGTTGTGTGAATTTTATGGTTAACGGAGGGTTAATTGGTGCGGTTTTTGTTCATCCGATGAGCGTCCATGCAGTTCGTGCTTCCGGCTCCGTCGGTTTCAAGGCCTTGAGTAGGTTGCCCATTATTTGGGAACAGAAGACCGCTTCGTGCCGTTGCACGAGTTGCATCAGCCGAAAACAGTTCATGTGGTGTTGGTTCGGCACATTCATCACTGCTTGGCCAGTCGCATTCAACGCGCACATCAGGGGAGCCGACTGGCTTACCCGATCGAGGAAACACCAGAGCTTCATCGCATCTTGGGGGTATGGGTGCAGCATGTAAACCTGTTGTTGGATCCCCCAGCTGGGGTCGTGGGAATTCATTACGACCGTTGGTTGCAAGATGAGGAGTATCGCAGGGCGATTGGCCAAAAATTGGGTGTCTGAAAGCCGTCTCGAATTCCCGCAAAGCGCGGAACAGGAGGGGGAGGGAGTTCGTTTGACGGGATGTCGGCTGTGGGCGATCCTTTAGTCATGTTGAATCGTTTGAATTCCAGTGGTTTGAAATTTTGGGAGCGTTGCGTAAACAGACCGGACGTGCTCGAAGCCATTGCGGCATCGACGGCTTCCCACCTCATGTTCTTGGATGATGATGACCGGTTGTTGCCAACGGGGGTGAAACGTTTGTGGTCAACGGCTTCTCGAACGGCATTGGCCGTTTGGGTAGGTGGAGTCCCAACCGAAGTGAACAAGGAAATCACCGGCCGGAGATGGCCTGCGTGCACCCGTGTCGGCGAAGTTTGGGGCCTCGACCAGCATCGATTGAACGGCAAGTTGTTCAGCTGGAATGTCAAACAATCCGCCATCATTCCGCGGGTACTTTTGGATCAAGTTGGTGGGTTCGACCCGCAGTTTCACATCCGGAATTGGACGGACATGTTCTACCGCCTGAGTTTGGTGGCGCCCGTTAGGCGCGTCCTCCGGGTGGTGTATGTCCTCAATCGAGACGGCGATGTGGACCGGCTCACCGCACACAAAGACGAGCGCGTCAAGGACCAAGAACGGTTGCTAGCGAAGCACGCGGCCTTGTTTGATGGAAACCCGAAACGCTTGAACGCAGTGGATTCGAATTTCAAAACCATGATGGTGCGGAAATGAACGCCTTGTAGGTCATCTCAATTCCTTCAATTCGAACCGGTTAGGCGTGCAGGGCGTGAAAGGCGCGTTGCAGGCCTTCCCGGTGGTCTGGGTGCGCGATTTCGATGAGGGCCTTCGCTCGATCACGGAGGTTCTTCCCGTACAAATCCGCCACCCCGAATTCGGTCACGATGCAGTGCACGTGCGCTCGCGTCGTCGTCACGGCCGCACCCGGTCGCAACGTCGCCGCAATTTTCGATGCCCCTTGGCGGGTGGTTGAGGCGAGGGCGATGATGGGCTTGCCGCCTCGGGAGAGCGAAGCGCCACGGATGAAGTCCATTTGGCCTCCCACGCCGGAGTACTGCAGCGGCCCGATGGAATCCGCACAAACCTGCCCCGTCAAATCGACCTCGATGGCGGAGTTGATGGCCGTGTCGTTGGTGAACGCCGCGTCCTTGAAGCGATGCAGCGGATTGTCGGAGATGTGGTCGTAAAGTCGCTGGCTGCCCATCGCAAAGGTGCTGACCACTTTTCCGGCCAAAACCGCTTTCTCCTCACCCGTCACCACCCCCTGCTCGATCAAATCCAGCAACCCATCCGAGAACATCTCGGTGTGGATGCCGAGCCGCCGATGCCCGCCTGCACCGCCTCCCGCACGTTGTGGCCCACGAAGCACGCGGTGTGGTGGAAGGACGACGACATCGCGGGTGCCACGCAGGATAATGGGGCGTGCATCATCAGCGGCTGCGGCCTGGCCGATGCGCGCAATTACGACGCCACCGCAAACAACCCGGACGGTTCTTGCGACTACAGTTGCACCGACAATTCAGCGTGCAACTACAACGCCACCGCCACCGTGGACGACGGTTCGTGTGATTTCACGAGTTGCTTGGGATGCACGGACAACATCGCATGCAACTGCGACAGCGACGCGAGCATCAATGCGGGTTGCGTCTACGCCAGCGGGTGTGACACGTGCTCCGGCGCGACCGACGGAACCGGAACGGTGGTGGACGGAGACAGCGACAACGACAGCATCTGCGATGGGAACGAAGTCGCGGGTTGCCAAACCCCAGGCGCATGCAACTACAATCCCTCAGCGACGGACTCAGCGGCATGCGACTTCACGTCCTGCCAAGGCTGCACGGACAACACCGCCTGCTACTCCGATCCAACGGCCACGCAAAACGACGGCTCCTGCACGTACCCCCCGACCGGCTACGAAGACTGCGATGGGTTGGTGTGCACCGACATCAACAACAACAGCGTATGCGATGCGGATGAGCCGGCGGCTCCGGGCTGCACGCATCCTGCCGCATGCAATTGCGACCCCGCGGCGAATGCCGACGACGGCTCCTGCGACGAGGTGCTCATCGGATCCGTCGCAGTAGAGGCGGCCAGTGCAGCTGGAGCGCGGGATGGGGCCTTGGCGCCCAACATCACCGGGGGCACTCCTCCCTACGCCGTGTTCCTCATGCCCGGAGGCATTGCCCTCCCTGAAGCGCTCTGGAATGCCCTTGCTCCTGGCCTGAACTACTTGGAGGCTGAGGATGCAACCGGGTGCCGCTCAGGCGTTCCGCTTCGCGTTTTGTTGCCTCATGTTCAGTGTGATACCCTTAACTGACCTGCTATGGATTTGTCTTGTAAACAACTGTTTGTTGGGGCCTCGTTGCTCCTGGCCTTTGTGCCCCGGGTTTTAGGCCAAACCGAAGCCTTCTCCTCCTCCACGCCCGAGGTCCTTGTTCCCATCGTCCTGCACCGCGAGCAGGCCATCTAGGAAGCAGGGGGGACCGGTCCGTTCGCCCGCTATTACCAAGAGGAAACGGTCGATGACAAGCGCTACCGTTCAATCAATGCGGACAGCTTGGCGGCCCTCATTGCGTCCTACGGCTTGATCCTCGATGACCTCCTGACGGATCCGCCCGAGGTGGCGTCCGCTGCAGCGTCGAACATCGGCTCGTCATCGGCGCAACTCGCTGGCTCCGTGGTGAGCGACGGGGGCGAGGCGGTTACGAGCACCGGCTTCAAGTGGGGCAGCAGCAGCACGCTGGTGGGCGCCTCCTCCGCGGCAGGCAGTGCGAACGTTGGCGACTTCACTGCGGACCCTTCCGACTGGTCTCCGGGTTCCTTGTATTATTTCGCGGCTTGGGCGGTGAATGCGAAGGGCACCGGCTACGGCGACACGCTGTCGTTCACGACCGGTGCTTTCGTCCCCGCAGTGTTTGTAAACTGCGGCGATGAACTGGGCTATCAGGGTGTGAATTACGCAACGGTCCTAATTGGCGCCCAATGTTGGTTCGCCGACAACCTCGCAGCCACGACCACCCGGACCGGCGCCAGCATCCCAGAAGTGACGGCAAACGCGACCTGGTCAGGGCGTTCTACGCCGGGTCGTTCCCAGCAAGCGGTGTACTTGGAGTCGCATGGGTACTTCTACAATTGGTGGGCAGTGAACCAGCTGGAGTTGTGCCCGTCGGGTTGGGGACAGGCCATTTCAGCCGAATTCGGCACCTTGGCAGGCAACGGGTGGTCAGCGATTTCCGCCACGGGAACGAATACCACGGGATTTGGCATGCAGCACGGCTTTCGCTGGGACTCTGGCTCCTATTCATTCGACACAGATTGGTCGAAACTCATGTGGGCAGACACCCCCAATAGCACGAACAACGGCACCGCCATGGAGCTTTACCAGGCTGGCAACTCGGGTTGGGAGAGCTCAACGGCCTGGGATAAGAACACGGGAACAGCCGTGCGCTGCTTGCGCGCCGGATGGCGGTGTTGTTGCGGTAGGATGCGTACCTTTCCCTCCGTGGCACCGCATCCCTCATTGAGCTCATGAATGGCAAGGTTTTCTGCATTGGATTGAACAAAACGGGCACCTCCTCCCTGCATGCGGCATTCCGCATTCTCGGGTTGAAAAGTGTTCATTATCAAGATGAAACGGGAGCCAGCATCAAGGACATGATCCTGGACAACTTCCTTGCAGGCCGGTACATTTTGCAAGGCATTGAAGGGTACGACGCGTATTCGGATTGGGACAAGGCGCCGCACACGATCGACGTGTTCAAGGAGTTCGATCGGCAGTGTCCAGGAAGCAAGTTCATCGTGAACACCCGGGAGTTGGAGGCGTGGTTGTCGAGCCGGGAACGGCATGTTCAGCGGCAGCAGCAGGAGCAGCGCCGGCATCCGGATCGGGACGTGCCGTGGTTGGAGGTGGACCGCGAGGGGTGGACGCGCCAGTACAGGGACCATTACGCCGCTGTGGCAGCTCATTTTCGGAAGCGACCGGACGATGTGCTGGTGTTCGATGTTGCAAAAGGCCACGGTTGGGCGGAACTGTGTTCGTTTCTTGGTTTTTCCGTTCCCGAAGTGCCTTTTCCAAAGCGGAATGCCCTCGGCGCACGGGAGGCGTTTCTGGCGAATTTCAAGGACAAACTCGGTCAATCGGGGGAGCAGCCTATTGGATAAAATTGTAACAGACACAGCCTGATCTTTCGCACCCTTGCCATATAATTGTATCAACATTTAAAATCACAACAGCCACTTTGCGATGAGCATCATTGATCTGATTCGGTCCCGGAAAAGCCCCTATGCGTTCGACGGTCAACCCGTTCAATTTGAAGAGATTAAAACCGCGTTTGAAGCAGCGCAGTGGGCAGCGAGCGCCTACAATTCCCAGCCCTGGCGCTTCATCTATGAGCCCGCAGGAACCGATGCGTTCGATCGCCTGAAGTCGTTTGCCATTCCGTTCAACCAAAACTGGTTGCAGTTCGCAGGCGGCATTGGCGTCATCCTCGCCCGAACCACCTCCGAACACAACGGCAACCCGGATTCGTCTGCAATCTATTGCACCGGCATGGCAATGGGCCAGTTCTCCGTTGAGCTCACGGCCCTCGGGTACGACTTGCACCAGCTGTCGGCCTTCGACGCAGCGACGCTCAAGCGCGACCTCGGCTTGCTCGAAGCGCTCGAACCGGTTGCGATGATGGGCATCGGCAAGGGCGCGATCACGGAAGCCACGCCGCAGGATTTGGTGGAAATGGAAGAAGGCAGGAAGGTCCGGGAGCGCAAGCCGCTATCGGATTTGGTCAAATCCCTGAGCGAGCCGTTCTCCGCTTAAGGCTTCACCTAGCCAAAACCCCGCGCCACCTCCCAACCGCTCAACATCATTTCAGAATCGAAGCAAACGGTTCGTCGTATTGCGTTCAAAATCAGTCCAACTGAATCCGAACAGTTCAGGCTCGGAAGGTACGCTGAACCTCCGGTCTTCGAGGGAAATTGGGCCCTCGTCGGTCGAGCGGCGAACTTCAGGAACGGAAGTACGTGGAGGATTGCAGATGCGAGTGCCAATGCGACCATGCGCTTGGCGTGGATTTGGTCTGACGCCCGGTAGAGAGGAGCGCGTTCCCCGTTCGTCAGCGTTTTCGTCGAATGCCGCAAGAAAAGGCCGATGGCCAAGCCCAAAACCGCCCCCAGCAAACTGAATGCATACCCCGCAGCAATCAGGGTTCTTCCCGCCTGTTCAGGCGCATTCATCACCTCGTGCCTCGCCGCGTTGCGCCGAAAGAGTTCCTCGAGCGTAACCTCAATTCCGCGTTCCTTTAAGATGCGTTGAGCTAACAAAGAATCCAGCGCGCTCCACGCTTCTCCTTCCTCCAAAACGTTCATCAGCTCGTCGTCGTGAAATTCGAACAGGTAGTGATCGGAATCCACTGCAGCCGCCAGGCCCTCGGCTTCCTCCAGTTCCATGGCCCACGCCCGCGCCCTGTCGTGCCCGTCGATGAGGAGCTGGTATTCATCGCGGGGCATATTCCCGGCAAACGTGAGGTCAAAAGCAGTAGAATTCAGGGCCATGCGTGCAGGAACATTCCGTTCAAGAAATTTCTGAGCAAACCGATTTGCTTCTTCCTGGTCATAGAACGTTCGATAGATGATGGGGTGGTCCATGTCGGTGGATTGTCCTGCAAGTTCTTACCGATTCAAGTTCGGGATCGGGTTTTCTGTCAATGTTCATCGGTTTTGTCACGAACGGCGTGTATTGGTCGCTGAAAATAATTTTTTACCACTGAACGCCTGTTTCATTGCTTATGAAAAAAATGCTACGCTGGTGTTCGGCTTCGACTTCTCTGCTAGTGACCTTCCTCACCATGCGGGCTGCCCTTGCGTGCGTTGAACAAGTCAATGCCCAGTTCGATACCCTGACCGTCGGAGCACGTCTTACGTCGTGGTCAACCAAGAGGAGGCGTTGGATGTGATTCAAGGCCAAGGCCAACAACTGGTCGAATACGCCGATACCGTCCTTCATCTCAATGGGGTGCTGGATTTAATGATCGATTCGTTGGGTGGAGCCGAGGCGGCGCTGGTTCAGGCCGTTGATTCCATTCTGGTTTTGTACGGCGCGTTGGAATCTTCGGTGGATTCGGTGGCTGTGCTGAACGGGGTTTGGGCGACGGCGACGGATTCGGTGACTGCGCTGAACGGGGTTTGGGCGACGGCTACGGATTCGATTGCTGCGCTGAACAATGCGCTCGTGATCGCTACGGATTCGCTTGTTGTGCTCTTCAGTATTCCAGGCTGCACATACAGCAACTATCTGGAGTACAATGCAGAGGCAACCTGGGAGGATGGCAGTTGCGTGACTTTCATTGTGGAGGGCTGCACGGATTACCTCTACGCGGAATTCGACGAGGCTGCTAATGTGGACGACGGCAGCTGTTCGTCCTATTTGTGCACCACCGTAGCGATGGATGGGTACACCTACGATTTAGTCCAAATCGGAGACCAATGCTGGTTTGCAGAAAACCTCCGTACCACGTTCACGTCCCAAGGCACAGAAATTCCATACATGACCAAATCAGGCGGAGTCATTGGCCGCGTCCGGCGGGGCCCAAAACTTCGCACACAACAACGTAAAACAACCTCAATGGCAAGTACTTCCAGCACTGCAAATTGCGGATGGCGACACGATTTTCTTAGGCCGCACGCTGCGGTCGGTCGGAGGCTGGAGCGAACCCGGCGGTTCCGTCTCTTCGACATCAATCGGTTAAGACACCTATGGGTTCAAGGGGCTCCCTGGGGATCTTTTAGCAGCAATAACTGGTACGGCGTCGGAAGCTATGTTGGTTCTTTTTGGACCTCCACCAAAACATCTTCAACGCGGGCCAAGTCCTACAGCTTGAATGAATCGTCAAACGGGATTGCCATCACTTCGGCCTATTACGGCAATGGTTTTTCCGTCCGCTGTGTCCACGATCGAACCTGAGTTCAGGCGAATGCGAGGGCCGCGGTGCATGCAACACAAGCAGAAACATGGCGGTGTCGATGGGGAACGAAGTGGAAACAATTGAATGGGGGAAGTAGAACTTCTTGGCAGCAATCCCCTTCATCGCGGAACCACAGCGCTTCCCTTGGGTTCACCTCGTCGTGCGGCCATCCCGAGATGTGCCCCCGATGCTCCCAAGTTTCACGTCGCGATTCAGCGTAGCGAAGCCCTTCACCAGCAATCCTGCCACGCGTTGCCGTCATACACCCGCAACTTGCTGAGTGTGCTGTCGAAGTACAAGTCGCCTGCAGAAGGGTTCGAAGGCGCTTCGGGAATCGGCTCCAACCGCATCACCGCATTGACGTGCAGGGTGCGCTGCGGAGCGCTGACGCCGATGCCCACGTTGAGGGCATCTTCGCCCGTTCCGCCCAATGCCATCGCGTAGCTGGTTTCCACTTTCGCGTGGGCTCCGATGGCCACCGCATGGGTCAAATCCCCGCTCATGACGTCCGCATCCGAACCGATGGCGATGTTGTGCGAGCCGCTCGAATTGCTCCCCAACGCTCCGTGACCGATAGCCGTGTTGTGCGCTCCTAGGGTGTTGTTGAACAGGGCCCCTTGTCCAACGGCGGTGTTGTGATGTCCTTCGGAGTTGAGGTAGAGGGCGCTGGTTCCTACCGCGACCAAACCCGAGCCCGTGGTGTTCTGACGCAGCGCACGGAATCCGACGGCGGTGTTGGCCGATGCCGTGTTGGACAACAGCGCTTCCACGCCGATGGCGGTGTTCTGAATGGCCGAGGTGTTGCTTTCGAGCGCATGATAGCCCAAAGCCGTGTTTTCAGAGCCTTCTGCATTGTAGAACATCGCGCCGTTTCCGATGGCGGTGTTGTAGCCCCCTGTCGTGTTGCTGAACAGGGAACTTTGCCCTGCAGCCGTATTGAATTCCCCTGTCGTGTTGAGGTAGAGGGCGCTGGTGCCGATCGCGACCAAACCCGAGCCCGTGGTGTTCTGACGCAGTGCACGGAATCCGACGGCAGTGTTGGCCGATGCGGTGTTGGAGAGCAACGCTTCGGCCCCCATGGCGGTGTTTTGGTCCCCCTCATTCCCGGCTCCCAAGGACCGGTAACCGACCGCGGTGTTCTCCATTCCGGTGGCATGTCGCAACGCCTCGAAGCCCACCCCAGCGTTGTAGGAACTGGATTCGGCTGCCTGCAAAGCGCCCTTGCCCACCGCCACGTTGAACGCGCCCTCCGACAAATTGCTCAGGCCCAAGTGGCCCCAGGACGTGTTCGAAGATTCGGCGCTCACGCTCCCTGCGAGTTCACCGTTCACCCGGAATTGCAAGGGCGCGAAATCCGTCGTGCCAATGAACTGCGAGCCCGCATCGATCCCCGCATTTCCGGTCAACGACCACGCATCGCCCGCATGCCGAGCGTGCAAAGCGTACGGCACGCTCAACAGCTCCGAGGTGCCCACGATCGAGTAAGAGCTGCCCCCGGCCGGGTCCGTTTCGGTTTTGAGAAAATGGGGGCCTGATCCCCAATCGACTGATAAGAAATCGCCCTCAACGACTTGTCCGTTTCCAATGTTCAGGCTGACCAAGCCGTTGGCATTCGATTCCACGCTGTGCGTTTCCGAATAGAGCACTTCCCCTGTCGTGGAGTCAGCGAGGATGCTGATGCGAATGGAGACGGGGCTGTTGGACACCAATTCGTTCATGCCGTTGCGGACGACCGATTGGTAGCTGAATTGTTCCGTCACTTGCGCGGTGGTCGCGGCGGAGAGGGCCAATCCGATCAAAAGGGGAGCGTATTGCTTCATGGGGAAAGAAAAGGGGTCGTTGAGGTCAATTGATGCAGTCCGTTCCGAAGGCGCCCAAGAGCATGAGCAGGTCGCTTACGGACACAAAGGAGTCGGCGTTGAGGTCGCCCGTGCACGATGCCTCCGGACAGGGTTCAGGCCAAATGCAGCTTCCATTGTCCATGGTCGCAGCAGGATCGAAATTGGGCGCAAGGGGGTACGTGCATCCGCCCGCGTCCAAGTCATCGCAGATGCCGTTCTCGTTGGCGTCGCTTGTGCACGCGATGAAATTGGCATTCGGCTGCTGAACCCCTTGCGATTCCAGGCCGGACTCGCTCGTGAGGGCAACGTACGCCACCTGACCGATGGAGAAGCTGGCCCGACCGCCCGTGCCCTCGGCATCGCCTCCAGCCGTCAAGGCCGCTTGTTGAGCCAAGCCGATTTGACCCGAAATCAACAGGGTAAAGAAGGGGAATGCTTTCATGGTCGTCGCGGTCAAAGAGTTATTTTCAGCGAATTTATACGATTGTTGATGGGTGCTTGATACACATTTGATACATTTATAAGAATGATTGAAGAATTGTTGCAGAAGGTGGAAGACGCGGCCCGCATTCGGGTGGGAAACCGCGGCGATTGTGAGCTGCTTTCTGAATTGATCTTGGTGGAAACGGATGAATTCGTGAGCTACAACACCCTCCGCCGGTTGTTCGGGTTGGCCGCAGGAGGGAGGCCCCGGCGCCGGACGTTGGATGTGCTCGCTCAGTACGTTGGGTTCGAGGGGTATTCCCATTTTTGTTCGGCGGAGCCCAGTTTGAATGCGTGGCGTCAACGTTCCGAATTGAGTCAACTTTTGGCGAACGCGGAAGGGACGGCGCTCTTGCGCTGGTTCGAGGAAGAGCCGTCCACGCCGTCGAAACTGGAATGGATCTTGACCACCTTCCGCGAACTGTTCCTCGCCGGTCGGGATGCCGAGCTAAGCTCGTTGCTGGATGCCGGTTTTTGCGCCATTGACGACTACGCATATTCTTACCAAATTCATTTCGCCACTTCCATGGGGGCGATGTTGGGGCGCGCGAATTTGGAAGGCAGGTGGGCGCTCTTGTGCCATCCGGTGTTCGTGGAGGCGGTTTTTTTGCGCGTGGTCGATTATTCAGCGTTGAACGGCTATTATGGAAGGTGGGCGGATGAACTGGCCGTGCGGGAAGTTTCGCACGAAGCGGGCATTTTCTTGGCGTGCCTGCAGCAACTTCGCGCTTGGATGAACCGGGAGTCCTTGCCGGAACTCGATTTGGCATCCTTGTGGGTGGAGCCTTGTCCACCGGCGCTGTTGGGCCGCATTTTTACCGTTTACGTGATGCGCGAGCGCCCGGCTTCGTTCGATGAATTGTGGGCGAAGTTGAAGCCGATGTGGGGGGATGCGGAACGTGACATGACGACGTTCATTGAGCCGCGGACGTTCGCATTGGTGACGGGCGACCGGGATTTGGCCCACTGGTTGTTGGCCCAAATCGAAGTCCAGGAATACGCCTTGCGGCAGTTCCAGCGGCATGAACTGCAGGTCCATTATCTGTTGACGGCCATGGTCCAACTGTTCAACGGTCAACGGCTTGAAGCCGCCGAAACCATGCGCCAGTTCCGCGAAAACGAGCTTCGTCGGCCTTCATTCCACGACTTCCTGCTCTTTCCGGTTCGGCGCATTCAAGCGGAGTTGGCGGGAACGGCGGGAGGGTTTCCCGACGCGCTGCGGTCCATCACGCTGCAGCTCGGTCATGCCTTCCTCGACGAGCCGTTCTGGCACCGTTTCTTCGACTTTGGCCGTCGCTGACCCCATAACGGCCACGATTGCCCCGTTGCTACCTGGTCGCAACCTTCCCTTGTGCTAGCTCGTATGCACCGAATAAAAGAACAAATGTTCCAGTTTCAACACTTCAAAGATTTGGGGGAGGAAGGGCATTCGTTGGGGTTGCGCGAGGGCATTGACCGATCATTTGCGGAACTGAACAAGGACCCGTGGTATCAATTGGGTGGAGCTCAACGGCTTCGGGCGATGACGAAATTCTCCCGAGTGGATGGCGTCTGGAAGCGCCTCGAAGATCAATCGTTCTACCAGTCTGCGGGCATCAACCGGTACAACGGTGGTGTGCAGCGCACCTTCAATCCCATCGATGAAACCTGCGTTCCCGAGTCCTTTCTGTTCTCGCTTGCTCAGCGCCAGTCCCGGTTGTTCGGGATTGAGGAGGGGGATTGGCAGCTGAATGTGCACCAAATCCGAATCCAGACCACATGTGGCTCGGAGGCCGAGGGGTTGTCCACTCCGGAAGGCATCCATCGGGACGGCCACGACTTCATCGCCATGATGCTTTGGAAGCGCACGAACGTTCGAGGAGCCGCGTCGCGGATCTATGATTTGGATCTGAACCTGTTGGAAGAACGAACCTTGGAACATCGAGGGGAGGGGGTCCTGCTCAACGACCGGCAGCGCATGCACGCGGTGACGCCATTCTATCCGGAAGACCCGTCCGATGTAGCGACCCGGGACGTGTTCATTTTCGATTGGAATCAACGGAACGCATGAAGGCATTGGATTGCAGCCTCCGGGATGGGGGCTTTTTGAACGGCTGGGCTTTCTCGCCGGAAATGGCGGACCAAATCATCGGTCACGTGGCCGAGGCCGGCGTCGACTTCATCGAGGTCGGCTACCTCGATGCCGAAATCCGCACGGACAGCATGGGGCTTCCCCCCGAAGCGTTGAGGCGCATGCGCCGGGTCGCGGCGGGCGTGCCGATTTCGGCCATGTTGCGGGCCTCGTGTGCGGAGCCGGAGCGGGTTTTGGCCGAGCGGAAAGGGCTCATCGACCTGATCCGGATTCCGTGTGCCATCCAGCAGCCGGAGCCCGCCCTGCAGCTCGCTCAACGCGCCCTCGCCCGCGGCTTCCGCGTTTCGCTCAACCTCACGAACATCAGCGCCAGCCGCCCCGAGGACATCCGCCGCGTCGCGGCCAGCATTCAAGGGGTCGAAGTGGTGTATTTGGCGGATTCCCGAGGGGCCGTCCTCCCGGAACACGTGCCCGAACTCGTAGCCGCCCTGCGCGCCCACTGGTCCGGTCCCATCGGATTCCATGCCCACAACAACCTCGGTTGGGCACGCGCGAACACCGAGGCCGCCATCCAAGCCGGCTGCACGTGGATCGATGGCACCCTCGCGGGCATGGGGCTCGGAGGGCGCAACTTGCGCATCGACGAAGCCCTCCAACTCGCCGGCCGCCAGCCCACCCCCGCGCTGGTCGAGGCCGTCGAACGGGATTGGGTGAATGCCGAATCGGCCTTGCCTCGCCCGCTCTACATCGCCTCCGCCCAAGCCAACATCAGCCAGGACTGGGTCGCGCCTTTGGTCCATCAGTTCGGAGAACAACCATTCGCCCGGATGCTCTCCCGCTTGCCCCGATTGAACTGGCAAACCCCAGAACAAGTGGCGCTCTGGTTCCATGAATCCGCGCACCTGGAGCCGTGCGTCCGACTCCGTGTCTACCAAGCGCAAGGCCGCGATCACGAAAGCGCTGCCGCGGTGTTCTTCCATCGGGTCAAGCCCGTTCACGAGCGGCACGGGGCCTTGTTCCTCGGGCGCGAAGTGCACGCCGACGGCCAAACCATCGCGCGCTGGCTCTACCCCAATGAGCCGTCCATCCACCGCATTCAGGCGGCGGTCGCCGAAGACCCGGAAACCTTCAAGAACCGCGAGGTGCGCATCAACTCAGGGCTCCACGGGGTCGCTCACCAAGAATGGGTGCACGCATGGCCATGATCGCGACCACCGACGGGCCCGCGACGTGGCTCCGAGAACAGTTCCCCGCGCATTTTTGCCCGTGGCGTCCCGAAGGCGAACTGCCCGGCGTGGAGTTGCTGCTCGTTCACCAAACCGTGGTGGACGCGGCCTTCCTCCACCGCTTGCCGGACCTTAAGGGCATCATCCGGCTCGGAGTCGGTTACGACAAGGTGGACCTTGCGGCCTGCCGTGAGCGGGGCGTTTCGGTGACGAATTTACCGGGGTATTGCACGGAGGAAGTGGCGCTGAGTGCGTTGGCGTTCATCCTCGATTGGTCGCTGGGGCATGGGGAATTGGAGGCGAATTTGAAGGGCGATCCGGAGCGGTGGCAGCGCCACAGTTTGGCGCGGATTCGCGGGGCGAAGGACGTGTGCGTGGGGGTGGTCGGAGCGGGGCGGATCGGGTCGCGGGTCATGCGGCTGGCGGGCGGGTTGGGCTTTCGGGTTTTGGCCTACGACCCGCATGTGCGCGTGCAGGAGGGGCAAGCGGATGACCTGGAAATGCTGCTCCAAACCGCGGATGTGGTGACCCTCCACGTGCCGCTTGATGGCCAAACCGCAGGCCTCATCGACTCGGCGTTTCTCGGCGCAATGAAGCCCGATGCGCTGTTGGTGAACACGGCGCGCGGCGGCCTGCTCGGCGATGCAGAGGCGTTGCTCCATGCCATCGAGCACCGCGGCCTCAGCGCGTGCTTCGACGTCCTCCCGGAAGAGCCGGAGGTCGAGCGCTCCCCCCTGTTCCAACATTGGCAGCGCGGCACGTTCGCGGGACGGCTCCGCATCACGCCGCACAACGCGTTTCATTCGCAACAAAGCGCGCACCAGTTGCTCCTCGACGCGCGGAAGGAGCTCGTTCATTTTCAGGAGCGCGGCGCGTTCACTTCACCGGTGCTGTGATGCGGTTGCGCTTCATCCTCGAGGCCGATTGGCCGCCGTTGGCTTGGCACGCAGCTTGGCAGTGGGGCGGGGAATGCGTAGTTCGGCATGGGGTGCAGGTGGAGGTGTGGGAAGACCGGTTTTTTGAAGGCGTTTGGGACGGGGCGTTCGCGGAGGCCGGCTTTGATGCGGCGGAGCATCCGTGCGGTTCGGGCGCGGTCATTCGGGACGATGAGGTCGTGCTCGTGCCGCCGTTTCATCCGCAGGAGCGGATTTACGTTTCGGAAGAGCGGCAGGAGGCGTCGAATTCGTTGCACTGTTTTCTGTCTGTGACCGGGGCAACCTTGGATCCTGAGGTGCCGTCGTACCGCGAGCATTTCTTGGATGCGCTGAGGGGCGGGGCGGCGCGTGCGTTGCCCGAGTTGCCCTTGGCCGGTGGGCGCACGTTGGCGCTGTTGGAGCTGTGGCCGTGGCGGTGCACGCCGCTGGGAGGGGAGCGGGTCAAACCGCAGCCGTCATCGCCGGCATTCGATGGCTTTGAAGCGTATTCCGGAGCCATGCGTGCGGGGTTGCGGCGCTTGGTGGACAATGCTTCGGATCCCCGGCGGCGCGCGCGATTCGAACCGAAGACGGAGTTGAGCACGGGGTTTGATTCGGTGGCGGTTGGGGTTTGGGCGCGCGAGGTGGGGGTGCGTCAGGCCCTGTGCACCGTTGGAAGGGAAGATGCGCGGGCGGTGGGGGCGCAGCTGGGGTTTGACCTGCGCGTGAAGGAGTTGAGGAAAGTTGAGCACCTGCCGCTGTCGGTGCGGCTTGAGTTTTACCTGCTGCCGGAGGGCAAGAACCAGCCCATGGCGTTGCACGAGACGGATCAGCGCGGTGCCCTGATTTTTTCCGGCCACGGAGGCGATGAAATGTGGTCGATGACTTCGGCGTTCGAAGGACCGGAATGCGCCCGGCCTCGGGACACCATCATTGCGGGCGTTTCGTACACGGAATACCGCTTGCGCGTGGGGTTCGTGTTGGTGCCCGTGCCGTTGATGAACCAAACCCACCACGCCGCCATCGAGGCCATTTCACGCGCGTCCGAGCTGATGCCGTTCCGCGATGAAGACCCGAATTATTGCCGCCCGATTCCCCGGCGCGTGGGGGTGGAAGGTGGGGTGCGGTGGCGCGATTTTGGCCAGAAAAAGCACATAGGCCAAATCCAATTCGTTGCGCAAACCCCCGCTTCCATCGAGGCCGCCATTCGCACCTTCGCGGCCGATTTGGGTCCTTGCGAAGGCCCCCTCGACTACGCGATGCACTGGGCCTTTGCCACGGCGGCGAATCCTTACTTGCCGCGGGAGAGGGGCGTGATTTCGCCGCTCAAATAGCGCTCGATCACCGCGCCCCGGGCTTTCAGCCGGCTCTTCGACATGCGTTGGATTTGCTCGCCGTTTTCGATGAAAGCGATGCGGCCGATGGTCTTGTTGACGTCGAAAATGTGCGTGCCCCGTTCGTTCACCGTGAAGTCGATTTTGCCGTAGTCCAAGCCCAATGCCTCCCGCTTCGCCAGCACCGCCTCAGGAATTTCGGTCATCCGCTTCCACGCGAAGGCCGGTTCTTGCTTGACCTGCCACTCGGCTGCGGTGAGTTGGATGCAGCTCACTTCATCCCCAAAAAAGGTGGCCGACGTGGTGGTAAAGTGCTCGCCCTCCCGCTGCGGTTCGAATCGCTCAACGACCAAGGCGGGGTGCTTCAGCAGCGCATCCGGCACCTCGGCGAACGACGAAAAGAGCAGGTAGCCGCGCGAACGCAGTTCCGTGTTCCAATGGGCGAATCCGGATTTGAGCAGCAACCAACGTTCCGGAAATCCTCGGTTGTTCAAATCGGTTTTGACCACCACAGGTCCCTGCCAATCGTCCCCCGGCTTCAGCACCAAGTCGCTCATCGCGGACTTGCGAATGTCGGCAACCCCAGCATTCAGCACCAGCGGATGATCGCTCAACGGCTCCACCACCGATTTCACCTCGGACGCATCGGCATGAACGATGATCGCATCCGCCCACCGCATCGCGTCCGCGGCATGGCAGTGGTGCCGAACCGCGTGCCCTTCTTCCTCCCAAATCCCCGCGTGCTGGGAGATCAAGTAATGTTTGCGGCGCCACCGCAGGCTGCGCGGGTGCCAAAGGATGCTGATGTTGGCCAAGGCGATGGGTGGTGATTGTGCGGCGAAGATAGGGGGGCGTCGGCGTCGTGCATCGGCTCAATGTGATTAGCTTTCGCACCATGAAATTCAGATCGGTCGTCAAGGAACACTGGCCCCAAGGAGCGTGGTTTGCTCGGTGGTCGAAATCGGAGCAAACCGTCCACGTGCTGCACGGAAGCGGGGTCATCGTCCGCGCGGATCGGTTGTTCGAAGGGGTGTGGGACGGGGACTTTGCAGAGGGGCGTTTCGTGGAGGCGACGGTGTTCACGGGGTCCGGCATTCGGCTGCAGGCCGATTCCGTGGAGTTGATTCCTTCCCTGGACTTCCAAAACGCATGCGTCTTCGTCAACCCGGATTCGTCGGATGACGAGCAATGCGCTTCGAACTCGTTGTTGTGCTGGTTGACCCAAACCGGAAACGCACTCGACCCCAGATGGGGCGATTACTACATCGATTTGGTGCGCGTCTTCAGTGTGGGCATCGTGGACGAGTTGCCCACGCTGCGGCTGAAGGACGGCGCCCGCGTCGGCGTGGTGGCGCTGGCAGGTTGGTCCATCTCGGCCCAAGGGGGAGAACGGATGCCGTCGGCGGAGGTGGATTGGTTCGAGCCCAACTTCGCTTCGTACCGCGCGTTCATCAAAGGGGTGATGGCGCGGATCCAGGAGAATGCCACGAGTCCTGACCGTCCGAAGCCCTTGGGGGTGAAAACCACGCTCAGCACCGGCTACGATTCCGTGGCGGTTTCTGTTTTGGCTCGTGAATTGGGGGTCACGGAGGCCATTACCATCCTCGGGCGGGAGGACGCGCGTGAACTCGGTAAGCGGCTCGGCCTCAAGCTTCGCGCGCGCCATCGATCGCGTTCCTTGCTGCTTCCAAACCGAGTCGTGCACGAATGCTTCGCCATGCCCATCGGGCAGAACCGGCCGTTGGCCATTTTCGATCGGGAACTCACGGATTCGGTGCTGTTCTCAGGGCAAGGAGGGGACATTACTTGGGGGATGAAGCGTTGGTTCGAAGACGATCGGCTGCGCGCTCCGAATTTCCATGCGATGGTGCTGATTTCGCAATTGGAGCACCGGCTTCGCGTCGGGTATTCCCTCGTTGCCGTTGGAGTCATCGGAAATCGACGGGCGGATCGGGTGATGGCAATCACCACGAGCCCCGAGATGGCTGCCTTCCAAGAGGGGGAGCGAGGGCGTCCCATTCCCCGGAGGATCGGGGTGGAGGCGGGCATTCCCGCTGAGCTGTTTGGCCAAACCAAAACCGCAGGCGCCATCGCAGCCCCGGAAGTGTTCAGTGGCCTCTGGAACCGGTCGTTCAAGAAATTCCTCCGATCCGTTCCGGACCCTACCGCCACCGCTTACCGCCGCGAAGACTACCCCAATTTCTACGCCTCACCTTATCGGTGGACGATGCACTGGGCGCACGAGCAAATGAAGGACCGCTACCGCGACTGAGCCGCCCCTTCGCACGCGTCAGTTCGCTTGGAACACGCGCACGCAATCGACCACCATGGATTGCGGGAACGAGGTCGTGGCGTCGGGGTAGCCGGGCCAGTTGCCGCCCACGGCGACGTTGAGGATGAAGAAGAAGGGCGCGTTGAAGGGGTAGGACTGGCCGTTCATTTGGGCCGGCGTGAGGGTGAAGAAAGGCTGGTCGTCCATCAGCCACGTGATTTGGTCTGCTTGCCAAACCACGGAAAACACGTGAAACGCGTCGCTGAAGGTCTCCCCCGCGGGCAGGGAAATGCTCTCGCCTGTGTACTGGTGCTGGTTCCAAGCGGCTCCCCAATGCGCCGTGCCGTGCACCGTCCCCGGCTGATGCCCCACGAGCTCCATGATGTCGATCTCCCCGCAAGCCGGCCAGCCCACGGCGTCGAAGTTCGCGCCGAGCATCCAAATCGCCGGCCAAATGCCCTGCCCTTGCGGCAACTTCGCCCGCACGTCAATGCGCCCGAACTGGAATTCCTGCAATTCGACGGACTTCATGCGCGCCGAGGTGTACCCGCCCCCGGGTTCTTGCCGCGCGGTGATGGTCAGGAACCCGTCGGCGACGCTGCTGTTCGCGGGGCTGCTGGTGTAATTCTGCCACTCGTTGTTGCCCCAGCCGCTGTCACCGAGGTCGTACGTCCAGTTGCTGCCGTTCACGCTGGTGCCATCGAATTCGTCGGACCAAACCAACGTCATCCCGTCATGTCCGTCCGCCGCCGGGTACCCGTCCCCATTGACCACGGTGTCTCCTGATCGCGTGAGGATCAGCGTGAAGTACTTGGCATCGGGCCCGCAATTTGCGTTGTCCCCCTGGGCATGAACGACCAACATCGTCTCGGTTAGTTCCACGATGTCGTACACCAATCCAGCATCGTTGACACCGATGAAGGGGCAGCTGCACCCCGGGGGTCCCGCGAGTTGAAAAGCGTCTACTCCGGACGTGCCGCCTCCGGGAAGGAAGGTCAACTCCGCCGTCGAACACTCATACGGCACGGTGCTGTAGTCCGCGAATGCGTCGATGATGGAACCTCCGTAATCCAACGTCAACGTACCGTCCGCTCCGAAGGTGTACACGTCATCGTACTGCGTAGCTTGCAATCCAGCGGGCGGGCTCGTGTACCATTCGGTGCTGTAAGGCGCAGGCCCCACGGAAACGGCTCCGGTGGCCGTACTCATTTTCCACGTTCCGACGAGCAGCTCCGGAAGCGTCCCGTTGCCGCCGCACACCCCGAAAAGGTCCACGTAGGCGCATGGTTCCGACGGGTTGGCCGCGAAATTGCACGCCTCCATGTCCACGCAGAGATCGGAGGCGTCCCAAATCCCATCCATGTCGCTGTCCCATTGTCCGAATAGCCCCAGCACGCCAAGGATGTCCGTCACCCCAATGTGGTAGTCGCCCTCCAGGTCAGGGGAATAGCCACATTCGGAGGTTTGGGCGAGGCTTGGTGCAAACAAGGCGAGCAAGGGGATGGCGAAAAGGGGCCGATGGAGGGGATGCATTCATGAAAGATACGTCACCTTTCGGTTCGAGCTGACAAAGGGGGAAAGGCGGAGGTAGATTCGGGGGGACAAAACCTGGGTTCAAGCGCACCTCCATTTGGCCTGATTCACCTCAAATCAATCTTGAAGACACCTCACCGATGCTCCGAATTCCAGCCAGAATCGGTGACTTGGGGCATCGTCACCGGTGGCGTACAACCTGCGGTAAACGGCGTATCCCTCGTCCAAGGAAGTGGACCACCAATATCCGTTGGTTCCCAAACTGATGAAGTCCCCATTGTTCGATCGTCCGCCACCTGGAATCCCGCTGAAGCCGCTTGAATTGCTGCCGTTCCATGAAGGGGAATCCGATGCAGATGATTTCATTTGGTGTCCGGGGTCGAGGCCAAGTCCGTCGACGAGTTCATTCCAGTCGGCGGCCGATGGAACGTGCCAGCCGGATGGACAAAGTCCACGAGCGTCGGTAGCCGCAGCGAAGTTGTAGAGGCGGCCGTAGTCATCGAGCAGTTCTGCATCGTTTCCTTGAATGCTTTGGGCGCCCTCCTCGGCAGTTGCCCATAAGGTGCCATCGGTGATTTCAGGAATGGTGCTTCCATCGGAATATTGATTGCTTTGAAGGTTTTCGGCGAACCAACATTGGTCCCCAATGGATACCAGACTGTACTCATGGCCGTGATGAGTCAACGTGGTGCAGGTGTTGCCAGAAGAAGGCGGAGAAGCGGTCAGGGCGGCATGCAGTTGGCCTTGGAGCGAAACGACGGAATCCCTGAGCGCGACACAATCACAATCCCGATACAACTTTCCGTCGTTGGATTGCACGTTACACGGTTCAACGATGGAAGGCGGCGAGCTCGTGGCCGTCGAAAGGAGCTGCCTCAAGTCAGCCATCATCGTCAAAAAAGTGTCCTGTTCGCATTGCATCCACCAGATCTCGGTTCCGTTGTCTTGAAGTTCTTCAATGGAAACGGGCGCAGAAATGAGGGGGTGGTTTTGGTAGGGAACGGATTCGTGCAAAGGTGCCGGTGTTTGGGCATTTGATTGAACGAATTGAGAGAACGCAATGAGCAACAAAGCGACGCTTTTTCCGTTTTTGTAGCGGTGTGATAATTGAAAAGCCATCTTCGAGGTTTTTCCCTAAAGATGCTGTCGAAATAGGTGAAAGGCATGTGAAGTCGGGCATCATGAATTTCAGCTGCACTCATAATTTTGGGTGCTGAGTCGCACAGTTCCTGGTTTTTCTATGATTTTTGCGCCTCATGCTTGTTAACCACCTGAGGTTTCAGTTCTTCCATTCAAATCGGTACCTGCTAAGGTCGGTGCTCTTGCTGTGGGTCGCCTTGACTTCTGCTTCGGGTAAATGCGCTGAAGCGGTCGATTCGGTGATGAGCCAGCTGGACCGGCTTTCTGAGACTCGCAAAATCGATACGGCATTGGTGGAGTCCATGGACGCGTTTTTGAGCCAATCGCATGTGGATTTGGATGTCAACGATGCCGAAATCTGTCAGCGCATTGCCATCGCGCGTTCGCTTGTTGCGCATGCCGCGCTTTATGGGTTCGGGAGCCGCGATCGTGCTTGGTTGGAAACGGCGGATGCTCCATGCGCTCCGGAATATGGGGTCTATCCGTTTCTTTTGGCTTCCATTCAATTCTTGAAGGGGAATTATACCGAGGCTGCTCGGTTGTTCGTGCGAGCACAGGATCATCTTCCTTATGAGCATCCAAGATCGGTGGACATTCAATTGAACCTTTCCGCGGCGCTCCATGAGCAAGGCTTGGAAATGGAGGCGATTTCAATTCTCCAGCAGTTGCTCGATCCCGAGAACCGTTGGAGTAAGAACGAAAAACTGAAGGATCCCATCCTGCAAGCGGGATTGCGCATCAACGCCGCCGCGATGATGGTCACGTTGGAGCAATTTGGGGATGCTCTGGAATTACTCGGTCAGGTGGATTTGGATGTGCTACCGCCTTATTGGCGGCAAATCAAATCGTCCAATGAATTCATCTGCTATGAGGAATTGGGACGATTTGAGCGTGCTGATTCCATCTGGGAAGCCGTCTTCGAGCCGTTAGAACTGAGCGATTGTTCTTGGCAGGTTCTCGGAAGGGCTTTGAGAAGCATCACAACGCACGGCGACATCGGGCGGGTATTTGCATTGCGCGATCACATGCGGGAGACACCACCAACCTACCCCGTTGAAGAAAGCGATTACTATCCGTTTTTGTACGATTTGGAGTTGACTGATGACCAGGTAGTTTTTGCTTGGCGGGCCTTGCAGGCGGCTTTCTACATCCAGCAAAAAGGCAGCGGAACGCCTGAATTCAACGAGGCGAATGCGGTTCAAGCCCTCCGATCTGAATTCTACGAGGAGCCAAGGCGACGGGACTGGCTATCGGTGATCGGACTTAGCCTATTGCTGACGGGATTCAGTACGTTGGTTCTGTTCGTGTCGTTCAGGCGCCGATTGCGCCGAGGTGCGCAGGGGGGAGGGATGAGCGAGTCTCCTGCCACTTCAGAAGACGGACAGGGAGAGGTCAACCTGACGGAGTCGGAAATCAGGACTTTGTACGATGGCTTGTCAATGGGGCTGCGGGTGGAGGATGCAAAAATGGTGGTGCGTAAACTCGAACTGAGTCAGGCGGGACCAAAAAAAGACTTGGATTTCTCGGAATTAAAAAAACCAGTGGGTTGGGAGGAATTGAACTCAATGGAAATCGAGGTGATCCGACATGCCCTTCAGGGGTTGCCCTCGAAGGAAATTGCGCACAACATGGGTGTGAGTGCGGGTTATGTCTACAATGCCCGAAGCGCAATTCGCACAAAACTCAACATTCCCGAAGATGCGCAATTTAAGTTCTGGCTACTGCGTAACTTGTTTTGAAAGGAGGCTTGATTGGAGGAAGTGCTTCAGTGGTCCTGTCGCGTCCACGAGTGGGGTTGGTTTTTCGCATCGCATCGTCCGGTATGCCATGATGGAGGAGGGAAGCGCGGAATTTCAGTCAGCTGAAGTTCCTTGACTGCCTTTCCCCTGCGCGTGATCCTTCCCAAACTGCGCCAGGTCGTCAACGGGGCATGCTTCGCTCGCCATGCTTCTGCGCGTGCAAGGTTGCGGGAATCGGTGACGAGAAAGAACCGGCTGTTTTCGTTTCGGGAAAGTCGAGCGATGGGATGTTGCGTCGTCGGGCATGATGATGTTTTCAGCTATGCCAACACGTCAGTGCGAGAGGGAAGGTCACCGTGCGCCTCAGTTTCTATAGACCGTAAAAGCAATTGCCTCGAGGGGGGGCAAGAAATTCCATTGAACCCCGTTACCTTCGGACAGCCTGCTCACAAGGTGTTTGAGTTGATCCAAAACCCGATTGCAATCATGAAACATGCGTTGGCTCTCGCAGTCTTGACCGTAAGCGGTCTTTCGCTCCATGCTCAGGAAATTCGCGGAGTACTTTCCAATGGTGACCCACTCAGAGATGATGCAAACCACTATGATGTCCACGAAGTCAAAGTGAATTCACCGACTCTGCTGCGCGTGCGGTTAAATTCTGACGACTTCGATTCGTATCTGATCGTCAAAACACCCGACGGATTGGAGTTGACCAATGACGACTACCAAGGAAGCAACAGTTACATCGAAGTGATTGCTGAAGCACCGGGCACCTACAGCATCTGGGCCAGCTCGTTCATCCAGGGTGGAGAGGGCGCGTACACCTTGCTGATTGACAAGTCCACGAACGTGAACGTAGACCGCACGGAAGGCCGCTTAGACCCTCGAGACGCGCAACTTCCGAAGGGCGAATACGTGGATGTGCACGAGCGCACGATTTCTACCACCAAGAACTTTACGGTGCGTTTGGTGTGCTACGGCTTTGACGGCTTCTTGGTGGTGACGACCCCTTCCGGAGTGGTGCACAGAAACGACGACGCAGATGAACTGCGCACCAGTCGAGTTGCTGACCTTGTTCCCGAAGCCGGGGAATGGACCATTCATGTGACCACTTCCATGGCTTCTGAAATGGGTGCTTACGATCTGGAGATCATTACCTTAGAATAAGTCCAGACGGTTTCCGCCTCCGTTGGATTCGACGGTTTCACTAACGCCTCACAGTTCGCTGTTGAGGCGTTTTTTGGCGGACCAAGGCCTTTTGCGGTTTGATCACTTCACAGAGTCAGAACAAAGCAATGGTCTTCTCCACAAAACCGAACTTGCCGGGTTGACCAACCTGCCCGGCTATGGATGAGGCTCACTTCCCGATGCAATCTGTTGTGTTTCGGCCGCATTTCAGCCCTCCCGACCACCCGGTACCACATTCAACAAATTGGGAATCAAGAAACAACGAGGGGTCGGCAACCGGGGGCAAATTCTCGTGAAGGGGGCATCGAACGAGGTCTAATCTGTCACCGATGATTTAGCAGACTTTAGGGGGGGGGGCACATGATGGGAGCATCGAACACGCTGTTGTCCAACTGAATCCAATCACTTCAGTTCAACATCCCGTCTGGATTGGAAGATGGTCCAGCGAAGCAGTTGACGTCATTTAAAATCAATTCCTGGTGTTCAACGCGTGTTTATTGATTCAAAATGGGGTATATTTGATTGAATAAAGATGCGTTATGCCCAACAAGACACCGACTTTACTCCCGAGAATTCAACGGATTTTGGAAGAACTTGGGGAGAACATCCGACTGGCACGGCTGCGAAGAAGGCTTAGCGCGACCCAAGTAGCAGAGCGTGCTGGGATGGGAAGGACAACGTTGACGAAGATTGAGCAAGGTCACCCCGGAGTGGGGATCGGTCAGTATTTGAACGTGTTGAAGGTGCTCGGGCTCGAAGAGGATGTTTTGATCGTGGCGAAGGATGATGAGATGGGGAGGAAACTGCAAGATGCGGCGTTGGAAACGGGCCAGCGCGCACCGAGAAGAGCCAAGTCGTCATGAGGGATATCCGGACGAAGCGAAGCGTTTACGTGGTTGCGGATTGGAAGGAGTTGGGCGGCCCGAGGTTGATGGGCGTCCTGCACTCGGAGCTCCTGCGGGGAAAGGAGGTCTTTTCGTTTCAGTATGAACGGGATTGGTTGCAGGAAGGATTTGCCCAAATTTTGGACCCGGATTTGGACTTCTATTCCGGATTGCATTTTCTGAAAAATGACCAAACGAATTTCGGCCTGTTCCTCGATTCTTCGCCGGACCGTTGGGGGCGGGTGCTGATGAACAGGCGCGAGGCGGCGATTGCCAGGCAAGCGGATAGGCCCCCGAGGCATCTCCATGAGACCGACTACCTGCTCGGGGTTTTTGACGGTCACCGCATGGGCGGGCTCCGGTTCAAGTTGTCGTTGGACGGTCCCTACTTGGACGATCATGTGGAAATGGCAGCCCCCCCTTGGGCGTCCATTCGCGAATTGGAGCAAATCAGCTTGAGGTTGGAGGACGATGACGCTGTTGACGACCCCGACTTCTTCAAGTGGCTGGGGCTGCTGGTCGCTCCAGGCAGTTCCTTGGGTGGGGCTCGGCCCAAATCCAGCGTCGTCGATGACCACGGACAGCCATGGATTGCGAAGTTTCCGAGTACCCATGACGGGTTCGACGTCGGGGCGTGGGAAATGGCCACGCACGATTTGGCGAAATGCGCGGGCATCCAAGTGGCCGAATCGAAAGCGCAACGGTTCTCGAGCCGGCACCACACCTTCCTCACCAAACGGTTCGATCGCACCGCGCAAGGGGAGCGCCTGCATTTCGCCTCGGCCATGACAATGCTGGGATACCGGGACGGTCAGCCTGGAGCGAGTTACTTGGACCTCGTTGATTTTTTGACGACCCATGGCGCCCAAACAGATCGGGATTTGGAAGAACTCTGGCGAAGAATCGTGTTCAGCATCAGCGTGTCGAATGCGGACGACCACCTGCGCAATCATGGCTTCCTCCTTCGTCCTGAAGGCTGGGTATTGTCACCAGCATACGACATCAACCCCGTCGAAACGGCTCACGGACTGAGCTTGAACATTTCGGAGCGCGACAATGCGCTGGATTTCGATTTGGCCTTGGAAGTGGCTCCATTCTTTCGCTTGCACCCAGACCGTGCTCACCAAATCCTAAACCAAGTCGCCCAAGCGGTCAGCGCCTGGAAAAAAGTCGCCCAAAAACGGGGTGTCTCAATAGCCGAATGCGAACTCAAATCGAAGGCTTTCCGATTTCCCATGTAGCTCCCGTCCATGTTCACTTCCCGATACAGAAGTTCGCGAAAATGTGGTCGAGGATGTCCTCCGGGTCGATTTCGCCCGTGATTGAGCCGAGGTGATGCAATGCTTGCCGCACGTCCGAGGCGACGAGGTCAGAGGGGACGCCTGAGGTCAGGCCGAATCGCACTGCGTCCAGGGAGGCCGCAGCGGCTCGCAGGGCTTCCGCGTGGCGGAGGTTCGTCACGACGACCGAGGAGCCGCTCGTGTCGAAGCCGGCCAGGGCGACCAGGCGGCCGCGCAGGGCGTCCAGGCCTTCGCCGGAACGAGCGGACAGCAGCAGCACGTCGTCGGACGGGTCGGGGAGGGGAAAGGCCGCCTCGTCCACCTTGTTCCACACCGTGAGCACGCGGGCCGAAGGGGGAAGGTCGAGGGAGGCCAGGGTGGCGGCGGCGGAGGTCGGCGAGTCGGTCGACGCGTCGAAGAGGTAGAGGACGATTTGGGCGGAGGCCGCGCGGGAGAGGGCGCGTCGGATGCCCTCGGCCTCGATCGCGTCGGCGGTTTCGCGGAGGCCCGCCGTGTCGATGAACCGGAATTTGACGCCGCCCAGGATGCAGGTGTCCTCCACCGTGTCGCGTGTGGTGCCCGCGATGTCGCTCACGATCGCGCGGTCGTCGCCGAGGAGCGCGTTCAGCAGGGTGGACTTGCCGCGGTTGGGGGCGCCGAGGATGGCCACGGGAAGGCCGTTGCGGATCGCGTTGCCTGCGCGGAAGGAGTCGGCCAGGTGGCGGGTTTGGGACGTGATTTGGTCCACCAAGGCCAAAAACCGCTCACGGTCCGCAAATTCCACATCCTCCTCCGCGAAATCCAGCTCCAACTCCAGCAAGCCCGCGAACCCGATCAGCTCCTCGCGCAACGCCCGGATCTCCCGCGCAAAGCCGCCCCGGAGCTGGTCCAGCGCCAACCGGTGCGCCCCCGCATGCTCCGCCGCGATCAAGTCGCCCACGGCCTCGGCTTGCGTCAAGTCCATCCGCCCGTTCAAAAACGCCCGCGCCGTGAACTCCCCGGGCCCCGCATGCCGGCACCCCGCCGCCATCAGCGACCGCACCGCCTCCTGCTGGATGAAGGGCGACCCGTGCACCCCCAGTTCCACCGTGTCCTCCCCCGTGTACGACCCCGGCCCCCGGAACACCGTCGCCACGCACTCATCCAGCACCGCCCCCTCGGCATCCCGCAACCGCCCGAACACCGCCCGGTGCGATTCCACCCCCGCCAGCGACCGCGAAAACACCCGCGAAACGCACGCCAGCGCCTCCGGACCGCTCACCCGAATTACCGCAATTCCGCCCATCCCGGCGGCCGTCGACAAGGCACAAATCGTCGCCCCGTCCAAAGCTTGGACCATTCCTGAGTTCATGGGGCAAATTTGGCCTAAATTTGCCCAGCGAAAACCACCCGGATCAACAAACCCCTCCGCGACATGAGCGTACTCGTCAACAAAGATTCCAAAATCATCGTGCAAGGCTTCACCGGCGGCGAAGGCACCTTCCACGCAGGTCAAATGATCGAATACGGCACGAACGTCGTGGGCGGCGTCACCCCCGGAAAGGGCGGCAGCGAGCACCTCGGCAAGCCGGTGTTCAACACCGTCAGCGAAGCCGTGGCAGCCACCGGTGCGGACGTGAGCATCCTGTTCGTTCCCCCCGCATTCGCTGCGGACGCCATCATGGAAGCCGCGGACGCGGGCATCAAGGTGATCGTGGCCATCACCGAGGGCATCCCGGTCGCTGACATGACGCGTGTGAAAGCCTACATCGACGCCCGCGACACGACCCTCATCGGTCCCAACTGCCCCGGCGTCATGACGGCAGGGGAGGCGAAAGTCGGCATCATGCCCGGTTTCATCTTTACCCCCGGCCGCATCGGCATCGTCTCCAAGTCCGGGACCCTCACCTACGAGGCGGTCGACCAGGTCACAAAGGCAGGCATGGGCCAGTCCACGGCCATCGGCATCGGCGGTGACCCCATCATCGGCACCACGACCCTCGAAGCCGTGAAGCTCCTCATGGCCGACGACGACACGGACGGCATCATCATGATCGGCGAAATCGGGGGCGACCTCGAAATCAAGGCCGCACGTTGGATTCAAGAGCACGGCACGAAGCCGGTGGTCGGATTCATCGCTGGCGTGACCGCGCCGAAGGGCCGGACCATGGGCCACGCGGGTGCCATCGTTTCGGGCGAGGAAGAATCGGCCGAAGCGAAGAAGCGCGTCATGCGCGAGTGCGGCATCCACGTCGTGGACAGTCCTGCTGACATCGGCGCGAAGATGGCCGAAGTCCTTGGCGTGACGGCGTAATTGCATCCCACATTCAGTGAAAGCGGTCCCGATGGACCGCTTTTTTTTTGCCCAGGGGCCCGGTATGTCTGCATTCACTGCTCGATTTGTTCTAGACAGCTCAGATAATGGGAGTTAATTAAGTCATTGGTAATCAGCGATGTTTTTTCTTGGCGGTCGGACTGTTCACGCAATGTCACATATTCTCCTTGAACCTCGCTTTCAATTCGTTCGTATCATTGGATGTTGCGAATTTTTGGATGAATCTCTTTTTTTGACAGGTCAAGCTCTTGTTGAGAGGGCTGAACTCCGGGAGGCGTCCATCCACTTGAACCGAATGAACCGATGAAGTTGTCATTTATATCTGCCCGTTTGGGCATGCTTTTGCTGGCCCTGTTGCCGGCGTTTTGGGTTTCAGCCCAAACCGGTCCCAATTGCTCCGACCTCACTGCATGCAATTACACCGGCGGCTCAACTTCCAATGCGGATTGCGAATACGTATCGTGTGCGGGATGCAT
>CBFHLY010000024.1:0-47813 GCA_965656785.1 uncultured Flavobacteriales bacterium
CCGTACACGCTTATCGACGACTCAATGCGATGACCCTCAAAGGAATGCCATCGGACTCTTTGCTGTTCACGTTCAGCTGTTCCCAAGCGGTGGATGAATCCCTGTTCCAACGAACCGTTCTCGGGGCTGCAGTCCAAGCAAGACGAACCGTTCAAGTGCTGAAGCGGATGCACCAACCTGCAGACCACCCCGTTGCGGGCGGTCATCCGGAAGGCTTCTACCTCAAGGGCTTGTTGTTGCGCGTCGTTTAAGGCTGCAGGCCCTCAACGGCCCACTGCCCTTCGACTTGTCGAAACCGCCAGCGGTGGTGCAACCGACTCGGTCGTCCTTGCCAAAACTCCACCTCCCCAAGCGCGACTCGAAATCCCCCCCAATGCGGAGGGCGTTGAATGGGGTCCTGCCCTGCAAATCGTTTTTCTATGGCTTCAAACTGGGCGAGCAAGTCATCGGGGCCGTCGGTCGGACGGCTTTGGTTCGAAGCCCAAGCCCCCAACTGGCTGGCTCGAGGGCGACTCTGGAAGTAAGCGTCATTCTCTTCCGGACTGAGCGGAGAAACCACGCCTCGAATGCGAACTTGCCGTTCCAACTCGGGCCAGTAAAAAGTCAAGGCTGCGAATGGATGAGCCTTCAATTGAAGCCCCTTCTGCGAATCTCCGTTGGTAAAAAAAGAAACCCCATTGGAATTGACATCCTTTGCCAGCACCATGCGCGCATCCGGACGCCCCTCCGCATCCACGGTCGAAAGGCACATCGCATTGAACTCAGAAGGATTGACTCCGCGCGCAGCTTCAAACCAATCATTCAACAATTCAACGGGCGCAGCCGGCAACGACGACCGGAGCAACTCATTGCTCGTGTATTCTTTTCTCACTCCATGCAATTGCTCCATCAGATGGGGTTTTTGGCATAAAACATCAAGCTCCCTCCTTCTTCTACCTCTTGACCTGGCTTGTGAGCGTATCCAATGCGCGTACATTCGATTTGGCTGAAGCCTGCCTGCTCGAGCAACTCGGTCATTTCCTGTTCATTGGTGTAGTGCAAAAAGGCCAATTCCTTGCTCCCCGTGCGGGAATAAAAAACATCCCCCGCATCGTACCCTTGTTGGCCCAAATACCACGAATCGAAATCCTCAACCAGTTGTGGCCCCCATTCATGCGGGTCCTCGCGGTTGAACACATCGATGAACAGCATGCCTCCCGGACGCAAGGCAGAACGCAATTTCACCAAGGCTTCTTGCCGTTCAACGGGCGTGACCAGGTGGCTGAATGCGTACAAAAAAGTAATGGCGTCCAACGCGTTCAGACCGGAGGTCCCCTCCCAAAAGCCATCGTGCATTTCCAACCCGCGTTCCGCTGCTATTGCACGCATTTCTGGGCTCAGATCCGTTCCCAACATGCGGTAGTCCAACCCGCTCAGCTCGCGGATTTCGCATGCACGTCGACCGGTGCCGCATCCAACATCGAGCACGCGCCGAATGGGCTGCTCGTCATTCAGTCCTTGCAAATGATCGGCGATGCAAGTGTTGATTCCTTGCGTGTATTCGCGTCGCCGTTCATCGGCTTGATCAAGCCGATCGTAATCCTGCGCTTGTTCACGATAATAAGCGGAAAGCAATTCCCTCACACGATTTGAAGCGGGTTTGGGAACCACGGGCGTGATGACATGGCTGGTCAAAACTTCCTCCTCCTCTAAAACAAATGCATTGCGCTCCACCGACTCGTATTGATGAGGGGCCAACCCCAGCACCGCGGCGGGCGCAGAAGCGGCCAACGTAAACACATGGCCATGATCCGCATCAAACAACTGCAATCCGCCCAAGTCCGCCAGCGCGGGCGAGTAAAGGTGTAGGGTAACGAGTGGCTCCACGGCGCTTCCGTTCACAAGGCGGTGAATCGTTCCATCGGGCTCGGCCAACACCCCGCCCTCGAACGCCACAACCCGGTCCTGAAGGGTCAACCTACCGCCTTGAAAACGGAAACCGTGATGCTCCAATTGACCGGACAAGCAAACCACAAAGCCCCAGAATCCTTCATGAAGGTGCACTGCACTTTCTGCTCCTGGCTTCCAACGCAGCAACGCCACTTCGAACGGCTCGAGGGCCAATATGTTCCTGGAATACGCCTCGTCCTCATCCCATTGTGGAAGGGCCTCCTTCCAAGCCAATTGAGACCAATCCTGTTGAAAAACCCACTCGCCCAGCTGCTCCATGGAAAGCTCACCTGATGTGAACGCCTCGGCACTCCGCAACAATTCTTGAAAATCAAACATCACCTGCAAGTTACAATTCAAGGAGCCTGTTCATCCGCATCTGAAACCATTTGGCTTCCATCTCCGTAATGGGCTCAACAACAAGTCAATTCAAAGCCCATTGCCATGCGAAATCTCATCGTAGCCTACAAAAACTTGCCCATGCAGGTGCGTTCTGCCCTCACCGAGCGGTATCCCGACGGATACGAGGACGAAACCTTCGAAATCGAAGTCCCCGGAAAGAACCTCATCTACAAAGCCCTTCGCATCCACATTGAAGGCGTCAATTACCTCATCAAGCTGGAATCGAGGTACAAGAACACCGATTTCCTGCTCGACGACGATTGGTGATCAATGCAGTTCCTTCGCTCGAAGGACCTGGGTCCACAAGGTATCTCCGTGGACTCCTCGCATGAGAATTTCCAAACTGCGGTCTTTTCGCGGACCGGAGAAATTCAATTCAGCAAAGTGCCGAACACCGATCATCGTGCCTGGCACCCGCAGTGAATTGGGTTCATCGCTGTGGTCGTAACTCCCGCTGGTCAGCGGACTTGAGGTCAAATCATACACCCAATTCCCGCCTGGAAGTTGCAGTCGGGTCAATTCGCCGTTGTGTCGATCTCCGGATAAGAAAATGACACCGCGAATGCCTTCCTCATCGATGCGCCTGAGCAACTCCTCGCGCTCTTCGGGGAATTGTGCGTGGTTTTCATAGATGGCCGCGTCGGAGAGGACTTGACCACCGACCGCCACGATTTTGAAAGGGGCGCGACTTGCCGAAAGGGCCCCCATGAGCCAATCCAACTGCTCTTTCCCCAATATCTGGGGCTTTTGCGTGGCGTTGTGATGATTCACCCGATGGTAGCGGTTGTCGAGCAGGAAGAAGTCCACGTCCATGAAGCGGAACTGGGTCGTGATGCCTCCTCCTTGGCTACCAGGCAAACCATAGCTCGGATTTGCCCAAAACGACTCAAAAGCCTGTTGCGACCACTCTTTCCGGACGAAGTAACCATCACAATCGTTCGGTCCAAAATCGTGATCGTCCCAAATTGCAACATGTGGCATCGCCCCCAAAAGCTCCTGGAGTTCCGGTGTAGACCTCATGTGGGTGTAGCGATGTCCAAATCCCGCATAGCTTCCAAAATCGACTTCACGCAAGTAAATGTTGTCGCCGAGCCAGACCATGAGGTCCCCATTCGCCTCGCTCATGGTCTCAAAAATCTCGTACTCCCCTCCATACCCCTTACCCGGCCGGTCGTATTCCGGCTCGTTGATGTAAGCGCAACTTCCTGCCAGCACTTTAAAGGCTGGAGGATCCGTCCGAAAATCCCACAGCGGCTGCGTGGTGAAAACCAAGGTGTCAAGAGACACTCCTCCGGACACCAAAATTGCTTCGTACTTCGTGCCAGGCTCTAGCAGCGACAATTCGGTTGTGGCCGTTTTGAAATCCCCGGGCAGCACGTCAGCTGACGTCACCAAGCTGTCTTTCCCTTCCGTGTAAACATGCCACTGGGATGGCGCATCCACTTCCGAGAATTGGCACCAAACATGGGCTGCGCGCATATCGACGTATCCGAGCATCGACGAGCACGCCAATTGCGAAGGCGACGCTTCATTGGACGTCCCGGGAGCTTGGCAGCCCACAGCAAATGCGGTCGCAGCCGCCAGCATTGTCAGTTGACTGTTCATGACCGCAAGTTACAGGATGCATCACAAAAAAAGAGGGACCGAAGTCCCTCTTTAAAGCTGTATTATCGTCCGAACAGGATCGTCAAAAACTCCTCAGATTACCGAGTAACAACGATGTTCTGAGCGTCCGTAAAGTTCGTGTGCTTGACAGAAACCATGTAGTTACCTGCAGCGAGGTCGTGCTTCACCACGATGCGGTTACCGCCAACGATGTTCTCCTGAGCAATCTCTTGAGCCATCGCAATCTTGCCTGACATGTCCGTCACTTCCAACACGATGTTCTCACCGCCGAGGTTCAACTCACGGTCGAACTTCAGGCTGAAGGTGCTTTCGAACACTGGGTTCGGGAAGATGCTCCAAGACGTCGTAGCATCAACGTTCGTGAATCCAGCAGCCGGACCGTTGTTTTGGCCGGTGCAAGAACCGTCGTTGTAAGTGGCTTCAACGTTGTAGTTGGCTGCCGTAGCGTCCGTGCAACCGAACACTTTTGCGTCCTCAGACGTGAACGTCAAATCGTGAGCGCGCCACGCTGCACCTTCAGCGTCCCATCCTTGCAGGTTGATGACACCCGTTGCCGTACCATCCGTGGTCAATTGCATGAGCAACACGCGGTTTCCAGACTCAGCTGCTGCCTGAACGTCGGTAGGAACGACGAACCAAGCACCATCGGTCACCGTCAACTCATTTCCGCTGAGGAATTCGTTGTAATCGATGCCAACCGTCCAGAGGTTGTTGTTGTTGCTGTTGCGAGCACCAATGGTGACCCAGGTATCGAAGGCCAAAGAAGCATCCAACGACACAATCTGCTCGTTGACGTCCAAAGACGAGAAGCTTCCATACTGGTGTTGGAAGAATGATCCCGTGGTGGCCACGTTCAAAACGTGCTCTCCGTCAGCAAAGACCGCGTGCAATGAGTGTTCAGTAGAGGGAAGCACGGCGTAAACGCGGTACGTGTTTCCTTCAACTTGGCCGCCGTTATCAACGGCTTCTACGACCAACTCAACGTTGCTGGCGCTCGCCCCGTATCCGAGGAACAACGCCGCTGCGAGTGTGAAAAGGTTCTTCATGTGATTGTGTAGTTAGATGTTTCTGATTAAGTCCTGTTTGAACATACGCCGACTAAGATAAGCAGGAGATTCCATAAATCCCAACTTTCTCCCGATGAACTTAACAAAAAATTCATAGACGGATGTCAATATCGCGTCGACAAAGGATTGATGCACGTTCATTAACTCAAGCTTGGGTTCCAGTATGAAGTGGCATGCCATTTCGTGCACGCTCCTCCTTTTGGGTTCAAACACCTTAAATGTACGGCGCAATCCGCGAAATCGAAACGGTTGGTGTGGCAATCGGATGAACGGGCATTCTGCTTGTAAATTTGGCCTGAAGAAAAATCCTGAGCATGTCCACCTCCCCATCCCACCTCGTCCACGGCCTGCAAGGTCAACTCATTGATAATGCGAATGCCGCGAATGCGACACCTATATATAGTGCCTTGACCGGCGAAGTCGTTGCGCTGACGAGCACCGAGGGATTGGACCTTGGAGGGGCGTATGAATATGCCCGATCGGTGGGGAATTTGGCCTTGCGCAAGATGACGTTTCAAGAGCGCGGTCGCATGCTGAAGCGATTGGCGTTGCATTTGCACGCTAAGAAGGAGGCGTTTTACCAAATCAGTTGGGCCACCGGTGCCACCCGCGCAGACGCTTGGATTGACATTGAAGGGGGCATCGGCAACCTGTTCAGCTACGCCAGTTTGCGACGAAAATTGCCCGACACACCGTTCGCTTTGGACGGCGAATCCTTGGGGCTGAGCAAGGGAGGCTCGTTCAGTGGGCACCATTTGCTGACCCCGAAAGAGGGCGTTGCCGTTCACATCAATGCGTTCAACTTTCCCGTTTGGGGAATGCTCGAAAAGGCTGCAGTGAATTGGTTGGCCGGGGTTCCCTGCATCGTAAAACCCGCGACAGGAACAAGTTTCTTGACGGAGGCGGTTTGCCGAGAAATCGTGGCCAGTGGCATCTTACCCGATGGAGCGTTGCAATGGGTGTGTGGCAGTGCACGGGACATCTTAGACCACGTGGACGAACGCGATGTTGTCACGTTCACGGGAAGTGCGAGCACGGGGAAGAAGTTGCGGCAGTCCGCGCGCATCCAAGAACATTCGGTGCCTTTCAATTTGGAAGCCGATTCGCTGAATGCAGCGGTCCTGGGCGCCACCGTGGAGCCTGGGGATCCGGAGTTTGACCTGTTCATCAAGGAGGTGAGGAAGGAAATGACCGTGAAATGTGGCCAAAAATGCACCGCCGTGCGCCGCATCCTCGTGCCCCGGCACCTCATGGACGCGACGCAAGATGCCCTCATTGCGTCACTTGCAAAAACCGTCATTGGCGATCCGCGGGAAGAGGGCGTGCGCATGGGGGCGCTGGTCAGCAAAGATCAAGTGGCCGAAGTGCGAACTCAAGCCGCCCGCCTTGCCGAGGAGGCCGAACTCGTGTTCAACCCAGACGTGGAGTTCGTTTCGTCGACTGCCAGCGCCGGTGCGTTCATGGCGCCCATGGTCTTTCGGACCGATCGACCGATGGAGGGGGTCAACTGCCACGAAGTGGAGGCCTTCGGTCCCGTGAGCACGTTGATGGCTTATGACGATGTTGAGGAGGCAGCTGTTTTGGCAAAAAAGGGCCGCGGTTCCCTCTGTTGTTCCATCACGACCCACGACCGCGCGGAAGCCCAGCAATTCGTCTACGGCGCGGCCTCCATGCACGGTCGAATGCTGGTGCTTGACCGCGATTGCGCGAAGGAATCCACGGGGCACGGCTCCCCCCTCCCCTTGCTGGTTCACGGCGGCCCCGGTCGCGCAGGTGGCGGTGAAGAAATGGGAGGTTTGCGCGGAATCAAGCACTACATGCAGCGCACTGCCATTCAAGGCTCGCCGACCATGCTCACCGCCATCACGCAGCAATACCAGCCAGGGGCAACCCAGCCCGAATCCGAACCGCATGCCTTCCGAAAGCACTTCGAAGAACTCGTGATCGGCGAAACGGTCACCACCCACAAGCACACGGTCACAGAAGCCGACATCGTCAACTTTGCGAACGTAAGTGGTGACAATTTCTACGCCCACATGGACGAGACCAGCTTGGAAGGAACGGTGTTCGAACGGCGCGTGGCGCACGGATACTTCGTGTTGAGCAAAGCCGCGGGATTGTTCGTCGACCCGAAGAAAGGCCCCGTGCTGCTCAATTATGGCATTGAGGAGGCGCGTTTCACCAAGCCGGTTTATCCGGGAAGCACCCTCGGCGTTCGGTTGACGGTCAAGGAGAAGGTGGCGCAGGAAAAGCGCGACGGAGGCGATGTGGCGAAGGGCATCGTGAAGTTCCTCGTGGACGTATACGACGAAACAGGTGAAACCGTGGCGTTGGCCACCATCTTGACCATGGTGAAAATGAAGGACCAATCCTGATTCATGCGTTGGCTGCTCCCTTTCTTGTGGATCGCGTCCTGGGCCCCAGCCCAAGATACGCTGCCGTTGCTCGAACGGTTTGTTACCGCCGAGGAGGCGTCAGCGGATTTGGCTGCATTGGAAGACTGGATGTTGGCCACGCATCCTGCTGGCCTCACCAGCGACAGCCTCATCCTGCAAGGGGCGATTCGGAGGGCTTCCAACCAGTTGAAATCCGGGGCATCTGCCTGGATGTTTGCCCGGGTCGTGGGCGAAGCGATGGCGACGTGGGGAGACAGCCACACGGGGTTGGATTGGCGCAAGCTCCTTCCCGAGATGG
Organism: uncultured Flavobacteriales bacterium; assembly: GCA_965656785.1. Lineage (GTDB taxonomy): Bacteria > Bacteroidota > Bacteroidia > Flavobacteriales_D > Sanyastnellaceae > JALQTD01. The sequence goes on from CBFHLY010000024.1 coordinate 7,719, forward strand.
AGGCCACTTGGGGCCGTTTTCCAGGCCAAATCGCACTCGAAGGAGGCCGCATCACCGTTGCGCAATCCCGAGTCATCCCACCCGGAACGCCCATCGATTCGGTCGGCGGTTGGAATGCACGCGCCGTTCTGGAAAACGCCCGTGGCATGCTCTCGTCGGAGGGATTTGTGCGCCAAACCCATTACCGCCGAGCTGAGCGGCTCTGGCCTTGGGTCGCAGCGGTTCCCGCACCGGGTTCACCGAGCGGGGTGTTGCTCGTGCGCAACGATAGCGTCAAGTGGGCCCTGCGCGCAATGGCCGAAACGCGCTCGCATAAGCGCCGCGATGTTGGCATTTCAGTGGATTTCACGGCCTCCCCTGCTGCCCTTCGCTGCGAATCCTTCAACCGAGGGGACGACGGTCGTTACCGACGCGTCCTTCGCAGGAGCCTGCGCCGCATTCGCCGACGAAGCCCGGAAGGAGTCGTCCTCGATTTGCGCGGAAATTCCGGAGGGTCTGCTTCCCGAATGGAACGCCTGGTGCAGGGATTCCTCCTGGAACCTGACCCGCTCATGGACCGGATTGAGTTCCGGGCGTCGGAAGGTGCTAGGAACGCCTTCGCTCCGGATTTTGCCTTGGCAAGCGCGCGCACGCGAGCACGCTGGGCAGTAAGCGACCGGTGGGCAGCGTGGCGCATTGAAGTGGACACCTTGGCGCCGGGCACCCTTTGGGAAGGTGCCTTGCGCCCCATCGCGCCTCCCAAACGCCCCTACCCCGGGACCGTCGCAGTCTTGGTCGATGGAGGAACGGCCTCGACGGCTGCCCATTTCGCAGTTTGGGCCTCGAATCAAGAGCGCACGCAAACGTTCGGAGAACCGGCATTGACAGGGAATTCGGGCACGTGTGCACACGCGGTGAGTTGGACGCTGCCCGCCTCGGGATTGCCCGTTCAATGCGCCGCGATGCGCGTTTGGGTCAACCGAACCGCCGGCTGGAATGCGGGGACTTGGATGCCCAACGAAATTGCGCCCCGGGCCGCAGCAGAAGCCGCGGCGCGCGAATGGTTGTTGACGCAATGAGCCGTTTGCTCCTCCTGCTGTTGCTGGGGACTTCGGTCCCGCTTTTCGGCCAAACCGATCCCCCATCCTGCGATTCCCTGGAGCATTGGGCACCGAGGGAGTCGCGGTGGTGGGGGGAGCTGCGGCGGGCTACGACTGAATGGGCCTTGTCTTCGGAAATCCAAATCCGTTGGCAGGAGATCGTTTGTGAGGCCGCGTGGGAATTGGAGCAGATTTCCGTGAGGAGATCGGAGGCGGAGGCCCGGAACGAGGTGGCGCTGGCAGATACCTTGGCCGCGCTGCGCGCTGCGGAAGGCGCGGTCCGAAATGCCCGGAACGCCCGCTTGTTGGCCACGCTGCCCATGGAACTCTGGCCCCCATTCCAGGAAGTGCTGGCCCCACCGAAGCCCGCGGTGCTGCACTTCGGTGTGCACGACCGCATGAAGTGCGAAGTGTGCGTGCCGAGCGCGGAATAGTGGCTTGCGCGTTGGGGTTTGGCCCAAAACATCCGAATTTCGCCGCCATGAATGCGATGCGTCCCCTCCTCCTTGCCGCCCTTGCATGGGGCTGCAACCTGCCGGCTCCGGATGTCGAAAAACCCCTGCACCTAGAGGTGGACCCCTTCATCGGCACGGGCGGACACGGACACACCTACCCCGGAGCCACTTCGCCCTTCGGCATGGTGCAGCTGAGCCCGGACACCCGCCTCGAAGGATGGGACGGTTGTGGAGGATACCACCACTCCGACTCCGTCATCTACGGCTTCAGCCACACGCACCTCCAAGGCACCGGCGTCAGCGACTACGGAGACATCCTCATGATGCCGTGCACGCAATTCAAAGCCGGCCAAACCGCGTGGCGCGATCGCTACGCCAGCGCATTCTCCCACGAACGCGAGCACGCCGCAGCAGGTTCCTACCGCGTGCACCTCGATGACCACGCGTTGGAAGTGGAACTGACCACGACCCCGAGGACGGGCATCCAGCGCATCCGCTTGGACCAACCGGACACCCTCACCTACATCATCGACTTGGACCACCGAGATGAGCTGGTGCACTACAGCATTTACCCGCTCGACGATTCGACGTTGGTGGGGCACCGCGTCTCCGACAACTGGGCGCGGGAGCAGCACGTGTACTTCGCGACCCGTTTCAGTGCGCCGTTTTCGTGGCGCGATCAATTGAGCGAAGTCTCCACCGTCGGCGTCTTGGAAGATGGCCGCTTGGAGCAGGTCATGGAATACGTTCCGGTGTTTGCGGCGGATTTTGGCGTGCTCGATTCGCTGATCGTGCGGACGGGGCTGAGCTTTGTGGACATTGAAGGCGCGTTGAGAAACTTGGAGCAGGAGGCTCCGCATGCGGATTTCGAAGCGCTGCGCGCAGCCAATGAGGACCGATGGGATGAGCAGTTGGGGCGCATCGAGGTGCAAGGAGGAAGCACAGACGACCGGACCAATTTCTACACGGCGTTGTACCACAGTTGCACCGTCCCGAATTTGGCCTCAGATGTGGACGGCCGCTATCGGGGCACCGATCTCCAGGTTCACACCCTCAATCCCGAAGAGGGCGATCACTACACGGTCTTTTCGTTGTGGGATACGTTTCGGGCCCTGCACCCCCTGCTGAATTGGCTGGAGCCGGAGCGGACTCGGGATTTTGCTCGAACGTTTTTGAGGATGTATGAGCAAGGTGGCCAATTGCCGGTTTGGGAGCTGGCCGGAAACTACACCGGCTGCATGATCGGCTACCACAGTGTGCCCGTGCTGGCAGATGCGTGGAGGTGGGGCATTCGGGGATTTGATGCGAATTTGGCCTTGGAAGCCATGATCCAAGCCGCGGACAGCGCCCACCTCGGCCTGCCTGCATACCGGGAGTTGGGCTACATTCCGAGCGAAATCGAGCACGAGAGCGTGAGCAAGACCCTGGAATACGCGTTCGACGACGCGTGCATTGCGTCCTTTGCCCGTGCAGTGGGCGCGCCGGCTGATGTGGTGGAGCGGTTCGAGCGGCGGAGCTGCGCGTGGCGCAACCTGTACAACCCGGATTCGCGCTTCATCCAGCCGAAACGAGGGGGTGCGTTCATTGAGGGATTTGACCCGAAAGAAGTGAATTTCAATTACACGGAGGCGAACGGTTGGCAATACACCTTCTTCATGCCGCATGACCTTTCCACCTTGGAAGCTTATGTGGGCGGCGACGCTGCGTTGGTGGACTTCCTCGATGAACTTTTTACAGCAGAATCGGCGACCACCGGACGGGAGCAAGCGGACATCACGGGGCTCATCGGTCAATATGCCCACGGGAATGAACCGAGCCACCACATGGCGCACATTTACACGTTCGCTGGGCGGCCGGACCGGACGGCTGTTTATGTGGACCAAATCCTGTCCGAACTCTACCGCCCAACCCCCGATGGCTTGAGCGGAAACGAGGATTGCGGTCAGATGAGTGCGTGGTACGTTTGGAACGCCATGGGGCTTTATCCCGTAGCACCTGCCAGTGGTGAGGTCATTGTGGGCACACCGCGATTCGATGCCGTTCACGTGTCGCCCAATGGCCGCCCCGATTTCCACATCACACGGTCTGGTTCGGGGCCTTTTGTGCAGGAAATCAACCTCCAAGGCGAATCACGTGATGAGGCGTTTCTGTCTGTTGATGAACTGATTGCAGGCGGCGCGTTGCACTTTATTTGTGCCGAACAGCCCTCCACCTCGTTCGGTCGAAATGTGCGCCCGCAAGCAGCCGTCAACGCAGCCGGCTTCGTGCCCGTTCCCATCATCGACGCGCCGCGCACGTTCAAGCAATCGGTGGAAGTGGCCTTGCGGCACCTCGACCCGGATGCCGTCCTGCGCTACCGCACCGATGCTTCGGCCGAATGGTCTACCTACCGGGGTCCGTTTACGTTGGAGCAAGGGGGCACCATTGAAGCTGCAGCGGAAGGCAGCGCCGTCGTGCGCCATCACCTCGTTCGCGTGGACCACGATTGGCAATTGAACTGGAAGTCGGGAGAATTCAGCCACCAGTACCATGCGGGCGGTCCCAACGCGTTGGTGGACGGCATTGTGGGCGGCCCCAATTTCAAGACCGGGGAATGGCAAGGATTCTTCGGGAAAGATGTGGTGGCGGAATTGGATTTGGGCGAAGTGAAGCGCATTGATCGGCAGTCGCTTGGGGCCCTGCGCGACGTGCGGCCGTGGATCATGTTGCCCCGGGAGGTACGGTTTTTGGGCAGTCTGGACGGCCAAAACTGGACCCTCATCGAAGCCCTGAATCACCGCGCCTCATCGGAGGACGAAGCGGTGCTGGTGCTCCGTTTCGAGACGCAACGCACAATGGAGGCGCGCTACTTGCGGCTGGAAGTGGACGGTTTCGGGGAGTTGCCTCGAACGCATTTGGGGGCCGGGAATCCCTCGTGGCTTTTTGTGGACGAATGGGAAGTGGAAGCGCGATGAATTCGGAAGGATTTTTGGACGGGCATTTGGCCCAAACCACGCTGCATCCACTGGGATTGCGCATCCGGCGCGCGGAAGGACTGGACCTCGTGCTCGAAAACGGCAAGCGGATCATGGACCTCATTTCAGGAATCGGACCATCGGCCTGGGGCCACGGCCATCCCGAGATCCTCGCCGCCTTGCACGCTCAAATCGACGCCCACCTGCACACGATGGTCTACGGGGAGTTTCACCAGCGATCGCAAGACGAAGCGGCGCGCCTGCTCGTGGACTTCCTTCCCGACGGCCTCGACACGGTGTATTTCGTCAATTCCGGTGCGGAGGCCATTGAAGGCGCCATGAAGCTGGCCAAACGCGTCACCGGCCGAAAGGGGTTCATCGCCTGCCAAGGCGCCTACCACGGCAACACCCACGGCGCGCTGAGCGTCAGCGCCAATGCGGAACGCAAAGCCCCGTTCGAACCGCTCCTTCCCGGCGTGTCTTTTATGCCGTTCAATGACCTGAACGGCTTAGACGCCATCGACGGTTCGCAGGCCGCCGTGCTCGTTGAGACCGTTCAGGGCGACGCTGGAATCCGCATTCCAAGTGCGGAATGGATGGCCGCACTCAGGGCGCGGTGCGACGCCACGGGCACCCTGCTCATCCTCGATGAGGTCCAAGCCGGAATGGGACGAACGGGCAAGGTATTCGCCTTTGAGCATTTCGGTATCGTCCCCGACATCTTGTGCTTGGGAAAAGCGCTTGGAGCAGGACTTCCCATCGGTGCGTTTGTGTCCTCGCGCGAGCGCATGCGCCTGCTGGCCGATGGCCCGTCGTTGGGGCACATCACCACCTTTGGCGGGCACCCCGTGCCCTGCGCAGCTGCGGCGGCTGGACTGAAGTTGATGCGCCAGGTGGACTGGGAGGCCGCAGAACGGTCAGGGGATCGACTGGAACGGTTTCTCGTTTCGCACCCCGCGGTGCTGGAGGTGCGACGCATCGGGCTTTACGTCGCCGTGGAGCTCGCCGATGCCGACGCCGTGACGCGGTGCATTGAAGCGGGCTTGCAGGCCGGCGTGCTGCTGTTTTGGTTCCTTTCGACGCCGCAAGCGTTTCGGATGGCGCCGCCCTTGAACATGACCGAAAGCGATTGGAATCGGGTTTGGCCAGCCCTCACGTGTGCCCTCGACGCCGCCCGTTAATCCGCAGCGTCCACTTCCTGAATGAATCGGGCCATCGCGGCCAAGCTTCGCGCAGCTTCCGGAATGAAATCTGGAAACAGCTGCCATCCGTGCAACGCCTTTTCCTCCGTGCGCAGCACCACCTTCGCTCCTGCGGTTTGGAGCAGCGCATGAGCCTGTTCAGCGTCCGGCCACAAGTACTCATCTACCGATGCCTCGATGAAGGTTGGAGGAAAGCCGTTCCATGAGCCCTTGAGCGGCGAAGCAGCAGGCTCGTTGGGATCGGCATCTTGCAAATAGTGGTGCATGTAGGTGATCATGTCCTCACGATCGAACCAGCTGATTTCATGGTGATCCGCATGGTTGCTCGCGGATTCCGGGGACAAATCCAACCACGGAGAAAGCAACAAAAGCGCAGAGGGCACCGCCCACCCCGTCGAGAGAGCGTGTTGCACCGTGCCGGCAGCGAGGTTCCCTCCCGCCGAATCGCCGACCACCACCACATCGCCGTTGAACATCAGCGCTTCCTCATACACCCGCTGCACATCCCTCAAGCCCGCTGGAAACGGATGCTCGGGAGCCAATCGGTATTCCGGAATCCACAAGCGGCGCCCTGTGAGCTGGGCCAAATGCATCCCCAACGCCCGGTGACTTCTTGCAGATCCAAATGCAAAGCCTCCCCCGTGCACCAAAAGCAAAATTCCGCGCTCATCGGTACCCGGGAAGCGCCCTTCAAAAACCGGCACGCCAGCGACCTCCTTGGAGGCAAACGTCCCCCCCGCCGGCCCCGAGTTCAAACGAGAAAACTGATCCAGGGCTTGGCGGACTTGTTGCGGCGTCAGCCCGGCAACGTTTCGGCGCAGCACCCGCCCGATGCTCGTCCCGCGGCTGAGCAATGAAGTGGGCAATGGCCAATCGAACGGCCAAGGCAACCGCGCGGGCTCCTTGCGAAAGGGAAACGGAATGGGCAGCTCAGGGCGAACGGGATGGGGCATGGTGCAAAGGTAGCCTCGAGCGGATTACTCGATGGTTTTCAGGACCGGATAACGCCCGCCCCCTGGCTCGCTGAACGGACTGCGCTCATACAGCCATTGCAAGGCCAAATCCGGGGATTCCGCCCATTCGGGGTGCGCGATTTGGGCCGCCGAAAATTCCGCCGCCAATTCCGCATCCTGGGCAAGCATTTCCGCGGCTGAATCCTCGAATACGTAGGATGAATAATGCTCCTTCCGCTGCAATGCGCTGTCGAATGCACCCCAAACCCAAAACGCATCGTGAGCCTCCAATTCCAACGCCTCCACCAAGTAGCGCTGGGCGCGCTGGCTTGTCGGAACGATGCAATCTCCGGGCTCAAGGGTCACCCGTTCGCGCCGGCGGACCAAGGAGTCCACCGCGTTGACGTGGTGGCCCTCGTAGGCTTGCTGGGAACTGTGCCAATCCACCACATAAGTGGCCTCCACCTCACGCTCTTCAGGCTCAGTGACGATGCGGATGGCAACGCCATTGGCGCGCAATCGGTCCACGATTGGGCTCCAGCCCCGTGGAATGATGTATGCGGCGGGAACGCGAGCGAATTGTGCGGGTTCGTAGGCGTTGTAGAATGGAATCGTGCGACTCCAGGGCCGTTCCCGGTCGTACCTCAAGCGCAGTGCGCCGGTCAGGGCGCTGGGTTCGTGGACGGCTTCGTAACCGGTAAAATCCAGTGGCGTGAAGGCCCCCGGGGTGGCTTTCCATCGAATGGGAAGGGAGTCCGCTTGGGCGATTCGGCGGCGTTCTTCGGATCGGATGGCCTTCACTTCTTCGGCTCGTTCAAGGGCGATTCCCAAGGTGATGTGCAAGAAGTTCAGCATCGATTGAACCCGCTCGGGATAGGGTTTGAGCATGTGTGCTTCTGCGGTAAAGCCGAGCGTTCCCCACAACGCCGCGAATCCGGTGCTGTAGCGCGGCGATTCTAAAAACCCCACAATGCCGCTGTCGGGCACTTCCGCGCGGCTGTAGACGTAGGGGCTCATCGGATAGCCCACCTCGTGCATCCTTTCGTACATCTCGGGATCCCATTCATTCCGCAAGAAATCTCCCACAACGGGGCCCGCCTTGTCGGGCTGTGTCGTGATGCACGTCATGGTGTAGGGATAATCGGCGCCGTTCGTGGTGTGCGTGTCGACGAACACATCCGGATCCAAGGCCGCAAAAAAGCGGGCGAACGATGCTGCATTTTCCGTGTCCTGCTTCATGAAATCGCGGTTCAAATCGAAATTGCGCGCATTGCCGCGAAATCCATAGGCCAGCGGTCCGTTTTGGTTCGCACGGGAGCAGCACCCGCGGTTGAGCGCCCCGCCCACGTTGTAGAAAGGAATGATGGCGATGAGCGCTTTGCTCCAATCGGCGGGTGCACCTTCCCAGCTGCGGTGTTTGGAGGTGGGCCAAATCCTGGCCGCGTCCGCATCCCACTCCCCGGCCTCATCCCCCATTCCTTCAGGCAAATGCGGCATCCCCAGGAGCTGCCGCGCCAAGGCCAAACTCGCGTCCACTCCGCACGGCTCCCCCGGGTGAATCGCGTTGTTGACCAGGAACCGAATGCGTTCCGGGTGCGCATCGCGGGCGGCGAGCACGCCCGGCAAACCCGGCATGGGCAGCGGTTCCGGAGCAATCAACAGGGCATGAAGCGGCTTCCCGGCATCGGTCATGCCGAGTTCCATCCACGTGGCACGGGCATCCTGCTGAGCGAGTGCGCTGAAGGCGGCCAGTCCCTCCTCCCACGTCGGCGTTGTGGCGTTGTGAGGCCAACCTTCGGGGTCGTTGGTCGGGATTTGGGCTTGCACATCAACCCGAAGTGCCCAGGTAAATATGCTGCAAATGAGGAGGATATGGGTTCTCATGCGAACGTGGTTTCAAAGGAAGCTTCAAAAGTCGGAACTTTGCACCAATGATTCGTTTCATGCCGCCCACCGATTCCGAGCCCCGCGTTGGGGATGTTTTGCTTTCCGAGCCGTTTTTGGACGACCCGTATTTCGGTCGGAAAGCGGTTTTGATCTGCGAACACAACGAAGAAGGAACCTTTGGTTTTGTGCTGAACAACTTCATCGCCATCGAGATGAAGGACCTCATGGACGATTTCCCGGAGCTCGATGCCCGGTTATCGGTGGGTGGACCGGTGAAAAGCTCGAGCCTGTATTATTTGCACACGCGCCCGGATTTGCTTGAAGGCAGCATCGAGGTGGTGGACGGGGTGCACATGGGCGGAGACTTTGATCAAGTGGTCAATGCCTTGAAGGCCAAAACCCTCGGCTCCCACGAAATCCGTTTCTTCATCGGATATTCCGGATGGTCCGGCTCGCAGTTGAACGACGAAATCAAATCGCGTTCGTGGTTTGTCACCCGAACGGATCGCCACCTCATCATGGACACTTCGCTGGAAGAGGAAGACGTGTGGAAGCACCTGATCTCCACTCTCGGCGATGAGTACGCTCACATCGCGAACACCCCTCCCAACCCATCGGTCAATTGACCGCGACACGCACCCGATAACCGATGTGGCTTCGAATGTTGATGGCGTCTCCCGTATCGAACACGGCGTATTGGCCCTTCAAGCCTACGAGCGTTCCCTCGATCATGGGCTGCTTGTCCAGCCGCACCGAGCGCACTTTCTTCGGCAATGCCGTCATGGGATAGCGGATGGCGTGAACCGGTTCATCGAATTGCATGAACTCCTCGAAAGCCGTGCCTAAATGATCGAACGCCTCCTCGCGGGCTTCTTCGAGTGCTTCGACATTCGGATCCGTGGCCAGGATCATGGCGCGGTAAGCTGATTTGTCCGCAAAAACTTCTTTCAGCAGCACCTCCATCTCGCCCGCCAACGCACGATGCGGCGCCACGCACAACACCGTGCCAGCGATGGCCCCTTGATCGTACCAACGCCTTGCCCCCGTGTGCGCGCCCGTGACCCCGACCTTGATGGCGCTGGTCTGAGACAAATACACCCAATGCGGTACGTTGTGGTGGCGTTCTTCCCATTCCCGGTCGCGCAACGCGATCCCTTCGTGGATGCGGCTCAGCTCCGGGCGAATCACGCTCTCGACGGCTTGCGGCGCTTTCAACCAGGCTTCGTAACTGAGCCCGTCGCCATAGGTCTTTCGAACGCGCTTGCCCGTTGCCGCGCACTGGATGACGCCATCGAATTGCATGGAAACGTGACCACCAACCCAGTCCGACCAACAGGAATCCGGAAGTGGATCCAACCCATCCGCTCCTTGCTGGAAATAGCGCAAGGCATCTCCGGAGGATTCCCCTTGTTCGATGCGCAGTTTGCGCAGGTTGCCTTCCCAAATCATGGCCGCAAAGTTACGGGGATGGATTCGGTAAAACAGGCGAATCTCGAAACAGAACTCGTCGAGCGTGGCACGAATTTTGTCTACATTAACTGACTTTATGACGACCAATGGCACCACCTTGCAAAATGGTTATTCCGTTGCCCTATATTGCAAACTCAATTGAATACAGACGCATGAAAACACCGCTACTTTTTGGAGGCTTGTTCATGGCTTCAATCGCCTTGGGACAACAATTGTATGTCGAAGATTTCGAAGGCTACGCCGCAGGCGATTACGTGACGACCGACAATCCGAACTGGATCACGTGGTCAGGTTCGGGCAACAGCACCGATGAAGACGGTCTCATCACGAACGCAGAAGCGCACTCCGGGAGCAACTCGCTCAACGTCATCGGACAAACCGGCCCCATGGATGTCATGCTCGTCGCGGGCTTTGCAACGGGAAGCTACGAATGCACGTGGCACATGAAAATTCCAGCGAACTATGCAGCTTACTACAATGTCCAAGAGAACGTCTCTCCTGGCGTGGGTTGGGCATTCGAGAACACCTTCGCAGAAGATGGTACGTTCGAAGTGGTCATGGACGCCAACACGGTTGCCTCGGGAACCTATCCAGTGGACACGTGGTTTGAATTGAAGCACCAAGTGGATTTGGACAACGACTTCATTCAAATTTACATCGATGGTGTGTGGGCAGGCGCCTGGGCGTTTGACAGCGATTTCGGCGGGGTGAACTTCTTCGGAACCGGCACCGCTTCTGCGGTGGGCAATTGGTGGGTCGACGACATCGTCGTTCAAACGGCCGAATTCACGTTGAGCACCACCGAAATGGAACCGCAATTGGAATTGAGCTTTGGTCCAAATCCGGCACAGAACGCGATTTTCTTGACGGGAAATGTCGACCAAGGCTTGGTCCGCATCCTTAGCTTGAACGGTCGTTTGGTCCATGAGTCGCTCATCAACGGGTTGAACCGCGGTGCTCAATTGAGCCTCAATCTAGTCGATGGCATTTACTTCATCGAACTCACGGAAGGCGAACGCCGCACCATGCAGCGTTTGGTCGTGAGCCATTGAGTTCGCACAACGAATTTTAAAAGGGAACCTTGCGGTTCCCTTTTTTCATTCCAGTTCTCTCAGGATCGTTGCGGTCACTTCGAGCAGCTCGAGCGACACGTCGCCTGATTCCCAGGGTTCTTTGGTGCCGAAGGTGTGACCTCCCGATGACAGCAAGTGGAATCGACCGTTGGGTGAAGCTGCTGCGAGGTCACGCCCTTCGTCTGGTGAGACCGCTGCATCATCCGTGGCGTGAAACACCCACACGGGACACTTCAATTGCTTGGCATTGAGAAGGGGATCCAGCTCCTGTTCGTGGTCGATGAAGTCTTGGAAGAACCGGAATGGGTGGACCAATACTTGGCCTGTGCGCGCATTGCGGACCTCCAAGCGATCGGTTTGTCGCCATTCCTCGAGCGCCTCCCCCTGCGGAAACCTCGGACGCAGGTGCGCAACGGGAGCCAGAAGAATCACTGCATTCAATTCCATTCCGCGAGCCTCTGCAACGCGGGCTGCGTGCAATGTGGACACCGCGCCGCGGCTGTGACCGATGAGCACCAAGGGTTGGTTTGCAGGCAAGGAAACCACCCAAGCCGCAAGTTCATGCGCTTCCGCGGAGTACGTGTTGCGCGACCAAGCAGCCTCGTCCTGAATGGCACGGGGCCACAGCGGTGTCGTCCCATTTCCTGAAAAGTCAACCGAATGAAATTGCCACCTACGGGAGGCCCACAGTTGAGCCCACGTTGACCATGCCCCCCACAGGCTGAACCCCTTGTAACCTGGGGCGAACACTGCCAACTGCGCCGTTCGCATCCCCGGAACGTGCCAAACCGCTTGCGGCAAGCCCTGCGCGTTCGGGCGTTCGCAATGCAGTCCAAAGCCGTGCCGATTCCACCAATCCTTCCATCGACCATCCTGAACGCCTACCAACGGGGCAGTGGGGTTTCCTGCCTTCAACCAGTTCACCGTAGCCGTCACCTCACGCGCAGACACCGAATCCGCAGGAAGAACGCGATGCGCCTTGAGATCGGTGGAATGGACGGCTTGAAGCAAGTCGGCTAAGCATTGGATTTGGCCCTCGAAATCGGCAAATGAAATCGGTCCATTCCAAGCACTCAATGCATCCGCATCGGGCGCATGCGTCGCATCCATCAACCGCCCTAGGACCCACTCGTGCTCGCGATTTGAATCCAACTCCCTCAACCACAACCACTCCGTCTGCTCTCGCTCTTCGGCAACAAAGGGCGAAACCACGGCATGCCCAAGCCTTTCGTCGATGTCCATCAATGAACTCACCACGCTCACCTCTGGACCGAGCAATTCGAACTCATTCCTCGCCCCTTCGTCCAGCACAATGGACTCCGTCCGCATTCGACGAAGCCGGCATGCCTGCGCCAACGCTGCCGCAAACCGGTCACTCCCGATGATCACAATCCGTTCCATGCTGTCATTTTCATTCGTTGGGAAAGTTATTGCAACTCTGCCGCGGCGTCTGCGTAAATTCGCCTACGTTAAAACCGAGAACATGGAATCTGTCCGCTTTGCCGCCCTTATTGCTTGCTTGCTTTTTATGACCGTCGCAGGCCAAACCGCAGCACAGTCGAGCTACACCATCACCCTGGAAATTGAAGGGCTGAGCAACGACACCGTCTACTTGGCCAACTACTACGGGGAGAAAATGTTCTACGCCGACACCGCCATCACCGATGGTCGTGGAAAAGTGGTTTTCGAAGGCCGAGCGTATGAGCAGTGCGGAAAGTTTGCAGCGGTCATCCCGGGGCCGAAGTTCTTCGAATTCCTTGCCGTCGAGGAGGACATCCACATCAAAACGAAAGCAGCCCAACCCGCTGCCTTCATTGAGGTGGTCGCCAGCGAGGAAAATCGGCTGTTCTACGATTACCTGAAATTCCTGCAAGACAAACGAACGGAGGCCACACCGCATGAACAAGTCATGCAAGACAGCACTGCGAGCGAAGAGGAGAAAGGGTCAGCTCGAGAAATCTTGATGGCCATGGGCGCAGATGTAGAAGCCGAGCAACGCAGGATCGTGGCCGAACATGGGAACATGCTTTTTGCCAAATACCTGTCCATGGTGCTTGAGCCCGAGATTCCTGAAATTCCGGGCATCGCCAACGCTGACGAATTGCGCTACCGGATGTACCGCGACATGTATTGGAGGCGGGTGGACTTCCAAGATCCGCGGCTTGTGCACGATGGCAGCTTCAACCGGATTTTGGACGTTTACCTCAACCAAGTCATTCCCCAATCACCGGACACAGTGCTCAATGAAGTGGTGAACTTGGTTGAACGTGCTCGCGGAAACGACGAGATGTTCAAGTACATCCTGCACTTTGCGACCTTCAATGCAGAGTCCTCAGCCATCATGTGCATGGACAAGGTATTTGTGGAGTTGGTGAATCGGTACTACAAACGGGGAGAAGCCACGTGGTTGAATGAGGACCAATTGTCCAAAATCACCAATCGCGCAGACGAATTGGCCCCGACTGTTTGCGGGAGCCGCGTGCCAGACATCATTCTGCCCGGCTTGGATCAAACCACGTGGGAGAGCCTCTATGACCTGAATACGAAGTACACTGCGGTGGTGATTTGGGAAAGCACCTGTGGTCACTGCAAGAAGGAACTGCCGAAAATCCAGGAACTCTATGAGGAATGGAAAGACAAGGGGCTTTCCATCTTTGCCATCGGCAACGACTTTGAACCCGAACCGTGGCAGGAATTCGTTGAAAATGAGGACTTGTCGGAGTGGGTGCACGTGTCCGACAACCCGGCCATCAACAACCAGGACAGCGCCATGGTGCTCATCTCGCAAGGCATCACCACGCTGGAGAGCCTGAACTTCCGCACGACGTTTGATGTCTTCGCCACGCCCAAGATATTCCTTTTGGACCGGGAGAAGGTGGTGGTGGCCAAGCAAATTGGTGCGGAACAACTGTTCGAAATCCTGACCAAATTGGAGGACATGGAAGCCAACGGCGTACTCCAGCCCATGCGCAAAACCGAAGAGCAGTAAACAGAACGGGTTCGGGGGCTGCTCTTTCTTCCAACGACCTCACCTCGTGACAGCGGTGAGCAACCGAATGGTGGTCGGTTGTTTGAACACAACATCCACATGGGCAGCCTGATTGAACGCCGCCCAACTTTTGCCCCTTCTCTGACGACGGATTGCACTCATTCGCCCTTGATGCGAAGCCCGTGCTCCGCATTCCTGGAAGGGGCAGGCTGTTTGCTCCTGCATCATCAGGGGGGCCAGAAGGTGCAAGCCTCATAGAACCTGTTCGATCTCAAGGGGAATCATCCCCGTTGATGTCGTGCTCGCTTTCTCATCCAACATCAACGGATGCGGTGAATCAAAGTGCCTGACCCCAGCCTGTTCGACTCGCGTTTCAACAGTGCGCATTCCGCGTGCTGATCTGAGAGGCGGCTGCCCCACTGTTCATGTTCGATCGGAACCGCCCCCCCTTTAAGGAACATTCTACCGATCAGAGCATCCAACTGCAGTCCTTTCCAAAATGAATCCCCCAAAAAAATGGCCCGCCGAATGGCGGGCCTTTTTTTTCAATCAATGCGGGTTACTCACAAGGAATCCCAAATCCAGAAAGGAGGATCAACAAATCGCTTGCCCCAACAATTCCATCTTGAGTCAAATCCCCTGGGCATGACGGTTCAAAGCTGCATGTGCCATCGTCGTTGACGGCGTCGGGATTGTAGTTGGTGGCCAGATCAAACGTGCAACCGTCCAATTGGTCCGTGGCCCGCAACAACTGCCCCGCTTCCGCGGAGTTGCCGCACACATCCGTTGCCTCGTAAATCCGCGTAACACTGTATACGCCATTCGCCAAACGCCCTTCGAAATCCGCATACGTTAGGGAAACCTCATTGGCATCGGAAACCGTCACTTCATAGGCCTCATCGCCCCATGTCGCTGGATCCGTTGACAAATCTACCAGTCCCTGCAGGATGATCACCGGCGCATCGAATTCGCCGATGCAGGTGGGTACTTCATCGAAGTCACACGTGCCATCTTCATCGGCATCAGTGCAGATGGTGCCCGCGCAGTCATCAAAACCTGCAGGCGGATAGGTGCACAAAGTCAAATCCGAAACAAGTGCATCCGCTGCGTAATTGCACGCCGTTTCATCCGCGCATGCAGCGCACGAAGTGAACTCGCACGACCCATTCGATTCGGTGGCGTTCTCATCGAAGTTGCAAGCACCTGGGTTAACACATCCCAACACTTCAAGCGGATCGCAGACACCGTCGTTGTCTTCATCTACCAAACAGTCTCCATTGCAATCATAATGCATCTCGGGATACGTGCAAGAACCATCGTTGTCCGTGGCATCAGCATCGTAATTGCACGCGCTCGAATCATCGCAACCTGCCACCTCAAACGCATCGCACACGCCATCAGAATCCGTGTCGGAGAGGCAAATGCCATCGCAACCGTATCCGGTTTCAGCGAAGACACAGCTGATGGGTTCGCTCAATGTAGCTTCCGCATCGTAGTTGCAGGCAGAAGGATTCATGCAGCCAACACAGGACTCAAACTCGCAGGTTCCGTCGGACTGGGTAGCAAGCGCATTGTAGTTGCAGGCGGACACGTTCAAGCAGCCGAGCACTTCAAGTGCATCGCAAACTTGGTCGTTGTCTACATCCCCGTCAACCACCGACCCTGTTCCGTCCGTTTCTCCACTGCAGTAATCGCAGCCGGTTGCGAACACACACGATCCATCCGAATTCGTCGCGTCGCTGTTGTAGTTGCAAGCTCCTGGCGTGACGCAACCCGCAATTTCATCGGCATCGCAAACGCCATCGTTGTCGGCGTCGTTGTCGACGACCACTCCCTCCTCGCACACATCACAATCACCTGTGACGAATACGCATGACCCATTGGACAACGTGGCCGAACTGTCGTAGTTGCACGCCGTAGCATTCGTGCAGCCCGCACAAGACGTGTAATCGCAGGAGCCGTTGTCAGTAGTTGCATCCTCGTTGTAGTTGCAGGCAATCGCAGTGGTGCACCCAGAAATCGTGCACGAACCATCATCAAGGGTGGCCGTCACGTCAAAGTTATCGGCAGCAGCGTCCGTGCAACCATAGCAAGAAGTGAAATCGGAGCAGCCCGTATTGTAGACCGCATCAGCGTTGAAGTCGCAGGCGGCTTCATTGGTGCAACCGAAGCAAGAATAGTCACAGGGCAGGCTCGGGTCTCCGCCTTGTGCGTAGTTGCATGCAGTAACATCAGAGCATCCCGTCAGTGCAGTTCCAGGTCCGGGCATACCGACCATGCCTACAACAAAGCACACGTCTAAAACTGGAAGACCTTGAATGGTTGCCGTGGCGTCGTAATTCGGGGCCCAAGGCAGCATGCAGCCAACAGAACTGAGGATGCAGGAAGCATCGTCAATCGTCGCGTTCGGAGCGTAGTTGGTGGCGGACGGGTCCGTGCAACCCGCTAATTCCGATTGGTCCGGGGTCCCGTTCTCATTTGCATCCAAAACCGGTTGACCCTCACAATCGTAATAGAGAACAGGGAACACGCACGAGGCATAGTCTGGCTCGGTTGCTGTTTCGTCGTAATTGCAAGCACTCGGTTCGGTACAGCCCACACATGAAACGGTATCGCACCCTGAATCAAAGGTTGCAGACGGATTGTAATTGCAAGCCAGCGCATCGGTGCAGCCCACCACCTCTTCTTCATCACAGAGCCCGTTTCCGTTCTCATCGTTAGCGCAATCTCCATTGCAATCGCGATTAGGAAGTGCAAATGAGCAGTTGCCTGCATCGTCCGTGGCTGTGGATGAGTAATTGCATGCTTCTGCATCCGTACATCCAAGGATTTCCTGGAAATCACAAACTCCATCGCCATCGGCGTCGTTCACGCAGGCCCCATCGCAATCGAATCCGTCCGCGGGGAACTCGCAAACAGCGGTCTGTGAAATGGTCGCCGCTGCATTGTAGTTGCACGCATTCTCGACGGTGCAACCCGCGCAGGAGCTGTAATCGCAGCTTCCGTCATTGTTGGTGGCACTTTCGCTGAAGTTGCATGCGGCCGTGTCCGTGCACCCCTCGACTTCCAGTTCGTTACAAATTCCGTCGCCGTCTTCGTCAGCCAGGCAACCCCCATCGCAATCAAGGAATTCTGCTGGGTATGAACACGCCCCAGCGTCCGTAGCCGCTGCGTTGTAATTGCAGGCGCTGCTGTCCTGACAGCCAACAACTTCGGAGGCATCACATACTCCATCGCCATCGGAATCGTTCAAACAATCACCGTTGCAATCCACTTGGTCCGTTCCATAGACGTCAAGAGGGAAGAGGCAGGAATTCGAATCCGTAATGGTCGCATCGGCATTGTAGTTGCACGCCTCAAGGATGGTACAGCCGCTGCAACTCAAGAAATCGCAGCTTCCATCGCTCACCGTTGCATTGCAGTCGAAATTGCAAGCGCTCACCAACATGCAACCTGCAACGTCTGCGGCGTCCCCGATTCCGTTGCCGTTGGAATCCGGAGTGAACGCATCGCCCGCCGCAACAAGTACTTCATGCCAGAGCCGCTGATTGCCGCAATCATCGTACACCGCCAAGGCAATCGTGTAATAGCCTGCGGCAGTGGGATCGACCGCAGCAACGTTCTCATCATCGAAAACCGCCCATGCATTGCTAGCCAGGTTTTGATTGGTCGCCAGTTGCGAAATTTCCGATGGATCCAGGTTCGACAAGGACATCAAATCGGAAAAGCTCAATTCGAACATTTCGGATGACTCATTGCTGAAACACGGATTAAAATCGAGGTACAACCGCACATCAACATCGGCGAATGTGGCCGCGCCAAGGTCGACGTAGACTAAGAAATTCCAAGCTGACAACGACGTTGGGGTGGGGTTCGTAGGGCTTGTTGGAGAGTACCCCGTCGGCACCTGATACTTTCCATCAACGAACGGAACGTTGTCAGCGGGGGCGATGGTCGCTCGACGCTTCACACCGATGAACGCCTCGATTCCACTGTTGCTCGCGATGGCGAGGTTGGAATCTGAAACTCCCGTGCCCAATTCTGGCTGGTTGAGGCCGTCGAGGTAATCTGAATCGGCGAACCAATCGGCGTTAAACTCTTGGGCCCAATTCGATACGGGGATGTCCGCAGGTTGGGTTGGACAAACTTGAGCCGCCGCCCATTGGACAACGGCAAGGAAAGAAAGGGTTAAAATTGTGCGCATTCCGAAGGATTTGGTCTTGCTAATTTAGGGTCTGTTCGCATTGATTCGACAGAATGCTGCTGCATCTGAATGGAAAGCCCCTCCCCTTTCTCACTTCCACCTCCTTATTCGCCCTACCTATTAGAAAAAAGTATGGACAAGTTGCACATCTGAAGGCCTAAGATTCATGGGGCGACGCCTTGCGGTTCTTGTCATTCGCACCCATTCAGGTCCGAACCAGCACGTTCTTCTCCGGTGGCCGAACCAAATGACCTGCGACACGATCATGTCTAAATTGATTGCACCGCGCCTTTGTCAAGAAGATGTCAGCACCGGTTCCTTCATTTGCGAAGCGCTTTTAGCAAAAAAGCCGATAAAACAATATTAGAAAAGAAGCCTAAATGAAGGTGGATTCAAAAAAAAACTCACTTCATGTTCACTGCCAAGGGTTTCAGTGTACCTTGCGGCATCTTAAGTCCTTATCAATAGTGAACATTTTTGTTGGAAATCTTGCTTGGGGCGTCGATGACGTCGTCTTGCGAGAAGCGTTTGAAGCCCACGGGGAAGTCGAGCGTGCGAAGGTCATTCATGACCGCGAAACTGGTCGGAGCCGTGGATTCGGTTTTGTAGAAATGCCAAATCGTGACGAAGCAGAAGCTGCTTTGGAAGCGATGGAAGGCAAAGATTTGATGGGTCGCCCTCTGCGGTGCAACGAAAGCGAGCAGCGCGAGCGTCGTTGATCCCTCAAACAGACTATGATTAAAGAAGTGGCTTCCTCGGGAGCCACTTTTTTTTGCCACACGATTCAATTGGACGCAAAAAAAGCCCCTTCGTGATGAAGGGGCTTGGTAGCGGGAGGGGGGCTCGAACCCCCGACCTCAGGATTATGAATCCTGCGCTCTAACCAGCTGAGCTATCCCGCCGTTAAGCGGGTGCAAATATAATGCGACTGTCATGCCAAGCGAGTCTGCGAAAGACTTTTTTTATTCATCACGCTCCGACACCTTGAACAAGCGAGTTTTGACCTATCTTGTAACCTGACGATGGAAAAGCAAAAGTATCAGATCGAATTCCCCATTAACTCATCTAAAGGTGTGCTTTTCAACGCGTTCAGCACACCGAGCGGATTGGCGGAATGGTTTTGTGATGACGTGAACATCAAAAAGGACGTTCACACGTTCGTTTGGGAGGGAAGCGAGGAATCTGCGCGTTTGGTCACGAAGAAGCGGGATGAATTCGCGAAATTCAGGTGGCTTGAAGACGAAGAACAGGGCGATTCCACTTATTTCGAATTCCGCATCAAGGTGGACGGACTGACTGGAGACACGGCCCTTGTCATCACCGATTTTGCGGAAGAGGATGAAATCGATGAGGGCAAAGAGCTTTGGGAAGCCCAAGTGGACAAATTGAAACGCGTACTAGGGGCCTAACGGCCTGAGATCAATTGTATCGCTCCATAAAAGGAGCCATGAGTCGCTTGAACTCACCGCTTCGTTCTGGGACCGTTCCCAGCACGAACGTTGATTCTTCCACGGCCAACACCTCCTCGGAGCAAGCGCTGGGCTGGGTGCGTTGCCATTCGATGATTTGGCGTTCGCAATGGTGCAAAGGGGTTCCGTGAATCTTGAGTTTTTTGGAGGCGAACCAACCCGTTCGCTGAGCAGCCGCATTCAAATCGTCGAGTCGGTCGGTCGGCCAAACCACGCTGAAACGGGTCGCGGGATGGGAAACGTACTCGAGCGAAGCGAACAGCACTTCGATGGGCAGGCTGTCGTCGTGGCGTGCGAGGTTGCGCGCGGGTTGGGGCGATTTGGGTTTGTCCCGAAAAAAGGGAGGGTTGCAGACAATCCAGTCCCATGGCGCTGATTGGTCTCCGCCCCAATCGACGAAGTCGGCCTCGATCAAATCCAGGCGGTCGCTAAACGGACTGTTGCTGAAGTTTTCCCGAGCTTGTTGAGCCGCTGCGGGTTCCAGTTCAACGGCGGTTACTGCGGCCTGAGGAAAGCGTTGGGCCATCATCAGCGCGACCAATCCCGATCCGGTTCCGATGTCGAGGATTCGCTGCGGGTTGCCGTTCGCGGCCCATGCACCGAGCAAGAGTCCGTCGTTGCCCACCTTCATGGCGCAACGGTCGTCGTTTACCGTGAATTGCCGGAAGGTGACTACTCGGTTCGTGGACTTGCCCATGGACGATTCAGCCTTTCCGGTTCTGCCACGTTTCGTAATCGGGAAAATCGCGAGGCCGGTCGCCAGGGTCCACAGGGAGCGGTTCCACCTCGAAGAGGCTGGCGTGCATTTCCCCAGGCAGACCGCGATAGAGTGCGGTTCCTTCCTTTTTATGGGCGAGCATTTCGTCGCTGACTTGGCCTTTGATTTGGGCTGGGTTGCCCAATACTAAACTCCGCGGCTCCCAAATGCTTTTCGCCTTCAAAAACGACAACGATCCGACGATGCACCCATCGCCCAGCAACACATCGTCCATCAACACAGCGTGCATCCCCACCAGCACATCCGCTCCCACTTGGGCCCCGTGTACGATTGCACCATGACCGATGTGCGCTTCCTCACCAAATCGCACCGTCGTCCCGGGAAACATGTGCACCACGCAGTTCTCTTGGATGTTGCAGCCATCTGCCACTTCAATGGCTCCCCAGTCCCCCCGCAACACCGCGCCGGGACCGATGTAACACGACCTTCCGATGGTCACGTGCCCCATCACGACCGCCTGCGGATGAACGAATGACGATGGATGCACCACGGGAACCATCCCCTTAAACGACTGGATCATGCCCCCTCGCACTCCAAGACCACGGCGTACCCCTGCCCCACCCCGATGCACAAGGTGACCAACGCGTATCGCTTGTTCGTGCGCTGCAGCTCGCGGGCAGCGGAAAGCAAAATCCGGCCACCGGTCATGCCCAGCGGGTGCCCCAACGCAATGGCGCCGCCATGGGGATTGATGCGCGGATCATCGTCCTCCAGCCCCCATGCCCGAATGCAGGCCAGGGCTTGTGCGGCGAACGCTTCATTCAATTCAATCACGTCCATATCGGCTAAGGTCAATTCCGCTCGGGCCAACGCGCGGTTGGACGCCTCCACGGGGCCGATGCCCATGATGCGCGGCTCCACCCCCACCACCGCGCTGCTTACGATGCGCGCGAGGGGCGTCCAACTGTGCTTCAGTAAGGCCGTGCCGTTGGCAACAAGCAAGGCCACAGCGCCGTCGTTCAACCCCGATGAATTGCCCGCGGTGACCGTCCCTCCCTCCTTGCGGAAGGCGGGACGCAGTTTAGCTAACCCTTCTTCGGTCGTTTGGGGCTTGCAAAACTCGTCCGCGTCAACGACCAAATCGTCTTGTTTGCGCCGCGGAATCCGCACGGGCACGCACTCCTCCGCCCGAATGCGTTCGGACGCCGCTGCCTTTCGTTGCGACCACGCCGCGAACCGGTCCTGATCCTCGCGGCTGATGCCGTATAAGTCAACCAAGTTCTCCGCCGTCTCCCCCATTCCATCCACTCCGTATTGCGCGGCAAGTGCGGGGTTCACAAACCGCCAACCGAAGGTCGTATCGAACCATTGCGCATCCCGCCCGAACGCTGCAGAGGGTTTGCTCATGACGAAAGGCGCCCGGGTCATGTGCTCCACACCTCCCGTCAGGACCACATCTGCATCGCCCTGCGCCACCATCCGCGCGCCGTTCACCGTGGCCGCAAGTCCCGAGGCGCACAACCGATTCACGGTTTCGCCAGGAACGGTGTGGGGTATTCCGGCCAAGAGGCTTGCCATCCGCGCTACGTTGCGGTTGTCTTCCCCGGCTTGGTTTGCGCAACCGAACAGGACGTCGCCCAACTCTGCCACATCCAATTCCGGGTGCCGCTCCAACAACGCCCGCATGGCCCATGCCGCGAGGTCGTCTGCCCGCATGCCCGATAGTCCTCCTCCCAAATTGCCAATCGGAGTTCGCACCCCGTCTACGATGAACGCATCCATGCTCGCTGAATTTTGTGGCCAAAGATAGCCCGCACGCCGTGGTTCCGTTGCAAATTTGCCCCATGCGCATTGCCATTCCTTCCACCTTCCCCCCTTTTCGTGGGGGAATTTCGCAATTCAACGAGGCGCTGAAATCTGCGTTGGAGGAGGCCGGTCATGAGGTGGTGGCCGTTACGTGGTCGGGCAGGACGGCTGAGCTGTTGTTTCCAGGGGGGCTGCACATCGACCTGGAGCTGCCTGCCCGGTGCGAGAGGGGATTGGACTGGCTCAGGCCGGCGTCGTGGAGGCGGGTGGGCCGTGAGTTGGCGGCACTGGAGGTGGATTGGGTGGTCGTGCCGTTTTGGCATGCGGCGCTTGCTCCCGCATTGTCGGGGACCGTTCGCGCATGGAAGAAGCACTCGAAATCGGCGTCTTCGCGTGCCATTGCGCTCGTTCACAATGCGGGCAGCGACCAGACCGCGTGGTGGGATGTCGAACTGACCAAGCGGTTCTTGCGTTCCGTGGATGGGGCGTGGACGCTGAGCGAAGGGGTGACGGAGCGGTTGGCGGAGTTGAAGCCGGATTTGGCCTGCCAAACCTTGTTCCATCCGCTTTACGATCACTTCCCCAACCTGATGCAGGCGGAAGATGCCAAGGCCAAGCTGCACCTTCCGGTCACCGCGCGCGTGCTGCTTTATTTCGGATCCATCCGTCCGCACAAAGGGCTCGAAGTGCTGCTGGATGCGTTCAGCCGCTTGAACAGTCCGCCGGAACGCCCCCTCCACTTGTTGATTGCGGGAGCGTGCTCCGGCGATTGGGAGCCTTATGAGCGCCTGATAGAAGCGCATCCGGCGCGTGCGCGCATTCAAACGCATGAACGCTTCATTTCAGACCGCGAAGTGGGGCTGTATTTCGGTGCTGCGGACGCCGTTGCATTGCCTTACCGCCGAGCTTCACAAAGTGGCGTTGCTGCCGTGGCGCTGCATTATGGCAAACCGATTGTGGCGTCCGACGTCGGGGGATTGTCCGAGTGCATCCTTCCGGGCCAAACCGGGGAACTCGCCCGACCCAACGACGCCAACTCCTTGGCCGAAGCCCTCCGACGCGCACTCAGCAGCACCTACCCCAGCGAGTCGTTCCGTGCAGCACGCGATCGCTTTTCGTGGTCGGCTTTCGTCGCACAAGCCACCGCAGGTGCGTCCCCCCTCCGTTAAAAAGGCGCCTTGAGCAGCGGGTCGAAGACGAAACGCTGCAACAGCACCAATTCACCGCGGAAGCGACCGTACATTCGGGCCCCATCGTGCGGCATCAGCTCCTCGTTCTCATCATAAAGGTCCTCAATGGGATCCTTCCAAAGCAGGTCGATGGAGACGGGTTCGGTTTGGCCTTTGCCCCAAGCGCGCAAGGTGAAATCGGCGGGGGCCTCGGAAAGCTCGTACCATTTCGCTGAGTCCAAATGGTGGTTGTACGTCTCAAGGTGGACCTTGCGGAACCGCAGGAATTGGTCCTGCCAAGCAACCGTATCGGCTACGCCAACGCGCTTGCCCTCCGGTCCCCAAAGCGAAAGCACCCCATCCGTGGCCACTTCCATCGCGTACGAAGGGTAATTCACGTCGTGGGATTCCACCTCCACCCGGTGCAACGTGCGCCCAGGAAAGTCAAAGACCCCTGTGTACCGCCATTCGCGTTCATCCGTGAAGAAGCGCGTGCTCAAAAAGCCCGTGAACCCCTCCATGTGAACGATGTAGGGGTCTCGGGCCATGCCGTTCGGGGTTTCCAACACCATGTGCGTCCCGGTGTGATCGGCCGTCGGCGTTCCGATGTACCAGGTTTTCACGGGCTCGGGGCCATCCGTGTAGATTTCCACCTTTTTTCCGCGGGCTGCGAGCAATTTGACCACTTGCTCGCGTTGCCCTTCTGGAACAGGCGACTTGACCCGAGCCCGAAGGAAGGTCTTGAGCAACAAATCCACCGCGTCTTTTCTGGCCCAATGCTCCCCATTGAGCAGCCAATAGCGCTCATCCGCAATCCGTTCGAGGTCGGCTTGTCCCCCATCGCGGTCTGCGATGAAAATGCGACTGACAGCAGCCGTGTCCCCGATGGCGAACGCCACGGCCTCCTCCTGGGCCAAGCTTCCCGAAGTGCGGTTGACGTACCAATTCGCTCCCGCCACAAAAGCGGTAAGGAGCAACAGGAGGTAGAACAGGCGCAAATTTCGGTGCATCGAACGCTGGGGTTGAATGGGGTCCATGAAATCAGTTTACGGTTCGGCTGTAACGGCGGCGACGCAGGGCGATGAACACCCGCCCCAAAAGGAACACGAGCAACAGCGGAAGCGCCACCGCGATTCCCTGCCAAGTGAGCCGCTGCGTCCGGATGCGCTCGCGATCCAACGGACGCAAATCAATGGTCCTCGAACGCACTGAAATGGCCGCCTGCTCGTCGAGCAAGTAGCTGATGGCATTCAACAGGAATTCCTTGTTGTCGTAGACCACCTGTTTTGCATAGCGATCAAAACCAAGGGGCACAATCTGCGGACGCCCCTGACCATCGACCACGACCTTGTTGCGCGCGATGTCCCCGTCGCCGATGACCAATTGCGCCGTTCGAACCGAACGCTCCCGGAAGGCAAATTCCGGGTCCGTGCGGAGCACCTCGGGGATGCGATCGCTGAACGCACTTTGGAACTCCCCTTCGAGCAACAACGCAAACGGCTGGTGGGGCAGGTTGTTGGAATTGAAATAGTCCGGCGGCAATTCGACGATGCTGCTGGAGATGCGCACCGGGGCTTTGTACTCCCGAGCGCGATCGGAAGAGGTCAGGAGCACCGTTTTCTTCACATCCCCTTCTCCCCGCACGGAATCCACCCGGGAAACGAAGTCAAAATGAATGGGATCGAGGTTGGTGGTAATGGGATGTCCGATGCCTTGCGGAAGCGCAATCGGAGCAAAGTACCAGGAGAACATTTCGTACTGCCGCTGATCGCCATTGGGCCCTGCATCGAGGACGATGGGCGCACATTGGGGATCGATGACCAGGTTGCGGTTCAGCCGCGCTCCGTAGGTGTAAAGCAGGTCGTACAATCCCAAGTCGCGCGTCAGGCCTTGCGTGACTTGATTCACCGCCAAGCTGTCCAAATCCGTCTGGATGGGATCCACAAGCCAAAGCACCCGCCCGCCGTTCATGATGAATTGGTCGATCAGCAGTTGGTCCTTGCTGTCCACCATGGAATCCGGTTTTGCAACCACCAGCAGGTCGAAGCGGTTGCGGCGATGCGCCATGCCTTCAAGCTTCTCGCTGAGCACGTGCAGTTTGCCATTGAGCTTGACGCGCGTAACGTCGTAATCTTCCTCCAAGGAACGGGTCAAATCCGCTACCTCCAACTCGTTCAGCTCCCGATGTCCTTCGAGGAAGGCAATTTGCGGCCGATCCTTCCGTGAGGCGCGACGCAAGGCCGCAACCAATTCGTATTCAATCGCATTGATGGAGCCCTGAATCATGAGGTCCGTCGGCTCAGGGAGATCGCTTTTAAAGAACTGAATCGGAAGGCTTTGCCCATTGAAATTCAACACCGCTGCCGGCCACACCACCTTGAACGCCTTGACGCCTTGCTCTTGGTAGGCGATGCGGGTGAAACGCAAGCCGCGATCGTAGAGCGTTTGCTCGTTTTGGCCGATGGTTTGCGGATCGTCGATGGCATAAATGTCTTCAAAGACAAACCGAAACCGCCCTCCACTTGCGTTGCTGAACTCTTCGAATTTTTGTTCAATCGCCTGTTCCAACCGCTTCCAAGTGGCGGGAAACTCCCCGGTCAAGTAGCAGGTCACCAGGACGTCATCCTCCAACGACGACAAGAGCTCCTCGGTCGCTTCCGTCAAGCTGTAACGCTGCTCGGCCGTCCAGTCAAATCGCCAATTCAACACCCCCAACCCCCACCACGCCACGCTCAACAACGACGCCACCAACAGGAAATGCACCCCATCCACACGAGGCCGCTCCAACCGCGAACGCAGGGCCCATCGCGCCCCCACCAGGCAAACGCCGATGAACCAAGCGAAATACCCCACGTCCGACAACTCCACCAAGCCCCGCCCCAAGCTTCGGAAATGCGCCTCCATTCCCAGACGGGAAAACGCATGATCCCAAGACCCCATGAGGTCGAACGTCCCCAGTGCAGTGAACCCGATGTATAGAAAGAACGAGAGCACCACGGAGTTCAAGAATGCGACGAGGGGATTGGTGGTCAAGGCGCTCATCAGCAACCCGAGCGCCACGAAGGCCCCACCGAGCAGGGCCAGCCCGAGCGCACTGCCCAACGTGGCCCCGAGGTCCAAATTCCAAGCGGGCTCTCCCAACAGCCCAACGACCACCACGTAGGCTGAAGTCGGGAGCAAGGCAGCGAGGAGAACGGACCAGGCGCCCAAGAATTTGGCCCAAACAATCGCCCCTTCACCCAAGGGCCGAGTCAACAGCAATTCCAAGGTCCCCGAACGCCGCTCCTCCGCGAAACTCCGCATGGTGATGGCCGGCACGAGGAACATGAACACCCACGGGGCCCAATCGAACAAGGGTTCCAGCGTCGCGATGCCGCCATCCAACACATTCCAATCCCCAGGGAACACCCACAAAAACAGCCCCATGATGAGCAGGAAGGCCGCCACGACCACGTACCCCATCAACGAGCTGAAAAAACTCCGAAATTCTTTTGAGATCAATGCGAACATGGTAGCGCGAAATTAACGACCGAGGGCCAGCCTTGTGCAATCACTTCGAGGCCGAGTGTTCACATTTTCCGTGCATAACTCGTGGCCCGTGGAGATCGCGCGAACAAGCGCTTGGTTGCTGGCCAAACCACGCCGAACAATTCCGAACGGCGGTAAGCGTCCAAATCCGCCTCACTTCGCCATCGGCTCACCGTGCTGAAGCCCACCTCGTCGGAAGCGTCCACCGTTCGCTCCACCAAGATGACGCCTCCGCACCCCGGCTGTTCCGAGATGGCCTGTTGGTGCTTCGAGAACAACTCCAGGAAAGCGGGAGCCTCGCTTGCGTGGAAGACCATGTCCACGACACGCAAGACCGGATGGTTCGCATTCGGGGTGATTTCCATCAGGATGTGAATTCAATTCGAACGTCTTGGTCTCGGAACAATCCGAGCAAGGCATCCGCTCCTCCGTTGCCTCCGGGTGCGGATTGGTTGTTCATGGCCAGTTCCAGGTAACCGGCGGCATTGAAGAGGGCCACGCTGTCGCCGATTCCCACGTCGTCGTACTGCGCGTGCACCTTCCGGAAATCCATGCGCGTGGAGCGCATCGGAATCAAAAACGACCGCTCTCCGACGACGCGTTCGAACACCTCCCGCGTGATGTTGGTGACCGCGTTGCCATAATGGTCGATGTACAGCACGCGACCGATGAGCGCGTCCGTTTCGACGCGCGGCGGAATCCACGCTCCGGGCTGCAAGGGCGGCGCAACGCGACCCAAGAGCTCGGGGGCACCACCATTCGCCAAATGGGCCGCAGCGGGCACGAACCATTCGCGCTCAGGAAACGTCGGCAACGGCCGTTCGCTGCGCACCTCTGAAAGGTCGAATGCGAGCAGGGGTTCACCCTCATCGAACAACAAGCCGAAGGCCTCGTTGTCCGCGCCGAGGTAGTACTGTCGCCGGTACTTCACCAAGCGCAAAGGACGATTGCACGCCACTTTAACGCACATCAGGTGAATGGTCTCATCGGGGAACTCGGGCGCAATTTGGCGCAGGTGAAAGACCGCCTCGAGCGGATCGAATTTGCGCACGCTGTGCGTCACGTCCACGGGGGTGGCCTGCGGCGCACGGCTCAGCAACGCCCCTTTCAATTGAGCGATGTGGGGACTTCCCTCCCCGTAATCGGATGTCAAGGTCACAATCGGCACATTGCAAAGGTGGGAAACCTATTTTTGCTTTCACATGCAACAACTCGAGATTTCGCTTGAATCCGTCAATCCGATGGAATTCATGGGCAAGGATGAGGCCAATTGGCGGCAGGTCAAGGCCCATTTTCCCACCTTGAACTTGGTCGCTCGCGGCAATTTGATCCGCGCGAAAGGGGCCAAAACGGATTTGGGGCGCTTCGAGGAGGTGGTGAATCTGTTGATTTGGCACCTCGAACGGTACCAGCGCATCGACGAAGACGACGTCATGCGCCTGTTGAAGGCGGAGACCGGTGACGTCATGAGCCGGGCTCGACAAGACGACACCATCGTCTATGGCGTTGGCGGAACGCGCATTGCCGCACGCACGCCGAACCAACATAAACTCGTGGAGGCCATCCGGGCGCACGACATGGTCTTCGCCATCGGCCCGGCGGGAACCGGAAAGACCTACACTGCCGTCGCCATGGCCGTCGCCGCCCTGAAGGATAAGCGCGTCAAGCGCATCGTCCTGACCCGCCCTGCCGTGGAAGCCGGAGAGAACCTCGGCTTCTTGCCCGGTGATTTGAAGGAGAAGCTCGACCCGTATTTGCAGCCCCTGTACGACGCGCTGTTCGACATGTTGCCGCATGACAAGTTGGCCGACCACATGGAAAAGGGCGTCATCGAAGTGGCGCCGTTGGCCTTCATGCGCGGGCGCACGTTGGACAAGGCGTTCGTGATTTTGGATGAAGCCCAAAACACGACCGTGGCCCAAATGAAAATGTTCCTCACGCGAATGGGCCGCGACGCAAAATTCGTGGTGACGGGAGATGCCTCCCAAGTGGACTTGCCGCGTAAACAGCAAAGCGGTTTGGCTTACGCCCAGCGCGCCCTGACGGCCACCGAAGGGCTTCAATTCATTGCGCTCACCGGCGACGATGTGGTTCGCCATCGGCTGGTCCAAGCGGTCATTCAAGCCTTTGAGCGCACGGATGCCGAAATCGAACGCGAAGAGCAATCGCGCGCCGCAGCACGCCGCGCCGCCCGCAGCGCAAACTCCGGGGCGACCGATGCCTCGAAATCTTAACGCCCAACCTACCTTTGCGCCCTCGATTCCCGCCATGAACACGCTCTCTTCCACCCGGTTCAATTTCACCGGCCAAACCCACGCCTACCAAGGAAAGGTGCGCGACATGTACACGTTGGAACACGGCCGAATTGTCGCCGTGGTATCCGACCGCATCAGCGCCTTCGACGTCATCCTTCCTCAAGGCATTCCCTTCAAAGGCGAAGTGCTCAATCGCATTGCGAGCCATTTCCTGGACGCCGTCTCGGACATCGTTCCAACGTGGAAGCTGGCCACACCGCACCCTTCGGTGACCATCGGGCACACGTGCGAGCCCATTCGGCTCGAAATGGTCATTCGCGGTTACTTGACTGGCCACGCTTGGCGAACCTACAAGTCCGGCGGACGCACCCTCTGCGGGGTCGAACTGCCCGACGGCATGCGGGAACACGATCGGTTTCCTGAGCCCATCATCACTCCCGCCACGAAGGCCGAGGCCGGTCATGACGAAGACATCAGCCGCGAGGACATTTTGAGGCGCGGCATCGT
Source organism: uncultured Flavobacteriales bacterium (assembly GCA_965656785.1). Classification (GTDB taxonomy): domain Bacteria; phylum Bacteroidota; class Bacteroidia; order Flavobacteriales_D; family Sanyastnellaceae; genus JALQTD01. The sequence continues at coordinate 37,437 of CBFHLY010000024.1, forward strand.
TTCGCCTGAGCGGTACGCTGAACTCGAACGCGTCACCCGCGCCCTGTTTGCGCGCGGAACCGAAATGGCGGCGGAGCAGGGACTGATTTTGGTGGACACCAAGTACGAATTTGGCCTGCGCAACGGGGAGCTCATGCTCATCGACGAAATCCATACGCCCGACAGTTCGCGGTACTTCATCGCGGAAGGATACGAGGAGCGACAAGCCGCCGGAGAAGCGCAGCGGCAACTGAGCAAGGAGTTCGTGCGCGAGTGGCTGATGGCCCACGACTTCATGGGCAAAGAGGGCCAAACCGTGCCCGACCTTCCCGACGAATTTGTCCGCGTGGTCAGCGGTCGGTACATCGAATTGTTCGAACGGGTGACGGGAATGCCTTTCGAAGGGCATGAAACTGAGGATCCCGCCGGCGACGTGGAGCGGGCGGTGGAATCCTGGATTGCTGAAAATCCCGCATGAGCAATCGGCAACCAAATTGGAAAGCCGAGGCCATTGAATTGGCCCGGGTCTTGCGCTCGGGCGGTGTGGTGTTGACGTCCACGGATACGGTTTGGGGATTGGCCTGCGATGCCACCCAACCGGAGGCGGTCGAACGGATGGCAGCGATGAAAGGGCGGCCCGAGGAGAAATCGTTTTTGGCCTTGGTGGCCGATGACCCGCTCCTTGAGCGCTTGTTGCCGGACCTGCCGGAAGCTGCATGGGAGTTGATGGAAGCGTCCGATCGGCCCGTGACCGTGGTGGCGCAAGCCGGATCGCGGCATGGATTGGCTGCGGGGATGGTGCGGGAAGATGGATCGCTCGGGGTGCGTCGAGTGAACGATCCGTATTTGGAATTCATCGCGCGGGGATTGAATCAGCCGTTGGCCTCGACGAGTGCAAATTGGAGCGGGGAGGCGAGCGATGGCACCTTCGGCAAGGTGCCCGCCGACTTGATTGAAGCGGTCGACGCGGTGGGAACGTTTCGGCGCGATGCCCCTCCCGGTTTGCCCTCTTGGGTGGTGCAATTCGATGCGGAGGGGCGGTTCAAGGTGCTGCGCCCGTAACCCTACCTTTGCAGCATCGCCATGAATTACGCCTCTGAACTTTATTTGCCCGTGTTCCGCGCAATCGGCAAAATCGCCGATGAACAAGGCGTGCGCGCTTTTGCCATTGGCGGATTTGTTCGCGACTTGCTCATTCAACGCAAAAGCAAGGACATCGACATCGTTTGCGAGGGCAGCGGAATTGAGCTGGCTCGGGCGGCGGCGGCTGCGCTGAAGGCGGGGCGCGTCACGGTGTTCAAAACATACGGCACGGCGATGTTCCGTTGGAACGACTTGGAAGTGGAATTCGTGGGGGCGAGAAAGGAATCGTACGCCCGTGGAAGCCGAAATCCCGAGGTCGAACCTGGCAGCTTGACCGATGACCAAAACCGCCGCGATTTCACCATCAATGCCTTGGCGTTGTCCTTGAACCGGCAAACATTTGGGGATTTGGTGGATCCCTTTGGGGGGCTGAACGACTTGAAGCGGGGCATCATCCGAACGCCCCTCAATCCCGATGTCACGTTTTCCGACGACCCGTTGCGCATGCTGCGCGCGGTTCGGTTCGCCACGCAATTGGGGTTTGAAATTGAGCACGACTGCTTCGAAGCGATCGCTCGGAATGCGGGGCGCTTGGAAATCATCACCCCGGAACGCATTCACACGGAACTGAATAAAATCATCAGCGCTCCGCGGCCTTCAACGGGCTTCAAGCTGTTGTTCAAATCGAAATTGCTCCACGAATTCTTTCCCGAAATGGTCGCCTTGCAGGGCGTGGAATGGCGCAACGGCATCGGGCACAAAGACAATTTCTACCACACCCTCGAGGTGCTGGACAACGTGGCTGAACACAGCGACAACCTGTGGCTGCGTTGGGCGGCCATCCTGCACGACATCGCAAAACCGCCCACGAAGCGGTTTCACCCCGAAGCCGGGTGGACCTTTCACGGCCACGAGGACCGCGGTTCGCGAATGGTGCCGAAGCTGTTCAAGCGGCTGAAGCTCCCCATGGACAGCAAGATGCGCTATGTTCAAAAGCTCGTGTTGCTCCACTTGCGCCCCATCGCCTTGACGAAGAATGAAATTACGGACAGCGCCGTGCGGCGGTTGCTTTTCGAGGCCGGGGACGACATCGATGACCTGATGATCCTGTGCCGCGCGGACATCACTTCGAAGAACGAGGCGAAGGTGAAGCGTTATTTGTCTAACTACGACCAAGTGATCATCAAGTTGCGCGAGGTTGAAGAAAAGGACCACGTGCGCAACTTCCAGCCTCCAGTCAGCGGAGAGGACATCATGCAGTTGTTCGACATTCCGCCGAGCCGCCCCGTCGGCGACCTGAAAAACGTCATCAAGGAAGCGATCCTCGACGGCATCATCCCCAACGAGCAACACGCCGCTCGGGCCTTGCTCCTTGAGCGTGGAACCGCGATGGGACTGCAAGCGGTGATGGACCCGAACGAACTCCCGGAGCGCCCAAGCGAAGAAGATAAACCCGAGGCCGCGCAGCCGCGGAAGCGGCCCCGCCGTCCGCGCAAGCCTGTGTAAATCAGCCCTTCCAGCCGTCCTTCAACGTCACCGCGCGGTTGAACACTGGTGCCCCCGGGCGCCCGTGCTTCGAATCCAGGGTGAAGTAGCCCAATCGCGTGAACTGGAACGAAACGCCCAATTCGGCATCGCCCAAGTACGGCTCCACCTTCGCCCCGTGAAGCACCTCCAGGCTGTTCGGGTTCACGTACTGCATGAAATCCACGTCGGCGTCTTGGTCCGGTGATGGCACACTGAACAGCCGGTCGTAGAGGCGAACTTCCGCGTCCACAGCGTGATCCGCCTCCACCCAATGCAGCGTGCCCTTCGCTTTGATGCCCGAAGTGTCGCTTCCACTGCGGCTGTTCTCGAAGTACTTCACATGCACTTCCGTCACTTCACCTTCCGCGTTCGTGACGTGGTCCACGTATTCCACGATGAATGCGCTTTTCAGTCGCACGGTTTTTCCCGGGGCCAAACGGAACCACTTCTTGTTCGCCTCGATGCGGAAATCGTCTTGTTCAATCCACAGCTCCCGACCGAACGGCATGGTGCGCGTGCCACTCTCGGGATCTTCCGGGTTAATGGTGGTGGGCATCCATTCGATTTGGCCTTCGGGGTAGTTCACCACCACCAACTTCAAGGGCTTCAGCACCGCCATGGCGCGCGGAGCCACCCGATTCAAGTGATCGCGCAAGGCCCATTCGAGCAAGCTGAAATCGATGACGTTGTTGCGCTTCGCCAAGCCCACTCGATCCGCAAAATTCCGGATCGACTCGGGCGTGAATCCCCGGCGACGCAACCCGCTGATGGTGGGCATGCGCGGATCGTCCCATCCATCGACCACGCCCTCTTGAACGAGGCGCAACAACTTGCGCTTCGACATGATGGTGTAGTTCAAGTTCAACCGGGCGAATTCGGTTTGTTCTGACGGGTAGATTCCGAGTTGTTCAATGAACCAATTGTACAGCGGTCGGTGGTTTTCGAACTCCAACGAGCACAAGCTGTGCGTGATGTGTTCGATGGAGTCGCTTTGGCCGTGAGCAAAATCGTACATGGGGTAAATGCACCATGCATCGCCGGTGCGGTGGTGGTGCGCGTACTTGATGCGGTACATGAGCGGGTCGCGCATGAGCATGTTCGGGTGCGCCATGTCGATTTTCGCTCGCAGGACGCGTTCGCCTTCTTTGAATGCACCGGCGCGCATTTGTTCAAAGAGCGCGCGGTTCTCCTCGGGCGACCGGTCGCGGTAAGGACTGTGCGTGCCCGGGGTGCCCGGGGCGCCTTTCTGGGCAGCGATTTCTTCCGCGGTTTGGTCGTCGACGTAGGCCTTGCCCGCATCGATCAGCTGAAGCGCCATGTGGTACAGCTGATCGAAGTAGTCGCTCGTGTAGAACTCCCCGCCTTTCCATTCAAAGCCGAGCCAAGCGATGTCCTCGCGGATGCTGTTGACGTATTCCGTATCTTCCTTTTCTGGATTGGTGTCGTCAAAGCGCAGGTTCGTCACGCCTCCGTACTTCTGGGCCAAACCGAAGCTCACGCAAATGGCCTTCGCGTGACCGATGTGCAAATACCCGTTGGGCTCCGGTGGGAAGCGGGTATGGATGCGCCCTTCGTGCTTACCGGCAGCCAAATCCGCCTCGATTTTCTGCTCGATGAAATTGAGCGGCTTGCGCGCTTCGGCTCCCGACTCGAGCGCCTCGTAGTGACCTTCCGTTGACATGCCGCAAAGGTACGCATTCTGCCCACCGGTGAGGCAGTCAGCGCAACAACGTCACCTGTCCGGTGTAGACCTCGTGGCGGGCCACGCCATCGCGTTCAAACACCGCGATGACCCGCCAAACGTAAAGGTCTTGCGGACCGAAATACGGGTGGTCGTCGCCTTCTCCGTCGGGGATTTGGCCCAACCAGCCCTCGCTCGGGTCTTCAGTGTAGAAAAATCGAACGCCCCAGCGATCCAACACCTCGAACGAATACTGCGTCGGTTCGCACGAAAACTTGGGAATGAACTGGTCGTTGCGCCCGTCATTGTCCGGAGTGAATGCACTTGGAACGAATACGGAGCACGCGCAATCCTCCACCTCGACGAAGACGCTTTGCGACCACGTTCCGCATGCGTTGCCCGCCGTGAACGTGTACGTTCCTTCATGATCCACGAGCGTGCTCAACCCGTCCCCCCCCGGAGACCAAGCGTACCACGTGGCGAACAACGTGTCCGCTGGTGCAGCCGTCAACGCATCGGTCTCTCCCGAACACAGCGTCGCGAACTCAGGAAGGCTGGGGTCGTATTCAGCCGCCACGAGCACGGTCACTGCGTCCTCAAACATACATCCGCCCAAAGAAGCCACGGCTTGGTAAGTCCCCGACGCGTTCACCACCAACGGATTGGCGTTCGAGCCGATGCCGGTCCAGTCGAGCGTTGCTCCGGATGGCAATCCTTCCGCCGCCAACAGGGCCGTGCCGCCCGCACACAGGTGCTGATTCGGTCCCAAATCAAACTCCGGAGTGGGATAAAATTCCACCTGCACTTCATCCTGGTTCGTGCACCCCAAATCGGAAACCACAACGGTAACCGTAGAAGATTCCTGAACCTCGAACGACGCCTCGTAGGAGCTTCCGTTCCATTGGACCCAATCCACGTCGGCGCTCACCTCCAACACCACGCTGCTTCCTTCACAGATCCCGATGTCCTCGCCGAGGTCAACGGATGGCAACGGAACCTCCACCGCGGACACTTCAAACGAAGCTTCACAGCCCAAGTAGTCGGTGTTCAGCACGGTGGTTCCCGGCTGATTGATGGTAAGGGAGCTGCCGAAAACGAGCGAAGCGTCGGGGAGCACCCACTCGTACGCTTCCGCCCCCGCCGCGGCGAGGAGGGTCGCCGGCTCGCCTTCGCAAAATGAGAGGCTCAACGGCAGTTGGGCATCGAATGCGGGCAACTCGGAAACCTCAACTTCGTCTGAAGCCCCGCACACACCGTCGTCCACGAGGCACGTCAAGGTGCCCGCCTCCTCCACCGTGACCGAAGCCACACCTGCAACGAGAGCGTTTCCGTTCCACAACCAACTGGTGATCACGTCCGGGGCTCCGCTGCTGACGACCTGAACTTCGCCCTCACACAGGGCCACTTCGAGGCCCAGGTCCACCTCCGGCACCACCGAAGCCACCACTTCGAGGTCGAAGGTATGCGGACAACCACTTGCGGTCACGTCCACAGCATACAGGCCGGCTTGGTCCACTTCCCACGAAGCGGCATTTGGCCCGCCTTGCCAAGCAAACGTCACCTCCCCCCCATTCCAATTCGAATCGGTAGCATCCAGAATCACCGACTCTCCCTGACAAAGGATGAGGTTCGCTCCCCCATCTACCTCGTAATCCGGCACCCAATCGACCGCGGCTTCATCCTGCACCGTGCACCCCGCATGGGACACTTCCACGAGGTACGTTCCTGCTGCATCGGGAATGAACGAGTCCCCAAATCCAACGGCATTTCCCTCATTCCACCACGTAACCCAGGCGTCCGGATACGGGACATTCCATTCCACGGCGTCTCCCGGGCAGAGGGTTTCATCCGGGCCCAAGTCGACCGAAGTGATCTCAGAAACTTGAACCTCCGTGACGAAGGTGTACGAGCAACCACCCGCGACCACGTCCACTTCGACGGGCCCCAGAGCGTCCACTTCAAACGTCGACTCGGCGGAGCCATCGATCCACTCGTAGGCCACATCAGCGGCGTCCCAATTCCCATCCGCTGCGTCGAGCACCAACACCCCAGCCCCCGCACACAGCGTCCATTCCGAACTCCAAACGGGTTCGTAGGCTTGAACCGAGGTGACTTCAACTGCGGTCGTCACAGAACAGGTTCCCGACCCCACCGTAGCGGTCACCGTTTCTGGACCGTTTGCGGTGTACGTCGGCCCCACGCTGTTGTCCGCCCAAACGGCATCGGCGACGCCCGCATCGAACGTGTAACTTGTCCCGGGGCACAGTTCGATGTCCGAACCCAAGTCCACCACGGGCAAGTCCACGTTCGTCACCGTAAGGGATTGCTCATCGGTGCATCCTTCCGCGTTGGTAACGAAGACGGTGTACGTTCCCGGTTCGTCAATGGAAGCGGGGATTTGACCACCGACGGATTCCCATCCCACCGCAAAGCCGGGAGGCACCAAGATGAAGGGGACGAGCACCGGAGCTCCGTTGCACATCTGCAAGTCCGGCACAGCGTCCGCGAATTCGGCGTCGTTGACGGTGGCCGTGAATGAAGCTTCAACCGTGTTGCCACACGCATCCAACCACGAGGCCGTGTAGGTCGTGGTCACGGCGGGCGAGACGACGATGGTGGAACCGGCTGTTCCGCTGAGGCCCGCCGTGGGCGACCAATCGACGACGAATCCGTCGGGCAGGTTGATGGTTGCGGTTTGGCCAGCACACAACTCCACGTCCGCCAAATTCAGTTCCGCGGGTTCGAACGCATCCAGTTCACAGAATCGGTGCTCATTTTCTTCGGACTCCGTGCATGCCACAAAGCCCCAAATACCTTCCGTATCACCGATGATGCTCGGAATGTCCACGGTGGTCGCAATTCGGAGGAAGCAATCGAAGTAAATCTTGAGGCTGTCGTTTTCGGGGTTCCACGTGACCCGAAAGAGGTGCTCATCGTTGTCCTCGATGTTGCTGAAATCGGGCAACGCCGGAACGGGGTCGAAGAGGCATGAAGGGGCGTCGTGATCCGGATTGCCATCGCGGAGCACCGAAAGGTGGTCCCAATTGGGATCGTTGGCCGCGTTGTTGTCGTCGGTGTCGATTTCGACGATCACGCTTTCATCGATGGTGCCGTAACCGAGGTACTGACCGTCTGGCCCGGGCATTTGGTTCGGTTGGAGGTCGTTGCTGCTGCTGTTGCGAATCACGAACGCCATGCCATCGCCTCCGCCGTTGGAGTTCCCTAAAAACACGGAAGTCACCACATCAAAGGGTGCGGTGAGGTCCATGGGAACGTTCGACCACGCAGCGCCGATTTCGTTGTTGTCGTCGTCGGTCAAGCGGTAGCATCCCCCGCCTTGGTTCGAAGCATCTCCTTCGGTTGAAAACTGCGAAAAGGCGAAGAAAGGCAAAGCCAGCAAGGAAATGAGGGCTAGGGGCGATTTCAAGTTTCAGGTTCTGGTGTTGTTTGTACGTCGAACAAGTTGACTTTCTTGGTCAATCGGAGAAAGGATGCATCGCACGCTCAATGGCTCGGTTGATGTTGGCCGAATCCGACTCCCAATTCAAGACCTCGGCAGCGCGCTCGCACCGGGTTTGCCAAATCTCGCGGGGGGTCGAAAGCACGGTGCGGATGGTATCTGCGACTACCTCTGGGTTGGAGGATGGGGTGGTTTGGCCGATTAGGTATTCGTTTACAATCCGGCTCACCTCGGGCAAATCCGTGGCCACAACGGGCAGTCCTGCTTGGATGTAATCGAACAACTTATTCGGCAAACTGAAGTAAAAATTGCCGCAAAGGCCCTGGTCGAGGGAGAGCCCCACATCGGCAGAAGCGGTCAAGGGAAAGAGTTCGGAATGCGGCAACTTGGGAATGCAGTGCAACCGGCCGTTCCACTTCGGCTGTTGCTCTTGGGCCCAATCGAACTCCGACCCCGCGCCGATGAGCACGAGCGTGACGTCAGGCAGGTATTCCAACGTGTTCACGGCAATTTTCCCTCCGCGGTCCCGATCGATGAACGCTCCCTGCATGAGGACAATGGGGCGGTCCGCCGGCACGCCGTATCGCGCCCACAAGGTGCGGTTCGGGACGGCTTGCTCAGCCCGCCGCATCGGCATGTTCCGAACGACGAAGGGCCGACCGAAGCGCGACCGGGGGTAACGAGCCGCCAAGGCTTCAGCGATGCTCTCGTTGACGGTGATGACGGAACGGCAACTTGGCATGGTCAAGCGCTCCACCACCAGCCAGACCAGTCGCTGCAATCGCCTCTTGGACAAGGCCTCTGCCTCCGTAAAAAATTCGTGGCTGTCGTAGACAACGGGAATGCTGCGGCGCCAACCCGCGATCCGCGCTGGAAGCAACGTGTCCAAGTCGTTGGCCCAAATCAGCTGCACGTCCCTTCTGCGCATCAAATCCCGGGTAAACACCCACGTCAATTCCGCATAAAACTCTTTCCCACGGGTGAAACGCAGCCGATGACGGGTCGCGCGTTGGGTCCAAGGGACTTCAACCGAATTGGGCAACAGCCTGCCCACCACATCCACCTCCCAACCGTCGGCTTCCAAGGTAGCGACGGTCTTTCGAACCCGCTGGTCAAAACTCAAATCATTCGACACCAATACGACCGCACGACGCGCCATGCCCTTACTTCTTCATCTCCTCCCAAACCTTGCGCAGCGTGCGCTTCGTGTAGTTCGGGAAGTCGGCATCCATCATCCAGCCGAAGTAGCCGGGATTCACGCGCAACACCTCTTTCACCAGCTTTCCCTTGTGCTGACCAAAGTTGAACAGCACCTCCCCCGCATCGTCGTAAATGAACCGCCCCACCAAATCGGCAAACGGCTGGCGCTGACAAAACGCGTGCAGGGCATCCATGTCGCGCGGCACCGGCCCCACTGGTTCTCCCATGCTGTCAAGCACTGTGGACGCTTGGTACCGTTCGAGCTGCGCCCACAAGATTTCCAAGGTGGCTTCCGTATCCGGCAACGCTTCATGCGCTCCATCGAGATCCTTTCCGCAATAGAACTTGAAAGCCGCCCGGAGGGTCCGCTGTTCCATTTTGTGGAAAATGTTTTGGACATCGATCAAATTGCGCCCTTCCAAACCGAAATCCACGCCCACGCGCAAGAACTCCTCCGCCAACATCGGAACGTCAAACCGGTTGCTGTTGAACCCGGCCAAATCGCACCCGTCGAGGAACTGCACCAGCCGGGGCGCCAATTGCTGAAACGTATGCTTGCCCACGACATCGGCATCCCAAATGCCGTGAACCAAGCTCGCCTCCCGCGGAATCGGCATCTCGGGGTTCACAAGGATGCGATGCTCTGCCCCCCGTTGCTCCGGCTTTTTCACCACGGAACCATCCGGGGACACCTTGATCATCGCGATTTCCACGATGCGGTCTTTCCCCACTTCGGTCCCGGTCGTTTCCAAATCCAGCACCACCAGCGGGCGCTTCAAGTTCATCTGGGACCAATTCATGTCGTGTGTGCTTTTAAGTTAGTCAATCGGTCGCTCGGGATCGAACGCCTCCAAGTAATCCGCCACCCGACGCACGAAGCTGCCGCCGAGCATGCCGTCGACCACCCGGTGGTCGTAGCTGTGCGAGAGGAACATCATGTGCCGCACCGCAATCACATCCCCTTCCGGCGTTTCGATGACCGCCGGCTTTTTGCGAATTGCTCCCAAGGCCAAAATTCCCACCTGCGGTTGGTTGATGATCGGGGTGCCCATCACGTTGCCGAACGTGCCGACATTCGACATCGTGTACGTGCCTCCTACGATGTCGTCCGGTCCGAGTTTTCCGGCACGAGCGCGGCTCGCGAGGTCGTTGATTTGGCGTGCCAAACCGACCAAATTGTACTGGTCCGCGTGCTTGATGACGGGAACGATGAGGTTGCCTGAAGGCAAGGCCGCCGCCATGCCGAGGTGGATGTCCTTCTTGATGATGATGCGGTCGCCGTCCACTTGGGCGTTGACGCCCGGGAAATCCCGAATGGCTTTCACAATGGCCTCGGCCAACATGGGGGTAAACGTCAATTTCTCTCCCGTTTTTGCTTGGAAGGCGTCCTTGTTCTTCTTGCGCCAGTTCACTATGCGCGTTACGTCCGCTTCCACGAACGAGGTGA
>CBFHLY010000025.1:0-42073 GCA_965656785.1 uncultured Flavobacteriales bacterium
ATGACGCCGCTGAACAGCGCCCCCACCACAAATCCGTATGGACGTGTGAAGACCGCGTAAACGGGCAAGGGCCCGATGGATTCCACGCCCGCGATGTACGCTCCTACGACGGCCACCGTGGCCACCGAAATCCAACCGAGGATGGGATAAATCAGCCACCGCTCCCACTTCCAACTCTTCGGTGTGGACGTCGAAAGGGTGCGGAAGGCGTCTCCGGTGGTCTCGGCCAACCCGCCGCAACCACAAATCCAACTGCAGTACCAGCGTTTGCCCCACCAATACGTCGCCACCGGCGCCACAACGGTGAAGAGCAACACGCCCGAAATCAAGTATAACCGCCCGATGGTGCCGCCCGCTCGCAGGGCATCCAACCGGTACGGTTCAAAAAACGAATGGTCCAATGGCCAAAACAGCTTCCAATCCCGGTGCAACGCCGCGTGCTCCACGTCCAATCCTTGGAGGATGGCCGGGACGGTGAAAGCGAACACGAGTTGCGCCATCGCCACCACGGCGGTGCGACGGCGCTGGTACGCGTCGTGCCGGTAACGCACCGCCACGATGGCACCGGAATTCAGGACCAGTCCGGTGTAGGCGACTCCGTAAAGCCACCACCGATCGGCAGGTGCGCCGCGAACGGCGGTGCTGAGATCGTCCACCAAGGGCAGCAGCGGCTCCACGCCTTCGGGCCACCAATAAAGCACCGAATACGCCCCGGTCAACGCAGCCGCCAACGCCCAACGCCCCACCTTTTGCCAACGCCGCACTTGGGGACGGTGCGCAAAACCGGGAAGGCGCCGGGCCTCCTTCCACACGAACGCCGCCGCCGCCAGCGACCAGGCCGCGAGCCACGCCACTTCCCCCGCAAGTCCGGGGTTGCGGATGACGTTCCATGCGCAAGCGGCAAGCGCCAGTAGGACGGCAAGGATTTGAATCATCGGGCGGCGTCTTCAAGGAGTTGGGCCCACGCGTCGTGGGGCAAACGGGTGCCTTCGGGTTCGTTGAAAAACGGGCGGGCATCGGCAAGCGCGTCGACCGGGGCGCCCGCTGCGAAAGCTGCTTTGATCGCGTGGGAACGCAGTTTCCACCCCATGGCGACGGCCCGCACCCACCGGCCTTGTTCGTCGAATCCGAGGCGAAGGCTCCGGGCCGTGCGAGCGTCCACGGTGCTCACCTCCCATGCGGGCGTTCGGGCCGTCAGCGTGGTGACCGTGCGGTCGAAACATCGGGTGCGGTCGTCTGAAAACGGTGGGGAGGCGCTGAACGGCAACCCCGCCAAGCGCATGCCGAGGTCGCGGCCAGCGCGCGTCGCGGCCTCCCATGAACGCGGTCCATCGGGGGCCACGTCGCCGATGGCATGCGCGTGCGGAACGTGCGCGATGGCGTCCAACGAGCACGCATCGCCGGGAATGGCGTTCGGAACAACGCCGATGGCCACCCCTGCCGCCTCCACTTGGAACTCGCCCTTTGCCGTGACCACCGGGCTGCCCAACCGATGTACGGGAGTCGCCAAGTGCAGGTGCACACCAAATCCCCGCACCCGCTGGGCCAAAGCGGACGACTCCTCCTCGGTCAGGCGCTCGCTCCACAGGTGCGGCTCACGCACCCACCAATGCGTTTCCGCCCCACGGCCCACGCCCCACTCCACGAGTTCGGCACCGACCAAACCGCCGCCCACAACGCCCCAGGAACGGGGGTGCTGGTGGGACAGGATTTGGGCATCCCCCCACTCCTGCAGCAAGAACACCGGAAAATCGGGATCCACGGTCCCCGGAAACGGCCGTGCCTTCGCTCCTACCGCCCAAATCACGTGCGAAAACGGCTCCTTCCGCCCGCCCGCTAATTCCACCCACCGCTCCTCGGGCGACCACGACACCACCTCCCCGTGCACTGCTTGAACGCCCGCGGGAATCGGCAATTCCAAGTCCGCATCGCGCATCGCCCCCATCGCCCGGTAAATCAACCCGGGGCGGCTGAACGGCACGGGGTGCTCACGGCCGATGAGCACCACCTCTCCGGCGCGCGATGCTGCCAACGCAGCCGCAGCCGCACGACCCGCGGGTCCGTTGCCGATGATGACGAAGCGTTCCACCTTGCCAAGTTCGGGCAAAATGCCGGGGGAAGCGTAACTTCGCCCCCGATGAATCACACCGGCAAAGCTGCTTTTCACACATTGGGTTGCAAGCTGAATTTCAGCGAAACGTCCACCATTGCTCGCCAGCTCCACGAGGCGGGTTATGCCCGGGTGGGCATCGACGAAGCGCCGGATGTGGTGGTCATCAACACCTGCAGCGTGACCGACCAGGCCGATGCGAAATGCCGGAACGCCGTGCGCCGCGCGCTGAGCAGCAATCCCGACGCCTTTGTGGCCGTCATCGGGTGTTATGCGCAGTTGAAACCCGCGGAAATTGCGGGCATTGAAGGGGTGGATTTGGTCCTCGGTGCGGAGGAAAAGTTCAACCTGACGGACCACCTCAGCGACTTGGGCAAGCGGGAACGCGGCGAGGCGTTGGTGGGCGAAATCAAGGAGGTGAAGGCCTTCGTTCCCGGATTCTCGAGCGGCGATCGCACGCGCACGTTTCTGAAGGTTCAAGACGGGTGCGATTACTTCTGCGCCTTTTGCACCATTCCGTTGGCGCGCGGCCGATCGCGGAGCGCGGACGTGGCCACAACTGTGGCGCAGGCGGAAGCAGCCGTGGCGGCGGGGGCGAAGGAAATCGTGCTGACGGGGGTGAACATCGGGGACTTCGGGAAGGGGTCGGATGAGCGGCTCATCGATTTGGTCCGGGAGCTCGACCGGGTGGAGGGCGTGGAGCGGTACCGCATCAGTTCGATTGAGCCGAATTTGTTGACGGATGAGCTCATCGATTTCGTGGGGCAATCGGCCAAATTCCAACCGCACTTCCACATCCCCCTGCAGAGCGGTTCGGACGACATCCTTTCGGCCATGCGCCGCCGATACCGAACGGCGCTGTACCGGGAACGCATCGACCACATCCGCCGCGTCATGCCCGAGGCCGGGATCGGCGTGGACGTCATCGTGGGCTTTCCAGGCGAATCCGATGCCCACTTTGCAACCACACGCGACTTCCTCCTCGACATCGACGTGAGCTACCTCCACGTGTTTACCTACAGCGAGCGCCCGCGAACCACCGCACTGCGGATCCCGGATGTGGTTCCGGTTCCGGAGCGGCAGGCCCGGAACAAGGTCCTGCGCCAAATCAGCCTGAAAAAACAGCGAGCGCACTGGGAACGGCTTTTAGGCAGTGCGCGCGAAGTGCTGTTTGAACACGCTGAAGAAGATGGCCTGCGGTTTGGCTTCACGCCAGAATACGTGCGCGTGGCGGCCCCTGCCGATTCCACGCCTGCCAATGCCATTGTCCGCGTCCGCTTAGAACACATCGCCGAAGGCACCGTCCGAGGCCCCCTCATCCCCTCCTGATGTATCCGAACCTTTATTTCGCCTTCCTCGACCTCCTCGGACTGGATTTGCCCGGGCTTAAATTGATCAACAGCTTCGGCTTCTTTGTGGCCTTGGCGTTCGTGGTGGGGGCGCGCATCATGCGGTCCGAAATCGCCCGGAAGGAGGGCGAAGGGCTGTTCACGCCGGGGCAGGAAACGGTGACCATCGGGGCGCCGGTTTCCTGGCTGGACGTGGGGCTGCAAGCGCTGACCGGGTTCGTCTTCGGATGGAAGCTCCTGTATTTGTTGCTGAATGCGGAGCGGCTGTTCGCTGGGGGCGGCTTGCCTCAGGCGCATTTGTTCAGTGGGGAAGGCAGCATCGGTTGGGGGGTGGCGCTGGCGGTGGTGTTCGGTGGATGGCGTTACTGGGCGGCTTCGAAGGAGGCGTTGCCGGAGCCGAAACGCGTCACGCGCGCCGTGCCTTCGACGGCGCACGTTTCGGCCATCGTGACGGCGGCTGCGGTGGGCGGAATCGCGGGGGCCAAGCTGTTCCACTTGCTGGAATACCCGGACCAACTGGTGGCGTTTTTCACCGAGCCGTCGCTTTCGGGATTCCTCGGCGGGTTGACCATTTATGGAGGGCTCATCGTGGGGGCACTGGCGGTGGCGTGGGTGGCGCGGAGGAGGGGCATGAAGTTCTTGCCGCTGGCTGATGCTGCGGCACCGGCGTTGATTTTGGCCTATGGCATCGGGCGGATCGGGTGCCAAGTCAGCGGGGATGGCGACTGGGGGATTGCGAATCCCGCGCCGAAGCCGGGGTGGATGGGCTGGCTGCCGGATTGGTTGTGGGCGTATCATTACCCCAACAACGTGAACGGCATGGGCGTCTTGATCGGGGAGAACGATCCGTGGCCGGTTTTCGAGGGCTTTGGGACGTATTTGCAGCCGGCGGTGTTTCCGACGCCGTTGTATGAAACGCTGATGGCGACGGCGATTTTTGGGGTGCTGTGGGCGCTGAGAAAGCGGATTCGCATTCCAGGCCAACTGTTTTCCATCTACCTTGTTTTCAATGGATTGGAGCGATTCTTGATCGAACAGATTCGGGTGAATGTGGAGATGGAGGCGCTCGGGTTGACCTTCACGCAAGCGGAACTGATTGCGGTGCTGACGTTCGTGGGCGGGGGAATGTTGTGGTGGATTTTGGGAAGAAATCAGGCCAAACCCCATTAAACCCCACCCCCATTCACCCGTCACAGGACCGATGGCGGTGAACCAGGCAACCCCGATTTGGCTGCACGACCTGCAGCATGGACGGCGCAAAGCGAAAGAGCGGGCCTTCGAGGCCTTCCTCGACGCGTGGCACGCCCGGCTGTACAGCTACATCCGCCGCATGATGGGCAACCACGAAGACGCCGCCGACGTCACCCAAGAAACCCTGATCCAAATCTACCGATCCGCTGAGCGCTTCGAAGGACGCAGTGCCTTCAGCACGTGGGCTTTCAGCATCGCCTCCCGCAAAGCCCTCGACGCCCTCGAAAAGCGCAACCGCCAGCGCACCCTCGATTTCGACGAGGCCTACCCCCTCGCCTACGCTGCGCTCGCCGCCGACGTCCTGTTCACGGGCGACGAAATCGAGCGTCGCCTGCACGCCGCCGTGATCGCCCTGCCCCCCAGGCAGCGCCAAGTATTCACCCTCCGGTACTTCGAAAACCTGCCGTTCGCGGCGATCGCTGAATTGACGAACCTCACCGAAGGCAGCCTGAAAGCCTCGTACCACCACGCTGTGAAAAAAATCACGCAACACGTTACCGTTCCCACATGAAACACGTCCCGTTCCATCCCCCTGAGGGCTTTTACGCCCGCCAACGAGCGGAAGTGCTCGCCTCCGTCCGGTCGCCCCGCAGGGCCTGGCTCGCCGTTGCTGCATCCGTGGTGGCACTGGTCGCTGCGGGGGTTTGGTGGGGCCAAGAAACGCCGTGTGCGACCTACGCGTGCCTGCTCGAATCCACTCCGGTCGAGGAACTCCCCGTGGATTGGGCGCTGGACGAACTTTCCGAGGAGGACCTTTGGTTCGACCTCGCCTCCGAAATCCCCCATGAACGATAATTCAATGAAACAACTCACCCTGACCTTCGGGGGCCTGCTGTTCGCCGCAGCGATGGCCTGGGCCCAACCCGGTCCGCCCATGGGCGAAGGCCGCTTGACGCTGGAACAACAAGAACGGCTCCAGCAATTGCGCGTGGCTTTCTTTTCCGAACAGCTCGAACTCACCCGCGCTGAAGCGGAGGCGTTTTGGCCCATCGTGAACGAGCACGAAACCGCGATCGAGCAGAATCGAGAAGCGATTCGGGAACGGGCCGAAGCCAGTGGTACGACCGAGCGAGAGGTGCGAACGGCCATCGAAGAGGTGGCGGAACTGCGAAAAGCCGAAGTGGACCTCGACACGTCGATGTTGCTCGAATTGCTGCCCGTCCTCGGACCGGAACGCACGGCCTCCTTTCCGCGCTTGGAGCGAGAATTCAGGAAGAGCATCCTGGACGCTGCGCGCAAACGCCAAGGCGGACCTCCGGGCGGAAACGCCCCTCCTCGACGTCATCGGTGAAAAAAAGGGACCCGAGGGTCCCTTTTTTCATTCCTGCTCTTTGCGAGTCAGGCAAATGCCGTTGATGCAATAGCGGTTCCCTGTCGTCGGTGGGCCATCCGGAAAGACGTGCCCGAGGTGGCTGTCGCACACGCCACAACGCACCTCCGTTCGCACCATACCGTGGGAACGGTCGAGTCGCTCCACAATGGGCGCCCCCGGAACAGGCCGATCAAAGGACGGCCAGCCGCATCCCGCATCGAACTGGTGGTCCGTGAAGAACAACGGCGTGTTGCACCCTTTGCAATGGTAGACCCCGCCTTCTTCCCATTGGACAAAGGGCGAAGTGAACGGGCGTTCCGTTCCGTTCTCGCGCATGACCCGGTACGCATCGGGACCGAGTCGGTCAAGCCAATCGCTTTCGTTCATGATGGCAGGATCGAATAGGATTTCAAAGCGTTCAGTCGTGTCGGCGGCGCATCCGGCGACGGTCGGTGTTGCTGGACTTGTTGGATGTTCCGCCTTCCTTGGGAGCAGCGGGCGTCGAGTTCCGCTTTTCTCCTCCGCCAGATCGCGGTGCGCTGGAGCGCTTGCCACCTCGGCGGTCACCGCCGCCGCCCTTGCGTTCGTTGCCGCCACCCCGGCGCTCCCCACCGCCACGGCGATCGCCACCGCGACCCCCGCTGCCCGTTGAGCGCCCCGTGTATTCTGGCCCTTCACCCAACCCGTCGGGAATGGGAAGCTTGGGAACTTCGCGTTCGATGAGCTTTTCGATTTTCTTGAACCGGTGCTGGTCTTCTGGCGAAACCAACGTAATGCCTTCTCCATCGCGGTCCGCCCGCGCGGTTCGGCCGATTCGGTGCACGTAATCTTCTTCATTCGGAGGAACGTCGTAGTTGATGACCAATTCGATGTTGTCGATGTCGATTCCGCGGCTCACCACGTCGGTGGCGACCAGGATCGGGATCTTGCGTTGGCGGAAAGCGAGCATGACCTGCTCGCGCTCGTTTTGTTCCAAATCCGAGGAAATCCGATTGCACTCGATGCCTGCCTTTCGCAGCACGCGCGTGATTTGCGCAACAGTCCGCTTCCGCGAGGTGAACACGATGCCGCTTTTGACGTTGCGTTCCTTCAGGATCTCCACCAGCACGGGGTCCTTTTGGTGATCGAAGACGACGTATGCGCCTTGTTTGATCTTCTCGGCGGGCTTCGAAAGGGCGAGTTGGACGTGGACCGGGTCCTGGAGCAAGGTGCCGGAAAGCTCCTTGATCCGCTCCGGCATGGTCGCGCTGAAGAGCAGCGTCTGCCGGTCTTTGCGGCAATGCTCCGCGATGCGCATGATGTCCCCGTAGAATCCCATGTCGAGCATGCGATCGGCCTCATCGAGGATGAGCGTCTGCAAATCGGAGAGGTCCACGTAACCGAGGTTGAGGTGGCTGAGAAGCCGGCCAGGCGTAGCGATGATGATGTCCGCGCCCTTCGTCAGTGCCTTCTTCTCGCGCGTGAATTCGGTTCCGCTTCCACCGCCGTAGATGGCCAAACTCGTGATCTTCGCATAATACGCGAAGCCTTCCACGGCTTGGTCAATTTGGGTGGCGAGCTCGCGCGTCGGCACCACGATGAGCGCTTTGACCTTGCCGTTCTCGGGCAAGTCCATGATGCGGTCCATGACCGGCAACAGGAACGCGGCCGTTTTGCCGGTGCCGGTTTGGGCGATGCCCATGAGGTCCTTCCCTTGAATGGCTGGGGGGATGGCCAGGGTCTGGATGGGGGTTGCTTCTTCAAACCCCATGTCCAACAGGGCGTCTTCGATGTCGGGATGGAGTTCCATCTCCACGAACCGCATGCACTTCACTTGTTCTTCCACGCCTCGAAGTTAAGTCATCTTGCAACCTTCCTCGACGTCAGGGTGTTTTGAATGTGGTCGCCAAGTTTGGAGGAAGGCCGTGCGTACATTTGATGAACGAATGGGAATGGGCAAATCGATTGGAAAGTTGGGAATGGGGGTCAGCGGGCTTTGGGTTTGGGCCTTCGCCTTGCTGTTTCCGCTCCAGGCGAAAGCCGGGCACGCGCTCGGCGGGGAGATTTTCTACACGCACCTCGGGAACAACCAGTTTGAAATCACCGTCGTTTTCTATCGGGACTGCAACCCACCGAACAACCTCAACGGCAACAACCTCGACCAGAGCATCATGCTGGGCATCTTCGAAGGATCCAGCACGTACACACTCATCGACATTCCCCTGACCCAGTCGTCCACCACGCCCGTTCCGACGGTGCTGGAAAACCCGTGCGGGGTGCTGCCGGAAGAACTGTGCATGCAGCGATTGGAGTACACGACGGTGCAAACGTTGCCGCCGAGTCCGGTGGGGTACGATTTGGTCTTCCAACGCTGCTGCCGGAACGCGGGCATCTTGAACATCGCGCAATCCGACGACATCGGCATCACCTTGACCACACAGATTCCGCCGAACACCACGAACGCGAACCCGAATTCCAGCCCGCAATTCGTGAACTACCCGCCTGCAGCCGTCTGCCGGAATTTCGCGTTCATCATGGACCACAGCGCCACGGATTCGGACGCCGACAGCTTGGCGTATTCGTTCTGCACCCCCATCAATGGAGGGACGGCGTTTGACCCTGCCCCCACCCCGCAGCCTGCCTTCACCTTCACGGACGTGCCCTACACGGCAGGCTTCACCGCGCTCGACCCCATCACGGACAACCCGAACTTCGAAATCGACCCCATCACGGGCCAAATCACCGGAACCCCCACGCAGATCGGCCTCTTCGTCATCGGCGTGTGCGTCAGCGAATACCGGGACGGCGAATTGCTCAGCACGGTCATGCGGGACTTCCAGTTCAACGTGGTGAACTGCGACCCGAACATCATTTCCTCCGTACAGCCCCAAACCGCCGACCAATTGTGCGTCGGCGAGACGATGACATTTCAAAACAACAGCGTGAACGGGCAGTTCTTCGAGTGGAATTTTGGGGTACCGGGGACCGTCACCGACGTGAGCACGGATTACGAGCCGACTTACACGTTCCCGGACACCGGGGTCTACGAGATCACGTTGATCGCCAACCCGGGCTGGCCCTGTGCGGACTCTTCGACGCAGACCTTTTACGTCTACGAGCCCATCGAGCCGACCATCGTCCTGGACGACTACCTGTGCTCGGAGGAGCTTTCGTATTACGCATTCGATGCGCAAGGAGCGTTCAATGCCGCGACGGAATTGAATTGGTCCTTTGCAGGGGGATCGCCGAGCAATGCGAACGTGGAATCGCCGTCGTGGATCCATTTCAACAACGCCGAGTCGTTTGACGTGCTGTTGACGGCGTCGCATTTCGGGTGCACAGCGAGCACGGAGTTCACGTGGGATTCCCCGGTCTGGCCAACCGCATCCATTGAAGACCAAACCTCGTTCTGCCAAGGATTCACCTTCAGCTTCGCGAACAATTCCGCGAACGCCACGAGCTACGCTTGGGACTTCGGGACGGGCAATCCGCTCGACGTGAGCAACGGAACGGCCCCCACCTTCACCTACGCGGCCGACGGACTTTATGAAGTGGAGCTCATCGCCTCCGCGGAATACACTTGCCCGGACACGGCTTGGGCCACGGTGGAGATCTTCCCCCTCATCGACCCGACGTTCCCGCCACTCACCCCGGAGTGCTTTTCGACCAACAACTTCTCGATGCAGGTCATCGCATCGAACATTCCGGAAACCACGTACGATTGGAATTTCGGGGGGGCGACCGTTTCGGCGAACGTTTCGGGGGGGCTGTGAACAACCTCGTCTATGCCGAGCCGGGGACGTATGACATCACGGTCACCGCTACGGCGAATGGGTGCGATGTGGAGCATACGGAGTCGGTTTGGGTCATCGAGGACCCGACGGTCAACTTCCAGGGTGGGCCGTTGGCGGGGTGCCCTCCGCATTTGGTGAACTTCACGAACCTGTCCACCACGGAAACCGCTACGACGTACCTGTGGCACTTCGGGGATGGCAGCACTTCTCCAGCACCCAATCCGTCGCACGTGTACGAAGTGGCAGGGAACTTTCCGGTAACGCTCGAAATGACCACGGGCGGATTTTGCGCCCAAGAACTCACCTTCCAAATCCCGGCGTACGTCAACGTCTTCGATCCCCCGAACGCGGGCTTCGACATCGAACCGAATCAAGTGGACATCTTGACGCCCGACGTGACGGTGACCAGCTTCGCCGACGCGGATTCGGAGTGTTTCTACTTCTTCGGTGATGGGGGCAGCATGGCGGGCTGTGACGGCGCATACACCTACACCGAAGGGGGGCTGTTCACCGTGACCCAAACCGTGGTCAATGCCCAAGGCTGCACCTCCACAGCCACAGGTCAAGTCGCTGTCAACGGCACGGTGTTTTACGCTCCGACGGCCTTCTCACCGAACAACGACGGCATGAACGATGTGTGGTTGCCGTCGGCGTTGGGGGTAACGGCCTACCGGTGTGAGGTCTACAACCGCTGGGGAGAATTGATTTGGAGCACGGAAGACGCGGATGAACCGTGGATGGGGCAAGTGCATGGAGGAGCGCATTACGCACCGGATGGATTGTACCATTTTCGGATTTGGTTTGAAGACCAATTGCGCATGCCCACCGAGCACAAAGGACTCATTCACCTGATTCGTTGAAGTTTGCTTGCGAGTCCCGTCGGAAGTTATATCTTCGCAAGGAAGCGATAGACAGATGAGCGATTACAACAACAACGACGAGGTTTATTCCGTGCGGGTTCCTGCAGGCAAGCGGACGTATTTTTTCGATGTGAAAGAGACGCGGGGCAAGGACCTCTACCTCACCATCACCGAGAGCAAGCGACGGGGAGAAGGAGAAGGCTTTTCCAAGCACAAGATTTTCCTCTACCGCGAAGATTTCGAGAAGTTCGAGGAGGGCTTCGTGGAAGCCGTGGACAAAATTGCAGAGTTGATGGACAGCGGAAATTACCGCGACCCCATCGCTGAGCGCGAAGCAAGCATCGGCAGCCAAGAAGGAAAGGCACCTGAAGGAGAGGCACCCGCAGATGGTGACGTTTCCTTCGACGACCTCTGACGCACAGCGCGTTCCATGGTTGAAAACTCGGCTTCGTTTCGGAGTTAGAGGAACCTATCTTTGAGGGGAAACGCACACCATGGAAATCACTTTTCTGGGACATGCGGGAGTGGCCTTGAAAACTGCAGGGCATCGCATCCTCATTGATCCGTTCATTACGCACCACCCGGGGGCTCAGGCCGCAGGATTGCGGGTGGACGAATGGGAGTTGGATGAATTGCTCTTGACCCACGGCCACGAGGACCACGTTGCGGATGCACCAGCGTTTGCAAGCCGACCCGGTGTGGTCAGCATCGCGAATTACGAAGTGGCGATGTGGCTCAAGGCGCAAGGAGCCAACGAAGTCATTCCCATGAATCACGGGGGCGTGCTGCAACGACCGTATGGCTCCGTGCGCATGGTGAATGCGGTGCATTCTTCCACCTTACCGGATGGAACGCCCGGAGGGAATCCGGCAGGTTTCATCATGGAATCGGAAGGGAAGCGGATTTACCACGCGGGAGACACCGCGTTGCACCTGGACATGGAACTGATCGGGAGGCATTGGAAACCCGATTTGGCTTTGCTTCCCATCGGAGATTGCTTCACCATGGGACCGGAAGATGCGCTCCTCGCCGCGGACATGATCCAATGCGATCGCATCTTGGGCATCCACGTCGACACCTTCCCTCCCATCGCGTTGAGCGATGACCGAAAAGCCCGCGCGGTGGCAGCTTTTGCCGAAGCGGGCAAAACCCTGATCCTGCCGAGCATCGGCGAAACCTTTACCGTTTGATCCTTCGCCAACCGAATTGACATGGGAAAAATCATCGCCATAGCGAACCAAAAAGGCGGCGTCGGCAAGACCACGACCGCCATCAACCTCAGCGCGAGCTTGGGCGTCTTGGAATACAAGACCCTCCTTGTGGACGCGGACCCGCAGGCGAACGCAACGAGCGGCGTCGGCGTGGATCCCGCGTCGGTCGAAGTGGGCACCTACGAGGCACTCATCGGGGAACAGGACGTGCGCAACCTGATTTTGGAAACGGAGACGCCGAATTTGCACCTGTTGCCTGCGCACATTGATTTGGTGGGTGCAGAGATCGAGTTGATTTCGGCGGAAGATCGGGAGCACCAACTGGCGCGGGCATTGAGCCCCGTGGCCGACGATTACGACTTCATCGTCATCGACTGTTCGCCGAGTTTGGGCCTCATCACCGTCAATTCGCTCGCGGCGGCGGATTCGGTCTTGATTCCGGTGCAATGCGAATACTTTGCCTTGGAAGGTTTGGGCAAGCTGCTGAATACCGTGAAGATTGTGCAAACCCAAATCAACGAGCGGCTCTCCATAGAAGGCATCCTCCTGACCATGTACGATACGCGCCTGCGCCTCGCGAACCAAGTGGTGGACGAAGTGCGCACCCATTTCCAGGAGCTGGTGCTCAACACCATCATCCACCGGAACACGCGATTGGGCGAAGCGCCGAGCTTCGGAGAAAGCATCATCATGCACGATGCCACCAGCAAGGGTTCGGTGAACTACCTCAACCTTGCGCGCGAATTGCTGCAGCGCAACAAGTTGACCCAAATCGACTCCTCCCAGAAGCACTTTGAAGCGCCGAATTCCTGACGATGGCAAAAAAGGAAGCACTTGGACGGGGCCTCGGTGCCTTGTTGAACAACTCGGGCGAAGCGCCGCGGAAACGGCCTGCATTCCCTCCCAAATCGGGAGCCGATGAACCGGAAGTCGTGGGCAACATGGCGGGAAGCATCGCCTTGATTCCCATCGCGGATATCGAAGCCAATCCCGATCAGCCCCGACGCGAGTTCGATATAGACCGCCTCAACGAATTGGCCGACAGCATCCGGGAATTGGGCATCATTCAGCCCGTCACGGTGCACAAGGTGCGCGCCAACAAGTACCAAATCATCTCCGGTGAGCGGCGCTTTCGGGCTTCGCAACTCGCGGGGTTGAACGCCGTGCCCGCCTACATCCGAGAAGCGGACGACCAAACGATCCTCGAAATGGCGCTCGTGGAGAACATCCAGCGCGAAGACTTGCACGCCATCGAAGTGGCCATGTCCTTGCAGCGCCTGATCCAGGAGTGCCAGTTGACCCATGAAAAACTGGGGGAACGCATCGGAAAACCCCGGGCCACCATCACCCACTACATCGGGCTTCTCAACCTGCCAGAAGTCATCCAACTCGCGGTGGCCAGCAAGGAAATTTCGTTCGGTCACGCGAAGGCACTCAACATTCCCGACAAGGCATGGCAACTGGAAGTGTTCCGGCGCATCCTTGCTGAAAAGCTCAGCGTCCGCCAAACCGAAGCATTGGCCAAACAAGGCCCCGCCCAACCCGGAACCCGCCCCTCGAAGAAGGCGTTGCTGAGCTTCGACGAGCAAAAAGTCGATGCCGACTTGCAGAAGCGGTTTGGGAAGTTAGCAGCGTTGAAATCCAAGGGGAACGGAGCGGGGAAGATTGAGATTTCATACCGGAACGCGGAGGATTTGGATCGCATTTTGCAATTGATGGACCTGTGAGGCATGCGGTCGCTTGCGGCCTGTTGCTCGGGGCTGCGCTTATGGGGCACGCCCAAACCGACTCGATTGCCGACGTGCGAGCCGAGCGCGACCAGCGCATCCACCGGACGACGCTGGCCGGTGCGGTGGTTCCCGGGGCGGGTCAGTTGCTGAACGGCAAGTACTGGAAGGCGCCGATTGTTTGGGGCGGGGTGTGGTGGACCGTTTCGAGCATCCAGTTCAATGCGCGTGAGTTTGCGACGTTTCGGGATGCGCTGGTTTGGGAGACGGACGACGATCCCACGACCGTGAACGCAACGGGGTTCACTCCCGTGGAACTGAACGATCGGGCGCTGTTTTACCGCAGGCAGCGGGATGTGAGCGTGTTGGCCCTGCTCGCTGTGCATGCGCTGTCCATCTTGGATGCGAACGTGGACGCGCATTTGATGGAATTTGACGTCAGCGATAACCTGAAGGCGGCTTGGGACGTAGACGTGGTGCCGACGGGAGAAGCGGTTTGGGGGATTGCGTTGCGTTGGGATTTGGCCAAAAATCCTCATTCTGCTTCCGAAGTCAGTGCTACTTGGTGAAAATGCCGCATTTTTGACCCTCATCGAACGAATACACATGCTCGCTTTGCTTCCTTGGTTGCTCCTGGCCCTGCTGCTGCTCGAACAACTCATCGTCCTGCCCTCCTTGTTGAAACGCGCCGGCATGGCGAGCTGGAAAGGCGCCATCCCCGGATTGCACCTCCTGGCCTTCCTGCAACTCATCGGCCGGCCGTGGTACTGGATTTTCCCCCTGCTCGTGCCCGGAGTCAACGTGCTCATGCTGGCCATTATGCAGGTGGAACTGGGCATCGTTTTCGGACGGAGGTCATCGGCTGAGCAATGGGTGATGGGGGCGTTGCCGTGGTACGGCATGGTGGACTTGACGCGCAAGGATGAGGCGTACGTGGGGCCGCGCAATTGGTCGCGTACCCGCAAATCGGCGGGGCGGGAATGGAGCGAGAGCATCCTCTGGGCAGTCGTGGTGGCGACCATCGTCAGAACCTTCGTTTTCGAGGCGTTTAAAATCCCCACGGGATCGATGGAAGGCAGCATGCTCGTGGGCGACTACCTCTACGTTTCGAAAACCGCGTATGGACCGAAGGTACCCATGACGCCCATGACGGTGCCGTTCATGCACAACGTGCTGCCTGGTGGCATGACGCCGAGTTACACTTCCTGGTTCTCCCTCCCTTATTTCCGACTTCCCGGACTCCGTGACGTTGAGCGTTACGATGCCGTCGTGTTCAACTTCCCGCACGGCGACACCATCGTCGTCCATCCGGATCTCGCAGGACACGATTACTACGCCCTCCTGCGCCAGCAGGCCATTCAAGCGGCCGACCGCAGCGTGGACAAATACCTCTCCGACCCCGCGAAATACGACGAAATCGGGCGAAAGCAACTGGCGCGAGAACACGGCTTGCGAGCCCGTCCCTTGGATAAAATGGAGCACTACGTAAAGCGGTGCGTCGGCTTGCCCGGTGAAACCGTTAGCGTCGTAGAGGCGCAGTTGCACATTGATGGAGAGCCGGTGGAGAATCCGGCGGGGTTGCAACTGGACTACGAGGTGACGTTTGTGAATGGACTGGCCGCGAAGCGGGCCTTTGAGGAATTGGAATTGACGAACATCGATTTGGCAGGACAACCCCGGGCCGACGGCGAACACGTTGTGGCGCCGCTCGCCTTGACGGAAGCTGAAGTGCAGCAATTGCGGAACAGCGCCATGGTGGTGGAAGTGGAACGCGTGTCCCACGCGGAATACCGGGGACGGTTGGCGATGTTCCCGAACGTTTCTTCGCCGGAATTTGACTCCTGGGATCCGGACAACTTCGGTCCGATCACCATTCCCCGAAAGGGCATGACGGTGACCTTAAACCGCCGGAACCGCGAGGTATACCGCCGCGTGATTTCGGTGTATGAAGGGCACGATTTGGTGGAGCAAGGCGATTTGGTCACCATCGACGGTGAGCCCGCCACCTCTTACACCTTCGAGCAGAACTATTATTGGATGATGGGCGACAACCGGCACCACTCAGCGGATTCGCGGATGTGGGGATTTGTGCCGGAAACGCACATCGTGGGCCGCGCTTCGTTCATTTGGTTTTCGAAAATGAACCAAGGCCAGCACGGGCGCAGCGGGGTGCGTACGGAACGCATCTTCAGCAAGGTGAAGTGATGGGCGTTCTGCCCATCGCGCCATTTCCGCCGCTGCATTGGTGGCTGCTCGCTGCTGAAGGAGCGGTGGTGGATGGCGGCGAGCGGTTCGTCAAGCAATCGGAACGAACGCGGCTGCGGCTTTCGGGAGCGCGCGGTGCGGTGACCATGCCTTGGGACGTGGTGCACGCAAGCGAAACCACGCCGATGATCGAGGTGCGGCTTTCCGATCACACGCCCGCGCGCGTGCGGTGGCGGACGCTCTGCACGAATTACGGGTCGAGCCCGTTCTTTGAACACATCGCACCGGAACTCGAACCGATGTTCCTGAACCCGCCAGAACGGCTCGTCGATTTTGCCCAGCAAAGTTGGGAATGGGTGGCGGAATGGACGGGATGGAGGATGCCGCCGTTGGCCGAAGCCGTCGAATGGGATGCGCAGCGCGCTGCCGAGGGGCGGGACTTGCGGGAACGTCGCGCGCTGAAAGGAGCGGGTTGGCGCTTCGAGGCTTACCCGCAGGTGTTCACGCCCGAATGCGGGTTCATCGAACGGTGCAGCGTGCTCGACGCGTTGATGCACTTGGGGCCAGAACTCGGAGCGCGCTTAGGGGAACTCGTCGCTCGGACGTCAGGCGAGTAAAGGCACGTCGAGGAAGCAGTCGAGCACCGTGATGCGCTCGATTTGGACCAAGAAGTAAATCCGGTACTCGAGAACCTGTGCGCTCCGGACGTCCCCAGGCATTCCCTTGAACTGGGCCTTGCGCGTGCCCACTTGCGGACTCAATGCGAGCTCCTGCAGCCGGTTCAACACCGCCCGCCGGGCGTTCTCCGCACCGATGAGGCTCGTCGCTTGGGCCGCCTCAATGACCTCCTTGAACGCCTCAACGGCTCGTGGAGCAATTGCAATCTCGTACGCCATGACGACGAAGGTACACTTTCCATCCGGCTCATCGTACTTTCGTGCCCTCAAAGGCCCCTTCCATGGAAACGACTGAACTGAAAAGCACGCCCCTGCTCGCTGAACACCAAGCGCTCGGTGCGAAAATGGTCCCGTTTGCCGGCTACCACATGCCCGTGAGCTACGCGGGATTGACCGAAGAGCACCACAGCGTGCGCAACCGCGTCGGCATGTTCGACGTGTCGCACATGGGCGAATTCATGGTGAAGGGCCCTGAGGCGTTGGACCTCATCCAGTGGATCACCACGAACGACGCTTCGAAGTTGGTCGATGGCCAGGTGCAGTACAGCTGCATGCCGAATGGCGAAGGGGGCATTGTGGACGACTTGCTCGTCTACCGATTCAACGCCGAGTCCTTCATGCTCGTGGTGAACGCCTCGAATTTGGAGAAGGATTGGAATTGGATTCAAGGCCAAAACCGCTTCGACGCCACCCTCGAGGACCGCTCCGAAGCCTTCGCACTCATCGCCGTCCAAGGCCCCGAGGCCACGGCCGCCGTGGCGCCGCACTTCCAAGGGGCAGCCGCCCCCGGCGACTTGAAGTACTACACCTTCACGGAAGGCACCTTCGCCGGCGTGCCCACCATCCTGTCCGCGACGGGCTACACGGGCGCGGGCGGCTTCGAATTGTACCTCCCGGCTGAACAAGCTTCCACAGTTTGGAAGGCGTTGCTTGAAGGCGGCGTCACCCCGTGCGGCCTGGGCGCCCGCGATACGTTGCGCCTCGAAGCGGGATTCTGCCTGTACGGCAACGACATCGACGACTCCACCTCGCCCATTGCGGCCGGGCTCGGCTGGATCACGAAGTTCACCAAGGACTTCGTGGACCGCGACCGCTTCGAAGCGGAAAAGGCGAACGGATCGACCTCGGTGCTTCGCGGACTCGTCATCACCGAGCGCGGCATTCCGCGCCAAGGGTACGACGTGGAGGACGCGAACGGCCAAGTCATCGGCCGGGTGACAAGTGGCACGATGAGCCCGACGCTGGGGCATGCGATTGGTTTGGCCTACCTTGCGGCCGAAAACGCCCAACTTGGAGGAACGGTGTTCGTGCGCATACGGAATAAAGCCCTGCCCGCACAGGTCGTTCGCCCGGGATTCTTGCCCCGTTAAGTTGGAAGCCGCCAGCCCATGAAACGCGTCGAACTCTGCTTCTCCCCCGCCGAATTTCACCTCTACGAAAAGGACTTTGAACTCGTCGTCGTCATCGACGTGCTGCGCGCCACCTCGGCGATGTGCACGGCGCTCGACAACGGCGTGGAACGCATTCGACCCGTCGCGACCGTTGAAGAAGCGCGGGAATGGCAGGCGAAGGGATACGTGGCTGCGGCGGAGCGGAACGGAGAGGTGGTGGAAGGGTTCGATTTGGGCAACAGCCCCATGGCTTACCTCGAGCGCGCGGAAGAGCTGGAAGGCCAAACCGTGGTCATCACCACCACCAACGGCACCAAAGCCATCGACATCGCCCGCCATAAAAAAACAGTGGTCATCGGCGCGCTGAACAACCTCGACGCCTTGAGCAATTGGCTCATCGAGCGCCACGAAAACGTCCTCATCCTCGGCTCCGGCTGGAAGGACAAATTCAACCTCGAAGACACCATCTGCGGCGGCGCCATAGCGGACGCCCTCATCGAATCCGGCCGATTCCGCGCCGACGAGGACAGCACCGTAGCCGGCAAGTTCATCTACCGGTCCGCCCGCGACAACATGTTCGCCTTTTTGAAAGCGTCGTCCCACCGACGCCGTCTCCGCCGCCTCAATTTGAACGCGGACGTGAAGTACTGCCTTACGCCCAACAACTTAACGACGATTCCCATCCTTCAGGACGGATTCTTGGTTAAGTTGCCGGTGCATGAGGCGACTTCAGCATAACCTGTACTTGGCGCTCGCGGTCGTTGGACTGTCGAGCTGGGGCTTTCCTGCCCACAAATGGGTCAACGCGACGGCCATTCACGGACTGCCACCTGAACTGCACGGTTGGTTCAAGCGCCACCACGGGTGGCTGACGGAGCATGCCGTGGATGCGGATCGGCGGAAGCACACCATAAAGGGCGAATCGGAACGGCATTACATCGACCTCGACCGCTACCACGCCGATGCCGACACGCTGGCCGCGTGGTTTCCGATGACGTGGGGCGCCGCGTGCGAACGCTGGGGCGAGGAAACCGTGCAATCCAACGGCATCGCGCCGTGGAATGCGCAATGGGCGTATCGGCGGTTGCAGGAGGCCTTTGTGGCGCGGGATGAGGAGCGGATTTTGCGGGCGGCAGCGGATTTGGGCCACTACGTGGGCGACCTGCATGTGCCGTTGCACACCACCGAGAACTACGATGGGCAGTTGACCGGCCAAAAGGGCATTCACGGCTTGTGGGAAGGCCAACTCCCCGAGCAATTCCGCTCCACCTACCTCCTCGCCCCAAAAACCGCCCGCTACCTTCCCGACGTGGCCTCGGCGGTTTGGGACGTGGTCTTCGCGAGCCATGCGGCCGTGGATTCGGTGCTCCGCTTTGAACGCGAAGTGACGGAACGCGTGGGCGAGGCGGCCAAATTCGGGTACGTTGAGCGTGGCCGGGTCCTGGATCGGCGCTACGCTCCCGCGTTTTGCGAAGCCTACCACGGCGCCTTGGAGGGAATGGTGGAACGGCGCCTTCGGGCTTCAATTCAGCTCACGGCGGACTTGTGGTACAGCGCTTGGCTGGAGGCCGGAGCGCCCGAATTGCCCGCTCCATCGGAAGCCGAAAGGTGGTGGAAGCGACTGCTGAACTGGACGACGGGATGAAGGAACTGGTGGCATTCGATGCGCTGCACGCGGGGTCGCATGCTGCGTGGAGTCGGGGGCTCGCGGAAGCAGTGGGCCAACACGGGTGGAATGTGCGGCTGGTCGCCTTGCCGGGACGCCATTGGAAGTGGCGGATGCAAGGGGCCGCGTGGTGGTTCGCTGAGCACGTAATGCGCGAAGGATGGGCGGCCCCGGATGCGCTGCTGCTCACGGACATGGTGGATGTGGCGCGGTTGCGGGGGGCCTTGCCTGCGTCATGGAGGGCGGTACCGATTGGGGTTTACTTCCACGAAAACCAACTGACGTTCCCGTGGAAGGTCGATGAGCGAGCGCATCAGCAAACCGGCTACGCGTTCATCAACGTGTTGTCAGCTTGGGCGGCCGATGCCGTGTGGTTCAATTCCGCGCACCACCGCGACGCCTTCCTTGGCGCCCTGCCCGAGTGGCTGCAGCGCATGCCCGATGCCGTTCCTCCGGGTGCGGTGGAACGAATTGCAGAACGCGCGGTGGTGATTCCGCCCGGTTTGGACCTCCCGGTCGTCCCCGAACGCGCTTTGCAACGGCCGCTGAACACCCCGCCCATCCTGGTGTGGAATCACCGATGGGCCTACGACAAGCAGCCCGAGTTTTTCATCCAAACCCTGGACCGCTTGCGCCAGCGCCAAATCCCGTTCCTCCTCGACCTCATGGGCACCGGTGATCGCGCGGCCGACGGACCGCTGCAAGCGCTGGTGCGATCCGGAAACTGTTCGGTTCTGAATGCCGAACCCGCACAGAATCGCGCAGCATACTGGGAACGACTGATGCAAGCGGACATCTTGATTCACAACCCATTGCAAGAGTATTTCGGCATCAGCGTTGTGGAGGCCTTGCACGCGGGCGTCTTGCCGCTTCTGCCCGACCGCCATGCGTACCCCGAGTACGCTGTTGACTTCCAATCCGTCCGAACCCCAGAACAAGCCGCCGGCGCGATGAGTGCATTGGTCAACGCACCCCACGAGGCGGTGGCCCAATGGCGCGTCCAAGCCCACCGGGCAGCGGCTCAATTCCAATGGATGCGAATGGGGCCGATCTGCGCCGAAGCATTGGACGCGTTGATTAAAGGCCCAACGCCTCGATGAGCCCGATTGGCGCTCGACGTGGTCTCCCCGTTCCGCCATCCACGAACACCAAATCCGTGGATGCCGTCACCGCCAATTCACCGGTCTCTTTGAAAATGCGGTAGCTGAACCGAATGCGCGCGGTGGGGCGATCCAACACCCGCGTTTCAATCCGAATGAGCTCGTCGTATTCCACCGGAAGGACGAAATCCAATTCGATGGACTTCACCGGCAAAAGAATGCCCGAGTTTTCGAGCTCTTTGTAGGGCCAACCGGCAGCCCTCAAGCATTCAACGCGAGCGACCTCCAAATACGTCACGAACGATCCGTGATAAACCCGTTGCATGCGGTCCGTTTCCGCATAACGGACTCGAATTTCGGTGATATGAACCATGGGAATGTGTAAAACCTTGGGATGAATATAATGCCGTGTCAAAAACACACGAATGAGAAAAAATGAACCCGCTATTTGGTCTGCGTTCACGTATTCAGGAGGTTAACTCCACACAATTTCGACCAACTGCATGATTATACAGCTAAACACTCAATCCCCGCATACATCAAGGGGTTCAGCGTTTTGATACAAGTCTGAAAAAGTCAAAAGTCAAGGGCTGTTGGGTTTTTTTTTTCAAGAGTTTATCAGAACCTTGCACCTCCCTTTAAGAGCACCTCTGAACAGGGAAAACAAGTCAAGTCAAGTCTAGTTTAAAGCCTTTTAAGCCAACCGCCATGAGCCTAAGCCATTTGCACGTCTGGGAGAACTGTCTCGCTGTCATCAAAGACAACATCAGCGCTCAGGCGTTCAAAACGTGGTTCGCTCCGATCAAGCCCATCAAGTTGGAAAGCGACGTCCTCACCATCCAAGTCCCTTCGCAATTTTTTTACGAGTGGCTGGAGGAGCATTACGTTCACCTCCTGAAGCGCATCATTCGGAAAGAACTCGGTGCGGATGCCCAGCTCGAATACTCCATCATCATGGAGAATGCCCCAGCTGGACACAACGGAATGGCCGCTTCCAGCCCGTACACGGTGAAGATGCCTGCGAGCAATCGACAGTCCACGCGTAACCCCAACGTCTCCATGCCCATTCCGGCCGTGGAAACGCAAATCAAGAATCCGTTCGTGATTCCCGGATTGCGCAAGTTGAACATCGAATCCAACCTCATTCCCAACCTCAACTTCGACAACCTCATTGAAGGCGAGTGCAACCGCTTGGCCCGTTCCGCAGGACTTGCGGTGGCCAACAAGCCCGGGGGCACGGCGTTCAACCCGTTGTTGATCTACGGTGGTACGGGGTTGGGCAAAACGCATTTGGCCCACGCCATCGGACTGGAAATCAAGGAACGCAATCCCGAGAGCACGGTGCTTTACGTGGGGTCTGAAAAGTTCACCCACCAGTTCATCGACGCGGTTCGGAACAACTCGGTGAACGACTTCAGTCACTTCTATCAAATGATCGACGTCCTGATCATCGATGACGTGCAATTCTTCAGCGGAAAGGAAAAGACCCAGGACGTGTTCTTCCACATTTTCAACCACTTGCACCAAACCGGCAAGCAGATCATCCTCACTTCCGACAAGCCGCCCGTGGAGATGCAAGGCATGGAGCAGCGGTTGTTGAGCCGCTTCAAGTGGGGCCTGAGCGCCGACTTGCAAGTGCCGTCGTTGGAGACGCGGATGGCCATCCTCGAAAAGATGATGTATGCCAACGGCATCGAACTGCCGCGGGAAGTGGTGGAGTATTTGGCTTACAGCATCACCACCAACATCCGGGAACTTCAAGGTGCGCTCATCTCGCTGATTGCCCACAGCAGCTTCAACAAGAAGGCCATCACGCTGGAGCTCGCGAAGCAGATGATTGACAAATTCGTCAAAAACACCGCCCGCGAAGTCAGCATCGACTACATCCAAAAGGTGGTGTGCGATTACTTCGACCTGCCCATCGAATTGCTGAAGTCGAAAACGCGGAAGCGCGAAATCGTCCAAGCGCGTCAAATCGCCATGTACTTCTCGAAGAAGATGACGAAGAGCTCTTTGGCGAACATCGGCCTGCACTGCGGAGGAAAGGACCACGCGACGGTGCTGCACGCCTGCCGCACGGTGAACAACTTGCAAGAGACGGACAAGCACTTCCGAAAGTACTTGGACGATTTGGAGAAAAAACTGGCCATCCATTGATGGAACGGGACCTCGCAAGGGGTCCCGTTTTTTGAACACAGGAAACGCATGAAACGGGCTTTGGTGGTTTGTTTGGGAAACATTTGCCGGTCGCCGATTGGGGAAGGTCTGTTGCGCCATCACGCGGCGGTTCAGGGGGTGCGGTTGCAGGTGGCATCGGCGGGAACGAGCGGGCACCACGTGGGCGAGGCGCCCGACCGCCGTTCGGTGGAAGTCATGCGGCGACATGGGTTGGACATCAGCGGTCAGCGCTCGGCCCAGTTGACGATGAAGGACCTCGAACGTTACGATGTGGTGCTCGCCATGGACGCTGCCAACCTGAACGACATCGAAGCGCTTGCCGAGCGGTTGAAAGCGCGGGGAGGATCGCCGGCGGAAGTGGTGCGATTCGATGCGCAGGCCGACGTGCCGGACCCGTATTATGGGGGTGCGGATGGATTTGAGGCCGTCTATGCGCAGGTGGATGCTGCGGCGGAGGCGTGGGTGAACAGATGGAAACAACCAACCGATTGAACATGCCCCCTACCCTGCACCTGATTCCGAACACGTTGGGGTCCCGAACTCCGCACCTAGACCTGCCTGCTTCAGCACTTGAAGCGTTGCACGCGTGCAACCGATTCATTGTCGAAAGCCAAGGCAGTTGGGGGCGGTTGATGAACGACGTGGACGGAGAGCGATCCATCCGGGAGCTCGAACACTTCCTATTGAATGAGCACACCGATGAGCAAGACTTGCTGGAATTGACGCGCTGGTTTCGGGGGACGGAAGACATCGGATTGGTCAGCGATGCGGGGTGTCCCGGGGTGGCGGATCCCGGGGCGCAGGCTGTGCGGATAGCTCACGCTTGCGGTTGGCGGGTTCGGCCGCACATCGGACCTTCTTCGATCTTGCTGGCCTTGATGGCCAGTGGAATGAACGGTCAAGCCTTCGCCTTCAAGGGATACCTGCCTCGGGCAGGAAAGCACCGCGATCAGCGGTGGAAGGAAATGCGTGAAGGCCTTCAGCGCCGGAGGGAGACGCAAATCTTCATGGAACCGCCCTATCGGAACGATGCCACGTTTCGGGAATGTTTGGACCGGCTGCCTCCGGATCAGCAGCTGTGCGTGGCGGTGGAATTGACGCTGGAAACCGAATGGATTCGGTCGATGGCGATTGAGGACTGGCGGGAGGAGGTGAAGCGGAATGGGACGCCGTCGTTGAACAAGCGACCGTGCCTCTTCCTCATCGGCTGATGCGCGCTTTGAAGAACACGGGCGTGTGAGCTGGCAAACCGAGTGCGGGAATGCCTTGAACTCCAAAAGCCTCCTTGCATGGGCACACCAATTCCCATTCAGCGGGGGCTCCCCAGCGTTCGATGGCTCGCCAAAAAACGGGCAACACCTGGTCCTCATCGCCCCACCGAAACGCCATCTCGAACTCCCTGCCTAACCCCGAAGAATGCCCGTCATCGAAGACCGGCGATTGGGACCACGCAATGGTGAGCACGTCGCTTTTCACCAACGGGATAGAACGCAGCGAATCCACGCGCAAGCCCCAGCAGCCACTTCCAAGCGACAAACGAACCCCATCCGCTCCGTAAACGGCCGCAAGCCAGAGGGAATCGCTGAACGCGCCGCGTTGGACGGAACGCTGAACCGGGCCCATCCAATCTTCCTGGGTCCACACCTTCAGCACGTCGAAGCCTTGCCATTCCTCACCGATTTGGGCATCGCCTGCATCGCCAGCACGGAGCGCATGCTTCCGGCTCAGCCCGGCCCAAGGAGCTTCCCAAAGGCACACCGTGTCGCGCCGTACATCCGTTTGCACCACTGCGGCTACCGCCCCATCCAACGTGGGGCCCAGTGGATCTCCCAACCGAATGAACTGCACCTCAGGCCGCCGCTGCGGAACTTCCGTGCACGCGACTCCGAACAGGACCAAAGCAGCGATCAGGGCTCGGCGTGCCATCGGTAATTCAAGTGAATGATGGCGTCGGGCGGGACCAGGTTTTGGTAACCCGTCAGCCCCCAAGCCATGTGCGCAGGCAACCACGCTTCCACCGAATCCCCCACCGA
Organism: uncultured Flavobacteriales bacterium; assembly: GCA_965656785.1. Lineage (GTDB taxonomy): Bacteria > Bacteroidota > Bacteroidia > Flavobacteriales_D > Sanyastnellaceae > JALQTD01. The sequence continues at coordinate 24,844 of CBFHLY010000025.1, forward strand.
CGTGCGCCCGGCCAAATCGTGGAACCCCGTCGGCACATCCGTCGCCTGCCACTTGAACGCCAACGGCCGCTCGAAGCAAACTGAGTCGTTCGACAGCGCCACGCGCACCTGCCAGGCCACCCACTCCCCGCGCCTCAACGTGTCCCCCGCACCGAGCGCGTCTTCAATGAACCGATACCGCACCCCGCCCGGAGCGTCCAGCCACTGCCCGCTCGCCGTCACCGTGTCGATGAAGGCTTGCTGCCGGGCCACCCGATTCCGGTTGAACGCTTCGAGGTCCACCTTCGCCGGAGCCGCTGGCTGGGGATTCGACCAACGCAACGCGCCGAATAAGCTGAGGGCCAACGCCGCCAAGGCGACCGCCACCACCCAGAAAACCACGCGCCGACGCATGATCAGATGCTGTAATCCAACGCCGGCGCCAAACCCGGCAGCAGGTGTTCAAATTGCGCCACCACCTCGTCCAATGTCGCCCCTTCCACCGCTCCGCCCGAGGCGTTGAAATGGCCGCCCCCGTTGAAATGGGCTGCGGCCACCTCCCGGACGCTGAACGACCCGCGGCTCCTGAGGCTCAACTTGATGCGCCCGTCGTGGGACTCGTGGATGAAGGCCGCCATGTTGACGCCTTCGATGCTGAGGGCTTGGTTTACGAGGCCTTCGGTGTCGCCCGAACGGTAGTGGAACCGCTTCAATTCCTCCTGAGACAGCGCGATGAGGGCGGCGTGGTGTTCAGGCCAAACCCGCAATTTCTCACTCAACGCATACCCCACCAACCGCATTCGATCCACTTGGTTCGTGTCGTACACGCGGGAATGAATGACGGCGTGGTCGACGCCCCGTTCGATCAAATGGGCCGCGATGCGGTGGGTTCCTTGCGTGACCGAAGGAAAGCGGAACGAGCCGCTGTCGGTCATGATGCCCGTGTACAAGCAGGCGCCCGTCTCCGGGGAGATCTCGCCGGCTTCGCCGCGCGCCTCGATCCAGCCGTAAATCAGCTCCGCCGTGCTGCAGCGCGAGGTATCCGACCAGGTGATGGCCGCGAAGTCCTTCGGATGCTGGTGGTGGTCGATCATGATTTTCGGGGCGGGCGAGGCTTCGAGGACGGGAGCGAGCGCGCCGGTGCGGGAGAGGTCGTTGTAGTCGAGGCAGAAGATGACGTTGGCGGCGTCCACTGCGATTTGGACTTCCTCCGCGTGCTGTTCGAACAGGAGGACGGATTCGTGGCCCGGGAGCCAGTGCAGGAACGACGGGTAATGGTCGGGCATCACGACGGTGGCGTGGATGCCCAGCTCGCTGAGGTGGTTCCACAGGGCAAGTGCAGAGCCGATGGCGTCGCCGTCGGGGCCGCGGTGGGCCGTGATGACCGGCGTGCCGGGGGCGGCAAGGAGTTCGGCGCATTGCGCCATGGACTCGGGCGTGAACACCGGCGATCCGTATTTCTGATTCGAGGTCATGCCACGAAGGTACAGCCGGGTGCATAACTTTGTCCCCATGCTGTTCCTGCTTCCCTTGCTGGTGTTGCTCCACGACTTTCACTTCAGTCGGACGGATTTGGTGTACAGCCGCGAGGGCACGTGGCAGGTGACGGTGCGTGTGTTCACGGACGACTTTGAGGTGGAGCTGGATCGAGAGCGCGAGCGGCGGGGTGAGGAGGAAGGGCCGATTTGGCTGGGCGATGAGCGGGAGCACCCGTCGTGTGGTCGGTGGGCCGAGGCGGTGGCGATGGACGGGTGGTCGTTGGAGGTCAATGGGTTGGAGGCGCCGTGTGCGTTTTTGGGCTACGAGGTGGATTACGACGTGACGTACCTGTATTACGAGTCGGTGGCGACGCCGGTTCCGGACGTGTTGACCGTTCGAAATGAGCTGTTTTTCGGGCAATTCGATGACCAAGTGAACGAGGTGCACGTGGAAGTAAACGGGACGGCGAAGCGCGAGTTGCTCACGCGGGAAATGCCGATTTGGACCTACAAGCCATGAAGAAAGCGGAGAAAGTCGAGTTCATTCAACAGGAGTTGCAGCGGCTGTATCCGGAGCCGCCGGTGCCGCTGGATCATTCGGATCCTTACACGCTGCTCGTCGCGGTGCTGCTCAGCGCGCAATGCACCGACGAGCGGGTGAACCAGGTCACGCCGGAGCTGTTCGCAGCCGCCTCCGACCCGGCTTCGATGGCCGCGTTGGACGTGGATTTCATCCGGGACATCATCCGTCCGTGCGGCCTTTCTCCGGCCAAATCCAAAAACATCCACCGCCTCTCCGAACTCCTCCTCGAGCGCCACGGCGGCGAAGTCCCGAACGACCTCGAAGCGCTGGAAGCCCTCCCGGGCGTGGGCCACAAGACCGCTTCGGTGGTGATGGCGCAGTCGTTCGGCGAGCCCTCCTTCCCCGTCGACACGCACATCCACCGGCTGATGTGGCGGTGGGGCCTGACGAACGGCCGTTCGGTGGAACAAACCGAGCGCGACGCGAAACGGCTCTTCCCCCGCGACCGCTGGAACGACCTGCACCTGCAGATCATCTTCTACGGAAGGGAATACAGCCCGGCGCGGGGACTCGACATCGACAAGGACTTCTTGCTCCGCGCCTGCGGGCGGCCGGCGGAAATTCGGAAGTGGGAGGCGGTGAAAGCGAAGCGCGCCCAATGATCGACTACCCGTCGTCCGTTCCGCGGGTGGAACGTTGGGGCAAGCGGGTGCGGCATGCGGTGCAGTGGCTGGGATTGGCGTTGCGGGCGGGCGGCGTGCCTGTCGCGGTTGTGGTGCACCCCGACGCGCCCTCCCGCCGGACGGCGTTGTACAAAATGTGCCGGGCGTTGGGCGTGGAGCTGACGAACCGTCCGCGCCAGCGGGTGCTGCTGACGATGCGGTTCGAGGACGCCACCGAAAAGGCGGCTGCGCGGCCGGCTTGGTGGCCTTCGGGAGCGTGGAATGACCGGTGCGACGACATCCGGAAATCGACGTTGGACCGGGCTCACGCGCAGGTGTTCGGCTACGGCGTCGCGGTGGACCCGCGGGCGCACTCCGGTAGGATGTTGGAAAAGGGCGATGGCAATGCGGTGCACGATGGCCGGGAAATCGTTGGGCCAGTCGATGCGCCTGCGCCGGGCAAGGTGTACCAAATCATCGTGAACAACCGCTCCTCCGACGGCCGCGCCGTGGATTTGCGGCTGGTGTTCATCCGCGGCCAATTCCCCGCGGTCTACCTGAAGTACAAACCCGAAGACGCGCGCTACACGAACTTGACGACCTCCGTCGAGCTCGGTTCGGTGCAGGCCCTCTTCCCCCCTTCCGAACTCGATTCCGTGAGCGCATTGATGGCGGCCTTGCACGTCGACTACGCGGAGTTGGACGTGCTGCGCGATGCGGATTCGGGGCGGATGTACGTGGTGGACGTGAACCCGACGCCGTGGGGGCCGCCTGCAGGATTGCCGGCTGCGGCCTCAGAGCAAGCGGTGGCTTCGATGGCGGCGGCGCTTCAGTCCGCGGCGGTTTCGAGCAAGTAAGCGCGCAAGGCTTCCAAGGTCGGCTCGATGACCGTGCTCACCTTCTCGCGCTGCAGGCACTCCTTCAAGGATTCCGGGACTTCAGGATCGATTCCGGTTGCAGCACGCACGGCTTCGCCAAACTTCGCGGGGTGAGCCGTGGCGAGGGCCACGACCGGGCCGCCGTTGCGAGCGAGCACCGCTTGAGCGGCCGCGATGCCGATGGCGGTGTGGGGACACGCGAGGTATTCGTAGCGTTCCCACGCGTCGTGCATGGCTTGCTTCGTGGCCGCGTCGTCTGCGGTGTAGCCTTCGACGGATCGTTGAAGCGTTGGGAAGTCGTTTCCGTAGAGCGCTTCGAGGCGGGGCCGGTTGCTCGGATCGCCAACGTCCATCGCATTCGAAAGGGTCGCCACTGTGGGGCGGGCGGTGAAGGTTCCGGTCCGCAGGTATTCGGGGACCACGTCGTTGGCGTTGCTGGCGGCGGTGAATCCGGTGGCGGGCATGCCCATTTGGTGTGCCAACACCCCGGCCGCCAAGTTGCCCAAATTCCCGCTCGGCACCACAAAATGCGCGCCTTCCCCGAGGAGGTAAGTCGCCCACGCGTAGTACGACGCCTGAGGAATCCAGCGGGCGAGGTTGATGGAATTCGCGCTCGTTAACGCCCGCTTCTCCTTGAGCTGCGCGTCGAGGAAGGCCTCCTTGACCATGCGCTGGCAGTCGTCGAAATTGCCTTGGACTTCGAGGGCCGTGACGTTCGCTCCGGCCGTCGTGAGCTGCTGCTCTTGGATGTGCGAGATGCGGCCGCTGGGGTACAAAATCACCACGTCGATGCCCGGCACGTTCAGGAAGCCTTGCGCCACGGCAGATCCGGTGTCGCCTGATGTGGCCACCAACACGGTCAATCGGCGGTCGCTGAAGGCGCCCAGGAAGCGCGCCATCGAACGCGCGCCCACGTCCTTGAACGCGGCGGTCGGACCGTGGAACAACTCGAGGACGTAGAGGCCATCTTCCAACTCAACGAGTTCAATCGGAAAGTTCAAAGCGGACTTCATCAAACCCTGCAACTCCTTCTTTTCCAAATGTTCCGTTACGAATGGCTCAATGAGATTCGAGGCAAGGCTCCAGCATTCCCCTTCGGGGTCTTCCAGCCACATTTCCTCGGGCAACCGGGGAATTTCATTTGGGTAATAGAGCCCGCGATCCGGGGCCAAACCTTCGATGACGGCAGCGGAAAACGACCGCTCGATTGACGGGGTAAGGAGGCTGTGAAACTTCATAGGACGTGGGCGCCGCGTGACGCAATGTGGGTGACGTGGGTGTTCGTGGGGATGCCGGCTTCGCTCAAGACGGCGTGGGCCGCGTGCGCGACGGCTTGGGCGTCGGCTTCCGAAAAGGTGATCCAAAACGTGCTTGGCCCACTCCCCGAAATCCCCCCTGCTCGCGCCCCGGCCTGCGCAGCGGCATCCGCGACGGAAGGATAGCACGGGATGAGCGGTGCGCGGCTCGGACCGATGTAGAGGTCCTCAAGGCAGTAAGCCGCGGCCACCCCGTCGTTGCGGTGGCACGCTGCGGCAAACGCGGCGAACCAGCGCGCTTGGTCGACAGCGTGTTGGAGCGGAACGTGCTGCGGGAGGACCTTCCGCGACTCGGAGGTCCGGATTTCGACTTGGGGGTGCACGATGGTCACGTGCCACCCTTCCGGAACCGGTAGGCTGACGGGCGCGCCTTCGGGCGGGCAGAGCACGATGCCTCCCATCAGCGCGGGCGCCACGTTGTCGGCGTGTCGGGAGCCGCTCGCAAGCGACTCGCCGTCGAGGGCAAACGGAAGCAGCTCATCGGGGCGCAAGCCGCCGTTGAGCAAGGCGTCCACGGCCACCACCGCACCGGCGGCACTGGCCGCGCTCGAGCCGATGCCGCTGCCGGGCAAGACGTCCTTGTGGATTTCGAGCTCGATGCCGCAGGGGGCGCCGAGGGCGTTGAGGAGCGATTGGGCGGCGACGCCTGCGACGTTGCGTTCCGCGTCGAGCGAGAGGTCGGGGGCGCCGTGGATGGCGCGGATGCGGACGCTGCCGGGAACGTCGGTTTTGCGGGCGGTGATGCGCTCGCCGGGAGCGGCCAACGCCGCACCGAGTCCGTCGAACCCGACGTTGAGGTTCGCCACCGTTGCCGGGGCCCAAACGCGCACTTCGTTCATGCCCCGAAGTTAGCGGTTCGCAACAGGTCGCCGAACACACCGGCGGCCGTGACGTGCGCGCCCGCACCGGCGCCCTGGATGACCAAGGGGCGTTCCGGGTAGCGGTCGGTGGTGAACGTGAATTTGTTGTCCGTGCCGTCGAGTGCCGCGAGGGGGTGGTCGAGCGGCAGGGCTTTCAGGGCGACGCTGGCCTCGCCGTCGGAGGACCAGGTGCCGACGACGCGGAGGACGCGGCCTTGGGATTCGGTGAGTCGCGTGGCGAGGGCTTGTTCGCACCCGGGGAGGGCTGACCAAAACGCGTCCACGTCGCCTTCGAAGGCCGCGGCCGGAAGGAACGGCTCGATGGCGATGTCGGCGAGTTCGAGGGGGGCGCCGGCGAAGCGGGCGAGGATGAGGACCTTGCGGGCGACGTCGACGCCGCCGAGGTCAAGGCGCGGATCGGGTTCGGTGTAGCCGAGCTGGGCGGCTTCCCGAACCGCGGCTTCGAAGGTGCACGTCGGGCCGAAGCGGTTGAAAATGTAGTTCAGGGAGCCGCTCATGACCGCTTCGATGCGGTGGACGCGGTCGCCGGTGGCCACGAGTTGCCGGAGGGTGTGGACGACCGGAAGGCCGGCGCCCACGTTGGACTCGTTGCGGAAGCGGGCGGACGGGGCGGTGAGGACGCGCCAATCGGACATCGGGCCCACGGCCGCCACCTTGTTCGAGGCCACGGCGGCCAGGCCACGGCGGACGGCTTCGACGACGGTGGATGCGACTTCGTCGCTCGCGGTGTTGTCGACCACGACGAGGTGGGGCAGCTCGAGGGCGAGCGCCGCGTCGAGGAGGTCGGAGGGCGCCATGGGCGGGGCCGCTTCGAGGGGGGTGGACCAGTCGTTGAGGGGGATGCCGCTCGGGTTGAGGAGGGCGTGTCGGGAGTTGGCGAGGCCGATGACGCGGAGGTCGAGGCCGGGGAGCGTTGCGGAATGGATTTGGTCCAGCAACGCCGCGCCGACTTGGCCGGTGCCAAAGCTCAGGAGGTTCAAGCGGTGGACGCCGTTGTCGAAGAACGCGCGGTGCACGGCCCGCATGGCGCGAGCGACGTCCGCCGAGGCGACCACGACGCTGATGTTGCGCTCCGTGGATCCCTGCGCGATGGCGCGGATGTTCACGCCCGCCCCGCCGAAGGCAGCGAACGCTTTGCCGCTTACGCCGGTCGAGGACTTCATGCCGCCGCCAACGAGGGCGACGATGCTCAAGTCGGCCTCGACCTCGAGGGGCTCGAGGCGGCCGAGTTCCATGTCCGCGTCGAATTCTTCGTGCAGGGCTGCTTCCGCCGCGGCGCGATCCGCTTCGGCCACGCCCAGCGAAAGGGTGTGCTCGGAGGAACTTTGGGTGATGAAGACGACGTTGACGGAGGCTTGGGCCAGGGCCGTGAAGACCCGGCGCGAGAAGCCCGGGCGGCCGATGATGGTGCCGCCGACGAGCGTGATTAGGACGAGGTCGTTGATGCTCGACAGCGCGCGGACCACGGCCGGTTGCTCCGGCTGCGCCACAATGCGCGTGCCGGGGGCATCGCCGTCGAACGTGCTCCGAACGATGAGCGGAATGCCCGCCTCGCGGAGCGGTTCGATGGTCGGTTGGTAGATGACTTTCGCGCCAAAATGGCAAAGCTCCATCGCCTCCTCGTAAGACATTTGGTCGATGATGCGGGCTTCGGGGACCAAACGCGGATCCGCGGTCATCATCCCCGGCACGTCCGTGGACTTCTCCATGCACCGCGCCCCCACGGCCCGCGCCACGAGCGACGCCGTGTAGTCGCTGCCCCCGCGACCGAGCGTGGTCGTCGCTCCCGACGGACTCCGACCGATGAACCCTTCGAGCACGAGCACCTCGAAATTTGGCTCGGCCTCCACGCCCTGGCGAATCGCCTCCCGCGTCGCTTCCCACCGCACCTCAGCCGCTCCAAACTGCTCATCCGTGGCCACCCAATCCCGCGCATCCACCCGACGAACCCTCAAGCCCGAGGCGCGCAACAACGCGACCACCAACGGCACGGCCAGCCGCTCCCCGAAGGAAACCAGCGCATCCGCACTCCGCGGGCTCAACTCGCGCAACAACGCGACGCCGCCGAGCAGCTTGCGCAAATCGGCCATGTGCCCCGCGACCTCGGCCACCACCTCGGTGACGCCCAACTCCGCGAGCGCCTCGGTGTGCCGCGCCTCCAACGCATCCACGCGCCCCTCGACCTCCTCCCCGTTCCGCGCGGCCGCGCCGAGCGCGAGCAACTCGTTGGTCACCCCGCCCATCGCCGAGCAGACCACGATGCGCTGCTGGTCCTTCCGGGCCACAAGCACGTCCGCCACCCGCCGCATGGCAGCGGCCGAAACGAGGGAACTCCCCCCAAACTTCAAAACTTCCAATTCCATGTTCTTCAACGAAGGCGATTTATGCACAACGCCCCCGCTTCGGTCTACGAAACGAGGGCGTTGGGGTTGCGCGCGGCAACGGAATTTTTTACGCTTCCGGCGCGAACTTGGAAATGACTTCCTGGCTCACCCCCGTATTCGAAAAACCACCGTCGTGGAAGAGGTTCTGCATGGTCACGTACCGGGTCAAATCACTGAACAGCGTGACGCAGTAATCGGCGCATGCCAACGCGTCCGCATTGCCCAGCGGCGACATCGACTCGCTGTACGAAACGAATTCGTTGAAGCCCTTGACGCCGCTGCCCGCCGTGGTGACGGTGGGGCTCTGGCTCACGGTGTTCACGCGGACCTTCTTCGCGACGCCGTAGTGGTAGCCGAAGCTCCGGGTGATGCTTTCGAGCAAGCTCTTCGCATCGGCCATGTCGCCGTAATCCGGGAAAATCCGCTGCGCCGCGATGTAAGTCAGCGCGACGACGCTGCCCCACTCGTTGAGCGCATCGAGGTTCTTCGCGACGGCGAGCGTCTTGTGGAGGCTGATCGCGCTCACGTCGAGCGTGGTTTGCAACCAGCTGTAGTTGATGTCGGTGTAGTGCTTGCCCTTGCGCACATTCGGGCTCATGCCGATGCTGTGCAGGACGAAGTCGACCTTGCCGCCGAAGTGCTCCATGGCGCCTTCGAACAGCGCGGTGAGGTCCTCGACGCTGGTGGCATCCGCTGGAATCACTGGCGCCCCGCCGATTTGGGCGGCGAGGTCGTGGATTTCGCCCATCCGCATGGCCACCGGGGCGTTCGTCAGGACGATTTCAGCGCCTTGCGCATGGGCTTGCAGCGCGGTTTTCCACGCGATGCTTTGGTCGTTCAGGGCACCGAAGATGATGCCTTTTTTGCCTTTGAGGAGGTCGTTGGCCATGGTTGGTTGCGTTGTGTCTCGTGGACGAATGAAGGTGCGAATTTAGGCCAAATCCCGAACTCCTCCCCCCTCCCTACCGCAATCCCCGCAACCGCACCTGCCGATACAGCGGGTAAATCCCGGTCCATTGAACCCCGCGCGACGCCCACCCTTTCAACGTCGGGTTGTAGGGCAAACGGGTCCCGTTTAAACAAGCGCTGGGTAACGGCGCGTGTTACGAACGGTTGAGGAAGTTGACGAAGGACATTGGGCACCGGCTGAGCGGGTCGCCGGAGGCCGATTCGGCGATGGTTTGGGGGGCGCAGGTGCTCCAGGCGAACGGGGCGGACTCGAGGGGCACGGGCGGGGCGTCCGCGCAGAGCGGGTCGACCGGGACGGGGGTGGCATCGGGCGACGGACTCCTGGTGCAGCGCTTGTTTGGCCACATTCACACCAGCTGCCGCGGGATTGCCTCGCAATTGAACGGAGGTGAAGTGAACGGAGGATTCCAAGGCCAGAAGTCGCCTCGAATCAACCGACCGTGTAGAAGCACCGGAATGCCACGCACGAAACTTCAAGGGAAACGCCTTCATGACGTCAGGGTCCCATTCCCAGTTCCAATCAATGGGCCACGAAGACATGTTTGAATTTCGTGCGTTCCGCATTGGATTCACGAAGACCGACGATGAGAAAACCCGGAGCAGACTTCAAGTTGACTTGGCCCGAAACGGCGTGGACAGGAACGGCGTCAATGAGGCGCCCGCTCACGTCGAAAACCTCGACAACTCCTTGCTGCATCAGGCCATCCCAAACAACGCTCAGCCCGTCCGTTATCTGCGTGACCATAAAATCCAAGGATGACCAAATCGGCTGCGATTGCAGGTCGGAAGCGGACAAGTCCGAAATGTTCGAACCAATGAAGCTGGTGACGAATGACCGGATCGGTTCGCACGGGGCATCCAGGGCGATTCTGATTTGATACCACTTGTTGCCCGGCGGAGGCGTGAGATCGGTGAAGGTAAAAGTCGAATTCGCCACCGTCCCGATTTGGAAGTAATTGATGCCATCGGTAGAACGGTGAACTTCAAAGTTCGGGTAGGTCAGCCCTTCATAAGCATTCCAATAAAGGTTCACCTCGCCGTTTACCCCCACCCCTGCCAACAGGTGAATCGTTCGGTGATCCGGCCAATTATCAATGCTCGCATCGCATGAGTCGAGCGCAACCAAGTTGTAGCGCGCGCTGCTGGTGGCGGGATCAAAGTCCAAATCGATGAACTCGCTAAGGCTATCGGCATGCACCGTTCCGATTGCCTCGAATTGGCTCGTCAAGGTGCTTTCCCGCTGGATTTCGTAGCTCGCTATGTTCGTGGCATCCGATTTGGTCCAAATGATGCGATTCCGATCGGTTGCCGCATCGTACTCAATTGCACAAATCTCATCAGCGTTCGAGCCGTACGGAGAAAACTCCCCAAAAAGAGTAATGGGGGTGTCGTGCTGAAGGATCGAATCTGCCGAATACACGCTGACCACGTAATCCCCTTCAATCAATCCATCAAAAAAAACGAGTCCATCCATGGAATCGGATTCCAGGAGGATGCCGTCAGAGCTGAGCTCAACGAAGTGAGACGTTGTCGCGAACGCGCTATCAGGAGTCAAAAGGATGAATCCGTCTTCTGAGCAATCGGACGAGGGGTCGCCGGATTCGTATTCGATCTCACAAGCCCAAACAGGCTCCACCCAATCCGCAACTTGCCACTCGAACAGGTTGCCATCATCACTGCTCCACGCATCACAAATGGTGATTTCCCACGTCCCATTCAATGGACAACCGTCGAACCCAGACAGTCCCTCGTTGGGCGCATAAGTTCCTTCAGGAAGACTAACCGGAGGGTTGCCACCAGCGGATGCTTCTGCAAACGTTCCCTCAGTGGATGCGTCAGACCACAAGTAGCTCCATGCCACCCCCGGATTGGAAGACGTGTAATCCGGTTGACCCAAAGACAAGCCAGGATTCAATCCCGGCAATCCCTGCATGGACTCGTGCACGAATACAACGGTGCCATTTGGACACGTAAAAGAGATGTTCAAATCCCCCATGAACGAATGCTCAATTGCTACGCCAACTACCTGCAGTTCGGATGGCAAATCGCCCCAAGTGGCCTCCTCAGCAAATCCCGAAACGTATGCGGTATCATGGAAACAATTGAGGCCGTTATCCGGAATGTACCCTTCACTGGAGCCACTCGTTAAAAAGCTCAAGCATTGGGCGTTAGCATGCCCCTGAACGAAAGAGCCAACAAAAAGAAGCAGGAAACTTAAGATGCTAAACGGTTGATTCATCATCACAGGACGAGAGTGGGAAAAACCGAAGTTAGTTCAAATAGAACAATTCAACGAAATCACTCATCCTGATTGCTACAAGGGTCTACTAAGCCTGAAAAATGGGCCACTGCAGGATGGACATGATTGGAACCACTTGGAATATTATGGACTCAAAATTACCGCCGGAACAAGGGGTGTTAGCGTTCTGAACGTGCCGCGCACGGGAGGGTCAAAGGACGACGAGGAGCCGGAGACTGGCGCCGTGGAGGATGACCGGGCCGGGGATGGCTTCGGGCAGGCAGGGGCCGGTGTGGAGGAGGCGGCCGGCGGGGTCGTACCAGCGGGCGGTCGGGTCCTCGGTGCAGCGGCCTTGGAGGGCGGGGCGCGGGGCGAGCGGGGTGACCGAGGTCGGGGTCAGGGGCGCGCTCGCGGTGGAGCAGCCGTAGGCGTTGGTGGCGACGATTTGGTAGGTGGTGCTGGGGTCCGGGCTGACGAGCGTGGTGAGGCCGTCGGCTTCGGGGAGCGGGAGGCCGTCGGCGAGCCAGGTGGGGGCGTTGGTGCCGAGGCCTGCGGCGGTGAGCGAGCCGTCGGGGTTTTCGGTCAGCCACGGGGCGAGGGGCACGGGATAGACGGTGATGGGGAGGTCGGCGGTCGCGGTGCAGGAACCGATTTGGGCCAAAACCGAAACCCAAACCGTCCCGGGCGCCACCGCACCGGGATCGAACAGGTCGCCGAAGACGCCGGGGCCGGACCAAATGCCGCCCGCCGTGGCGGCCTCGAGGGGCACCGGCGGCGCGTCCGCGCAGAGCGGTTCGACCGGGACGGGGGTGGCATCGGGCGCCTCGACGACCTCGACGGTGCAGCCGACCGAAATCGTCCCCACCGTGTAGGTCAGGTCGTGGAGCCCGACGCCGGCTGCGGCTGGATTGAAGGTTTGGCCTGAAACCCCGACCCCTTCGAACACCCCGCCCATCGGCATCCCCACCAGCTCCATCGGCTCCTCCCCCACACAAACCGGCCCCTGCGGGCACTCCAACGCAACGCTGACCTCCGCCTCAAACGCATACACCACCGCCGCATCGGCAAACCCCGGCATCGGCGCCCCATTCGCATTCGTCCACCCCGCAAACGCCACGGTCGCCCCCGCCTCCATGTACGCGACCTCAAAGCCCGCCCCCCAAAGCCGCAACGTGAACGCCTCCGCCCCCGTAATCCCCTCATCCACAACGGCCGTGGTCGCGTCATCGCCATAAACGGGCAGGTTGAAATACGCCAGTCCGCCGTTCTCAATCAGCGCAGCCGCCCCGGCGCAGTTCCCGTCGGGATCGAACGCCCCGATCCACATGGCGGCCGTTCCCGGTTCGCCGTTGAGGGTAACCTGGCCGAGCATGCTGCCGGAGGCGCTGGTGGGGGTCCAGCTCCAGTCGGGCTGGGCGGAACTCGAAGAATAAATGACGAGCAAGAACCCGCAAAGCCAAATTTTGTTTGTCAAAAGAGATTGTTTCATCGCAGGGATACTTGATGCTCACTCATAGCAATCGAGAGACTTCCAGGGCATTAACGTGCGTCATCAACACGACAGAACTGACCAATCATCTGCACCAATTTCAAATCACAATTCATCGCAATCCAACCCGATTAACCAAACGGGTACGTTAATCTCCTTCTCGAAATCGATGAGAAAGTCCCGCATCACATTAAAGGTTACGATTCCAGAAGACAGCAACGACTCCAATTTGCCCGTAGCTGCAATGTATACAATCAGACCTATGCGACTTGATCGATGCGCCTTCATCAATCGAAACATGTCAACACCTCGAAGCGCATGATTTCCGAATTGTATTTCTCCTAGAACGGGCAGACGTTCTTGATGAGGAAGTTCAGCGTTCTTTCCTCTTTCGAAGCCCGCAATTAAATCAGATCTCAGTTCAACGATTTGCCGAAACAACTCTGAATCAGAGATTTTCGATTCCCACAACATCTCACCATCATGAACTGGCCGTCGTCCGAAACAGGCGTTCCAAACATTTATTACGTTGTTCAAGTGATCGATTATCGCGAAATCAAACCCCTCCTTTTTCTGACCCCATTCCCAAAAACCCTCCCTTTCTTTGACTTCAAACAGCACATCATCTCCAAACACGGATTGCATTTGCGTCCTTAACGCCTCATTGACATCCTGTGCTTTGAGGCCGGGCCGGGACTTCCCTTTTTCACTCCTCTCGGTCATATCTAAGTTTGCATCCAAGGAAATGGCCTGTAATAGCGTTTCCTTAAAAGAATCCTTATTGTACTTAAGTCCCGCAAGAATTGGCCCAGCATGATGATGAAAATACTCACTCTCTCCTGCCTGTATTCGAAATCTTTGCTTAGCCATGTTTACCATTTTATCGTACCGCTAATCTAAATGAAGAATCAAGAATGGGTCAATCTGAATTCTCATTCGTCCTCCGCTAATTCACAATCGTGCAGTTTTGAATTGCAAACGATTGGTGGGATTTTGGCTTGTTGAAAAACAGAGGCTGCCCTAAGTAGACGAAGACAAAGCTATTCCTGAACTTTGGAGGTCATGAAGAAGGAGGGCCAAACATTGCGAGTAGCCGAACTGTTCGCCGGCGTTGGGGGATTCCGTTTGGGATTAGAAGGGTGGAAAGGAAAGTCCGCATCGAGCGGTTACACCCAGCCCCTGAACTCCCCGTTCGAGGTTGTTTGGAGCAACCAATGGGAGCCGAGCACCGTCCGCCAGCATGCGAACGAGGTCTACCGGCTTCGCTGGCCAGAAGCGAACCACTCCGGTGACGACATCGCAACTGTACCAACGAATGAAATTCCCTATCACGACGTCCTCGTGGGCGGCTTCCCCTGCCAAGACTATTCAGTGGCCACTACCCTCAAAAACTCGAAGGGACTTCTCGGAAAGAAGGGCGTATTGTGGTGGCAAATCGAACGAATCCTGCGCGAGAAAGGAAAGAAGGCACCGAAATACCTCATTCTCGAGAACGTTGATCGGTTGCTGAAGTCGCCGGCGAATCAGCGAGGTCGGGATTTCGCCATGATTTTGGCCTCCCTTGCTGACCTTGACTACGCTGCAGAATGGCGGGTCATCAATGCCGCCGAATACGGCATGCCGCAACGCCGGCGCCGCACGTTCATCGTTGCCTATCGCAAAGACACGACACATTATGCAAACCTTAAAAAGAGCGAGGCATGGCTCGAAGAAGGGGTGTTGGGCCAAGCCTTCCCCGTAAACCCCATCTATTCCATTCACGAAGGTCTATTGGAAGGGGAACTGCATGAATTATCTACGGAGTTCAACTCCCAAAAAGGCAGCTCTCTCTCCCCTTTTGAGAATTCCGGGTGGATGCTGAACCGAAAGTTCTACACCGCAAAAACGCTCCCGGAATTCGAAGGCGAACGCGCGAGCTTGGGAAGCATTTTGCAACCGCTCAAGGACGTTCCGGAAGAGTTTCGAATTGACACCGATGATTTGGAGCGGTGGCAGTACCTCAAAGGCGCAAAACGCATTGAGAAGACAAACAAGGCGCTCGGCTACAAGTACACGTTCAGCGAAGGAGGGTTGGCGTTTCCTGACCCCATCGACCTGCCATCCCGAACCATCATTACGGGGGAAGGTGGCAAGTCTCCTTCCCGTACGAAGCACGCCGTTAAACAAGGCCGCACTTTGCGGAGGCTCACTCCAATCGAATTGGAGCGATTGAACATGTTCCCCGATGAACACACTTTTGGTCCCTCCATTCCCGATGGCAAGCGTGCCTTTTTCATGGGCAATGCGCTGGTCGTCGGTGTGGTGGAGCGAATCGGGAGCGCCCTCAATGCTTGAATCGGCTGGAGCCTCAAGGTAATTTCGCAAAAGCCTCGAGCAGTTTAAGCGGCCATTTATGTTCTTGCGCAGGCATGAGCTCCTTGCCAACTCCGGCGGCAATCAGGTCATCAAGGACAATGACTAAGTTCAACGGTTCTTCCGCCAAATGTGTTGTTCGAATCAACCGTGCTTTGGGAGATTTCGGGGATAACTCATACCTCGGCTCATGATCCGTAACCATGGATTTCGCCTCTTGGAAGTACGATTGGGTCCAATTCTTTGTCTTCAAATACTGAACGAGTTTCCTTCGATTTATAGACACTAGGCGAAAGCACTTCAACCCATTTAAGGTTTCACCCGAGGATTGGATGTTGCTGACCAAGAAGTAATGAGTGGTTCGCTTTGCTTCATCGAACAACCACCCTTCACGGACCACTCCTGCGCTTGAAAACTCAAGTTCAAAAGCAAATGTGGGTATTGGCCTGTTGACGTAATGTGTTTGCGCCTTTTCGTCGATGCAGTAGTCCTTTCCTAGGACTTGAATCACGACATCAATCCCATCAAGCTGCCGTTCTCTATCATGAACTCGTTCGAAACAGAATCCGAGATGTGCGTAAACCAAATCGAGGTACGGTTGCAATTGGGATTCGTTCAAAGAATCTTGGCGTCTTAGAGATGTTCGGGCCATATTGAGTTTTGCGGCGTTTCGGGATTTACCATTTTCACAGGGTGTCGTCAGTAAACGCAAGAGCCGTCATCGTAATCAGCCATGCCATCGAAGTTGAGCGCAGCCGCATCCGTACAGCCCCAAGTATCGCAACCCGTTTCGAAACTGCCCAGCATCAACAAGAGATCCCCTACTCCAATCCAAGCATCTCCGTTGAGATCAGCTTGGCAGTATGAAGCCACACATTGCTGGAGGTTCACATTCCATACGGTTCCCGATGAGCAGAGAGCACCTGAATCGATTTGGCCCATCAAATCAGCCAAGTCATCTGAATCGCAAATTCCATTCGCGTCAGCATCTGCCATGCAATCACCTTCACAGTTGAATCCCAACTCAGGGAATTCGCAGCTCCCATCGTCCGAAGTGGCAGCAGCATCGTAGTTGCATGCGGCAATGTAGGTGCACCCCATCACCTCATCTGAGTCGCAGACCCCATTGCCATTGGTGTCACCATTCAACACAAAATCTGAACCGTCCGAAGCTCCAGAACAAACGTCGCAGCCCACCGGGAAATGCAGGTCCCATCTTCATCTGTGGCCCATTCCGCATAAATGCAGGCTGCTGACCGTAAAGTCAGCGAATCAACAAGGTTGTCGTCACCGCACGATGGTCACGTGCCCCTTCATCATGCAGTCCGACTCGCGGCGGAAGGAGTCCCGGAAGCTCGGTGCCGTGGGGCAGTCGAAGGCCACGCCTTCTTGGACGTCGAGGAGGATGAGCCAGGTGTAGACTTCGTTTTGGACGTAGTACTCTCCGCCCTCGAAATCGCCGATCCACCACTCATTGGGATCCTCCGTGTAGAAGACCTCCTCGCCCCAGCGGTTGAAAACGTGGAGGCGATACGCATCGAGGAGTTCGGGGTGGTTGATGGACGGTTTCCACGCGTCGTTCAGGCCATCTTCATCGGCCGTGTACGCGTTGGGAACGTAGACCTGCAAGTGGGGTTTGACCACAATCGGCAAGGAGACGGAATCGTTGCACACCTCGCTGTTGGAGGCATACAACGTCACCCAATACGTGCCTGGATGCGAATAACTGTGCATCGGATGCGCCTCGTAGCTCGCTGCTCCGTCGCCGAAGTCCCAAGCGTAGCTCGATGCAAAGAGCGATTGGTTCGTGAATTCGATGTCTGGTTGCAGAATGGTCGTCGTCATCGGCGTGGCGGTGAAGCTCGCGCTGGGCTGCACGTATGCGCAGAACAGGTCGTCGTAGGAAGTCGTCGAAGTGCACCCTGCTTGTGAGGTCAGGGTCAGGCTCACGTCGTAGCAGTCGCCCGGCGCGTAAACGTTCCCGGTGGCGCCCACCGCTGTTGAGTAGTCGCCGTCACCGAAGAGCCACATGTACTGCAAGGCCTCGTCGAAAGTGCCCGCCGTGAAGGTCACTTCTTCC
>CBFHLY010000026.1:0-39116 GCA_965656785.1 uncultured Flavobacteriales bacterium
TGTGATGTCGGCGTCCTTATTCAAGGTGAGGCTGTCCGCTGCCAACGTACCCGTTGACGTCAAACCGCCAAGCCCCGTGATGTCGTAGGAACTGAAGTTGATGTCCATGCCCGGGTTGCCTCCATTCGTGAGCACGTCGGACCAAGTTAAGGAGGAAGATGCGCCGACGGCCGGGCCCAAGTTCGCAACCCGCGCATAGAGCGTATCCAAATCCGATCGGAGTCCAATTGTGCTCACTTCCATGAACACCCGGCTTCCGACCGATTCAGAAACCACTGCGGATTGCTGTCCCCAGGTGGTGAGCGAGCAAGTGAGCGCCAACCCGACCAGGGCGAGTTGAACAACCGCACCATTGAGGGTGGACTTCAATCGATTGTGACCGCCCAATGCGCTGGACAGCGGGCTGGTTTGAGAGGTCTTCGCCTCCACGTTCAAGGAATAATTCATGACAAGGACATATTTGCTTAATTCGTATAGCTCAATTGCTTGTCAGTCGAAATTATTCACCAAGGAGGGACTGGTGCGGTATTGGCACATCACAACCTTATCATGCCACTAACATCGTTAGCCATTGCTTGGTTTTTGGCGCCAATTTCCGCTACTCGAATTGTGTGACATATGTGAATCGGCTTGCGAAATGGGTTGAGTTGATTGAAATGTTAGCCCCACCTAACACGGCGCCGTTTGGGAGGGTTGTACTTTGTCGCATGCATTTGATTCGAATCCTTGTCGTCGGAATGATGGCGACGTTCATCTTGTCCTGGTGTCCCGCTCATGCTCAGGGTTATGACAGCTCGAACACGGCAAAGGCGATTTGGCTCCGGGAAATCACGGGGCCCAAACCCGCAGAAGTGCCCCCCATTGAATCGGCTTTGATTCGAAGTTCAACCAATCAGGGTGAACTGGACTGTGGCGAGGTACAAAAGCATTTGGCCTTGCTTGCAGACCATTTGAGACGTGGGGGGGGGTCGAAGCTGTATCCTGACATTTTCGTTTGGGGAAATGCACAATGCGGTGGGCTCGACCCGTACGGGCAATTGCTGGTCGGGGATGTCTTTTTCATCCATGGGGACTATGGAGAAGCCACCGCGTTTTACCAACGCGCACTGAAGGAATTGGATCCCAATGAACAAGCTCATTTGGCGGCCACGTTAAACAAAGGCGCTTGCCTCGTTTCACTGGGTGAGTATACCGAAGCCATCGATGCCTTCTTGGAGGTGATCAACCACCCATTTCCAAGAGCAAATGATTTCAAGACCATCGCCACCATCAACTTATCTGCTGCCCAGATGAATGCTGGATTTCTGAGCGATGCCGCCTCCACCATACGTCAACTATCCACGGACTCCCTTTCCGATTACTGGAGTGGGATCCATTACAGCAATGGACTCACCGTGCACCAAATGCTGGGGGATTATGCGGGGTCGGACTCCATCTGGCAGATCCATTTGCGCCACATCCCTTTCGAATCTTGGCCGCTGGCCATTCACCCACAGATTCTCAGCGAAATCCTCCATGGCGCTGACTTCATTGAGTTCTCTCAGTTCAAAAAGCGCATCGTCCAATCGCCCCTGAGCCCACTCATGGATCCCGCTCACAGCCACTACCCACTCTTTGAGCAGGCCGAATATGACGAGAACACATTCAAGTTGTGGGAACTCTATAGGACATATGACGAAGGCCAGCGTCAAGCAAATTCGATTTTCCGAAATGAGACCCAACCCCAACTCCAAGCCGAGTTGCAACTCATACAGCAGGAACTCGGGCAAGCGCAACAATCGTCCCGCAATTGGAGGCTCACGTCAACCTTGATCGTTAGCGCACTGCTCATCCTTGTATTGTCCATCTTGCTCATTCGTTCGCAACGACTGCGACGGCACTTGAAGACCGTTTCGAACTCCGAAGTGGTCACCTTACTGGCAGAGCCAAAGGTGGACGAGGATGATTTGGTCATCCTCGCGCAAGCGCTGACATACGGAAAGGGGCTGCAAAAGGCCTTGTTGATTGTCCGCCGTTTGAGTGCTGAATTTGCAGTCCAAACTGAGTCCCGGCTCAACCTCGAAGCCATCGAATTGTTCGATGAACTCAATGAGCGAGAAAAGGAAGTCGCAGGTTACATCGCTTCGGGCTTCAATTCGAAAGAGATCGCCCAAATGCTGAATGTCACCGCGCAGTACATCTACAACGTAAGGAGCCGCATTCGCGAGAAGATGGGCGTTCCCACTGATCAGGACTTGTTGAACTACCTGCGCAACCCATCAACTCAAGCATGAAGTGGTCGGATTGAGTTGGATACGTTTCATGTCAACCATGCGGGCACCCATCAACTATGCCAAAAGGCTAAACACCTGTGATGATGCACCGAGATGCACTCAATCCTGCATGATGCAGGCCGCATGCGCTGAGGTATGGAAAGCCTTCTTGGACTTCACGACGCGCGTGACGGTTTCGTCGCACAGTTGAATGCTGGCGACCGAAAAACCGTGCTTCGCGAGCAACGCCATTTGGTTCTCAGTGCAGTGAAACGTCGCATTGTAGTTCGTCGCCACTTGGGTGCCGGCCACGTAGCTCACCGGGGTGGCGGGCTGGGCAGCCTTGAACACTTGGACCTCACCGTTGCCGAGCTTCAAACTCAACTCGGTCCCCTCGGCAACCACAAAGTTGCGCTCTCCAATCAACGCCACAGCCATCTCCACCCGATAGTCATCGGCCTCCTGAGTTCCGCAATGGGCTACACGTATTTCACGGCCAAAAACCTCTAAAACACCAGTCAAATCAAGCGTTTGGGCACAAAAAAAGACTCCGAAGAGTCTCTTTAAAGTAGCCCGTAGGGGATTTGAACCCCTGCTACCAGGATGAAAACCTGGCGTCCTAACCCCTAGACGAACGGGCCGTTTGGGAGCGCAAATATACGTTGCTCATTGCTTCCGACAAGCATCTCCCCAAAAAAAATTTCACTTTCCTCAACCGAGGTACGCGCGGTACATCCACACCAGCTTTTCCTGCTCACGGATGTAGTCGCTCATCAAGGCGGAAGTGCCCTCGTCACTCGCCTCCGTGGCCAAGGCCAACAGCGCCCGTTCGCGAACAAGCAGCACCGAGAACCCCGCCACGCAGTGCTTCATCGCCTCGGCACCGTCCGTCACGTTGCGGACCACCGGCACGTCGCTGTGCTTCACGTAATCCTCGAATGCATGGAGCGGTTGGGCATCCAGCGTCAAAATTCGCTCAGCCACCTCATCGATCTTCAGGATGAGGTCGTTGTAGAGCTCCTCGAACTTCAGGTGCAGCTCGAAAAAGTCCCGGCCGCGGATGTTCCAATGGAAGCCACGGGCGTTTTGGTAGAAAATGTGCAAATCGGCCAAGAGCTGGTTGAGCCCCGTGGCGAGTTGGTTGGCGGCCTGAGCGTTCAGGCCAATGGGCAAATTGGAATCCATGACGCGAAGGTCGGGAACCCGCCGCGAAAGCGGGCGACCGGCGTCATCGAAAACGTCGATGCACCATCAATAGGCGCGGGCGAACAGTACGCGTTGGGCGGACGGAGCGCCCGTGCGGATGCACTGACCGGTCGTGGTGTCGCCATCGAGGGGGATGCACCGGATGGTTGCCTTCGTTTCCTTCTTGATGAGGTCTTCCGTTTCGGAGGTGCCGTCCCAGTGGGCGCTCACGAAGCCCCCGCGATCAAGGGCGGCGATGAAGTCGTCCCAATTGTCGACCACGGAGGTGGTTTCCTGAGTGCGGGCGGCGGCGCGGGCGAGCAGGTTGTCCTGGATTTCCGCGAGGAGGGACTGGACGTTGGCGACGATGCCTTCGGACGGCACGTACGACTTTTCCTTCGTGTCGCGGCGAGCGACTTCGATGGTGCCGCCGGCGAGGTCGCGCGGTCCCATCGCGAGGCGCACGGGCACGCCTTTGAGTTCGTATTCGGCGAACTTCCAGCCCGAACGCTTCGTGTCGTCGTCGTCGAGCTTCACGCGGATGCCCGCGGCCTTGAGGTCGTCCGCGATGGATTTGAGGGCGGCGACGATTTCGGCCATTTGGTCTTCCCCTTTGTAAATGGGCACGAGGACCACTTCAATGGGGGCGAGCTTGGGCGGCAGCACGAGGCCGGCGTCGTCGGAGTGGGTCATGATGAGGGCGCCCATCAGGCGGGTGGACACGCCCCAGGAGGTGGCCCAAACGAGTTCCTGCCCGCCGTCGCGCGTGGCGAATTTGACGTCGAAAGCGCGGGCGAAGTTTTGGCCCAAAAAGTGCGAAGTACCCGCCTGCAACGCCTTGCCATCCTGCATCATCGCCTCGATGCAGTACGTGTCCTCAGCCCCCGCGAACCGCTCGTTCACCGACTTCACGCCCTTCACCACCGGCATCGCCATCCAGCCCTCCGCAAAGTTCGCGTACACGTCGAGCATCCGGCGCGCCTCCTCCACGGCCTCCTCCTTCGTCTCGTGGGCCGTATGCCCCTCCTGCCAGAGGAATTCCGCCGTGCGCAAAAACAACCGCGTCCGCATCTCCCAACGCACCACGTTCGCCCACTGGTTGATCAACAGCGGCAAGTCGCGGTACGACTGGATCCAATCCTTGTACGTGTTCCAAATGATCGTCTCCGACGTCGGCCGCACGACCAATTCCTCCTCCAGCTTCGCCGACGGATCGACCACCACCCCATTGCCATTCGGATCGTTCATGAGCCGGTAGTGGGTGACCACCGCGCATTCCTTCGCGAAGCCTTCGACGTGGGCCGCTTCCTTCGACAGGTAGCTTTTCGGGATGAACAGTGGGAAGTAGGCGTTGACGTGGCCGGTTTCCTTGAACATGCCGTCGAGCACGCTTTGCATCCGCTCCCAGATAGCGAAGCCGTAAGGCTTGATGACCATGCAGCCCTTGACATCGCTGTGTTGGGCCAAATCGGCTTGCGCGACGAGTTCGTTGTACCACTTGCTGTAGTCGGTTCCACGGGGGGTGAGCTTGGAGGCCATGATTCGGGGTTTGGTATGCTTTTTGCTCTTTTTATGCCAAATCCACTCACGGGTTGCGAGCGATTGCACCCCGCGAAAGTACCGAATTTCCTACCTTGCAGGAAGCCTCAAGCACGAACGATTCCACCATGATGCACCAATTGCCCTCCTTCCCCACTGTTTTGCCCGCTCTCGCCGCGGTGGCGGGCGGGCTGTTGTTCACCCTTTCTGGCTGCGCGCCCGGATCATTCGGCGTCACGTCCGGACTGGAAACCGATGAAGTGTACCTGCAGCGCGGGGAGGCGTTCGTCACGGATGCGGAGTACCTGGCGTTCGCGATGGAACAAGCCGGCGTCAGCGATTCCGGCGACGATTACTACGATGCGGACCGGGCGGCTATGAGCGCGCGTTCCGGCCGTCAATTCACCCCGTTCTCGAATTCATTGCTCGGCATGTCTACCCCTTACGGGGCCTACGGGACGGGCTGGGGCAGTCCGTACGGTGGATTCGGCGCTTCGCCCTTTGGCATGAACTCCTTGGGCTACAACCCTTACGGAAGCTGGGGCAACCCCTACGGCATGGGCGGCTACAACCCTTATGGTACTTGGGGGTACAACCCCTACTCCACGTACGGGTACAATCCCTACGGCTTCAACCCTTACGGTCCCTCATGGGGCGGTGGCGGCTGGGTCGGTAACAACGGCGGCTGGACCGACAACAGCGGGTTCAATGTGACGAGCGGGCCGCGCATTCCCATCATTTCTTCGACTTCGGTCAATTCGAATTTGGGATCGACGGGGTTGCTGGTGGAACCGAGAACGTTCGAAGAGCGGCCGAAATTGGTGACGAACGAGGTGATGGACCAAGCACTCGGAAGGAACGTGGACTTGGATGTCGCGGCGCCCCCCCCTCCGCCCGCAACCCGGAACGACAGCAATCCGTGGGAACGCATGTTGTCTTCTCCCAGCATTCCGGAAGAATTCCGTGAACCTTATGCTCCGTCCACGAGCCCGCGCACGGAGCCGAGTTACCGAGCGCCAGAACCGAGTTCACCCGGGCGCCAGGTCACTCCGCCCCGGACGCCGTCGAGGCCCTCCACCACCCCGTCGAGGCCCTCCACAAGCCCGAACCGCCCCTCAGGTGGCAGCCGCACGCCCAGTGCTCCATCACGCAGTGGCCGCGGGGGATGAGGTACGCACTGATGCTGGTCGCGCTGTTGTCCGCCTCGGCAGGGAACAGCCAAAACGAAATGGACATCTTGCGCTATAGCCAGCAGGAGGTGTCGGGGACGTTGCGGAATTTGGGGATGGGTGGAACGATGGGCGCGGTGGGAGCGGATTTGTCCTGTGCGTTCAGCAATCCGGCGGGGTTGGGCCTCTATCGGCGCGGGGACGTGGGATTCAATTGGGGATTTGCCGGGGCTTCCACGCGCTTGACGTACGGGGGCCTGAGCCAACGCGGAAACGCGAGCAACGCTCCCGTCACGAACGCGGGGATTGCCATCACGTATCCGAGTGTGGATCCGGATTGGCCGTTCGTGACCCTCGCCATCGCTTACCAAAAGCGTGCAGAACTCCATCAACAAATCCTCGCCCAGGGCGCGGTCATCGACGGCAGCTTGGCGGATTTGTTCCTGAATCAAGCGGATGGCCTGCTTCCGAGCCAACTGAATGCCTTCACATCAGCCCCAGCTTGGAACAGCTTTTTGTTGGATGGAGATCCGTCCGTCCCTGCTTGCGAAACGTGTTACGTCTCCGCCATGGAAGGCGCTGGCGGGGCCCTGACCTCCAAGCGGATTGACCGGGAAGGGTCGGTTGGCGAAACGGCCATTTCCTTCGCAGCGAACTACCGGCACCGCCTGTACCTGGGCGGAAGCGTCGGCCTGCCGCGCATCGTGTTCTCGGAACAAACGCTTCACGAGGAGCAGCCCCTTTCCGACTCCTTGGCATTGAACCGATGGAACTTCAATGAGCGCCTCGACATCGAAGGCTCTGGGGTCAACTTGCGCATCGGGGCCATTTGGTCGGTCTCCAGTTGGATGCGTGTTGGGGTGAACTATGCAACGCGGTCGCGCTTGAGCTTGCGCGACACGTATTCGACCGACCTGACCACCCAATGGAACGACGGAACGACGCTGGAATCCTCGAGCCCGCTCAACCAGCATGAATACCTCATTTACACCCCGTCCCGGCTGGCCGTGAACGCTGCCATCATCCTGGGCAAGTACGGGGTCATCGCTGCCGAATACGAACGCACCGATTACCGCCAAGGGGAACTGCGCCCTGCCGCCTTTTCCGGACCCACCGCATACGACTACGAAACGGAGAACGAAGTGGCACAAGGGCTCTACAGCGTTTCGCACGCCGCCCGAGTGGGTGCAGAATTCCGAATCGCGAACAACCACCGCGTTCGCCTCGGGGCGGGCATGTCCCCGTCGCCGTATGGGAGCGACACGGAAACCCCGAATGCCACGCGGTACCATGGATCGCTCGGCTGGGCCTACCGCGGAGAAACGTGGTACGGAGGAGCCAGTTATGCGCTGTCGATTTGGGAAGAGAACCTCTACCCGTGGGGCATTCCCAGCGACCCCGCGCGGCTGGCCCGACAGAACGGCATGTTCACGATCGGCGTTGGGGCACGGCTCTGATGAGCCAACGAAAAAACCCCGGTCGTCGTTGACGGACCGGGGTTTTTTCGTTGAACCGGAGCGAATCAGGCTGTGACCTTCGCGAGTTCCTTGTTGATGACCGCCGTCATCCGTTCGCGTTCTTCTTCAGCCAACTCGTGATCGACCAAAATGCGACCGCTGTGCTCGTCAACGATGATGCGCTTGCGCTGTGCGATGTCAATGATGCGCTGTGGCGGGATCTTGATGTACGAACCGGCACTCGCTTCGCGCTCGATTGGCACAATGGCCAGGCCGTTTTTCGCCGCTCCACGGATCCGACGGTATGAAGCGAGCAAGCGGGGCTCAATTCCTTCGGCCAAGGATGCACTCAACTTCGAAAGGGCATCCTCCTCTGCTTGTGTTTCCTCAACGATGGCTTGAAGCTCGGTGCGCTTGCTCTCGAGGTCCTCTTGCTTCAACTGGAGCACGTCCTTCACTTCGGTGACCTTCGCCTCGAGGTCCTCGAGCTTCGCCTTGTTCTCGCGAATGCGCTTTTCGCACAGCTCGATTTCGAGGGTTTGGTACTCGATTTCTTTGTTGAGCGATTCGAATTCGCGGTTGTTCCGAACGTTGTTTTGCTGCTCGGTGTACTTGGCGATGAGCGCCTTGCTTTCCACGATTTCGTTTTGGTAGGCGGCGATGCTTTGCTGGACAAAATCCACCTCACCTTGGGCCTTCTCGAGGCGGGTGTTCAGGCCTTCGATTTGGTCTTCAGCATCTTGCACCTCCAATGGCAGCTCCCCGCGCAGCACGCGGATGCGGTCAATGCGGGAGTCGATGATCTGCAAATCGAAGAGGGCGCGCAGCTTGTCTTCGGCGGTGGTGACTTTCGTTGTTTTCGCCATGGCGGGTCAGAAGGTGTGGACAGGGTTAGGGTTCTCCTGCGAGATGAGGAGGGCAAAATTAGGGAATTTTCCCGTGAATTGCTCCTTTAAATGTGTGTAGACCAAATCCGTAACGTGCCACTCGCTCTCATAGTGCCCCACATCGGCAATCAAGAGCCGTCCCTCGGCCCCAAAAAACTCGTGGTACTTGAAGTCCGCCGTGACGAACGCATCCGCGCCCGCCGCAATCGCATCGCCCAAGAGGAAGCTCCCCGAGCCCCCGCACAGCGCGACGCGCCGCACCGGCCGACCGGTCCAATCCGTGTGCTTGATGACACCGCAACCCAGCGCCTCCTTCACGCGACGCAAGAACTCCACCTCCTCCAACGGTTCGGGCAACTCCCCCACCATGCCCGCTCCGATGCCCGCGTGCGCTTGTTCCATGGAATAGACGGCATGGGCCACTTCCTCATACGGATGCGCAGCGCGCGCTGCAGCCAACACCGCGGACACCTGCCAGTCCTCGACGATCACCTCGGTGCGCACTTCCTGCACGCGTTCGCGCTGCCCCACCCGACCGATGGCGGGTTGTGCCCCGTTGAGGGGACGGAAATTGCCTTCGCCGCGGGTGTGGAACCCGCATTCATCGTAATGGCCCAATCGGCCCGCCCCCGCAGCGTACATGGCATCCGCGACTTGATCCACGGCCGGAGCCGGGGTGTAGACGACGACCTGCTTCAGCCGGGAGGACAAGGGACGCAGGATGCGCAGCGAATCGCCATCGAGGCCCAAGCGCGCGGCCAGGCCTCGGTTGACCCCATCGGCGACGTTGTCCAAGTTCGTGTGCACGGCGATCAAGGCGATGCCGTGGCGGATGGCCGCTTCGACCGTCCGTTGCACATGGTCAGAGCCGGTGAAGCGCTTCAGTCCCTTGAACATGATCGGGTGGTGCGACACGATGAGTTGCGCGCCGACGCGGGCTGCCTCTTCAACGACCGCCTCGGTGCAGTCGAGGGAGATGAGCACGGTGGAGACCTGGGCGTTGATTTGGCCTACCAACAGGCCCGAATTGTCGTAAGATTCTTGCAGCGAAGGCGGGGCCCACGCATGCAACGCCTCCAAAATGTGGCGAATCGTCAAGGATTTTGCATCTTGCATGTGCGCAAAGATAACCGCCTGCTTCCGCAGTGAAACCCTACCGCCCACGCCCCTCCCTCGCTCCGCTTGCCGCGCTTCACGCGCTGGTGTTGCACGTGCGGCACGCGGCCTTTGATTGGGGCCTGTTGCGGAGTCAGCAAGCGGCCATCCGGACGTGGGTCGTGGGCAACATCACGGTCGGAGGCACGGGCAAATCGCCTCATGTCCGGTTGATTGTGAAGGAATTGGAGTCGATGTTGGGCGTGGGAAAAGTGGGCATCTTGAGCCGCGGATACGGTCGGGAAGGCACGGGGTTCGAGTGGGTGAACTTGGAGAGTTCGCCGGCTTCAGTGGGCGATGAACCGTTGATGTTGAAACGCCAAATGCCTGCCACGCCCGTTGCCGTTTGTGCAGATCGGGTAGCCGGGGTTTCGAGCATGAAGGCCGATCGGCCCGAGCTCGAGTGGGTGGTGCTCGACGATGCGTTGCAGCACCGACGATTGCGGGCGGACACCTCAACGGTCTTGCTCGACGCCACGCAGCCCATTACGAAGGACCGGCTCATTCCCGCAGGGCGGCTTCGGGACGTGCGAAGCGCGATCAAACGAGCGGATTCGGCACTGTTGACGCGGGTTTCTGGGAACGAGGAAGAGGCCCGGGCGGAATGCGGATGGCCCGATGGCCGGCCGATTTGGGCCACAACGATGCGCGAAGGTGGGCTGCAACCGTGGACGCAAGCGGCGCTCGACCGGCCGGTTCCTTCGCCGCGAGCGGCGGCTTCCGAGCGCGCACGGGTGGTCGCTGTTGCGGGCATTGCGCGGCCCGAGCGCTTCATGGACGCCTTGGCCCATGGATACCAAATCGTGCGGCGCGAAGCCTATCCCGACCACCATTCATTTTCACAAACCGAAGTGAAACAGTGGCTCGCGGCCTTCGACACTGACGGCATTGTGGGCATCATCACCACAGAAAAAGATGCCACGCGCTTGGAACCGTTTCGGGAACGGCTCAACCGCATTCCCGTTTACTACGTGCCGCTGATTGCCGAATGGATCGATGCCGAGGGGGCGCGATCTTGGATACGTGAAATCGTTGCGTGGAACGTCGCCAAAAAATGAAGATATTTGACCTATGGAAGCAACGCAACAACGACGGACTGCGGGGTGGTGGTGGATTGCGGTCGTGACCGCCCTCGTCTTTACGGCCTGTGGAACGCAGGAATCGACGGAATCCACGCAAACCATTGCATTGGCTGAGCGCACCATGCCGGTGCCGGCTGGTGTGATTGAAGGAACCGTCGATCAACCGAATGCGCGCATCGAATTGCGGACGTACAAGAACGGTCGGTTGACGCCGTTGATGAAGACCACCGCGGATGCGGAAGGGGCGTTTCGGTTGGAGGTGAAGCAGGATTTGGCCTACGACTTCCACCAGCTCGTGGTGAATGGTGCGCATCCCGTGGTGCTTATCATGGACGCCACGTACGGCGTGCGACTCGACCTGAAAATCCCCGCGAGCGGCTACATCACCGACGCTCAAATCGAAGGTTCACCCGAATCCGAAATGTTGGCCACGTACTACAACAAGGCCATTCCGCTGCAGTTTCAACTGCAAAATGCGATGAATCGCAAGGACCAGTCCCTCACTGCTTCGCTGCGGAAGCAACTGCAAGAGCACGCAGTGGATTGGGCTACGCCCCGTGCTCACCTTCCAAGTGCGATGGGTGCGTTGGAGCATTTGGACGCGGACCTGCACCGTCCGCTTATGGTGTCCATCTTGAATGCGAACCAGTCGCGGATGGGCACGAACGAGTACTATCAGTACTTGGAAAACAACGTGGTCAACAGGCCGAAGCCGCGCAAAGTGGCCACTCCGCCCCCCGCAGCGAAGTCGAACGGGGCTGGATTGGGACCTGGAGACGCAGCGCCCGACATCCAAATGGCTGGAACGGATGGCGAGTTGATGAAGCTATCGAACTTGAGGGGCAAGGTGGTGTTGATCGACTTCTGGGCATCGTGGTGCGGTCCATGTCGCCGGGAAAATCCGCACGTGGTGAACGCGTATCGCCAATACGGCCCGCAAGGCTTTGAGGTCTTCTCGGTCTCATTGGATAAAACCCGCGACCCTTGGCTGAAGGCCATCGAGCAAGACGGGTTGATTTGGCCAAATCACGTCTCGGACCTGGCGGGCTGGCAAAATGAGGCCGCGCGGTTGTACGGTGTGAGCAGCATCCCGCACACGGTCTTGATTGACCGCGAAGGCAACATCATTGCGCGCAACTTGCGCGGGCGGGCGTTGACTGCCCAGCTGGCCCAGTTGTTCCCCTGACGATCCGGACATTGGCCACCCCCTGCATTTACCTCGCATCGGATTTGCACCTCGGTGCGCCCAATGCAGCTTCGAGCCGTGATCGGGAACGCAAATTGGTTCGTTGGCTGGAGGAAGTGGCGGCGGGAACGGGGTGTGCGCAGGGACGTCCAGCCACGGCCATACATTTGGTGGGCGACCTGTTCGACTTTTGGTTTGAGTACCGGCACGCTGTGCCGAAAGGCGGGGTTCGTCTGATGGGCACGATTGCGCGGCTGACCGACTCGGGGCTGCCCGTTCATTTTCATGTGGGGAACCACGACTTGTGGACGTTCGGGTATTTGGCCGACGAACTCGGGGTAACGGTGCACCGAAGTCCTCGCTGGTTTCGTGTGGGCGAGTACGACGTGCTCATCGGGCACGGAGACGGCATCGGCCCGGGAGACGAAGGTTATAAACGCCTGAAGCGCGTTTTCACATCGCCTTTGCTGCAACGGTGTTTTCGGTGGGTTCACCCGGATTGGGGGATTGGCCTCGCCCTGCGTTGGTCCCAAATGAGTCGTGGAAAGAGCGAAATAGCCCCCGACCTGAGCCGTCCAGAGGGCGAATGGATTTGGCATTTCTGCAAGGAACAGGTGGCGGAACACCCTGCGGGTGCTGCGTGTTTCTTCGGCCACCGGCACCACCCCATGGAACTGGCCGTGCCGCGTCCCGACGGAACGAACGTCCCCTACATCAACCTAGGCGACTGGATCGGCCACTTCACCTTCGGTTGTTTCACAGAGGGCACTGCCCGTTTGCTGCATTTTCACTGAAGCAAAAAGGGCTCCGCTGCATGCGGAGCCCTTTTCCAATTCCTTACCGTAGCGTCAGTTGCGCAATTGAACCTGCGCGACCTCGTGCACGTTGCCATTGGTAATGCGCAGAATGTACGTGCCAGACGGCAAGCTCGCCACGTCCAACGTCAACGTCGTACCCACATAACCATTTTCCTGTTCCTGGAATACCACTCGGCCCATCAGGTCGAAAAGTTCCACTTGGACTTGGCCCTGAACGCGCTCTGTCTGAACATTCAACGAACCTTGGGTCGAAGGGTTCGGGAAGACCAACAACGAGCTGACCGACTGCTGCTCAACCTCCTCTTCGTCCTCAACTCCAAGGAACAAATCAGAACGGAAGATGCCGCGACCGTGGGTTCCGGCATAAATCGCACCTTGGTTCGATGGGGTGATCCAGCGAGAGGGTCCGCGCCACTGCTGCTTCAGATCAAAGACGGGTGCGCCGACTCCGCTAGGCGCTCCGGTGTTCTCGGTGGTGTACGTCCAATCATCACCGCCATTGTCGGTTGCGTACGTGCCAAATTCGGTTCCGACCAGGATGGTTTGGCCCGAAGGATCCATCGCATCGATGACCACATCGTAGCACGGCATCCGTGACAACTCGCCCGAGGCGTACCAAATGTTCGACCACGTCGGGTTGTCATCCAATGCATTGAACGACTCCCGAACCTTGCCCTGAGCCGAAGTTCCGTAGCCACCGACTGTGATGACCACGTGGTTCGGGTTGTTCGGGTCGACCGAGATGCCGGTTATAGCGGCACCTGCGGATTCGATTTCCTTCCGCATGTTCGTTGGCACGTCTTCTTGCGACCAAATGGTCTCCAAATCGTCGAAGCGATACAATTTACCGTCCCAGCCGCTCACGAACATGTAGTTCCCAGCTTCCGGCTCCACGTTCACCGTGAATTCGATGGCCTTCGTTCCACCTCCCGCGGGCGCATTGTCCAAGCGAATCCAGTCAGGCGTGGTGTTGAAATTCAACCCATCGCGGGTAATCCAAATGCCCTGAGATCCCACAAAACCCGTTGCCGTAATGGTGGTGTACGGATCGCGAACTTTCAAGCGCCCCGGCATGTCCGTGAACACGTCGCTGGCGTGAAAGTACATGGTGTTGCAAGACTCCGAATACTCGTATACATCAACCGTCATGAAGGTGGTATCCGTCGACGCCACGAACACAACGTACTCGTCGATTTGCTCCACATAGACGCTATCGAAGATTTGGGTGATGGATTCAATGACTTCCTCCGTGCCCACCAATACGCTGTCCGTGGTGCACTCAATCACCTCTTCTGCAGCTTGGGGCTCCAACCAGAAATAATCCGGGTCTTCCGTCAACGGCGCCTCCAACAACCGCTCAGGACGAACGATTTCATCGTAGTAGGGCAGTTCAACCCCCTCGGGCAAAGTGTAATCAAACGGCAAGTTGAGGTTGCTCGTATTCAGCGTAAACGTGCTGTCCGTGACGGTTACGCCATGCGGATTAACCAAAATCACTTCGCGCTGTGTATCCTGGTCATCTGTGTTTTCGTAGAGGCGAACCACGCTGTAGAACTGCCCCACCTCGCCCGACTCGTTGACGAGTTCCAGCACGTCCTCATCCCAGAAGTTTCCGTAGTTGTTGAAGTTACCGGGAGCGATGTTTCCGCGAACCAATCCACCATTTTGAGAGGTTGCCATCCACGCCATCGTGCCGTCCGGTGTGTCTGTGATCTGTGAAATCGCGCAGTCAAATCCGTCACCACCATTGACTTCGATGCCTTCCTGATCACTCAGGAATGTTCCATTGGCGGGGATGAAGAGGGAGCCGTTGTCTTGGGTTCCGCCCAACACAGCCGACCCAGCGCTGTGATCGATGCCATAAAACTGAGTGATTGAGAAGTCGCGGTTGCATTCGATGTAGGTTTCCCCCGCGTCGAAGCTCTTGTACAAGCCGCCATCCGTTGCGACGTACATCACGCCGGCTGGTGTGAAGATGATTTCGTGAATGTCAGCGTGCACATCGAAGTTCGTTCCAGGAAAGTCAAAAGCAAAGGCCGCTTGCTCCGCCTGTTGTGAAGGCCCGGAACGCCAAATCTCTATCCCCCCTACATACGCCATCTCGGGATTGCCTTTCACAACCCCCAATGCCAGGTCATAGACCCCTTGCGCTCGAGGAAGCGGTGTCAACTCATCCAAGCCATCGGGCCAGATCTCCTCCCACGTGGATCCACCATCTGAGCTGTGGTACAGTCCACCGAACAAGCGCTGGCTGTTCGCGAACAACGCATAAGCGTGATTCGCGTCGTCCTGAGAAATGTCGATGCGAGCCCGGCTCAAGCCGCTCTGTGGCAGCAAACTGCCCCCAGAACCGCTTACTGAAGTGAACGTTTCGAAGTCCGAACCGTTGCTGCGATAAACCCGACCGTTGCTCATGGCCACCAGCATGTAGGAACCATCCACCGCTACGGCGATGTCCCCAGCAGGATTCGAAGGCAAACCATCACCCGCGTTCTCAGTAAGCTCACCATTCTCGATGAAGCCAAAGCCAGCATCACCTGCATAGAAAACCCGGTTTGGGTTGTTGGGGTCGGCCACCAACGCATCGGTCGCCGTGAAATCCCCTGAGCCAAGCACACCCGGGTCTGTTCCTTCGACCACTTCCCACGTCTCACCTAAGTCCGTCGAGCGCCAAATGCCACGGCCGCGGAATCCGCTTCCGCCCTCTCCGCCACCATTGTCGAACTGAGAACCGGTCCCCACGTAGAGGTCACCGTTTCCTGCATAAGCAATGGAGGCGACCATTGGCACCGGAAAGGATTTCACCTGAACCCAATGATTCGCCGCGTCCGTGGACTTCCAGAGTCCGCCGCTCACACCGCCTGAAAACAAGATTTGCTCCGTCACTGCGCAAATCGCACGGGCGCGACCTCCAATGTTATCGGGGCCCACCTCGTTCCAGAAATGCTCCGTCGCCTTGGCGCCTGCAGCAGCGTCCTTCGCAGCTCGTTCAATGACCGCTTCTTCCAACTGCCGCAATCCTGCAACATTGATTTCGCCGGTTTCGATGTCCGCCAACATCATTTTGCGGATTTCGTAAGCACCATCGGGGCTGTAAGCCGGGGCCGACTGCGCCTCTGGCACATACGCAGCAACGCGCGTGGCGGGCGTTTCAGCAACCGAATCGGTGAGCAACGTGCTCAATCCGTACACGGCGCCAAAGGCCAAAGCCGCGGGAATCACAAGGTATTTGGATTGCATGGTCATTGAATTTCCTTAATCAGGTGACGCGAAAGTTACGACAATCGCCCTCTTTCCACGAGAATCGTCAAGGCGGTCGCCAAAAAATGACCGAATCTTGACGCGAACGTTTAGAGAACGTGTTTTTCGGCGTGGTAAGACGACCGGACCAGTGGGCCGCTCTCCACGTGGCGGAAGCCCATCTTTTTGCCCAATTCGCCCAATTCGGCAAAGACATCCGGGTGAATGAATTCGTGCACGGGAAGGTGCTTGGGCGTCGGTTGAAGGTACTGGCCCAAGGTCACCACTTGGCAATTCACGGACCGCAGGTCCTCCATCGCCTCGACCACTTCATCGAAGGTTTCTCCCAAGCCGAGCATCACACCGGATTTCGTGCGCAGATTTGCTTGAGCCAACCGGCGCAGGACTTCCAAGCTGCGGTCGTATTTGGCCTGAATCCGCACCTCTTTCGTCAAACGCCTCACGGTTTCGAGGTTGTGGGAAACCACTTCGGGAGCGGCCTGGATGATGCGCGCGAGGTTTTCCCACTTGCCGGCGAAGTCGGGGATGAGGGTTTCCATCGTGGTGCCCGGGCTTTGGGCGCGGATGGCCCGGACGGTTTGGGCCCAAATCTCACTGCCACCATCCGGCAAATCATCGCGGTCGACGCTCGTGATGACCGCATGCTTCACCCCCATCAACTTCACCGAACGCGCGACGCGACCGGGCTCGAACGGATCCGCCTCCAAAGGCCGGCCGGTTGCAACATTGCAGAATCCGCAGCTGCGGGTGCAAATGTTGCCCAAGATCATGAACGTCGCGGTGCCTTCGCCCCAGCACTCGCCCATGTTCGGGCAATGACCGCTCTCGCAGATGGTGTGCAATTTGTGCTCCGAGACGATTTCGCGCACGTTGCGGTAGCTTTCTCCCGTGGGCAGTTTCACGCGCAGCCATTTGGGCTTCGGAACGCGCTGGTGATTCAAAGGTGCACTCATGGCATGCGGTTATCGGGTCCAGCGACGCCCCACTTGGAGCTTCGCGTGCAGGGTGAGGAAGAAGCGTGAGTTTTGGTCAAACTTCTCGGCCAAAATTTCCGGCTTCCGCAAGAAAACATCGGCATCCACGCCGATGTTCAACGAGCGCATGATCTCGCGCTGATTGCCGTATTCAAATTCAAAGCTGTAGCCCGCATGCACTCCCGGAATGAAGGCCAATTCATTGAGCCCATTCGCCCAAGAGGCCTGACCGAAAATGTCATCCGAAAAGTGGCGATTGGGATCGTAACGCTCGACGAGGATGCTCGTGTACGGAATGTCGGGGTATCCGATTTCCAGGTAAATCGGCTTTTCGATGCCGAGACTGAGCCCCCAAAGGAACAGCGTGCTGAACCGCACCGCGTCCTTTCGGATTTTCTCGGAATGCACGTGCTGCGTGCCGGTGAGCAAGCGCAGGGCATGAAACGCATTCACCTTGCCGTAGACGTAGGCGGCGCCGTCGTCATACACCGGATTGCTCGTCTTTTCCTCCTTGGGGTTCCGGAGGTAGGCCAAATCCGCCACCCACATCCGCACGTGCGTTCCATCTTTGTAAACGCCGCGCGCGAACGAAAGTCCCGCCCCCTGGGTGTGCAGCAGGAGGCCCCACGACATCTCGTCGGTCACGCGGGTAAAATCCCCGGCTCCTTCGTAGGCGCCGCCGGCACTGGTCGGTGTTTGGGCCGACGCTTCGACGCCCCAAACGAGGGCGAAGGACGCAATCACAGCGCGCAGCACAGGGATGGGATTTGGGCGCAACATGAAACAAAGTTACGCGGTGAATCTTGAAATCTTGCTTCACCTTTGCAAACGTCAACCCTTACTTCATGGACGCATTCAATCCCCAATACACGCTGACGTACCAAGGCGACCTTCGCACCGAAATGACGCACCTGGCTTCGAATTCCCAGGTCATTACGGATGCCCCGGTCGACAACCACGGAAAAGGTGCGGCATTCTCGCCGACGGACCTGACGAGTGCTGCGCTCGCGAGTTGCATGATGACCATGGTGGGCATCAAGGCGAACGACATGTGCTTGCCCGTGACTTCGATGGAGGCTCGGGTGGAAAAGACGATGGGAAGTGGGCCCCGGCGGATTGTGCGAATCGCCGTGGAGCTCGTTCTCGACGTTCCGGAAGCGGGTGAGCGGGAACGCAAGGTGCTCGAAGCTACGGCACGTGCCTGCCCCGTGGCGCAATCGCTGCACCCGGACATCGATCAAGCGGTGTGCTTGATGTGGAAGGAATGAATCCGGTTTGGCCTGCTTATTCCGCACAAACCACCTCCGCATCCGCATAAGCAGAACAGGAGTGGCTCATCGTGCATGAAGCGAGCAAAACGGAAACGGCCAAGGCGGCCAACGCGAAGGAGAGGAACTTTTTCATGAGCTTGCCAAAAATCGCCATCCTCCGTTAACGCATGTCCGGTGAGAAGGTTTCATTGTGAACAGGTTGGCTGTGAATTAAAGTTCCGAACTTAGCGACATGAAGCGGATTGCACATTGGATCGGGGGCTGCGTGCTCGTAGCGTGGGGCTGTTCTTCCGGAATGCCTTCGACCCAAACCGCAGCACGGAAGCCATACGATTGGGAGGCAAAGCTGTTGCATCCGGAACTTTCCACCATTCGGCTTTCGCCGGATTCGGCTGCGGTGTTCGTGCGATTGGACCGGTCGGAACTGCTGTACTTGAGGGAGACTCCTCAAGCGCCATTCACTGCGGTGGTGCAAGTGGACCTCGGGCCGTTGCGCTGGGAATTGCGCGATACGCTAGAAGACGCGATGCCGGTGCAACTCGATGCGGTGTGGCGCGTGGCCGTCGGGGACCTCGATAGCACGGCGGCGAGAGGCGATGGGGTGCAGGTGCCGTATACGGTGCGTGACGTGGCGCGGAATGCCGAAGTGACGGGGTGGTGGGAGTTGGCGCCCGCGCACCAAACCCTGAACCGGTTCGATGCGGACGGTTGGGCGTTGTCTGGGCGGGATGTGCCCGCTGGGGACACGTTGTATTTGCAAGGGCCGGGCGGGCTGGCATGGGTTTGGGCGCAAGCTCGGCCGGAAGCGCAGTTGCCGAGCCCTCCGTTCACGGCGTTCAGCGACCCGCTTGCGGACTTGGTGCCGCAGGTGGTGGACACGCTGGTTGCGGACGAGGCGGGGCGGTTCGCCCTCGTGGTGCCGGAAGGGACGTCCCTTTTGAGGAGCACGGCGTTGGGGTTCGAGTTCGTGGTTCACGGGAGGCGGCAGGATTTCCCCTTCGTCCGGAAGGTGCCGTATTTGATTGAAACCACCCGGTACATCACGAGCCGGACCGAGTATGAACGCATGACGGCGAGCGACGATCCGAAGGGTGCGCTGGATGGGTTTTGGCTCGATTGTGGAAACGACCAAGACCGGGGCAAGAACCTGATTGAAACGTACTACGGCCGCGTGGAAGAGGCGAATCGCTACTTTTCTGGATTGCAAGAGGGCTGGCGGACGGACCGGGGGATGGTGCACATTGTGTTCGGGGTGCCCAACAAGGTCCGGCGTTCGGGGCGTTCGGAGTGGTGGATTTATGGGGAAGAAGGGAATGCGAACACGCTGACCTTCAGCTTTCGGCATGCGCCGACCAGCTTGGACCCGAACCGGTATGTCCTCGACCGCAGCATCCAATTCCGGCCGGCTTGGGACCGCATGGTCACGAGTTGGCGAAATGGGCGGATCCAAGGGGACTGACTTGGGGTTTGGGGCGTACTTTCGGCACGAAATTCCTGCCCATGTCCTTTGACGCTCCCTCTCCGCGTGGTCGCCGTTCCGATGCGCCCCGACGTACGTTTGAAAACCGACGCCCCGCCCCTGAAAAAGGGACATACGTCATCGGCATGCACCCGGTTTTGGAAGCCCTCGAAGCGGGGAAGGAATTCCAGCGCGTGCTCATCCAACGCGATGAAAAAGGAGAACGAACGGGCGAACTGCTTCAAGCACTTCGCCAGCACCACATCCCCGTGCAACGCGTGCCTCGAGAAAAGCTCGACCGGATCACGCGGAAGAACCACCAAGGGGTCATCGCCTTCCTCTCTCCCATTGCGTTTCAGCCACTTGAAGAGCTGATTGCACGGGCTTACGAGGCGGGGGAAGCGCCATTGTTCGTGATGCTCGATGGCGTGACCGATGTGCGCAACCTCGGTGCCATCGCGCGGTCCGCAGAATGCTTCGGCGCGACAGGACTCGTCATTCCCACGCAGGGTGTGGCCCCAATTCAAGAGGACGCCATCAAGTCGTCATCCGGTGCCTTGGTGAGGCTGCCCGTCTCCCGAGTGGAAAACGTCGCTGCGGCGGCGGAAATCATGGAGGCCAACGGCATCACAACGTACGCATTGACGGAGAAAGCTGCGGAGCCCATGACCAAAATCCCCGTTCCTCGGCCCGCCTGCTTGGTGCTGGGGGATGAAGAACGGGGAATTTCGTCGCAGGTGATGGCATCATGCAGCCACCGGTTGTTCGTCCCGATGGCGGGCCAAACCGCCAGCCTCAACGTGTCCGTGGCAGCTGGCATTGCCCTCTACCACGTGCTGGCGTCCAACAGCTGATCAGCCGCGGAACGCGACGCCGCGGTAGTGGCCGGTTTCTCCGAGCTCGTCTTCGATGCGGAGCAATTGGTTGTACTTCGCCACGCGGTCTGAACGGCTTGCCGATCCCGTCTTGATTTGGCCGGTGTTGAGGGCCACGGCGAGGTCCGCGATTGTGGTGTCCTCCGTTTCGCCGGAGCGGTGGCTCATCACGCTGGTGTAGCCGTTGTTGTGGGCCAACGTCACGGCGTTGATGGTTTCGGTCAGGGTTCCGATTTGGTTGACCTTGACCAAAATGGAGTTCGCAATGCCTTCATCAATGCCACGCGCCAAGCGGTGCACGTTCGTCACGAACAAATCGTCGCCCACGAGCTGCACCTTGTCACCGACCGCTGTGGTGAGTGCCTTCCACGTCGCCCAATCGTCCTCCGCAACGCCGTCCTCGATGCTGGCAATCGGGTACTTCTTCACCCAATCGCTCCAGAACGAAACGAGGTCCGAACCAGTCAAAACGTCACCCGTCGATTCGAAGCGGTAGCGGTCCTGCTTGGCATCGTAGAATTCGGACGAAGCCGCATCCAAAGCGATGAGCATGTCGTCGCCCGGCTTGTAACCAGCCTTTTCGATGGCTTCGAGGACGACTTCGATGGCTTCTTCGTTGGAGCCGAGGTTGGGAGCGAACCCGCCTTCGTCACCGACGTTGGTGGAGTGGCCCTTGCTCTTCAAAACGGCCTTGAGGTGGTGGAACACTTCGGTGCCCATGCGCAGGCCATCGGAGAAGGTCTCGGCGCCGACGGGCATGATCATGAATTCCTGGATGTCGATCTTGTTGTCCGCGTGCGACCCCCCGTTGAGGATGTTCATCATCGGAACGGGCAAGGTGTGCGCGTTGACACCACCGATGTAGCGATAGAGGCTCTCGCCGACGGTTTCAGCGGCCGCTTTTGCAACGGCGAGCGAAACGCCCAAGATGGCATTCGCTCCGAGCTTTCCCTTGTTGGCGGTTCCGTCGAGGTCGATCATCACCTGGTCGATCATGCGCTGATCGGTGACGTCGAAGCCGTTGAGTTCATCGGCAAGGACGGAGTTCACGTGATCCACGGCTTTTTGGACGCCCTTCCCCATCCATTCGTCACCGCCGTCGCGCAATTCCACGGCTTCGTGGATGCCCGTGGAGGCGCCGGAAGGCACGGCAGCGCGGCCGAACGCTCCCTCTGTTGTGGTCACTTCCACCTCGATGGTGGGGTTGCCGCGCGAGTCCAAAATTTGGCGCGCGTAAATTTCATCAATGTAGCTCATCGCTTCGGAATTTCAGGTTGGATGCCGGGCCAGGAACCGGCGTGGGTCTCTCATTCAAACCCGCTAAGGCGCCGCAAGTTAAGGCGCGAATGCGGACCGTCAAACCTCCACGGCAGCGCGCATGTTCGCAACGAAATCGTCGAACAAGTAGCGGCTGTCGTGCGGCCCTGCCGACGCTTCAGGGTGGTATTGCACGGAAAACACCGGACGGTCTTTCAAGGCAATGCCAGCCACCGTATCGTCGTTGAGGTGAATGTGCGTGAGCTCGATTTCCGAATGGGCCTCGAGGCTCGCATGGTCGACGACGAAGCCGTGGTTTTGGGAAGTGATTTCGCTTTTTCCTGTGCGAAGGTTCTTCACCGGATGGTTCACGCCGCGGTGACCGTTGAACATCTTCACGGTTTGGAGGCCCTGGCTGAGAGCGAGCACCTGGTGGCCGAGGCAAATGCCAAACACAGGGGTGCCTGAAGCGACGATTTGGCCTACCACCTCGATGACATCGGGCATGGCGGAAGGATCACCCGGGCCGTTCGAGAGCATGTATCCAGACGGCCCCCACGCTTGCATCTCCGCAAACGATGTGGACTTCGGGAAAACACGCACCCGGCACCCACGGTCCGCCAGGCACTGGGCAATGCTTCGCTTCAGCCCGAGGTCCAAAAGCGCCACCTTCAAACCCTCCTCCGGCCCCAAGTCGTAAGCCTCTGCCGTCGTGACCCGGCTGCTGAGCTCAAGGCCCTGCATGCTCGGGGCTGAAGCCAGCCGGGCGGTCAATTCATCATCCGCCAAGCCATCCGATGAAATGATGGCGTTCATGGCGCCGTGTTCTCTGATGTGACGGACCAATGCGCGCGTGTCCACTCCTGAGATGCCCACCAAGCCGTCCGCTTCAAGGAATTGCTGCAACTCCATGACCTGGCCAGCTCGGCTTCCAAAGGAACTGAAATTCTTCACCACGAGGCCTGACAGCTGAACTCGGGATGATTCCGACTCGGTCGGCAGCGTGCCGTAATTGCCGATGTGGGCGGTGGCCATGACCAGGATTTGACCGTGGTAGCTGGGATCCGTGAAAATCTCTTGGTAACCGTACATGCCGGTGTTGAAGGCGATTTCACCGAGGGTGGTGCCGGTGGATCCAATGGCTTCTCCCTCGAACCGCGTTCCGTCTTGCAACAGGAGCACGGCGGGAATTTTAGGGGGTGCGGGATTTGGCATGGCGCAAAGATACTTCGTGCAGTTGGGGGAATCCTCAACGGAATGCTAAGACGTTATTCACGAAAAAGGGGAGCACTGGGCTCCCCTTTCAATTCGGTTCATCTTGGAAATCAGGCCTTCGGCTCTTCTGATTCTGCGGTGTCCGCTGCGGGTGCCTCCGGTGCCGAATCCTCAGCTGCTGGAGCTTCTTCCACTGCTGGCGCTTCAGCCACCGGTGCTGCTTCAGCAGCCTTGGCAGCCCCACCACGACGTGAACGACGCGAGCGCTTCTTCTTGCCTTCCGTACCGTAGATGTCGTTGAAATCGACGAGCTCGATCATGCACATTTCCGCGTTGTCACCCAATCGGTTGCCAGTGCGGATGATGCGGGTGTATCCGCCGTCGCGGGTCGCAACTTTCGGTCCGACGGAACGGAACAACTCCGTCACGGCGAATTTGTTGCCCAACTGCGAGAACACCACACGTCGGCTGTGGGTCGTGTCTTCTTTCGAACGCGTAACCAACGGCTCGACGAAGGAACGCAACGCCTTGGCCTTGGCCACGGTGGTCATGATCCGCTTGTGTTCGATGAGCGAGCAGGCCATGTTGGAGAGCATCGCTTTCCGGTGTCCCTTTTGGCGGGAGAGGTGATTGAATTTCTTGTTGTGACGCATGGCTTCACTCTTTGTCCAATTTGTACTTGCTGACGTCCATTCCGAAAGTCAGGCTCTTGCTTTCGACCAAATCTTCAAGCTCCGTCAACGACTTCTTACCGAAGTTGCGGAATTTGAGCAGGTCATTCTTGTTGTAGGAAACCAAGTCTCCCAATGATTCAATGTCCGCTGCTTTCAAGCAATTGAGCGCGCGCACACTGAGGTCCATGTCGCTGAGCTTTGTCTTGAGCAACTGGCGCATGTGCAAGCTGCTTTCGTCAAACTCCTCGGCTTCTACGCGCTCCTCCAATTCCAAGGAAATGCGCTCGTCCGAGAACAACATGAAGTGTTGGATGAGGATCTTCGCTGACTCTTGCAGCGCGTCCTTCGGGCTGATGCTTCCATCACAGTCGATTTCGAGAACCAACTTCTCGTAGTCGGTGCGTTGCTCAACGCGGTAGTTCTCTACGGCGTACTTCACATTGCGAATCGGCGTGAAAATGGCGTCGATTGCAATCGTACCAAGGGGAGCTTCCTCCAACTTGTTCTCCTCTGCCTGAACGTAACCTCGGCCCTTGCCAATGGTCAATTCCAACGTGAGGGTTACAGACGGGTCCATGGTGCAAATGACCAAATCGGAATTCATGACCTGGAAGGCGCTGGTGAACTTACCGATGTCACCCGCCGTCATTTGGTCTTGGCCCGAGACCGTCACCACGACGGTCTCCGAATCAGCGGTTTCGATTTGACGCTTGAAGCGCACTTGCTTCAAGTTGAGGGTCATGTCCGTCACATCGTTGGAAACGCCCTTGATGGTGCTGAACTCGTGCTCAACGCCATCGATTCGAACGTTCGTAATGGCGAACCCCTCCAAGCTGGAGAGCAGGATGCGCCGCAGTGCATTGCCCACCGTGATGCCAAAGCCAGGCTCCAACGGTCGGAATTCGAAACGGCCCGAGAACTCCGAAGAGTCCAACATCACCACCTTATCGGGTTTTTGGAAATCAAGAATTGCCATGTTCGATGTGGGTTTCAGGATTACTTAGAGTACAATTCCACAATCAGCTGCTCCTTGATGGACTCCGGAATCTGATCCCGGGTCGGAACGCTGATGAAGCTTCCCGTCATCTCCTTATTGTCCCAAGACAACCAGTCGTGACGCTGAGTGGAACCTGCGAGCGAGCTGGAAATCGCCATCAGCGACTTGCTCTTCTCCCGCACACCGACCACATCACCAGGACGCAAGCGGTAGCTCGGGATGTTCACGACGTGCCCGTTCACGGTAATGTGACGGTGTGAAACGAGCTGACGTGCTCCCCGACGCGTCGGGGCGACGCCCAAGCGGTAAACGACATTGTCCAAACGGCTTTCGCAGAATTGGAGCAAAATCTCACCGGTAATGCCGGGACGAGCGTTCGCCGCCTTGAACATGTTGGAGAATTGCTTCTCCAGAATGCCGTAAGTGTACTTCGCCTTCTGCTTCTCCGCCAATTGGTTGGAATACTCGGATTCTTTCTTGCGACGGCGGGTGTTGCCGTGTTGACCCGGGCCGTAGGGACGGCGCTCAAGCGCCTTGTCTGGGCCAAAAATGGGGTCTTTGAAACGACGGCTGATCTTCGATTTGGGTCCGCGATAACGTGCCATATCAGTTCTTCAATGCTTTAATTCGACGATGAGAAATTAGACGCGACGGCGCTTAGGCGGACGGCATCCATTGTGAGGAAGACCCGTAGCATCAATGATTTCGATGATTTCGATGCCCATGTTGTGGAGCGCACGCATCGCGCTTTCACGGCCAGCACCCGGCCCTTTCACGTATGCGCGGATTTTGCGCAAGCCCAATTCATGAGCTTCCTTACCGCAATCCTCGGCCGCTACCTGTCCAGCGTAAGGTGTGTTCTTCTTCGAACCCCGGAAACCCATCTTGCCGGCGCTCGACCAAGAAATCACTTGGCCTTGGTTGTTCGTAAGGGAAATGATGATGTTGTTGAAAGAAGAATGGATGTGGACCTGCCCAAGGGCTTCCACAACAACCTTCTTCTTCTTTTTGACGTTCTTCGCCATCGTCGTAATGTTTAGAGGTGATCAGCCTTTCGGCTCGTTATCTTCCCGATTTACTCGGATTATTTCTTCTTGTTCGCCACAGTCTTCCGACGGCCCTTCCGGGTGCGGGAGTTGTTCTTCGTGCGCTGTCCACGGAGCGGCAAACCGTTCCGGTGACGGATTCCGCGATAGCAACCGATGTCCATCAAACGCTTGATGTGCGATTGTACTTCAGAACGCAATTCGCCTTCTACCTTGAAACCGGTAGCGATGGCGTTACGGATGCCGCTGATCTCGTCATCCGACCAGTCCTGGACTTTCTTGTCCTCGGACACACTAGCCTCACTGAGGATTTGGGCAGCGCGGCTGCGACCAATTCCATAGATGTAGGTCAGTGCAATGACCCCGCGCTTGTTGCTGGGGATATCAATACCTGCAATACGTGCCATGATTGATGGGTTTAACACGACATCAAGGCTCAGCCTTGACGTTGCTTCATTTTAGGATTCTTCTTGTTGATGACGTAGAGACGTCCTTTGCGACGGACGATCTTGCAGTCGTCGGTGCGCTTCTTAAGTGATGCACGAACTTTCATGGTGCTATTATTTCTTGTATCGGAAACTGATCCGTCCTTTGGTCAGGTCGTAAGGAGACATCTCCACCTTGACGCGGTCTCCCGGCAGGATTTTGATGTAATACATCCGCATCTTGCCGGAAATGTGGGCCGTGATGATGTGACCATTCTCCAGTTCAACACGGAACATGGCGTTCGATAACGCCTCGAGAATGGTCCCGTCTTGGGTGATGGATGTTTGTTTCGCCATATGGCTTAACTCTTGACTGATCGTTTGTTTAACACTTCTTCAATTGCCTCAAAACTCGAAAGCACTTCTGCTTTGCCGGAACGCACGACAACGTCGTGCTCAAAATGCGCACTCACGAGTCGGTCAGCTGTGACAATCGTCCAACCGTCTTCCTCCTGATGCACTTCTCGACGACCAAGATTGATCATGGGCTCGATGGCGAGCACCATCCCATCCATCAATCGGGGTCCGTTTCCGCGGCGGCCAAAATTAGGAACTTCTGGGGCTTCGTGAAGCTCTTTTCCCAATCCATGTCCAACCAATTCACGAACCACCCCGTAACCGTGGCTTTCCGCGTGATGCTGGCACGCCCAACCGATGTCACCGATGCGCTTGCCCACCACCGCTTGTTCGATGGCTAAAGCCAAACACTCTTTGGTTACATCCAAGAGCTTTTGCACTTCCGGCGCGATTTCTCCGACAGCAAACGTGTAAGCGCTGTCGCCGTAGAAACCGTTCTTCAAAACGCCGCAATCCACGGAAACCACATCGCCCTCTTCCAAAGGTCGATTGTTCGGAATTCCATGCACCACCGCCTCGTTGACAGAAGTACACAAGGTATTCGGGAACCCCCCATACCCCTTGAATCCCGGGTCGGCACCGTGATCGCGAATGAAGGCTTCAGCTACCGCATCCAACTCCAAGGTGGTTACCCCTGGACGAATGTGCTCGGCCACTGCCGCCAACGTCGTTCCGACAAGCAAAGAACTCTCCCGAATGAGCTCGACCTCCTCAATCGTTTTGATCCGAACGCGTCGACCGAAGCCCATTCCTTAGATCCCGTTGATTCCTCCCACTGGGGAATTCGTGCGACCGCGCATCTTGCCCGAAGACAAGAAACTTTGGTACTTCCGCTCCAACAGGTGAACCTCAATTTGCTGCAACGTGTCGAGGATGACCCCCACCATGATGAGCAATGAAGTCCCCCCGAAGTAAATCGCAAATCCTTGAGCGTTGGTCAAGCCCAAGCCGTACACCACCGCTGGCAAAATCGCCAAGAGCCCCAAGAAAACCGCGCCTGGCAA
This sequence comes from uncultured Flavobacteriales bacterium, assembly GCA_965656785.1. Taxonomy (GTDB): domain Bacteria; phylum Bacteroidota; class Bacteroidia; order Flavobacteriales_D; family Sanyastnellaceae; genus JALQTD01. Next base: position 27,606 of record CBFHLY010000026.1, read on the forward strand.
CGTGATGTTGCTCAACACCGTTTCCAAGTACTGCTTCGTCGGGTGACCGGGCTTGATGCCTGGGATGAACGCACTTTGTCGCTTCAAATCGTCCGCCATTTGACCCGGATTCACGGTAATGGCGGTGTAGAAGTAAGTGAAAATGACGATCATCAGGAAGAACAGGATGTTGTAGGCCAACCCGTTGAAATCAGACAAGCTTGACATCACCGCGCTTCCCTCAAAGAATTCGCTTTGGCTCAAGTAGAGCGGAACGAACATGATGGCTTGAGCGAAAATGATCGGCATGACGCCTGAAGCATTGACCTTCATCGGAATGAACTCACGGGCTCCAGAGCCCTGTGGCAAGTGCGAGCCCGTGCTGGCCTGTGCCTTTGCCATTTGGACAGGAACCTTGCGCAACGCTTGCACCAAAGCAACCGAGGCACCGATGACCACCAACAAAATCGCCAGCTCCACAAGGAAAAAGTACAGCGACGTGTTCGGGTGATTCAATTCCTGAATGATGGACTGCGGGAACGTCGCGATGATACCGATCATGATGAGCAAGGAAATGCCGTTGCCAATGCCCCGCTCAGTAATGCGCTCTCCCAACCACATGATGACCAACGTCGACGCCACGAGGATGAGGACAGCACTGAACCACCAGAAGGCCGAGGGGTCCACCACTGCACCGCGAACGGATACAACCGATGACGCCAAATACCCCGGTGCTTGTACCAGGGTAATGGCAATGGTCAAAAACCGCGTCCACTGATTCAATTTATTCCTGCCGCTCTCGCCATCAGTCTGCATCTTTTGGACTGCAGGAACAGCGATTCCGAGCAACTGAATGATGATGGACGCCGAGATGTACGGCATGATGCCCAACGCGAAGATGGAGGCACGGCTGAACGCGCCGCCAGTGAACAACGACAACAGGGCGCCAAGGCCTTCTTCACCTCCAGCCGAATTCAGGCTTTCCTTGAGGACGTCGCTGTTCACACCCGGCAACACAATGAACGAGCCCAAGCGGTAGATCAAAATCAACCCCAAGGTCACGCCGATCTTCTTGCGAAGCTGCTCGTGATGCCAGATGTTCTGGATGTTTTGGAAAAAGTTCTTCATGGCGCGGAATTTACAGCGCAATGGCTTGCCCGCCGGCACCCTCAATCGCCGCCTGAGCGGTTGCTGAGAATTTGTGGGCTTCGATTTTCACGCCTGCAGTCAATTCACCTCGACCGAGGATTTTGACCAAATCACGCTTGCCCGCCAAACCGTGGTCTTGCAACGTCTGGATGGTCACCTCAGAGAGGGACTTGCGCGTAATCAATTCTTGCAAAGTATCCAAGTTGATTCCCTTGTATTCAACCCGGTTGGGGTTGCGGAAACCAAACTTCGGAACGCGGCGCTGGAGGGGCATTTGGCCGCCTTCAAAACCGATTTTGCTCTTGTAGCCGGAACGCGATTTGGCACCTTTGTGGCCGCGCGTCGAAGTACCTCCGTGTCCGGAGCCTTCACCGCGTCCAACTCGCTTGCGCTGCTTCCGAGAACCTTGAGCGTACTTGAGGTTACTGAGATTCATGGTCTATGCTGGTTACGATGTTATTTTTCTTCCACTCGAATCAGGTGGCTCACTTTGCGCACCATGCCCAAAATTTGGGGAGTCGCTTCGTGTTCTACCGGATTGTGGAGTTTCTTGATGCCAAGCGCCGCAATGGTCGCCTTCTGGCGAGCGGAGCGGTTGATGGCACTGCGTACTTGGGTGATGACGATTTTTGCCATGATGCTGAGCTTATCCGTTGAATACTTTAGAAACGGAGATGCCTCGCAACTGGGCCACATCCTCGGCGCTGCGGAGAGCCTTCAACGCATTGAAGGTCGCCTTAACGACGTTGTGTGGGTTTGAAGAGCCCAATGACTTAGCCAAGACATCCGTGATGCCAGCGCTCTCCAACACGGCACGCATGGCACCTCCAGCGATCACGCCCGTACCCGGTGATGCGGGACGGATCATGACATGAGCACCTGCGTAGCGCATTTCTTGTGCGTGCGGAATGGTTCCTTTGATCAAAGGCACCGCGATCATGTTCTTCTTGGCATCATCGATGCCTTTCTGAATTGAGGTGGCGACTTCGCGGCTCTTGCCCAAACCATGTCCCACTTTTCCCTTCTCATCTCCCACCACCATGATGGCGCTGAAGCTGAAGGTCCGGCCCCCTTTGGTGGTCTTCGCCACCCGGTTGATGCCGACCAAGCGTTCCTTCAAATCCGGATCGCCCGTACGCGACTGTTGTTGCTGGTCGCCGCGTCCTTTGCGTTGTTGACGTTGTTCCATCTTCTGCTTAGAATTTCAATCCGCCCTCGCGAGCAGCTTCTGCCAATTGTTTCACACGACCGTGGTAGAGGTATCCGTTCCGGTCAAAAATGACCGACTCGATGCCTGCACCCTTCGCCTTTTCAGCGATGGCCTTTCCCACCACAGCGGCCTGCTCGACCTTCGCGATGGCCTTAGCGGCATCCAATCCCAACGAACCTGCTGACGCCAAGGTGCGGCCAGTGGAGTCGTCGATGATTTGAGCGTAAATCTGCTTGTTGCTGCGGAACACCGACAACCGAGGACGCTCGCTCGTGCCGAGAACCTTGCCGCGAACGCGGCGCTTGATGCGCTCCCGCGCAAATGTTTTCTTCGTTCCCATGATGTTCGGTTATTTGGAAGCGGTCTTACCTGCCTTGCGACGGATCAACTCATTCTTGTAGCGGACACCCTTGCCTTTGTATGGCTCCGGCTTGCGCAACGAACGAATCTTCGATGCGACCGCACCAACGAGCTGCTTGTCGTGAGACGTCAGTTTTACAAAGGGATTCGTTCCCTTCTTGGTATCTGCCTCCACCTTGATTTCGCTGGGAAGCATGAAAACAATGGGGTGGCTGTAGCCCAATGCCAAGGTCAATTCCTGGCCTGCGCTCGACGCACGGTAACCAACACCTACGAGTTCCAACTCGATGGTGTAGCCTTCGGTCACGCCCACGACCATGTTGTTCACCAAGGAACGGAACAAACCGTGCTTGGAGCGGTGGTCTTTGTGGTCGGACGGACGTGCGAACGTCACTGTGTTGTCCTCAACCTGAATGTCGATCACCGGATCGATTTCCTGCTGAAGTTCTCCTTTCGGCCCCTTCACAGTGACCAACTGATCCACGATGCTGACGGTGACGCCGCTGGGGATGTTGATCGGGGATTTTCCAATTCGAGACATGACTGGTATCGTTCTGGGTGATCAGTAAACGGTGCAAACAAGTTCGCCACCGATGTTCATTTTACGGGCTTCCTTGTCGGTCATCAACCCCTTGGAGGTGCTGACGATGCAAACGCCCAAACCATTCAACACGCGCGGCAATTCATCCGCACCAGCATACTTCCGCAAACCGGGGGTGCTCACGCGCTGAATTTTGCTAATCGCAGGACGCTTTGACTTCGAGTCATAACGCAATGCAATCTTGATGGTTCCTTGGTGCCCCTCCTCTACGAACTTGTAGTTGAGGATGTACCCTTTATCGAACAAGATTTTCGTCATCTCCTTCTTCATGTTTGAAGCGGGGATTTCGACGACCTTGTGACCCGCTGACTGCGCATTCCGAATGCGCGTCAAGTAATCTGCAATGGGATCTGTAAACATCTCTGTTCGTCTTTAGGGTTACCAGCTGGCCTTTTTCACGCCAGGAATTTTCCCTGCGAGAGCCATTTTGCGGAAAAGCACGCGCGAAATGCCGAACTGGCGCATGTAGCCACGGGGACGACCCGTGATTTGGCAACGGTTGTGCATGCGAACGGCCGCGCTGTTTGGCGGCAATTTTTGCAGAGCATCCCAATCCCCTGCAGCTTTGAGGGCCGCACGCTTTGCAGCGTATCGAGCGACCATACGAGCGCGCTTGCGCTCACGGGCTTTCATTGATTCTTTAGCCATGACTCAGTTCTTTTTGAAGGGGAATCCAAAACCTTCGAGCAGCGCCTTCGCTTCCTCGTCGGTCCGAGCGGATGTCACAATCGTGATGTCCATTCCGTTGAAGTACTTCACTTCGTCCAAGTTGATCTCGGGGAAGATGATTTGTTCTTTCACGCCGAAGGTGAAGTTTCCGCGACCATCGAAACCTTTCGGCTTGATGCCTTGGAAGTCACGCGTCCGCGGAAGCGAAATGGCGATGAGTCGGTCCAAGAACTCATACATGCGCTCGCGACGCAGGGTCACACGAGCGCCAATGGGCATGCCCTTCCGAAGCTTAAAGTTCGAAACGTCCTTGGTGGAAATGGTCTGAACGGCCTTTTGACCGGAGATTCGGGTCATTTCATCCATCGCCGATTCGATGATTTTCTTATCGGCAATGGCCTTACCCAAACCTTGGTTCAGGCAAATCTTCGTGATGCGAGGTACCTGCATCACCGAGGAGTACTCGAAACGCTCCTTGAGCGCCGGTACCAGTTGCTCGTTGTATTGAGCTTGGAGGCGTGGTTGGTAACTCATCACTTGATTTCCTCGTTGGTTTTCTTGGAATAACGAACCAGTTTGCCCTCGTCATTGCGACGACGACCCACCCGCGTTGCATTGCCCTTGCCGTCGACGACCATCACATTCGAGATGTGAATTCCGGCCTCCTTTTCGACAATGCCGCCCTGCGGGTTCGCTGCACCTGGCTTCTGGTGCCGCTTCACGATGTTGACGCCTTCAACAAAGACCCGATCGGTCTTGCGATCGACACTCAACACAGTGCCTTGCTTGCCTTTGCTACCGCCCGACAACACCTTAACGGTATCTCCTTTCTTTACTTTAAATCGCTTGAACATGTCGATCGGATTAAAGCACCTCAGGCGCAAGTGAGACAATTTTCATGAAATCCTTCTCGCGAAGCTCCCGCGCGACCGGGCCGAAGATGCGCGTTCCACGCATTTCGCCGGCTGCGTTGAGCAGCACGATGGCGTTGTCGTCGAAACGGATGTACGATCCGTCCGGGCGACGCACTTCTTTGCGCGTCCGCACAACAACACCAGTGGATACCGTTCCCTTCTTCACGTTTCCGTTGGGCGTTGCATCCTTGATCGCAACCACCACTTTATCGCCAATGCTGGCGTAGCGGCGGCGTGTACCGCCCAACACACGGATGCACAAGGCTTCCTTCGCTCCGGTGTTGTCGGCCACTTTCATGCGGCTTTCTTGCTGTATCATAATTGATTAGCCTTAACTGTTTCGTTTCCTAGAGCGGCTTACTTCGCGCGCTCAATGACTTCGGCCACGCGCCAGCATTTCCGCTTGCTCAGCGGACGTGTTTCCATGATGCGCACCGTGTCTCCCACGTTGCAATCATTGGCTTCGTCGTGTGCCATAAATTTGCTCGTCTTCTTGACGAACTTCCCGTACTTGGCGTGCTTCTCCTTCCGCTCGACAACCACCGTGATGGATTTGTCCATGGATGTTGAAGAAACAACACCGATCCGCTCCTTCCGGAGGTTGCGGGCGGGAGCCGCTGGGGTCATCTCAGTGCTCATGCGTTGGCTTTCTTACGCGAGTTCAACTCAGTCAAGAGGCGAGCGATGTCACGCTTCTTGTTTACGATTGCCTTCGGGCTTTCCAATCCGGCCACCGTGTGGTTGAACCGCAATTTGGCCAAGGCAGTTTGCTCCAATTCGATGCGCTCATTCAAATCCGCATCCGAGAGCTTCCGGATTTCTGCATTTTCAATCATGAGTGCGCGTAATCAGGGCGTACAACAAACTTGCATTTCACAGGAAGCTTCTGAGCTCCCAAACGGAGGGCTTCCATCGCGGTGTCCATCGGAACGCCGTCCACTTCAAAGAGGACACGACCAGGACGAACAGGAGCAACCCAGTGGCTCGGAGCCCCCTTACCCTTACCCATACGAACCTCTGCAGGCTTCGATGTGATCGGCTTGTCTGGGAAGATGCGGATCCAAACCTTTCCCTCACGCTTCATGTAACGGTTGATGGCGATACGAGACGCCTCGATTTGCCGCGACGTAATGAAGCCGACCTCCAGGGTCTTGATTCCAAACGAACCGTACGCGATGTTCGCACCGCGTTGCGCGTTGCCACGCACACGGCCCTTCTGCATCTTCCGGAACTTGGTTCTTTTTGGCTGTAACATAACCTTGCTGTCTTTTACTTATTAGCGGCGGGGACGACGTCCTCCTCCGGGGCGGCGATCGGTGCCGCGGCGTTCGTTCGATTTCTTCTGTGCCGGCACCGGAGACAGGTCACGCTTACCGTAAACCTCACCACGGCAAATCCAGCACTTCACACCAATCCGACCGTAAGTCGTGTGCGCCTCAACCAAAGCGTAGTCGATGTCCGCGCGGAAGGTGTGCAATGGAATGCGTCCCTCCTTGTATGACTCCGAACGTGCAATTTCAGCACCGTTCACCCGGCCAGCGATGTTCACCTTGATGCCCTCCGCGCCCATGCGCATTGTGCCTGCAATGGCCATCTTAATGGCGCGACGGTGAGAAATACGCGCTTCGATTTGGCGAGCAATGCTCTCCGCCACGAGGCGTGCATCCAACTCAGGACGCTTGATTTCGAAGATGTTGATTTGGACTTCCTTGCCCGTCAACTTCTTCAACTCTTCACGGAGCTTGTCCACCTCCGTTCCACCCTTGCCGATGATCACGCCAGGACGAGCCGTCTTGATAGTCACCGTCACCAACTTGAGCGTGCGCTCGATGATGATGCTGGAAACATTCGCTTTGCGCAAACGCGCCATCAAGTACTCGCGGATTTTCTCGTCCTCCACCAACTTCTCAGTGTAGTCCTTACCGCCGTACCAGTTGGAATCCCATCCCCGGATGAAACCGAGGCGATTGCCGATTGGATTAGTCTTCTGTCCCATGAATTATTGCTTGGCGGAATCTACGATGATGGTCACGTGGTTGCTGCGCTTCCGAATGCGGTGCGCACGGCCCTGAGGCGCGGTTTGGAGGCGCTTAAGCATCCTGCCGCCATCAACGAAGATGTCGCGGACAATCAAATCGCTCTCTTCGGGACGCTGCCCTTCGTTCTTTGCTTCCCAATTGGCAATGGCCGAACGGAGCAACTTCTCCAAACGAACCGACGCCTCACGTGAGCTGAACTTCAGCACGTTCAAAGCTTGGAACGCTCCCATGCCACGCACCGTATCGGCGACGAGGCGCATCTTGCGGGGGGACGTCGGGCAATCGTTCAATTTCGCGATTGCCACGTTCTTCATTTCTTCTTTGCGCGCGTCAGCGGCAATTCTCTTACGTTTTCCCATGACAAATTAGCGCTTCTTGTCCTTCTTGTCCGCGTGGCCACGGAAGGTGCGGGTGGGTGAAAATTCTCCGAGCTTGTGTCCCACCATGTTCTCCGTAACGAAAACGGGGATGAACTGGCGGCCGTTGTGAACGGCGATGGTGAAGCCGACGAAGTCGGGCGTGATGGTGCTTGAGCGAGACCAAGTTTTGATCACCGCCTTCTTTCCGGAAGCCTGCATGGCTTCCACACGTTGTACCAACTTGTAGTGGATAAACGGGGGTTTCTTGAGTGAACGAGCCATGGTGATTACTTCTTCCGACGTTCAATGATAAACTTGCTGCTATTCTTACGCTTATTCCGCGTCTTGTAGCCCTTCGACGGCAAGCCCTTGCGCGAGCGCGGGTGACCACCTGAAGAACGACCCTCACCACCACCCATCGGGTGATCGACCGGGTTCATGACCACACCACGGACTCGTGGGCGCCGACCCAACCAGCGGGAGCGACCGGCCTTGCCGGAAACTTGCTGGTTATGCTCCGAGTTGCTGACGGTACCGATGACGGCCATGCAAGTCACCAAGATTTGGCGAACCTCACCGCTGGGCAACTTGATGATGGCGTACTTGCCATCCCGAGCGTTCAGCTGAGCGTAAGAACCAGCGCTGCGAGCGATGCACGCTCCTTTTCCTGGGTACAACTCGATGTTATGGATGACGGTACCGAGCGGAATGTCGCTCAAGTACATGCAGTGGCCAACATTCGGAGTCGCCTCCTTGCCGCTGTTGATGGTCATCCCCGGCTTCAAGCCGTTGGGAGCGACGATGTACCGCTTCTCTCCATCCGTGTACTCGACGAGGCAGATGCGTGCACTGCGGTTGGGATCGTACTCGACCGTCAACACCGCAGCCTCCATGTGTTTGTCGCGCTTGAAGTCGATCAAACGATAGCGACGCTTGTGACCGCCACCGCGGTAGCGCATCGTCATCTTTCCGCTGTCGTTCCGGCCACCCGACTTCTTCAGGCTGCGGAGCAACGGCTTGTGCGGGGTATCGGTCGTGATGTCGTCAAATTTCGACAACACTTTATGACGGGTACCCGGCGTAATGGGGTTGAATTTACGAAGTGCCATTTCCTCAGATGTTCTCGTAGAAGTCAATCATCTCACCTTCGCCAATGCTGACGATGGCTTTCTTGTACTGGTTCGTGCGTCCCTTAACCATTCCGGTCTTCGTGAAACGCTGACGTGCTTTGCCGTCAACACGCACCGTACGAACGGACGTCACGGTCACTCCGTATTCCGCCTCGATGGCCTTCTTGATTTCGATTTTGTTCGCACCGAGGGCCACGACGAAACCGTACGCATTGTTGCGCTCTTGGTCCGTGGTCATCTTCTCGGTAATCAGGGGTTTAATCAGGATCTGCTGCATGGCCTTCCTTATTTGAGCAAGCCTTCGATGACCTCGTGGGCGTTGTCCACGAGGACGAGGGATTTGCAGTTCATGATGTCGTAAGTGCTCAAATCGGTCGCGACCATGACGCTGTGCTTGGGCAAATTGCGGCAGCTGCGGTAAACCGCATCGTTCGCAGCAGGCAACACAAAGAGGGTCTTTGTGTCAGCCAAATCCAAGTTCTTCAGCACCTGAGCGAACGACTTCGTGCTCGGCTTGTCCATGGAAATGCCTTCGACCACTTTGATGGCCTCGTCCTTCGCCTTGTAGCTGAGAGCGCTGCGGCGAGCCAATTGCTTTACCTTCCCGTTCAAACGGTGGGTGTAATCCCTCGGCTCAGGGCCGAAGATGTTACCTCCCCCGCGGTACAACGGGTTCTTAATCGAACCCGCACGTGCGGTACCGGTACCTTTCTGCTTCTTCAGCTTGCGCGTGGAACCAGAAACCAATCCCCGGTGCAACGTGTCATGCGTGCCTTGGCGCTGAGCCGCCATAAAACGCTTGACGTCCAAGTAAATGGCGTGATCGTTGGGCTCAATGGCGAAAACCGCTTCGCTCAACGTAACGGACTTTGCCGTTTTCGAGCCGTCGGTGCTGTATACGCTGAGTTTCATTACGCTTCTGGCTTACGGATGATGATCATGGAACCCTTGTGTCCGGGAACGGCACCTTTGACGATGAGGACACCCTCATCCGCCAAAACCTTCACCACTTCGAGGTTCTCGATGGTGACGCGGCCGTTTCCGGTTTGGCCTGCCATGCGCATGCCCTTGAAGACACGAGCTGGCGTTGAAGCCGCACCGATAGAACCGGGTGCGCGCAGGCGGTTGTGCTGACCGTGGGTAGCTTGTCCGACACCGCCGAAGCCGTGGCGTTTCACTACACCTTGGAAGCCCTTACCCTTCGAAGTGCCTGAAATCGAAACGAATTCGCCTTCCGCGAACACGTCATTGACTTTCAATTCAGCACCTGGCTGAAGTTCACCTTCGAAGCTCTTGAACTCCACAAGCTTGCGCTTGGGCGCCACACCGGCGCGCTTAAAATGGCCTTGCATGGCCTTCGAAGTGCGCTTTTCAGAGCGCTCTCCGAAACCGAGTTGGATGGCTTCATAGCCGTCCTTCTCAAGGGTACGAACTTGCGTTACTACGCAAGGACCAACCTCCAGAATGGTGCATGGGATGTTCTTCCCAGCGGCACTGTAGATGCTGGTCATACCAATCTTCTTCCCTATGAGTCCGGGCATGATCGTTGATTATGATGATGATGGACTGACGCGCTGTCAGACCTTGATTTCGACTTCCACTCCACTCGGCAATTCCAAGCGCATCAACGCATCTACCGTCTTCGAAGACGAGCTGTAGATGTCGATCAACCGCTTGTAAGAGTTGAGTTCAAACTGTTCCCGGGCCTTCTTGTTCACGTGCGGTGAACGGAGGACCGTGTAAATGCGCTGGTGCGTCGGCAACGGAACTGGACCGCTAATGACTGCTCCAGTGGCCGTAACGGTGCTCACAATCTTCTTTGCCGACTTATCGACGAGGTTGTGGTCGTACGACTTGAGCTTGATGCGAATTTTCTGCGTCATGATTTCTTCTTCTTGGCTTATCCCTTCGCGTCAGCGATGACTTTCTCTGCAACATTGTTCGGTGCTTCAGCGAAGTGGCTGAACGACATCGAAGACGTCGCGCGTCCCGAGGTCAACGTACGGAGATCCGTAACGTAACCGAACATCTCTGACAACGGAACCTTGGCGTTCACAATGGTCTTGCCCGCACGCTCGCCCGTTCCTTCGATGAGGGCACGGCGCTTGTTCAAGTCACCGATGACATCACCCATGTTTTCATCGGGGGTCAGGACCTCCAACTGCATCATCGGCTCGAGGATCTTCGGCTGGCAATGCTTCACCGCGTTGCGGTAAGCCATTTTTGCTGCCAATTCAAATGAGAGCTGGTCCGAGTCCACCGCGTGGAAGCTGCCGTCAATGAGCTCGACTGCCATGCTGTCCATTTGGTATCCGGCCAACACACCGTTCTTCATGGCCTCTTCAAAACCCTTCTGTACGGAAGGAACGAATTCCTTCGGTACGTTGCCCCCTTTCACCGAGTTGGTGAAGACCAAACCTGGCTTCTCCGGGTCCGGCGAAGGACCGATTTTCACGATGATGTCCGCGAACTTACCGCGACCACCGGATTGCTTTTTATACACTTCGCGGTGCTCCGTGGAGCCCGTGATGGATTCCTTGTAGTTCACCTGAGGAGCGCCTTGGTTGCACTCGACCTTGAACTCACGACGCAAACGGTCAACGAGAACTTCCAAGTGCAATTCGCCCATTCCGGAGATGACGGTTTGGCCTGTCTCCTCGTCCGTGCGCACACGGAAGGTTGGATCCTCTTCAGCAAGCTTGTAAAGACCGTTTGAAAGCTTGTCCAAATCCGCCTGAGACTTGGGCTCCACCGCAATCCCGATGACCGGCTCTGGGAAGCTCATGCTTTCCAAGACCACCTCATGCCCTTCGGCGCAAAGCGTATCACCGGTTTTGATGTCCTTAAAGCCCACCACTGCACCGATGTCACCTGCTTCGAGGACATCGATGGGGTTCTGCTTGTTTGAGTGCATCTGAAAGATGCGGGAGATGCGCTCCTTCTTGCCCGAACGGGTGTTCATGACATAAGAACCAGCCGGCAGCTGCCCGGAGTAGGCCCGGACAAAGCACAAGCGGCCCACGAACGGGTCGGTCGCAATCTTGAATGCCAAACCCGAGAAAGGCTCCTCCGGATCGGGCTTGCGCATGATTTCCTGCTCC
>CBFHLY010000027.1:0-35038 GCA_965656785.1 uncultured Flavobacteriales bacterium
CTGACGGATCGCCCATCCCTGAAGTGACGGACGGCTCTACTTGGGATATCACCAACGACGGCGCCCGCGCAGCGTACGACAACGACGCCAGCAATGTTGCGACTTACGGCTACTTGTACAATTGGCATGCGGTGGACAACAGCGCGGGGTTGTGCCCGACGGATTGGCATGTGCCAACGGATGAAGAGTGGACAGCCTTGACGACGGAACTCGGCGGTGAGAGCGTTGCAGGAAACAAGATGAAGTCCTCTTCCACCGATTCACCCAGCTGGGACGGCAACAACAGCAGTGGTTTTTCGGCGTTGCCGGGGGGCTATCGCAGCGTCAACTTTGGCTCCTTCTTGGATGGAGGAGGCGTCGGCTACTGGTGGAGCGCTTCGCCGAATGGCGCATCAGACTCTTGGTACCGGTTTCTCGTCCCCGGCAGTGGCATTGTCTTTCGGGGCAACGGCGGCCTTCGACTCGGCCTCTCCGTCCGTTGCGTTCGGGATGAGACGGCGAGTTCGGCGAGTGCGCCGTCGGTGACGAGTTCGGCGGCGTCGGATTTGGCGGAGACGACGGCGACGTTGAACGGTTCTGTGGACGCCGATGGCGGTGATGCGGTGACGGCAGCGGGCTTTGTTTGGGGCACGGATGCTTTGCTTTCCGGTGCAAGCAATGCAAGCGGATCTGCGACGAGCGGGGCGTTCACAGCAGCGCTGACGGACTTGACTGGCGGCACGACGTATTACTTCTCGGCGTACGCGACGAATGGCGAGGGGACGGCATACGGCGACACCCTGAGTTTCACGACGACTCCTGCGGCCGCGGCCTTCACTTGCGGCACCAGCACGGTGACGTTCGACGGCCACGACTACAGCACGGTCGAAATCGGCGATCAGTGCTGGTTCGCCGAAAACCTCCGCTCGACGCAGTACGCTGACGGATCGCCCATCCCTGAAGTGACGGACGGCTCTACTTGGGATATCACCAACGACGGCGCCCGCGCAGCGTACAACAACGACGCCAGCAATGTTGCGACTTACGGCTACCTGTACAATTGGCTTGCGGTGGACAACAGCGCGGGGTTGTGCCCGACGGATTGGCATGTGCCAACGGATGAAGAGTGGACAGCTTTGACGACGGAACTCGGCGGTGAGAGCGTTGCAGGAAACAAGATGAAGTCCTCTTCCACCGATTCACCCAGCTGGGACGGCAACAACAGCAGTGGTTTTTCGGCGTTGCCGGGGGGCTTCCGCATGGACTTTTATGGCTTCTTCGACTCTGAAAGCAGCAGTGGCAGCTGGTGGAGCGCTTCGCCCGATGGGGCATCGGGCGCATGGTACCGTTACCTCAACTCCGGCAATGACGGTGTCAGTCGGAGCAACAACAGCCACCTATACGGCTTCTCCGTTCGCTGCTTGAGGGATGAATAAGAGGGAATGTGGACGCTTTGACCCTTTGTCCCTTTGACCCTTTTTTCGGCCGTTAGGCCGAAGTCCCGGGCGAAGCGAGGGTTGCAATGGAATGGAAAGCCCCCAGTGCCGCGAGGTGCTGGGGGCTTCCTCGTCCTGTGGTTGGTCCTGGGGCGAGGGCGCTGGCCCCGATGGATACGCGGCGTGTATTTTTAAGGAGTTTGGCCTAAGAGGTTGAAGGCCCAAATTCATAGAGCCATGACTTCTTCAATCCTTCATCCGGGTCGTCAGTCGCCACGGGAGGGGTCAGGGAAAAATGCGCCCCTCTTGTCGAGCGATCCTCAGGAGTCCAACAGGCACCGAATCGAAAACCCGCCCCTCAAATTGGAGAAGCTCCGTTCCACCTCGGTGTAGCCACTGCTCAACCCGCGGTACCAGTTGTAGACCGTGTTCGGTGACGTGGTCCAAAAGAACGTGTAGCTGCCCTGAACGGCAAAATCCCCGGTGTTATGGTGTCGGTATCCCGCCGGTAGTCCAGCAAAACCGCTCTCGTTGTTTCCGTTCCACCCAGGCGAATCACCGTTGACCGCTTTCATTTTCATGCCCTGGTCGACGCCCCGCCAACCCGTTGATTGGGCCTCCGCTTCGAGCATTTCCAAGTGCATTTCGAGGGCCATGAACTCCTCGTCGGATGGAACGTGCCAACCCGTCGGACAAAGGCCACGCGGGTCGATTGCGGAGTAGCCGTTGTAAAGTCGGCCGTAATCCGCCAAGGACTCGCTGTCGTTGTTGTAAACCGCCTGCGCTCCGAGGGCGGTTGCGTCCGTGCTGGTCCATTCGCTGTTGCTCAGTCCACCGGGGATGGCGTCGCCATTGGCGTAGTGCTCCGAACGCAGGTTTTCTGCAAACCAACATTGGTCCCCAATGGCGACCAATTCATAGGTGTGCCCATCATGCACCAACGTGCCCGGGTTGGAACAGGGATTGGTCGCCATGCAGGTGCCGTCGTCCTCGGAAGCGTATGGGTCGAAGTTGATGGCAGTGGGGTCCGTGCAGCCTGGATTTGAGCAGACATAGGTGAAGGTGGTGTCCGGGATTTGGTATACCTCCCACGCGTTCAAAGACTCCACATAGACCGAATCCAGGGTAAACGCAATGGTGTCAATGGCAAGCACCTGCGGCCCCGGTCCATCGCACACCCCACACGCATCCTCCACGCACCCCACGGCAACCTCCCACACGCCATCGCCATTTGTGTCCACGTAACCGAAATAGACGAGCAGCGTCAACAAATCATCGAGGTCGATGGCGCCGTCGCAATTGACATCGGGGTTGGTGCACTCGGTTTGGGCGATGACCTGGCTTTCCCACGCGAGGATTGCCAGCATGCATACAAGGAAACGCCTCATGAAATGTTGTTTGCTCGTAAAGGTAGATTCAAACGGTGGAGCGCAACAAGCGGCGCAATGAGGCAAGGGCGTCATCCGCGAAATTCCACTTGCTTGTTCAAGGGAGGGCCCCGTTGTGCGCGTTTGACAGGCAGCTCCGCAGGAGGGGGTTACTTGGGGGGCAGAGCAGATTGCTTAGGTGGGAAAAGCGCGTCGGCAATCAGGGCAAATCGATCCCTGCTCCATCCGTTGATCGGGAAGCCTTCCACGCCCAAGCCTGCAGCGACCACTTGGCGGGACCAAAAGAACTGGTCGGCGATGTGCGGGATGATGGCCTGGGGGAGACCGCAGCGGAGCGCGCTGTGCGTGGTTCCCGCTCCGCCGTGGTGGATGGCTGCTTGGATGCGGGGGAACAACCCGTCGAAGGGCACGTCGTCCACGACGAGCACATGGTTGGGGAGGGATGCAGGCGGCTCGATGCCGCCCCAGGACCGATTGAGGAGGACCGCAAGGCCGGCCGCTTGGGCCACTTCGATGATGTCGGTGGCGACGCGTTGGGGATGGGCATTCACCATGCTGCCAAAGCCCACGTACAGGATGGGGTCATGTTGCTCCAAAAACGCCTCCACTTCCGGCTTGAGGCCTTCACCTTGCAACTTGTCCCGCTCGCGAAACCGCGTGATGACCGCCTGCGCAGGCCAATCCGCGGGCCGGGGAAACAAGCGCTCATCGAACGCGTATTCCACCTCGACTTCATCCGCGAAGAACCGAGCGAGGCGGCGATGGCTCACGGACCAGCCTTGCTCACGGATGAACGACCGACCGTAGCCCAAGATGCTCTGCCGAATCAGTGCCCAATTCGCCAACGTGTAGGTGAATCGGTTCCACCAGGCTCCGCGCGGCTTCCCGAATGCGATGTGCGGGTAAACGCCGGTCGGGTGGATGAGGCAGGGCATCGGGCTCAGGATTCGGGCTTTTCCTCCCGTTTGGATGGCCCAAAGCACCGGGTAGATGCACTTGATGTGGAAGACGATTTCGTCGGGGCGGAATCGGGCGACGGCTTCGGCTTGATCGCGGATGACCTGCTGTTGCAGGGATTTCGTTTTCGGGATCAACCGGAGCACGTTCAACAGGCGGGACCAAACGCTGCCCACTTGCCCGATGATTTGGCGCACCTCAGGCGCATCGAGCAGTTCGAGAAACGCCGCATCTTCCGGATGGAACTGGTCGGAAACTTCCCGCGCAAGGGTCTCGAACTGAGCGGGCATGCAACACCCCACTACGTGCCCCTCGGCCTTGAGTTCTGCTCCGAGCGCGAGGAACGGCTCCATGTCCCCCCGGCTCCCCAATGACATCAACAGGATCCGCATGTCGGCAAGGTAAGGTGCATCGGAAGTCCCGGCCATACCTTTGAACCCAAAACCCGTTCCATGATGCGAATCCTCTTGTGCCTGCTTGCATGGCCGGCGCTGGGATGCGAAAGCGCCCCTTCCTCTGCGGACTCAGTGGCCACTGATGGGGCTCCGGCGCCGTTCGATGCCGCCGCTCAACTTCAGGTAGCCGAATACCCATTGGGGCCGATTGAAGATGCTGACGGCAACCTGTGGATCGGTTCCGTAGCGAGCGGTGCGATGCGGTGGGACGGGATGTCGTTGCGCTCCTTCCATGCAGCAGATGGCTTGGTGGGCGATCGCGTAACCGGCTTGACGCTCGATCCAGAGGGCGTGTTGTGGTTCGTGTCAGCAGAGGAGGACATGGGCGGGGCGTCTGCGCTGATGAAGTGGGACGGGACGGCATTGCGCAGGGCCGAGCATCCCGTCGGCTTCCCGCCCAATCCTGTCGGTCCGTTTTTCGACGCCAGTGGCGCCCTTTGGGTCCAATCGAACGGCCAGTTCCACCGCGAAGTGAACGGGGAGTTCGCGCCGTTTTCATTGCCTGAAATCAGCCTGCCGCGTACGAACCGCACCGGCTACGAGCCCATGAACCTGTGCGAAACACGGGGCGGCGAGCTGTGGTTTGGCACGTCCGATCAAGGCGCTTACCGCTGGGACGGCGAGGCGTTCCATCAGCTCACTACGGCGGACGGCCTGCCCACAAACAACGTGAAGGTGCACCTCGAAGACCGCGAAGGCAACCTGTGGCTCAGCTGCTTCCATTGGCACCTCAATCCGCAGGAAAAGTGCGGTGCGCTGTGCCGGTGGGACGGCGAAACGGTCACCACGTTCCCCGAAGTTCCGGGCTTAACGGGGAACGAAATCTATTCCGTCTACGACGACCGCGACGGGAACGTGTGGATCGGGGCCACGTTTAAATGCATCTACCTGTACGACGGCGCAACGTTCCACGCATTCACGCGCACCGAACCCGAGCTCCCCGACTTTCACTTCGGCTGCAATTCAATCTACCAAGATCGGGCGGGGCGGATGTGGTTCGGGCTGACGGGCGGTCTGTATCGGCTGGACGGGGAGGTGCTGGTGAACGTGCGGCGCGGTGGGCCTTGGAATTGAGGTTATCTTGTCCGCATGAAACCATCGAAAACCGCCTTGATTCTCGGGCTGTTGGGATGCGCGTTGCTCCTGACCGGCCTCGCCTTCAAATTGAATCACCTCATGGGTGCTGAAACGGCATTCAATGCCGGGGTGGCCTTGGTCGTGATCGGACTGGTTGCCTGGGTGATCCAGCTCGTTCGCGGGAAATGACCTCAGCCTTTGATGAACTTCAAGGTCGCGTCGAGTGCGTTGGGCCGGCTGAGCCGTAGTGTGTAGAAACCGGCCTGCAAGTGGGCGAGGTGGAGGGCCGTGGGGCCGGTGCCTCGTTGGCGGTGGACCACTTTTCCGTCGATGCTGCGGACTTCGATTTTCCAGTTGTCCGTGGGTTGAAGCCCCGCGATTTGGGCCAAATCCTCCACCGGGTTGGGAAACAAGTTCAGGGAAACCCCTTCCGCATCGTCCACGGACGACGTCGCACAAATTTCAACCCCGTACGTGCTGGGCGGTGCCTCCGACGTGCCCGTTTCGTCCACCACGACGTTCCCCTCGGGGTCGCGCACCACGTACCCGCAAAGCTCCGCGAAGGCCCCGGGCGGATTCACGACGAAATTCACTTCGCCTTCCTCCACCGCCACGAGCACCCGCCGCTCCGAGAACGGGAGGTAGTCCGCGAACCCGTCGCCATCGAAGTCGGGGTTGAAGAAGACGTTGGCTTCCAACTCCGTCCCGGAATAGACCGCCATGTTGCCTCCGTACCAACCGTCTTGCGACTGGTCCGTGAACGCGATTTCGACCAACCCGCAGCTCGGCGCTTCGCCGCATGGCTTCAGGCCGTAGACGCTTTGAGGAGGCGTGGTCAGGCCATTGAAGTTCACCGAACCCGCCGAGCTGAAGAGCAGGTCGCCGCTGCCATTGACCACGTCGTAACCGTAGGCGCCCGTCTCACCTCCGAAAATGAACACGAAGTCGAGGCGCGTGTTTTCGTCCACGGGAATGGAGAAGGACTCCGGTCCGTTCGTGGTCTTCGTCTCGGAGGCGATGAGGTTGCCGTCCGCGAACACGCTTAGGATGGAGCCGCCCCAACCTGTTCCCCAATCGGCGTCCGAAAACAGGTTGACGGTCCAGCTGCCGCACGTGCCTTCGGCCGGAGGAAATGCGAACGGCATGACTTCGCCAAGGGCGTGTACAACGCCGTTGTAGGCGAGGATGTCAGGGGGGCTGACCGCGGCCGTGTTCGCCGCGATGCCTTCCGCGTCGACCGCAATGTTGACGGGGGTGTTGTTGTAGGAAATGAGGGTTTGGCCATTGAACAAATCTCCGCTGGTATACTCAGCTTCCACCAAATGTGCATAAACGATGTCGTCCATGAACTGCGAACTCAGGAGCGCTTCCACGCTCGCAAAACCGTTTTCCTCAGCGAACGCGATGAAGGCGTCGTCCGTCGGGGCGAAGACCGTGAACGGCCCTTCGGCGGGCTCGTTGTCGTTCAGGATGGGTTGGCCGCGCAGGGCTGCGTCGAGCCCTTCGTTGAGGAGCGCCTGCTCGAAGATGGTGTGGTCGGGGCTTTGCACGATGGCGTCCCACGTCGTCGCGCTGGGGTAGCCCGGGGGCGCGAGAATCTTGTCGACGAGGTGCAGCACGCCGTTGAATGCAGTGAGGTCCGTGGTGAGGATTTGCGCGTCGTTGACTGAGGCGCCGCCATCGGTGAGGGTGATGGTCAGGTTTTGGCCTTCCACCGTGGGCAGCACCATGCCATCTTCGAGGTCCGAGGCCAAAACCACCCCGGGCACGATGTGATAGCGCAACGCCGCCGGCATGTCGTAAAACGCGGCCAGGTCGAACTGGCCCAGGTTCATCAGGTCCATCAGCTCGTCCACCGCGTCATCCACCGGAACGAACACCGTAAACGGCTCATTTCCATCCAAATCGACGTCGCCCAGCCACCCCGGATTCTCCGACCCTTGCAAAAAGCTCGAACTGAAATACGCCGTGAACACATAACTCGAGAGGAACGCGTCCAACGCCTCCAGCTCGCCACCGCCCCAAAATTCGAACAACCGATCCGTCAACGTCACCGCATCCACCACGATGGTCCCGGTCATGCCCAACTCGGGCTGCACCCCGATGGACGACTCGTACGTGTACGTGCCGGGGGTGTCGAACACCACCGTGCCCATGCACACGCCCTCGATGTCGCCCTCCACTTCATCGAGGAAAAACGGCACCGGGTTCGTGGCCGCCGTGCCGTCCACGTTGTGGATCCCATCCGCGTTGACGAACGCCACGGTGTCCCCCACGTTCACGGTGAGGAAATCCGGTGTGAAGAGGTAATCCGTGAGGTAAACGGTCGAAGTCGCCTCGCATTGCGCCGAGGTGGAAAGCGGGAGAAAAGCGGAAAGGGCGAAACAGAGTGCAGAATTTCGAAGCATCATTTCGGGTGGATTCGTGGTGTGTCCGTGACGTTGATAAAACAATGCACGATGGAATGAGTTCAATGGTTATCCTTGTGCATGAAGCGATCTCAATTCCTTTCGGCCGTGGGCGGTGCCACGATGCTTCCGCTGCAGGCGTTTGCCCGTTCAACAGCTGGCGGCAGAGCGAGCAACTGCGTGCTGATTCCGAGCGAAACCGCCGGTCCGTTTCCGCTCGACCTCACGGACAACACGTACTACTTTCGGCAGGACATTCGCGAGGATCGGACGGGCGTGCCGCTACGCCAAAAGGTCCGGGTCGTGGGGGCGGACAACTGCGAGCCGATGGTGGGGGTGCGGGTGAATGTTTGGCATTGCGATGCGAATGGAAATTACTCGGGGTACGGCACGCAGGCGGGTTTGACCTATTGCAGAGGCTACCAAATCACGGACGAAAACGGCGAATGCGAGTTCCTCACCATCGTGCCCGGCTGGTACCCCGGGCGCGTGACCCACGTGCATTTCCAAGTCCATGTCAGCAGCGCGTACAGCGCCGTTTCCCAGTGGACCTGGCCGCATGACGCGATCGTCCAAGCCCATCTCGATCACGCCGCGTTGTATCCCTCGGGTCCGGACCCGATTACGGCCGACCAGGACGGGGTGTTTGCGGATGGCTATGCGTTGCAAGTGGCGAGCCTCGAATGGGACGGTGCCGCTGGGGAATACGTGAGCACCTTCGAAGCGACCGTGGAAGGGGAGGGGCTCGTGGGCGTCGGCTTCGAGGAGGCCCAAACTGCCCAGCTCATGGTGCTCCAGTCGAACGCCCCCAACCCGTGCACCGACCGCACCGCCTTCCCGTTGACGCTTTGGCACCCCGCGGAGGTGAGCTGGCGCGTATTCGATCTGCAAGGGCGGTGCGTTCATCAAGCACCATGGTACCCGTTTGTTGCGGGGAACCACCGCATTGAACTCGACTGTGCACGTTTGGGTTTGGGCAGAGGAGGGTACGTTCTGCAGGTGTCGGCGTCGTCGCGCGGTGGGGTCAGGAACGCCGTTCAGCGCTTTGCGGTGGCGTGATGTTGACATGCAGCCGGCTGTTTTTCAGTGAGAAAGCCATTCGTTAACGTAGGCTTAACATAGGATGGGCCAAGGTCATTGCGCATGAGAACGTAGACCCTGAAGTTTGCAAACCAACCAAAACCAATTCCCATGAGTCCACACGCTCTGCAACTCCGGTTTGTCGGGACCTTCCTGGTCCTCGCATGCCTGTCTTTTTTCTCCCTGAAGGCCTCGGGCCAAACTTCAGACGACCTAGCTAACCTGATTGCGTCCCTCCAAACGGAATGCGCGGACGACACCGTTGGTGTGGACGATTCGTGCATTTGGTTGGATGTGGCGCTTTCATGCCAAGCAGGAGATTCTGCATCCTGCGCCTCGCTCTGGGCGGTCGCTTGGGATGAATTGAGCGATTCCACAGACGTGGATGCCAACGGCGGTGACGGCGTTGCAGGCGATGATTCCCTTGATGGTGGAACGCCTGAAGACATCCTCGCCTGGCTGGAAGTCGAATGTGCTGAAGATACCACGGGTGTGGAACCTTACTGCGATTGGGTCGCCACGGCGATGTCCTGTGTGTCGGGAGATTCGGCCGCTTGTGCAGAGCTTGATGCATTCGTTGCCACATACGAGGCGACCGATGGCGCCGACGACGTCAACGATGACACGACGGATGGAACCGACGACGCGAACGATGACATGGACGACGACGACTCCGACGACGATTCCGATTTGGAAAGCGATTGGACGTTGGACGAAGCGCTCGCGTGGCTTCAGTTGGAATGCGCTGAAGATTCAACGGGATTGGATGCAGCTTGTGACCTTGCAGTTCTGGCTGAATCTTGCTTGGCGGGCGACAGCGCCGCGTGCGTTGACTATGAAATGGCGTTTGCGGCCTACGCTTACGATGAGTCAGACGATGACGTCGAGTCAGGCGACGAAGACGAATCAGACGACGAGGACGAGTCAGACGACGAAGACGAGTCAGACGATGACGACGAGTCAGACGATGACGACGAGTCAGACGATGACGACGAGTCAGACGATGACGACGACCTCCAGGATGACTGGACCCTCGAAGAAACCCTTATGTGGCTTCAGTTGGAATGTGCCGAGGATACAACCGGTTTGGATGCTGCTTGTGATTTGGCCGCGTTCGCGGAGGCTTGCTTGGCTGGGGACAGTGCTTCGTGTGCTGATTATGAGGCCGGCTTCGCGGTTTATGCTAACGACGACGATGGCGACGACGATGGCGATGACGATGGCGACGACGACGGCGACGACGACGGCGACGACGACGGCGACGACGATGGCGACGACGACGGCGACGACGATGGCGACGACGACGGCGACGACGATGGCGACGACGATGGCGACGACGATGGCGACGACGATGGCGACGACGATGGGCTTGAAGAGGAGGATGATAATGATTTGGACGATGACGGTTTGTCCGATGATGACGAGGTGTTTTACGCTACCGATGCCAGCAATTCCGATACCGACGGCGACGGGTTGAGCGATGGCGATGAAGTCAACAAGTTCAACTTGTCACCGATTTCTCCGGACACCGATGGCAACGGAATTTTGGATCCTGTGGATTTGGCCTACTCCTTGCTGGCCCAAGTGAATCCGTGCCCGAGTGACATCAACCGCGATGGCGTGGTTTCCATTGCGGACATGTTGTTGTTCTTGGTGGATTTTGGCGTGACTTGCCCAGCTCCCACCGGACTCTGAACCAAAGGTTTGAAATGAAGAAGGCACGCTGTGAGGCGTGCCTTTTTTGTTGTTTCGATGGGGGGTTCAGTTTGCCTTTTGAAGGTTGAAACCGACTGAGAGGTTCAGGCGGTAGCCCGTGTTGCGAAGGGCGATGGCTTGAAAGTCTTCGTGTGCACCCATCAAGTCGGACATTCCGGAGTTGCGCGGGCCTTGTTTGTCCGGAACCAATGCGATGTTGATGGGCAAATTCAAATCGCCCTTCGTGTAGTTGTATCCGAGCGCAAAGACGAAGCCCAAACCCGTTAAGGAAAGCGACGGCCCCGTGGCGAACTCGAAGCCACTTTGCGAACGGATTCCCACCAAGCTGGAAAAAGATGGCAGGAACATCCCTTTTTCCATGCCGCCGATGAGCGCAATCCATTCGACCAAGCCAACAACGGGGCCGCCCGTGTCCGCAAAGCGCGATTCCCATTGCCAACCGTACTGTGTGGTGTAAGTGAAAGGCAAGGCGCCGAATTCCGAATATTCGAGCGAGTCCATCTGATGCACGCGGTTGAGGTACTGCGCTGTGCTGCCCTCCGATACATAGGTGAACCCGAAGCGTGGACCAGACATTTGATTGACGGTGGAGTGATCGGGGACGTTGTTGAATCCCCAACGCTCGTTTTCGGCTTGACTCAATGCACTGGAATAAGCCCCCAGCAAGACAAGAACTAGATGGAATTTTTTCATCTTAACTTATTTGATTTCATATGAATACACGTGCCGAAGGTAGGTTAAATCCCCCACGGGCATCACCGAGCAGGTGCCCCGAAGCAGGATGCTCCATCGATCGATGTTTCCTAAGGGGCCTGTTACGCAGGCAGTAAAAAGTCAAAACGTACCTTCGTTTCCATGCATAAGATCCGAACCCAACGCGCGTGTGTTGCATTGATTTTCGTCGGTTTGGCGCTTGCGTTGGCGGGCGTTGCGTTCAAGTTGAATCGGTTGATGGGGGTGGAGCAGCTGTTTAATGTGGGAGTTGGCGTGCTCGTGCTGGGGCTGCTTTTCTGGGCAGCATTCCTTCTCCTCGGTTCCTTTTCAAATGCCCAAAACCCAGGGCGATGAGGTCGATGTTTTGCGTTGTTTGGCTCCACATCACCGCCGGATGGGCAGCGGGACAGGGCTACGTTTCGTACTTCACGGGCAACCCATCCGATGCCGTGACGGCTCCCCTTGGCGGCGTGTGCCTGATGGGCGGAGCCAGTGAAGACGACCAGGCCATGACGTGGTTCCTCGAACGGGTCGACGGCGGCGACGTATTGGTCCTTCGCGCTTCGGGCAGTGACGGCTACAACAACTACCTGTTCAATGAGCTGGGAGTGAACCTCAATTCCGTCGAGACCTTGGTGTTTTCTGGCCAAGCAGCCGCCTACCTTCCAGAAGTGCACGAGCGCATTCAACGCGCGGAGGGCATTTGGTTCGCGGGCGGCGATCAATGGGATTACGTGCAGTTTTGGCGCGACACCCCGGTGGCCGATCTCATCAACGAGGGCATCGTGGAACGGAATGTGGTGGTCGGCGGCACCAGCGCGGGCATGGCCATCCTCGGCGGTCACTACTTCAGTGCGGCGAACGGCACGGTGACATCGGCCACCGCACTGAATGCGCCCTACAACGGGAACGTCACGGTGGATTCAGCGGCGTTCTTGCACGTTCCGTTCCTAGAGGAGGTGGTCACGGACACGCATTACGATTCCCCGGACCGGAAGGGAAGGCACGTGGTGTTTTTGGCGCGCACGCTCACGGATTACGGAGCCCTGGCGCGCGGCATTGCGTGCGATGAATACACGGCGGTTTGCGTCGATGAGACGGGATGGGCTCGGGTGTTTGGGGAGCATCCTACCTACGATGACAACGCCTACTTTTTGGCGCCCAATTGCGAAGTGTCGCCCGCCGTGCCGGAAGCCTGCACGACGGGAGCACCGCTCGATTGGAACTTGGCGGGAGAAGCCGTCGCCGTGTATCACGTGAAGGGCACACCGGACGGGGCGAATGGTTTCGACTTGAACGACTGGCAATCGGGAATCGGCGGAAACTGGATGCGCTGGTGGGCGGAAAGCGGGAGCTTGTTCGAAGCGGAAGCCGATGCCCCCGATTGCACCTCTGCCGTGCGCCCTTCCGTCCACGGCGAGTGGATGGCTTACCCGAATCCGGCTTCGGACCGATTCAAGGTGGTGTCTGGGGCGGGCGCGCACGTCGGGGAAGTGTGGGTGGTGGATGGCCGCGGGGCGGTGCATCGGTTGAATGCGTCGGCGTTCGGGGAGGTGGACGCTGCCGGTTTGGCGAATGGCCTGTACCACTGGTTCCTGCCCGGATTTCCCGGGTTGGGCGGTCGTGTGGTCATTCGGCATTGAGGTTTTGGGTGAAAGGCCAAATCCCGGCCTTTCCTGAACACATGAAGCATCGGAATTTTGCATTCGCGGCACTGGGGATGACCTTCCCGGGCCTTTCACAGGGTGATTTTGATTTGGAATCGGCGCTTGCCGAATGCGTGGATGCCGAAGGCCGTTCCGTTTGGCCATGGACTCACCAATGGCGAGGAAGCCCCCCTGTTTGGCACCAACCCGATGCGGATGGCAACGGTCGGCTAGACGGGGTGGTCAGCGTGGGGGACATGCTCGTCCTGCTGAGCGATTTCTCGGAACGCCGTCCCAATTGAGCGCACACGGGCGGGCTTGTTCCGTTGTCCGCCAGGCTGAAGCGCCCGCTTCAGAAACGTGATTGACGCAGTCAATGAGCAATCGAAGTTTTGGATGAACTCAATCCCGCACGCATCGTCAGCCAGCGGTAAATTTGTCGCCGGTCATTGGACCATGAACCGCGCCGAGCGGGAATTGTTTTATTCCTTAAATCTTTTGCTATGAAACTGCCCGATCTCATTCAAGAAATCAAGACCAAACCCCGTCTCTTCATTCGATTTCACGCCTCCTGGTGTGGGGTGTGCAAGCTGCTCGCTCCTCACGTAAACGGCTTGAAGGCGGACGATGCATACGGAGACGTGACCTTCATCGACGTGGATGTGGAAGAATTCATGGACGTGAAGGAGGCCTTCAAAATCAACGACCTCCCGTACTTCGCCGGATTCAAAGGTGGCCAACTCGTCGAGGAGTTTTCGACGGCAAAGAAGGACCGCGTGACGGAACTCGCAAACTCGGTGGCGTCATGAATGCAGGAGCCATCCGGAAGTTGATTGCGGAATACGACGTGGCGGGGTTGGATGCCTTGGAGCAGGAGGTGTACGCCTCCATGGACGATGAGGCCAATGACGTAGCGGAATTGGGCGATCGGTTAACGAACATTTTGGGCGCGAAGCGGATTTTGGCCCAAGCGGAACAGGAGGGCATCGAGCCGAAGGAGGCGCTGCGGACCTTTTTCAAAGACGTTCGCAACATCATCGGTTGAGGCGCTCACCCGCGGTCATTCGCATGGGGCCGTGGGCGTCGAACATGCCTGAACGAACAACGGGGTGCGCGCGGTTGAATGAGGTGGTTTGCCGATCCATGCCGGGACGACAGCCGTTCCTTCGGAGCCATGCGAGCCCGGCGGCGTGAACGGTGTAATTCGACGTACATTCACGGCAATGAAGTACTTGCTCCGGGGCCTCCTCGTGGCCGCATTGGCTGGAATGGCTTGGTTGGTGGTGCAGTATAGCAGCCTCCAGCCGGATTACGAATTTACCATGGAATCGGCATCGATCAGTGCCCCGGTCGAGGTGCTGTTTGATGACCACGGCGTGCCGCACATTTACGCGGATTGGGAGGCGGATGCGGTGTTTGCATTGGGGTACGTCCACGCGTCGGAGCGGCTTTGGCAAATGGACTTGCTGCGTCGAGCCGGAGCGGGCGAGTTGTCGGCATTGCTGGGAGCGGACTTGGTTGAAAATGACCGCTACCTGCGCACCTTGGGCATGCGTGAGGTGGCGGTGAAGGAGGCAGCCCGCTTCGATGCGGAGGCACCCGACTCGTTGAAAGCGGTGCTGGAGGCCTATTTGGAAGGCGTGAATGCGTTCGTGGAGTCGGGAGCGCGGCCGCTGGAGTATCGCTTGTTGGGCGCGCAGCCCGAGCCGTTTTCGCCCCGAGATGTTTACTGCGCCGCGGGATTCATGGCGTATTCGTTCGCGATTCACTTGAAGACGGAGCCGGTGTTGGACTGGATGAAGCACCACCTCGATTCGGCTCGCTATTCCTTGTTGGCGGTGGACCAAACCGGATTCACGCGCATCCCCACCGCCGCTCCTTCCGACTTCAGTCGCTTGGCCGAGCGCGTCAGCCGCTTGGACGCCCTCCGGCCGGTTCCGCAGTGGCTCGGTTCGAACGCTTGGGTGCTGAGCGGGGAGCGGACGGCGTCGGGGGAGGTGCTGTTTTGCAACGATGCGCACATGGCGTTTGCCCAGCCTTCGGTTTGGTATGAAGCCCACCTCGTGACCCCCACGCTCGAATACTACGGCAACCACCTCGCGGGCATTCCCTTTCCGGTCATCGGCCACACCCGCGATCACGCGTGGGGCATCACCATGTTCGTCAACGACGACATCGACCTCTACCGCGAGCGCATCGACGGCGACCGCTACCTGCACGGCGGCGAATGGCGCGACCTCGCGATCACCCAAGAAACCATCGACGTGGCCGGGGGCGAACCCGTGACCTTTGAAGTCCGGAAGACCCACCACGGCCCGCTCCTCGAGGACAGCCTGTCCATGTGGTGGGCATACACGCAATACCCCGAAAACCGCATTCCCGAAGCGTTTTACGGGTTTTCGCGCGGACGCGGCATCGACGATTTTGCCCACCACGCCTCGCTCCTCCACGCCCCAGGGGTGAACATGATGTACGGCGACGCCGAGGGCAACATCGGTTGGTGGGCCAGTGCGAAACTCCCCATCCGCCCCGATCACGTCGACACGAAAACGGCCATCAACGGCACAGATCCCAAGAACGATCCTTCCGGTTGGCACCCGTTTGATCGCAATCCCCAAACCGTCAATCCGGCCTGCGGATTCGTCTACTCGGCAAACAACGCGCCCGAGCCCCGCGATTCCATGCGCTACCCGGGCCATTACTATTCCGGGAACACCCGGGCCGCGGGCATCTTCGAAGCGTTGTCCGCGCCGAAAAACGACTGGACCATCGCCGACGCCCAGCGCCTTCAACTCGATGAGCGGTCGCCCGTGTATGCGGAGAACGCCCGGCGGATGGTGGAGATGGCGCAGGAGGCGGGCGAGGAGGTGGAGCCGGTTCTCATCGGATGGAACGGCGAGCACGGGCTTGAAGACGTGGCGCCCACGCTGTATTATCGGTGGATGTACCGCATCATCGAAGGCGCCATGGCCGATGAATTCGAGGATGCGGAGCGATTTGAGGCGTGGCACCGGACCATCGTGAGTGAGAACACGTTCCCGCGATTGCTTCGGGCTGCGGATTCCCCTTGGTGGGACGATGTGCGGACGCCCGAGAGGGAGGGCGCTTCAACGGTGGTGGCGGCTGCTTTGCGGGCGGCGCGAGCGGACCTGACGGCGGCATTGGG
This sequence comes from uncultured Flavobacteriales bacterium, assembly GCA_965656785.1. Lineage (GTDB taxonomy): Bacteria > Bacteroidota > Bacteroidia > Flavobacteriales_D > Sanyastnellaceae > JALQTD01. Next base: position 16,023 of record CBFHLY010000027.1, read on the forward strand.
AGCGGATGCGGCTGCCTGGCATTATGGCAAGTTGCACACCGTCACGCACCGCCACGCCATGGCCGATGTGCCGGTGGTGGGGGAGTGGCTGAGTGTCGGTCCTTTCGAGTTGCCTGCTGCAAAGGATGCCCTGAACAAATACGAATTCAAGCTGAAGCGCGACCTGGATTACGGGGTGTTCTCGGGGCCTTCCATGCGCATCGGCATCGACTTTGCGAACGTGGCGGGAGCGGAGAGCGTCTTGCCTACCGGCCAATCCGGCAACGTGTTCAGTCCGTTCTACGCTGATCAAGCGCCCCTTTACCACAATGGGCTGTTCCGCAAGCAGCGGATGGACCGGGCGGACATTGAAGCGCACACGACGGCAGCAGCGCGCATCGCACCCAACTGAGCTCGGTGTTCAGTCGAACCGGATGCTCGCGACTTCGAGTTGGAAGGGTTGGGCCGTTCCGTCGTATTTCATGAGGCCAACGCGCAGCACGTTGCTCAGAGATGGGGTGAATCCGGTATCGCCGATGAAGGCTTGGCTCCAGCGGAAGTCCTCGAGGGGAAGGGTGATCTCCGACCATTCGCTATCCGGTTCGAGGGTCGCAAACGCATAAGGCAAGTACCAAGTTCGGGAGGTTTCCAAGGTGAGCTTGAACGGCCCTCCGGTTCCTCGGCAAGTGATGGTGATGGACTTCAGGTCGCTGAAATCCGAGCTGCCCCAAGGCGACCGGACGGAACTGAATCCCCCGTTGTTTTCGAGTCGCGTGGCCCCGGACCAACTCATCCCCGCATCGGACCACGTGATCGCCCCTGAAGAGCGCCCGCCCATGACGTTGTCGTTGAGGGGGCGCCAGGTTTGGCCTTCCACCAACCTGAAGTCAATCGACGCCGGCTTGGGTCCCAGAGAAAAGGGCCAAAGGCACGCCCACAGCGCGAAGAAAGAAGTCGTCATCATGGTGCACAAACAGCTCCAAGCCGTTCGGGGTTCACGTGCATCACCGCACCCCGTTGCCGAACCGTTCGCAGGTGAATTTTCCCTCAAAAACGGTAGCCACGAACTTCCCAGAGCTCATCGACCAAATCAAGACGCAGCCGCACCTTCAAGGACGCCTGCAACATCATCGGCTGAGGCCTCAAAGCCACGTCAGAAAAAGGAGGATGTCCTGAACGTTGACGACTCCGTCGTCGTTTAAGTCGCCACCGGGGCAGTTCGTGCATCCGAATTGTTCTAGGAGTTCCAAGAAATCGGACAACCCGATTGCCCCGTCTCCATCGAAATCCCCTTCGGTAAAGCAGGGCCCCGAAGGAAACGTGGCCGCGGGATTGAAGTTCGCCGCTTCGGCGTCCATGCAGCCGAGTACCTCGAGGTTGTCCGTTCCGAAGGTCAGTCCTTCGACGCGCTCGATCTCGTGGTCTCCATTCGCGTACGATTCGAGCAGCAAGTTCATCGATCCCGAGAGGAACGTCCCGCCCACCGGAGTGAACTGCCCGATGAGGATGAGGCCATCTTCGGCTTGGGGCGAGTCGATACTGGCCGAGTTGAACCAAACTCCCCCGATCGAATCGGACCAGCCGATGGTGGACAAGTCAGCGGACAGTGGGGCGGTCATTGCCGCCGTGGAAAGGACATCGGTGGTTCCCGGCTCTTCCCCCAGCGTCAACCACGTGTTGTATTCCATCGCCGGCGCGAACCCGTAGAACAGGGGATTCACGTCGCTCGCCAACACCGAATCATCTGGCCCTTCCGATCCGAACCCAAAGAACACCCCATCCGTCGACACGCTCATCGGAGCCGAATCCATCCCGAAGCCGCCGAGGATGCGATCGGAAGGGTCCGCCACGTGCGCGTACAACCGATACGTCGTCGTTCCAGCGGGCAGCACATCGCTCAACGACGCGAGGTCCTCAGAAGCGGTTGCCCACTCGACCAGCACCAAGCCCAACAGGTGAGGCGTGGCCGTCGTGTCGTGCCACGCCACCGGACAGCTGTGCCCGAAGTAGGGGGTGAAGCTCAGCACATCGTCCGCATCGACCCACCCGTCCCCGCCCAGGTCGAGCTCCCCTTCGGTTCCAAATTGACCCAAGACGTAAAGCCAGGTGTTGGCGCCCAAGAAGCCATCGCCATTGTGGTCAAACCACTCGCACGGGGTTTGGGCAACGGCAGCGCTCGCCCCCCACAGTCCCGCCACCAGCAGGATGGAAAAGCTTGTTCTGCATAACATGCCCGAGAAGGTAGGTCAAATCAGCGAGCCACGACCATGCGGCGGGCCTGGAGCGGTTCTCCGGCGCGGTTCAAGATTTGGACCACGTACATCCCCGGCTGGAGCGCTGCGAGGTCCAGCACCAGCTGCGGAGAAGTGACTTGCTGGAGGTGAACGGTTTGGCCGGCCAAATTCCGAATCACCAACTGCCCTGAAGCGGGCAACCCCGCCAAGGTCAAGCGATCGCTCGCCGGCTGCGGGTAGAGCTCAAGCGCCGCGGGATTCAAGGCCGTCATTCCCGTGGTTTCGCTGACGTCCTGCCCCACGCTGCCCCCCAATGTCCAAGCGCCCACGAACGTCCCCGGGATCACTTCCGTCTCGACCCAAACCAAGTAGTCCTCAATCCAGCACGCCACCGGGTTCCCATTCAGCACCGCGGAATCGTTGGTCAGCAGCACCGAAACGAAAATCGTGTCCGTCAACGGCACCGAGTGGTTGAAGGAAACGAAGTTCTCGTTCACCAACGTTTCTTCGTGGATCACGTCGCCCTCGGAGTCCGTGAACAGCCAATCCATGGTGTTCTCGCTTGATGGCGAGGTCAAATAGCCCCCAGGGTGATACACATTGAGGTAGTTTTCCTGAGATCCGACGTTGACGACCAATCCCATGAGGTCGCAATCCACTGCCGTGGTGACTTGTGCAGCAGCCCAATGAGCCATTCCGAATAGGGCAAAACTCATTGCGAGCGTTGCACGTTGAGCAAGGGGTTGAAAGGTGTTTTTCATGGTCGCAAGGTGGGACAAGGAAGGGACTTGAGCAGCACGCCTGGGGGTGAATGGGGCGCACCCGTGCGCGTGAAGGTTGGGTCCGTTTCCGTTCATGTACTTTGAAAACCAGCACGTTCCCCAGAACCCGAAGCGGACACAGTCATGGCGGCGCGCAGCAAGGCGATTTTCTTGTACTTCGTCTCCGTCACTTCGAAGTATTGATACATCCGCCGCAAGGACGAACCGATGCCATCCACGCTCATGAAGGCCCGATCGGCGATGACCTGGTTCGTAACCGTTGGGTCTTCCAGCAGGATGTTCAACACCTTCCAGTCTGTGGGATTCAATGCACGCCCCAACCGCTGTTCGATGCGTTTTCGGTCCAACCCTCCAGCTTCCGGGTTCGCCAAGTCTGCTTGCTTCAACGCAGATTTCAGCGATTCAATTTCGTGCAGCAACGCCTGCCGCCGAAACCGTTGGTCTGCCCGAAAGCGAACGAAGTAAGCAATGAGCAGCGAAAGCGCACAGCCAAACCCGATCACCAAGCCCAAAACGAGGCGCAATTGTCGAATGCGTAGGCGGTCCTGCACCCTGCGGCCTTCCATCCGCACGACGTGCAGTTGATGCTCCACGTCCTTTTCGTAGGCAACGCGCGCCACGAGGTGGTTGTTCTTCAAGGCGAGGACGCTGTCCCGGTAGGCGTGGTGTTGCTCGAGCATTTGAAGCGCTAAGGCGTTTTTGCCCAGCGCTTTGTGCGCTTCGTATAGCGCTTTGTACAGGGTTTGAAGGGGTGAAGGCTCAGTCAATTTGGGAAGCAGTGGTTTCCCCAAATCCAATGCGGATTGAGGACGCCCCGCACGCAGCTCAACCTCCACCAACAGGACTTCGGTTTCGAACCCGGAGTGCTCCGCCCCAAGTTGCTCGTACAAAGCGATGCTTTCGAGGGCTCGGGATTCCGCCTGGCTCCATTCACCGGCGTCGAGGTGGACGCGTGCAAGGTTGGAAAGGCATTTGGCCTCGTGAAAGCCGGATTGGAACTTCCGGTGCGAGGCCAACCCTTGCTCCAAGAACCCCCTCGCCAATTCGAGTTCCCCGAGTTCACGGTGGCACCAGCCCAGGTTCGTGTACAACAGGCCCAGCTGGTATTCCGATTCGGGGCGTTCTCGCAATTCCGGCTCCAACGCCTCGTAATAGGACAGGGCGCGTGTGTCATCGTTCAGCAGCATGAACATCGATCCCAGCGCCATCCGGGTCGTGTGCTGGCCGGGCACGTACCCCACAGCTTCGTAGCATCGGAGCGCGTTGGAAAACTGCTCCAGGGCGAGGATGTAATCGCCCATGGCGGCGTGGACGTTGCCTCGGTTTGCCGCCAGCGTCCCGAGTCGGAGGCTGTCCCCGAACTGGATGAGGGGGGCTTCGGCTTCGGCGTAGGCGAGGAGCGCGGCTTGGTTTTGGCCTTGGTAATTGAGCAATCCCCCTTTCCGGAGGAGGCTTTCAGCCCAAATCAAGGGCCGATCGGCCTCCTCGGCCATCCGCTGCAACCGCTCCAGCTCCACGAAAAACGTGTCGGGATGCACGGCATGAAATGCACGGTACCCCTCGTTGAACGCATTCAGCCGCTCTTCAAAGCCGCGCCCTTCATCCCGCCAAACCCGCAACAAGCTGTCCATGCGGTCCGCTCCCATCGCCGATGAGGCGAGCAGCACGAACCCACCCATCACGAGCCGCGAAGCATTGAACATGGCGGTAAAGCTAAGGCATGACGCGGTGCCGACCCCGTCCCCTCAGTTCGCCGCAACCAAATCCGCCACGCGCCCCATGAGGTAATGCATTTCGTGCCCGATTTGGCGGCACGGGTCGTCGCCAGCTGGGGCGTCCAATGGCGTCCCATTGCGGGCATGCGGCAGGACAAACCGAGCAGCCGCCCCGACCACCACAGGACACCCTTCGTCGGCGTCGCTGCACGTCATCACGGCGGCGAAGCCCGTCGCGGGGTTGGCCGGGTCGGTGTACCGCTTGCTGAATCCGGGTGCGCCCGCGCCCTCGTCGCTCCACCGCACCCGGTACACAGGGTGCGCTCCGGTCCCTTCTTCCGCGATGACGAACCCCGCCCTTCGCAGCGCCGCCACGGTTTCGGCATGGAAGACCGTGGCCTCCGTTCCGCCGCTGTGCACATGGATTCCCTCCAAACCGAAATGAGCTGCCGCCGCAGTTGCCCACCACTGCGCCAGTTGACTGCTTCGGCTGTTGCGCGTGCCGATGAAGGTGAGGTCGACTGCTCCGCGGCCCAGCCATTCGTTCGCCGCCCATTCAGCTAGAGCGTCCAATTCGGCGCGCTGTTCGGGCTGGATGTTCAACGGGGTGGCGTCGAATGAAGCAAGCACCGCCGTCAACTGCGGATTGAGGGCGGGGACGGGGGCTTGGTGCGGCATGATTTGGTCCGTCCAAGCCGCTGCCAAAATCAGGGAAACCAACAAGAAGAATCGGATCTTGCCCATGCCGCCAAGGTGCGGCAGGCAGTTCAGCCGTTCATCACGAGGAGGTTAAGGAAAGGTGGTCAGTGGGTGACGCGGCGAGCAAGTTGATACCGCTTCGGTGTTACGCCCTCGCTTTGGCGGAAGGCTCTGATGAACGGGCTCGGGCCGCGAAAGCCCACTGCGTAGGCGACTTCGTTTACGGTGAGGGCTTCGTCGACGAGCAGTTTCCGGGCCGTTTCGAGGCGCGCGTGCTGCACGTATTCTGCCGGGGTCCAGCCGAACGCCTCCTTGAACTTCCGCTGGAAGTGCGGCCGGCTCATGCACGCGATGCCCGCGAGCGTCGTGCAGTCGAGCGGCTCGTGCAGGTGGTGATCGATGTAGTCCACGACGGCGCCGAGGGGATGGCGGCTGGCGAGCGAACCGTGCTCCTCCGCGAAGAGTTTGCGCGCGCCGGTTTGCATCAGACGCACGAGCAGCTCCTGAAGCGTCAGGGAAGCGAGGGCGTCCTTTTGGCGCCCCTGCTCGTACAGGCCCACGCGGATGATGCGCTGGATGACGTCGACCAGTTGCGCGTCCTGGTGGAGGTGGACCAAATCCCCACTCACTTGCCACGTCTCGTGCTCCCCCAACAAGGGAAACTGCTCGTTCAGCAAGTCCAGGGTCGAGTTGATGGCGTCCTTCGACATCGCCAGGGCGATGCACTGCGTGGGTTCTTCAGTCGTGGCGTCGGGGAAGTCGATGAGCATCGTCTCGTTCGGCCGCACCACCACCGATTCGCCGGGCAGGTAATCGAATGCATCGCGCCCGGGCAGGTGCATGACCTTCTTTCCGCGCAGCATGCTCGTCAGCAGCAGGTCACCGAACTCCAAGCGCACTTGGTCCGCGCGTTCGTGTGTTTCAAACACGTTGAGTTGGCACGTCTCCATGTCCACCACGCGCCGGTGTTCGACGAGGGTTTCCATGTGCTCCGGGGAGGAGAGGCCGACGGGGGTCAATTTGTGCTTCACGAGTCGAAAGATGAACCAAAATGTGTGCCCCGGACACGATTGAGCACAGGTTGCGCATTTTTTGAAACAAAATCGAAATATTTTTCGGGGAAGGTGGGCGTGATTTGGCCTTGGCGATTGTGCCACAACCCATTACCAACTCACCTCCCCATGGAAGCTACCTTGGAACAACCCGCAACCACCGCGTTGCCAAAAGTGAAAGCCCGTTACGATCACTACATCGGCGGCGAATGGGTCGCCCCTTCGAGCGGCGCCTACTTTGAAAACATCAGCCCCATCACCGGCCAGGTTTGGTGCGAAGCGGCGCGCGGCAATGCGACCGACATCGAAAAGGCGCTCGATGCGGCGCACAAGGCGTTCCCGGCATGGAGCACGATGGCGGCGGCCTCCCGCTCGAACATCCTGCTGCGCATCGCGGATCGGATGGAAGAAAACCTGGACCTGCTCGCGGCCATCGAAGCCACCGACAACGGCAAGGGCATCCGCGAAACCACGGCGGCCGACCTTCCCCTCGCCATCGACCACTTCCGCTACTTCGCGGGCGTGTTGCGCTCGGAGGAGGGTTCGATTTCCGAGCACGACACCACGACCGTGAGCATCAACCTGCACGAGCCGCTCGGTGTGGTCGCCCAAATCATTCCGTGGAACTTCCCAATCTTGATGGCCGCATGGAAAATCGCCCCGGCGCTGGCCGCGGGTTGCTGCACCGTGGTGAAGCCGGCGGAACAAACGCCCACGAGCCTCATGGTCCTGATGGAGCTCATCGGCGACTTGCTGCCGGCGGGCGTGCTGAACGTGGTGACCGGCTTCGGCATTGAAGCGGGCAAGCCGCTGGCGACGAGCCCGCGTGTGGCGAAGGTGGCCTTCACGGGCGAAACCACGACCGGACGCCTCATCATGCAGTACGCCTCGGAAAACCTCGTGCCCGTCACGATGGAGCTCGGCGGCAAGAGCCCGAACATTTTCATGCCGAGCGTGATGGATGCGGACGATGCGTTTTTGGACAAATGCGTCGAAGGGGCGGTCATGTTCGCCTTGAACCAGGGGGAAGTGTGCACGTGCCCGTCGCGGATTTTGGTCCACGAGGACATTTACGAGCCCTTCATGGAGCGGGTTATTGCGCGGACGAAGGCCATCAAAATGGGGCACCCGCTCGACGCCAGCACGATGATGGGGGCGCAGGCCTCGAACGACCAGTACGAGAAGATCCTGAACTACATCGAGATCGGCAAGGAGGAAGGCGCGGAAGTGCTGACTGGCGGCGCTCCGGCCCAGCTCGAAGGGGAACTCGACGGCGGGTACTACATCCAGCCCACCATCCTCAAGGGCCACAACAAGATGCGCGTGTTCCAGGAGGAGATTTTCGGGCCGGTGACGTGCGTGACCACGTTCAAGACGCTCGAGGAAGCCATTGAGATTGCGAACGACACGATGTACGGACTGGGTGCGGGCGTTTGGACGCGCGATGCCCACGAGCTGTACGTGTTGCCGCGGGCGATCGAAGCGGGGCGCGTGTGGGTGAACTGCTACCACGCTTACCCTGCGCATGCGCCGTTCGGGGGCTACAAGAAGAGTGGATTTGGCCGGGAGACGCACAAGATGATGCTCAACCACTACCGCCAAACCAAGAACATGCTCATCTCCTACAGCAAGGAGAAGCTCGGTTTCTTCTGATCAACGCGAACCTGCATGAGGGGGGCGGTGCTTCGGCTCGTCCCCCTTTTTTTAACTTCAGCAACATGAATGACGTTGTGCAACGCTTGGCCTGGACGGAAGAGGCCGCAGAATGGATCGACCGGTTGGTCGCCGACCACGGTCCGCTCATGTTCCACCAATCCGGAGGGTGCTGCGACGGGAGCCAGCCGATGTGCTTCCCGCGCGGCGAATTCAAGGTCGGAGATTCGGACGTGTTGCTGGGCGAAGTCCACGGTGGCCATCCGTTTTACATGGCAAAGGACCAGTTCGAATACTGGAAGCACACGCGCCTTACCTTGGGCGTAACCCCCGGCCGCGGGTCGAGTTTCAGCATCGAAATTCCCTACGGCGTTCGTTTCATCATCCAATCTGCCCTGATCCATGAAGCTTGAATCGTTGAACGCGTATGAGAACGCCTACCGCCGGAGCGTGGAAGATCCGGAGGGGTTTTGGGCGGAGGTGGCCCGCGGGTTTGCTTGGCAGAAGCCGTTTACGGAGGTGTGCTCGTGGGATTTTGAGGGGCCGTCGGTGCGGTGGTTCGCGGATGGCGTGGTGAACATCACGGAGAATGTGCTGGATCGGCATTTGGCTTCGCGTGCAGGCCAAACCGCCATTCACTGGGAACCCAACGACCCCGCTTCTCCCCGCCGGTCCTTCACCTACCAGCAACTGCACGACGAGGTGTGCCGCGTGGCGAACGGGCTCAAAGCGCAGGGCTTCGGGCGGGGCGACCGCATCGTGCTGTACATGCCGATGGTGCCCGAACTCCTGTTCGCGGTGCTGGCGTGCGCGCGGCTCGGGGCGATTCACAGCGTGGTCTTCGCGGGCTTCAGCGCGCACGCGTTGGCGGACCGGATCAACGACGCCGGCGCCGTGGCGGTGCTGACGGCCGACGGGGTGCGGCGCGGGGCGAAGGTGATCCCGTTGAAGCCGGTGGTGGACGAGGCGCTCGCGGGGTGCCCGTCGGTGCGGAAGGTTTGGGTCTTCCCGTGCACCGGGGAGGCGGTGGGCATGGAGGCGGGCCGGGATGTGGCGTGGGCGGATGCGGTGGACGGGCGGGGCGGGGTTTGTCCTGCGGAGCCCATGAACGCCGAGGATCCCTTGTTCATCCTTTACACCTCGGGCTCGACCGGCAAACCGAAAGGCGTGGTCCACACCCACGGGGGCTACATGGTCTACACGGCCTACTCCTTCGTGAACGTGTTCCAGTACAGCGAGGGCGACGTGTTCTGGTGCACGGCCGACATCGGCTGGATCACGGGGCACAGCTACCTGGCGTACGGGCCGTTGCTCGCGGGGGCGACGCAGGTGATGTTCGAGGGGGTGCCTACGTTCCCGGATGTGGACCGGTTTTGGGCGGCGTGCGCTCATTACGAGGTGACGCATTTTTACACGGCGCCGACGGCGATTCGGGCGTTGATGGTGCATGGGGACGAGCCGGTGAAGCGGCACGATTTGAGTGCGCTGAAGGTGCTCGGGACGGTGGGCGAGCCCATCAACGACGAGGCGTGGCATTGGTACCACCGGGTCGTGGGCGAAGGGCGGTGTCCGATTGTGGACACGTTTTGGCAAACCGAAACCGGGGGCATCATGCTGTCCGGTCTCGGGGGCTTGAGTCCGATGAAGCCGGGGCACGCGGGCTACCCGCTGCCGGGCATCCAGCCGGTGCTGCTGCGCGCTGACGGTTCGGAAATCGAGGCCGCAGGGGAGGAGGGGCACTTGTGTTTCAAGCACCCGTGGCCGAGCATCCTCCGCACGACGTGGGGCGACCACGAGCGGTGCCGCTTAACGTATTTCAGCACCCACCCCGGGCATTACTTCACGGGCGACGGCGCGAAGCGCGATGCGGACGGGATGTTCCGCATCATCGGCCGCGTCGACGACGTCATCAACGTGTCGGGCCACCGCTTCGGAACGGCGGAAATCGAGGAGGCCATCAACCAAGCGCCCGGCGTAGTGGAAAGCGCGGTGGTCGGCTACCCGCACGACATCAAGGGGCAGGGCATCTGCGCCTTCGTGGTGGGCAGTGGAACGGCGGTGGCGCAGGAGGCATGCGATTCTGTGGTGGAGGGCATCGGCCGGGTGGCGCGCCCGGATCGCGTACTGGTTGTACCCGGATTGCCGAAGACGCGGTCCGGCAAAATCATGCGGCGCATCCTGCGGAAAATCGCCGAAGGACGGGCCGATGAACTCGGGGACACCTCAACGCTGTTGAATCCCGAATTGGTGTCGGCATTGGTGTTGGTCTCGAAACAAACCATCTAATGCTATATATTGCGGTATAAATACATTTATTACCGCCATGAAACGCGTTTTTTTGTTTGCCTCTTTGCTCGGGGCGCTGATGGTGAGCGCTCAGACACCTGCTGTGGAATTGGAATTGCCGTACAACCCAGATGTGGATGCGAATGAGCTCATCGGGGTAACGGATTTGACTTCGCTGCTTTCCGTGTTTGGCGGGGACTTCTCTGCGGATCCCGTCTTGGTGGATGGAGCGGAATTGGGGGCGGTGATCAGCGGGCTGGTGGCCACGATCGAAGCGCTGCAGGAGCAGGTGGACGCGTTGGAGGCGCAGGTGGTGCCCGGGTTGGCGGAGTACGTGGTGGTGGATGCGGAATCGGATTTGGTCCAAATCACTGGCGCCAACGTCCAAATTGACAACGCCTCCGGATCGACCTACGCCACCAATGGCCTCGGCAACCTCTGGCTCGGCTACAACGACGGCGGTCCGGACCTCGACCGCTCCGGTTCGCACAACTTCCTCCTCGGCGTTACGCATCAATACACGTCCACGAACAACATCCTCATCGGCCAAAGCAACCGCGCCTACGGTTTCGACGGCATCGTGACTGGGGTGAACAACATCACCAACGGTGCCCGAACGGCGATCATCGGTGGGAACAACAACACCACCTCGGGCGAGCACGGGGTCGTCATCGGCGGCCAGCAAAACACGGCCTCAGGCAACGGGGCGGTGGCCGTCGGCGGCAACGTGAACGTGGCTTCGGGAACGTTCTCGGTCGCTGCGGCCGGGGTGCACCACGAGGTGCTGGCCCTGGCGGCAGGCGCCTTTGGCGGTCGGTACCACGAGGTGAACGGGGAGCATGCGGCCTGTTTCGGTGGGCAGTACAACCAAATCCACCCCGATGCCTCGGGCGACGGCGCGGCCATTTTGGGCGGCTACTCGAACGTGGTCGTGGACGGTACGCTCGTGGGCGGCCGGTTGAACACGTTGCGCGGCGAACATTGCGTGATGGTAGGCGGCCGCGGGCTGAGCTCGGAGACCGCCATCGCTGAAAACGGCTCCGGGATTTACAACCGATACTCCGTAGTGCTCGGTGGCATGTACAACACGTTGCCCGCCGATGCGCCCGATGGCCAAACCCTCCTCGGAGGGCAGGGCACGGTCTTCCTCGGGACCCATGCGCCCGCACAGGCCGTTCCAGTGGTCGGCGAGTGAACCGGAGTGGAGCTATCTTGCGCGGCCATGCACATGAACTCCACTTTGCTCCTCGCGGTTGACACAGCCATTGCTGCTGGAACCGCCATCTTGAAGATTTATGATTCCGGTGATTTTGATGTCCAAACGAAAGGGGACAACTCGCCACTGACGCGCGCGGATTTGGCTGCTCACGAGGTGATTTCGGCAGCCTTGGCGGCCACAGGCATTCCCCTGTTGAGCGAAGAAGGACGCGCCATTTCTTTTGCAGAGCGAAGCGCTTGGTCGAGGCTTTGGATCGTAGACCCCATCGATGGCACCAAGGAATTCATCAAACGCAATGGCGAGTTCACGGTAAACATCGCCTTGGTAGAGGACGGCTTGCCCGTCATCGGCGTGATTTACGTGCCCGTCTCTCGTGCGTTGTACCTCGGTGTTGTAGGGGAAGGAGCGTGGAAGGTTGAAGTCGATTGGGAAGGCAATTGGTCGCTCGATGGTGCTGCGCGGCTGCCGATCCCGAAGGGCGACCGTCCGTATACGGTGGTGGCAAGCCGGTCGCACATGAGCGCGGAGACGGAGGCGTTCATCCGGCAGCTGCGTGATCAGCACGGTTCCGTCGAGCTGATTTCCCGGGGCAGTTCGCTCAAGTTGTGCATGGTGGCGGAAGGCCTCGCGGATGCGTATCCGCGGTTCGCGCCGACGATGGAATGGGACACCGCCGCGGGTCAGGCCATCTGCATGGCGGCGGGGTTCGATGTGGTGGATCAGCGGACGGGGGTGACCATGCGCTACAACCGCGAGGACTTGCTGAATGCTTGGTTCTTAGTGGAGTAACCAATCGCTCAACCGCGAGGCTTGCGCCGACCGGGTGTATTCGGCGATGGCCGAAGCGTCGCTCGCACCGATGGAGCCGTTGGCCGCTTGGGTCAGGAATTCCGCCACGGCATCGGGCTGATCCCGTTCAAAGGTGGCGCCCGCGTTGCATCGGGCGATGATGCCAGCCGTTTCACCTGCGCGCGGTCCGATGTTGAGGATGGGCTTTGCGACCGCGAGGTATTCGAACAGTTTGCCCGGGACGTGAGCCAACTCCGCTCCCGGAATGGCGGGGATTAAGCACAGCAACACGTCGGCTTGGAGTTGCCACGCGTTGGCCACTTGATGCGGCTGCATCCCAAGGCACTGGACGTCGATGCCCGTGGCACGGAAGCCATCCAAGATGCTTTCTGGAGCGGTGCCCACAATCGTCAAGCGAACCCTCCTGTCCGTGTCCTGCCGAAACCTTCGGATGCCTTCGATAACGACCTCCGGTTCATACCCTGCTGCCATGATTCCCGTATAAACCAAATCGAACCCCGTGAACTCGGGATCTGCAGGGCGACCGGTGAAGTCGTCGGCGTCAAATCCGTTGGGCAAGTAGAGCAATTTTGAAGGAGCCGATTCCGCGTATTTTTCCTCCAACCGCAACCGGTATTGGTCGTGCACGACTACGAGTCGATCAGCCGTTTCCATGACCGAACGCTCGTACGCAGCATCCCGTTGGGCACTCCATTTGGAATGCAGCAAATCCCCATAATAGAACACATCGGTCCAAGGATCACGGAAATCCGCCACCCAGCGCACACCGGTGCTTTCCTTCAACGCCCGTCCGATGAGCTGCGTGCTGTGGGGCGGGCTGGTGGTGATGACCCAATCGATGCCGTGCCGCTCAACGATTTTAAGGCCCTTCGCAATGGCCCGTCGATTCCAGCCCTTGCGGGGATCGGGGATGAAGAGGTGGGTGCGCAATAGCATGCTGATTTGGCCCAACACCGAATCGTTCCCCTTCAAATCCGACGACGCCATCCGATTCGCATGCCGCCCAAGCAACCGCTGGCCTGCAGCAATCGGGTTGAAGGCGGTCGCCCGATGAACGGTCACTTCGGGCGCCACATCCTCCAGCAACGACGCATCCCAATGGGGATACGTGGCGTCCGCGACATCGACGGTCAACACGTGCACCTTCCACCCCAACTGCGACAATTCCTTGGTCAACTTCAGCCACCGCTGTACCCCAGCCCCTCCCGAAGGCGGCCAGTAGTAAGCGACAATGAGCAACGTTCCAGGAGTGTCCATGCGCGGTGGTTAAGCTCGGTTCAATGCCTCCCGCAAAAACAGCCGAATGGGCTCCGCTGCACGGGCCACCTCCTCAAGCACGTCCAAGGAATGCGCGCCGATGAGGTCGGCCACGGGGCGTTCGCTCATGTAGTAAAACTGCTTCAGGTACACATCGGGCTGGTTCTCAGCCGCGGATTGAAATTCCTTCGGGAGGCGCTTGTTTCGCTCGCCAAGCAGGTCGCCGAAGTGCGCTACGAAATCCGGATGCTGACGCGCGGCTTGCCAGGCATCGGGGTGAGCTACGATGCGCGTTCGGACGGCGACGAGTTCTTGCGGACTCAGCCAATACGCCCCGCCGCCGATGAGCCAACCGCTGGGCGAAGCTTGCAAGTAAACGCCAGGTTCCGACGAAGTTTTTCCTCCAGCGCTGATTCCTGCCGCTACGTTGAGTTTATAGGGCGTTTTGTCCTTGCTGAATCGGGTGTCGCGGTGAATTCGGAAGATGCAGTCCTTCGCTTGAACATCGCTGAAATCCGGGTGGATGGAGCTCAAACGTTCGATGGCGGCGGTCACGAAAGCTTTCCACGGATCGCGCACCGAGCGTTCATAGCGCGACTTGTTCGCTTTGAACCATTCCCGTTCGTTGTGAGCGGCGAGTTCTTCGAGGAACGTGAAGGTCGCGTCATTCACCATGACCAAACCAAGGCCAAGCCCGCTACATCGCTAGCCGGGCGCACTTCAGGAGCCCAGCCGAAGCCTTCATCGCTCCCACCGCCGACCAGCGCGTTGTGCGCGTTGATGGCGTTGTTGAATGCGATGCCCGCCACAATTGCGGTTGCGTAGGCCGACACTCCGAATATCAAGGGAGCACGGAATTGACTGTACCATTTTGCGTCCGGAAATTCGTCCTGACGATTCAGTGCAAACGGCAACGACACGAGGGTTCCAACGCCGGTTCCGACTTGAAGAGCACTGAAGGTTCGGAAGGTGCCAAATCGTTTTTGCACCTCAGGGGCTTCATTCAAGTAGGGGCGAATGCGTTTGCCCAGGAATCCGATGGTTTGGGGTTCAACGCCTTCGGTGCTCCACAGCATCCGCGAGCTTTGCTTGGTGGTGCCGTTCGTGTAGTAGCTGGTGGAAGTTTGGACGTCCAAGTTGATGGGCGTGTTTTGGCCCCAAATTCCGGAGGCCAACACACAGAAAAGTGCAAGGGTGAACCATTTCATGGCGCCAAAAATATACCTTCGAGGGAAACCTCGTGCACCATGACCCCTGAATTGCTCGCAGGCCTCCTCGCGGTGGCCGTCGTCGCCTTGTTCGTTCGACTCATCACCCTGGAGCGACGGCTCAACGAGCGCTTGCGTGAATTCCAATCGGCCGTCGTGGATGGCTTGGACCGTTCGTCGTCGCTGCACAAGGAGCGGATGGACCAAGTCGCTGCGGGTCAACGCGATTGGGCCCAGCGCACAGAAATTCAGTTGGAAAAGATGCGCGAAACCGTGGACGAAAAGCTCCACAAGACCCTGGAGGAACGCC
Organism: uncultured Flavobacteriales bacterium; assembly: GCA_965656785.1. Taxonomy (GTDB): domain Bacteria; phylum Bacteroidota; class Bacteroidia; order Flavobacteriales_D; family Sanyastnellaceae; genus JALQTD01. Next base: position 31,227 of record CBFHLY010000027.1, read on the forward strand.
TCGGTCGCAGCTTCAAATTGGTGTCCGACCGCCTCGAGGCCGTTCAGAAGGGACTCGTGGAAATGCAGGCGGTGGCCGGAGACGTGGGCGACCTGAAAAAAGTGCTGAGCAACGTAAAGACCAGCGGCATCCTCGGCGAGGTCCAGCTCGCGAACCTGCTCGAGCAGCTCCTGACTCCCGACCAGTACGAGGTGAACGCGAAAACCAAACCCGGTTCCGCCGCGCACGTCGAATTCGCCATCAAGATGCCCGGGCGTGATGGCGCTTCCGGAGCCCCGGTGTTGCTGCCCATCGACGCGAAATTCCCCCAAACGGACTACCACAACCTGCAAATCGCCCTCGATGCCGGCGATAAAATTGCGGCGGAAGCGGCCCGCAAGTCCCTCGTCAGCTCCATCAAGACCTTCGCTAAGGACATCAGTTCCAGGTACCTGGCCCCGCCGCACACGACGGATTTTGGCATCATGTTCTTGCCGGTGGAAGGCCTGTTCGCCGAGGTGGTGCGCCAACCCGGACTCATCGAGGTGCTGCAGCGCGATTACAAAGTCATCGTCACGGGGCCGACCACCCTTTCCGCCATTTTGCATTCCCTCCAAATGGGGTTCCGCACCCTCGCCATCCAACAACGGAGCAGCGAAGTATGGGAGGTCCTCGGCGCGGTGAAAACCGAGTTCAAGCGATTCGGGGACGTCCTCGGCAAAACCCAAAAGAAGCTCAGCGACGCCCACGACGAGTTGGAAAAGCTCATCGGTACCCGCACCCGAATGATGCTGTCCAAACTCCGATCCGTAGAGGAACTGCCTTCGGCGGAGGCCACGGCACTGCTCGAAAACACCCCGGATTCCGAAGACGAGTCGGATGCGTAAATTAGGAGACAGAATCCCGCACCATGGAAACGCTATTTGAGTTCGTTCAGCACATGCCGTCGTGGCAGAAATTGGTTTGGATTGTGGTGTGCATGTCCTTCGGGGCACTGCTGGAAGCGCTGGCTCCGCGCAGGCAGAACGAGGGCAGTTGGTGGCGGCACGCCCGGGTCAACTTGGTGTTCTTGGCCACGACCGTCGCCATCAATGCAGGGGTGGGGGCAGCCACGTTGGGCGTGTTTTTCTGGGTCGATGCGCATGGGGTTGGATTGCTCCACTTGTGGGAGGGGCCGGTTTGGTTGGAGTTGCTTGTTGCGTTGGTCCTGTTCGATTTGATCGGACAGTACACGGTTCACTATTTGCTTCACCAAGTGCCGGTGCTTTGGCGCTTGCATCAAGTTCACCACAGCGATCCCCACGTGGACATCACCACGGGAACGCGTCACCATCCGCTTGATTTCCTGGTCCGAGAAGCCTTTGCGCTGCTTGCTGTGGTGGTCGTGGGAGCCCCGCTGGCGTTTTACCTGGTTTACCGGTTGCTCACGGTGTTCTTCACTTACTTCACGCACGCGAATGTTTCCTTGCCCCGGCCCTTGGAGCGCCTGCTCGGGTGGGTGTTTGTGACACCGGACTTGCATAAAATCCACCACCACGATGAAGTGCCGTGGACGGACCGCAATTATGGAAACATGCTTTCAATTTGGGACCGCTTGTTCCGCACCCTTGACCGAGGGGACGTCCACCAAGTCCGCTATGGATTGGACATCACGGACCCCAGCCGTGGAAGTGAATTGAAGTACCAAATGCTGTTGCCCTTCCGCCGTCACATGCGCCGTTGATTCCGCTCAAAAGCAACTCGTTCCGAACAGCCCCAGCAGCACGAGCATGTCCGCAGTGGACGTCGTCTGGTCCCCGTTCATGTCCCCCACACACGTTCCGGAACACCCGAAATCTCCCAGGAATATCAGGAAATCGGACATCGCCACGGTGCCGTCGTTGTTGAGGTCACCGGGGCAAACCGCCTCGGCTGCTTCGTCTCCCTCAATGCTTCCATTGCAATCGTTGTCCAGGCCTTCCATCGTTCCGGGAGCACCAGGGTAGATCCAGGCGTTGTTGTCGTCGCAGTCCCCATCGAGCTGAACGAATTCGCTTCCGGAATGGGTGCAACTGCTCAATGCAGGACCCGCTCCCACGCCATCGCTGTCCGCGTCGAAGTAGACGCTTGTTTCAGCGATGCAGGAACCGTCATCGTCGGTGGCTGCTTCGTCAAAATTACAGGCTGTGGGATCGGTGCACCCTTCCACTCCGGGACTCGTGTAGCACACCTCGTGGTCGGCTTGGTTGCCAAAATTCCCACCGCTGACCATCGAGGCCACGACCGACCCGTCGGGCCCAGCCAAGGTGTAATTGCCCACAATCCCGTTGTATTGCAACCCATCACCGTACGAATCGAACACACTGAAGGTGAAGCAACCGGGGGAGAGGCAGAAGGTTTCGATGAAGGTGGTTTGTGCACCGGCGTAAGGACCGCCCTCTACCCAAACCTGCCCATCGGCATCGAGCACCTCCCAGGTGGTCTCGTCCGGGTAGTTGTCCGTCAGCAGGGTGAGCGTGAAGGCGCCGCCTTCAAGCGCGCACGACCCGTCGTCCACGGATGCAGCGGGGTCGAAGTTGCAGGCGTTCTCATCCGTGCACCCCGTGCAAGCGCTCCCGTCGCCCCCGCAAACACCGCACACGTCATTGTACAAGCAGTTCCCGTCGTCGGTGGTGGCCGTTGCACTGAAGTTGCATGCAGACGAATCGGTGCAGCCCACGGTAGGATCGGCAGCGGGGTAGCCGTCAAGGACCAACGTTCCCGTTCCATTGGGGTCGAGCCAATCGATGAGGCGTGTACTGGCGGAACTGCCCGCATCCCACGACACATCGAATTTTCCATAATAATCGTAGGCGCCGTTGTTCACCGTTCCGCTGCAGGCCGCGGCACCGCCGAAGAGTTGGCCGACGATGCGGTGGTTTTGGTCAAACAGGGGAGAGCCCGACGATCCGGGTTCGGTAACGCCCAATTCCCAATCGTCGATCCACCAAACGGCGGCACCGGATGCGGTCGATGAGGTGGGGGCGTTGTCTTGAAAGCAAATCTTTTTCACATCGCCGGACGGGTGATGGATGCCCACGGCTGAACTCGGAGTGACTCCTGTGGCATCCCATCCCGCGTAATGGACATCGTAGCTCGCTGGGGGGGTGGAGCTGAGTTCCACCAACGCCACATCGGAGCCGCTGTTGTTCGCCTTGAGGCTGGCACCGCTGATGCTTTGGTTCGTCGGCCCCGTGGAACCGCTGCACGTGGTGCTCTCGTGGTTGAAGTAGAACACCCAATTCGAGGGGGTTCCCAAGCAGTGGTTCGCCGTGAGGAAGTAGGGCGTGCCGTCGGATTCCACGTTGTTGATGAGGGCTCCCGTGCAGGAGGCGAAACCGCCAGAAGCGATGAGGGCCACGGCCTTCTTTTCCGTCTGCCAGTCCGCCCCTTCAGGGCAATTCACATTGACGTTGCACGCTCCGGAATTGCCAAACGGTCCGAGGGCCGCGGTGCCAGGCGAAGGCGCATCGGGGTGCGCCATCAGGCTGCGGTAACCGTGAATGATTTGGCCGATGGACAGGTGACTCAGTCCGCTGGCCGACATGGGTTCGTGCAATTCCATCACCACCGAGTCGCCTTCGAGCAGCCCAATGGAAAACCCTCCCCAAGGCTTTTCGTTCGCTTCGGTAAAGGCGCCGAGGTATGCCGTTCGATCGGCCTTCCAAACATACAGTGCGCCTCCTTTCGCTAAATCGAACGCATCGAGGTAGAAACTCACGTTCACCCCTTCTGGGCAATGCACACCCAATCGCCAAACCCGCTCGTCCCCTTCCACCGACCAACTCCCGCTGTTGCTGAGGTTCAAGTTTACG
>CBFHLY010000028.1:0-33275 GCA_965656785.1 uncultured Flavobacteriales bacterium
TGTCCGCATCGCCCAAGCCCACCATGGCGGCGGTAATGCCGGTGACGGTGCCCGTGAACGCCGGGCTCGCAAGCGGGGCCTTCAAATCCAGCGCGGCCTGCGCGGCCGTGGAAATCGGCTTGTCCGCATCCGACGTGTTGTCCAGATTTCCCAACCCCACCATCGCCGACGTAATGCCCGTGGTTGAGCCCGTTACTTCAAGATCGCCACTGACCGTCAGGTCGCCTCCAATGGACGCCGCATCCATGATGGTCAAGCTCTCCATCAGGGACTCTCCAGTGATCTGGAGCGAACCCGTGGAAATCGAAATCGCTTGGTAGGCCTGCACTTGGAGCAGGTGTTCGATGCTGTCCTGCATCTGAGCAACTTGGGCCATGAGGGTGTCCAAACCGTCCGAAACGGCTCGTGGCGCGAGGGTTTGGTACTGCCGATTCCCCGATTGCGAATGCCGAATGACATCCTGCGCGGTTCCCGTGCTGGCCACCAGAGCGCCCGCAAGGAGCAGGGCTCCCGTAATGATTTGCTTCATTTTCGCTGATTTCTTCGTTTCGAATCTCCATCTAAATTACTTGTCGAACCTTATATATGTTTCGTCGAAGTAATTGTGGGAGGTAGTTTCCTGAACACCCTTCCCGCAAAAACCAACTTAAATGCCTAATATTCAGGAACTTGAAAAAACGTGATCTCGCAAGCAATAGGCGATTTCATGACTCCTTCTTTCAATCCAGCCCTGCCCTGGTCCGTTCGCGGGGTTTCACCAGCACCTCCCGCCCTCACGAAAACAAAGAACCTCTAACAATCAAGGCATTAGAAATTCATGGTTTCAAAACAATAGGCATAACCTGATAACAAGTCATGTTGAAAATAGGTGAACGGGCACCGATATATTAGCTGCATCGGTGAACTTCGCGCCATGCTGTTCATTCTACTTGGGTTCCTCCTACTCACCGAACTGCACTCGGGCGAAGAGCAAGCTCGCTGGTCCGCCATGGACGAAGCATTTACCGAGCACTTTGTTCCTTATCAGAGCAATCCCATCGGGCTCAAGGACCACGCCATTTCGTTGCGCCGTAAAGCTGTTGAAACGGGAGACTGCGATTTGGCCTTGGTCGCCCAAAGCCTCCAACTCCGCGCGTTGATGATGCTTCGCGAGGCCCCTTCCCTGGATTTGCTTTCCGCACAACGCCTCGCTGACTGCGACCCCGCCTATCCGCGATTGGCTTATGACATCGGTTGTTTCCTCATCGCGCGGGATTCGCTTGAAGCCGCTGAAGAACGCCTGCTTTTGGCAACACGGATGCCCACTTGGGCGAGCCATGCTTGGAACATGATCGGTTCTGCACGCATGCAACAGGGAGACCTAACTGGAGCTGCAACCGCATGGGAACAAGCACACCGGACCACCTTGAAGCACCCCAACCCAAGCGTTTTGGTCAATTTGGGATTGGTCGCATGCCGGCAAAATGATTGGGCGAAGGGTCAGTATTGGTTCAATTTGGCCTGGGAAGCGCACCTGTGGAATCAAGAAACGCAAGACTACGTATTCATCGAGGACATCGGTGGCGTGATCCAGTTGAATCTGCTTCGCACGGCAGTCAACTTGCGGGATCCCCGAGCCGCGGACGCCGCTTGGGCGCAAGTGGCACCGACCGCCAGCACGACTTATCCCCTTCAACAGTTGCGGCCCATGCTGGATTATGCGCTGTGGCGAGGCGGTTTCGATGGGGTCGAGTCCTTGGTCCGGATATATGGCAATCAACTGCCGGAAGATTCGGCCGAAGTCGCAGGGGTGCTGAATGATCGGGCCCTGTTGTTCTCGCCGTGGCTGGATTCCAGTGGCTGGTCCCTCGAACGTGCGGTGGAGGTGCTGTCAACTGCAGAGCGCACTCCGGGCGCTTCCTTTACCGTGATGAACCAGAGCAACGTGCCTCCCGAGCTCACAGTCAGCAAGGACGCCGTCAACCGCTGGAATCGGTGGATGCGCGGTGCGGTCGCCCTCTTGGCCTTGCTGTGCTTGGCCTCGATTGCCTTGTGGTGGCGATTGGAACGCAAAAACAAGGCAATCGAGCGCACTTCCAATGCGGGGTTGGTGGAGCTCTTGCGGAGCATTTCCATCGATCGTGCCGCGACGTGGAGGACACCGCTGATCATCAACACCATGAGTGCGCGGCTTCAACGCACGATGTTGGACGGTCGGGTTGCTCCGCGCAAATTGGCTGGGCTTTCCGAGCGCGATGTGCAAGTCCTGGAGTGGGTCATGAACGGGCAATCCTCTCAGCAAATCGCCGAACAATTGGGCATCAGTGTCCAACGGGTTTACAACATCCGTTCCGACTTGCGGACCAAACTTGGCCTGCATGCCGGGCAAGATTGGTCCGATTTGGAACTCAACGCCAGCGAAGCACCATGAACAATCCGTCCGATGCCACGCAAGCGCCCTGGGCTATTCGCCCGTTTGAGACCGATATGGCCAACGCCTTCCATTGGACGGAAGCGGACTCGGCGGGCATAAAGCAGTGGCGCGCGTTGCGGGAAGCTTGGCCCAACACCGCCCAACCGTTCGATGAGTCCTTCGAGGTGCCTTTGGTCAACGCGACGTCGTGGTCTTGGTGGTGGCAAGGGGATGAGGCGTTGGTGACCGTTTGTTTGGCTCTTGGATTTCTGGCAATCAGCGCGATTGCTGGGATTCGAAGCCGGCAACTCCGGCGGCTCCACATCCCGCAATCCAGCCTCAGCATTTGGCGCGCCCTGCGAGCGTTGAACGATTCCGCGGTGGGGATTCCTGCGAACGAAGCCATCGTCCAAGCGGCCTACCTGGAAGTCCGAAATCGGTTGCTGCCCGAATCGGCCAAGGCCGTTGAATGGGAAGGCTTGGACTTTTCGTCCCGAGAAATGGAATGCGCCGATTTCATCTTGCAGGGATTGGGGCCGCAAGAAATTGCCGAAATGATGCACTGCACTCCTCGGCACGTCTACAACATCCGCTCAAGCATTCGGAAGAAATTGGACCTGCAGTCGGAGGAAAACCTGATGAACATCCTGCTGCTGCGCAAGCAAGCACATCGGCGCAACTGAACGGGAAGAAGCGGTCGGAACAGGGCGCCATGCACCGTGTTCCGACCGCGCGCAGGGCTCACTCCACCTCCACGTGGAAGGAGGTCACGCAGACGTTGCCCCCTGTGTCGGTGGCTTCCAATTCCACTTCCAGCTCGTCTCCTGCTGCGTCACTCGGCACGGAGAACATGACCGAGGACAGGTTTGCACTGACGTCCCCTTCAGCGAGGGCGATTTCCACTTCGGTCAGGAGGAGTTCGTCCTCGGTCAAGAGCCGCGCGAAGGCCGAAGTCAACCCATCTGGGTCGGTGACGGTTCCCGCCAAGGCCTGCTCCGTTCCCGCCGCCCAGACCGGTTCCGCGGCGTACGGAACTTCGAACAAGGGGATGATGTCATTTTCCACATGCACCTCCATGTAGGCGGTCGTGGCTTCGTTTCCCGTCGCATCGGTCGCGTCGAGCAAGAGGTGCCAGTGGCCGCGGATGTGATCAGGGATGGAATAACTGTGGGTGATTTGCGCTTCAACGCCCGCGGCATCCGCCACTTCCAGGGCGGCCCAATCGTCGCCCCCTGAAGTGAGGACGAACACGGCGTCTTCTCCTTCATGGCTGTGACCGCCTGCGCCGTGCAGGTCGAGCCGGTACGCGCCCAAGGCTTCGTCATCGGTTAACTGGAGGACCACTTCGAGCGTGCCACCGGCTTGGGCTTCCGCTTCAGCAGGGGCGGTGGCGCCGTTGGCGGTGAGCACTGCTGTCGGTGCCGTTTCGTCGGATTTGCCGCAGGCGGCGAGGGCCACGAGGGCCGAGAGGTAAAGGACGTTTTTCATTGGATTTGAATGGCGATTTCGATGGTTCGGCCTTGTTCCGCGAGGCCGAGGGCGCGATAAGGATTGATGTGTTGGAGGTAACTGGTGTTGAGGAGATTGCGCGCGGTGAGCCGGAGGTGGCCGCGGGAGAAGGGGGCGCTGAAGCCCGCGTCGAGGAGGGCGAAGCCGGGGGTGTGGGATTCGTTGCGCGCGAGGATGAAGGAAGGGGATTGGGTTTGGACTGCAGACCAAATCCGCATTCCACGCACCGCACGCCCCACCTCCATCCGCGCATCCGCCGGCGGCGTGAACGGCAGCCCCATGCCATCGTCGAGCCGCCAAGCACCGAGAACCGCAGCGCGCACATCCGCGTACCACGCCTCACCCCACGTCTGGGCAAACTCCGCGCCCGTCCGGAAAACCGGCGCTTGCTCGAACGCCATCACCTGCCCCGCATGCGCAATCGGCGCAAACGACGCGGTCGGCCCCAAGTAAATGAAGTCCGGCGCCGCAGCCGCCCAAACCCGCCACGCCCCACGCCCCCACTCGACCAGCAGCTCATGCTCGGCGCGGAGTTCCGGCGCCCCCCGCTCAAACCGCGCCGTCCCATGGTGAATCCCATTCGCCGCGAGTTCATACGGATCCGGGGCCCTGGTCGTCAACGCAACCCGCCACCCCGGCCGCGTCGCCTCCCCCGTCACGCCCACGAAGCCCCGCGTCAACTCCACCGCCCGCTCATCCACGCCCACGGCCTCCCCCGAAATCGCGTACAACGGCTCCACGAAGCCCTCCGAAACGTGCCCCCACAGGTCGATGCGTCCCGCCACCTGCCAAACCGGCAAGTCCCACCCCACCAACGCCGCCACCCGCCCCCGCCGATGGCTCGGGAGCAGGAACTCCCACCCCGCAGTCTCGCCCACCAGCCCCTCGGCCTGCAGCCCCCACGTCACCCCGTCCCGCACCGGGCGTTCAACGGCCGCGAACGCCCCGACCTCCCGCAGCCGGAAACTCAGGTCGTCGCTCGGGAGCGGCCCCCAGCCGTGCGCGTGTGGCGGAGCCAATTCGGACCGCTCGTTCCATTGCAGCCCGACGTTGACGTGCGTTCCGTCTGCGCGCCAGGTTTGGGCGGTCAGGGCGAGGCGGTCTGCGATTTGGCGCGGCAATTCCGTGGCGCGGGGCGCGGCGTCCCCGACGAGATCAGCTTCCAAGGGAAAGCCGATGAAGCCCGGGAACAGGCCCTGTTCGAAGCGCCCGCCTGAAGCGCCGAGCTCCCACTGGTGCGCCGTGGCGTGGCGCCAACTGGCCGCGAAATTCACCGAGCGGCCTGAGGTGTTCTCGAGGCGGCCGCCGACGATGGGCAGGGTGCGGTCGAGGTAGGTGAACCCGGAGTCGGGGACGTTGCGGTCGGCGAAGGTGCGGAGGCCGAGCTCGATGGCGGTTTGGGAGGGGCCACGGCGGTGGGTCCAGCGGGCCTCGATTGCGCCCAAACCGTCGCCGTGGCGCAGGCGCGTGGCGGCTTCGACGGAGGTGGAGTCGGTGGCGGGGAGCCACGGAACGCCCTCGACAGCGAGCGCGCCACCGGCCATGAGGCGGTTGAGGCCGGTCGCGGGTTGGATGGTTTGGGACAACAGCGAATGCCACGGGAGCACGAGGCCATGGTCGCTGCCCCATCGCCCGCCTTGCATCGGCATCCCACGCTCGAGCACGGCGACGCGGGAGCCTTGGAGGCCCCGGAGCACGGGCTGAACGAGCCCCTCCCCGAGCGCGGCAAGGCGCACCGCGGGCAAGGCGACGAGTTGGTCGGACGCGGAGAGCGACGAGGCAAGCTGCCGCGATGCGCCCCAAGGGCCGGCAACGGTGATGGCTGCGGACGGCAGTTCGATGGACCAGGCCGGGGACGTGAGGCTATCGCCGTCCGGAGTTTGGCCTGACACCCAAAGCGTCGAGCAGGCAGCACCCGCCAGCAAGAGCAGGTGTTTCATGGAATGGATTCTGGGATGAAGTCAACGGAGGACTCATCCCACAGGCGGAGCGCGGCCATGCGAGCGCCCGGCTAAACATTGCGCCGCAATCTGGTCGTTGCACGGAGCGGGACGCCATGCCTTCGTCCAAGCGACCACCAAGAAAGGCACTTCCGTCGCCGGCTCCCATTCGGAAACCACCGCCCAATCCCAAGCACACACATCACAGGCTTCCTCCTCGGAATGGGCGTGGTGATCGGACAGGGCATGCCCCAACTCGTGAGCGGCGTCCAAGGCGAACACCCCCACGAACAACATCCACAGCCCCAAAGCCAGTGCGCGCGTCATGGGCGCAAAAGTAGGCGCGACGCGATTTCTTAACATTGCAATATTGCGATGCTTAACGAACTTTGGCCGCATGAAGACGCTTTTACTTCTGTTGATGAGCATGAATGCCCCGATGACCTTGAATGAAACCCTGACCGCGCTGAGCGAGCGCGCGGAATCGTTGCCGAAGGAGGTGACGGCGGAGCGCCTCGCGGAGTTGGACGCGTTGGCGGCGTGGGTGGCGGAACAACCGGCGGAGGGGACCACGGATTTGGTCTTCATCTGCACGCACAACAGCCGGCGGAGTCACATGGGCCAAATCCTGGCGCAAGCCGCCGCCCACCACCACGGCCTGCGCGACGTGCGCACCCACAGCGGCGGGACGGAGGCGACGGCGTTCAACCCGCGTGCGGTCCGTGCGTTGCGGGAGCTGGGCGTGGGGCTCAATTGCGCCGATCCGAACGCTGCGAATCCGGTGTACGAGGTGACTCTGCAATCCGGTGCCCCAGCCACTGCGGCGTTCAGCAAGGTGTATTCGGATGCGGCGAATCCCCAGGATGGGTTTGCTGCGGTGATGACGTGCAGCGATGCGGATGAGGCGTGTCCGCTGGTGTTCGGGGCGGCAGCGCGGTTTGCGACGCCGTACGTGGACCCGAAGGTGAGCGATGGAACGGATGCCGAGGCGGAAACGTACCGGGAACGCGCCCTGCAAATCGGGACTGAAATGATGTACGTGATGGCCCGGGCGGCCACGCTGCGGAAGGGATGAAGCTGCTTGACCGGTTCTTGACGGTTTGGATCTTCGCGGCCATGGTGTTGGGGGTCGCGATCGGGGCCTTGGCGCCGGAACGAGCCGCTGCCCAAACGAACCTCCCGATCGCCATCGGGCTCATCGTGATGATGTTTCCGCCGCTCGTCAAGGTCGATTACCAGAAGCTGCCGGCCGTATTCAAAAACACGCGGCTGCTGTTGCTTTCGCTGGGGCTGAACTGGATCGTGGGCCCCGTGCTGATGTTCGCATTGGCGGTGCTGTTCTTGCGGGATGCGCCGGACTACATGGCGGGGGTCATCTTGATTGGGCTGGCGCGGTGCATTGCCATGGTGTTGGTGTGGAATGACTTGGCGGATGGGAGCCGCGAGGTGGCCGCGGGGTTGGTGGCGCTGAATAGCGTGTTCCAGGTGGTCGCGTATCCGTTTTATGCGTGGCTGTTCATGGCGCAGTTCCCGGCTTGGTTGGGGCTGGAGGGCGCGGCGGTATCCGTGTCAGTGGGGCTTGTGGCGGAGAGCGTGTTGGTGTACCTCGGGTTGCCGTTCGCGCTGGCGGTGGGGGTTCGGCAGGCGGCCTTGCGTTGGAAGGGACGCGATTGGCTGGACCAAATCCTGATCCCCCGCCTCTCTCCGCTCACGCTCGTCGCCCTCCTGTTCACCATCGTCGTGATGTTCTCGCTCAAGGGAGAGGCCATCCTCGACCTCCCGCTCGACGTGGTGCGCATCGCGGTGCCGTTGCTCGTTTACTTCGCGGCGATGTTTGGCATCAGCTTGCTGATTTCATGGCGGATGGGCCTGACGTATGAGCGCAGCGCATCGGTGGCGTTCACGGCCTCGGGGAACAACTTCGAGCTGGCCATCGCGGTGGCGATCGGGGTCTTCGGGCTGGACTCGGGCCAAGCCTTTGCAGGCGTCATCGGGCCCTTGGTGGAAGTGCCGGCGCTAATCCTGTTGGTGCATTTGGCCCGAAGCCTGCGCGGCAAATTTCGCCAAACCGCCTAACTTCGAAACCCCATGGGCCTGACGAAAACCGACCTCTACACTGCCCGGCAAAACCGGCTCGCCGCGCTGGCCAAATCCCTGGCCCACCCCGCCCGCATCGCCATCCTCGACGAGCTGATGCGGCGCAACGCGTGCGTGAACACGGACCTCGTGGCAGAAATCGGGCTGACGCAGGCGACCATCAGCCAGCACCTCAGCGAACTCAAGGCGGCGGGGCTCATTCGCGGCACCATCAACGGAACGCGCATGAACTACTGCATCGACCCGGACGCTTGGGCCGACCTCGAGGCCACGCTCGGCACGTGGCTGGCCTCTGGCCGTCCTGGCGAGAACAATCGTTGCTGTTAACGCAGTCCCAGCGAACCGGCAGCAATCCACCCGACAACTGGTGAGAGCGCGTTCAATTTCGATGGCCAGTTCCCCATGGCAACACGCAACTTGCGATTCCGCATTTCAGTCCGCAAGCGTTGGATGCATGCATCGTGTCTCAGAAGTTCCTCGCGGTTTACTTTGTTTCTGTTCACGGTGATTTGACACTGTGTTGGATGCAGCATTCAGCAAAAAAAAGCGACCCGATGGGGTCGCTTTTTTTGCTTCAGCACGGTGTCATCAAAGATTCGGAACCAGCTGCAACGTATCGCCGAACATGTACCGATCGCCCAGTTGATCTGAGCCGCTTTTGCCAAAAGCGGAATAATAAAGGACCTGATTGGGCAACGTATCCAGCAAGAATTTCCCAGAGCATGTGCGATTCCCATAGAATTCTAGGGAATCTGCCACCGCTGCGACCAAGGTATCTGAAACGCTCAAATCCGGCGACGTTCCAATGACAAACCCCACTTCGGTCACCATGTTGCCGCTGTAGTACATGTCGCCATGAAGGACCATGGTCCCCGGAACGGACTCTGCTTCCTCTGTTCTCACATGAGGGAACGCGTGAAAATCGCTCCAATTCGCCGCCAAATCTCCCGAAAGCAAGATGTTGTTTTCGATGAACTCATCGGCGGCCGTTGCCCGCTCAGGGTACCGCGACCGGAAATCAGCCGCCCACTCAACGTAGTATGGGTCGTCGAACATGGCTGCCGACCCCTTCAGGTAACACGACACCGTAACTCCGTGATTATCGTCGACGTCCAAGTAGCCTGTGTTCGGATCCGGCAGGCCAAAGACGGAATACGAATCCCGATGGTTTTTCGCATAAAAAGCAACCGAACCCGGAACTTCTTCCCCCGCGAAACTCAACGCATTCATGCTCACCGTTGTCTCGTGCTCGGTATAGTCCCCTTGTGGCGAAGTCACCAACCACGATTCCTTCTCAATCCAAGTCCCATCTGGAAGGCGGCGCATCACGGTTGGAACCTCAGGCTCCGCCAAGGCGAACGCAAAAATGGCGCTGTCCGGGATGGCCCAGCCGGGAGGGCACAATTTGCGCTCATCCACAACCGCGTGCAGGTTGTAATGGTATCCGTAATAGCTCGCAGATTGGTTGCCGATCCCTGCAACCGATGTTCCCACATAGGGGTGCTGGCTCCTTGCCGGCCCCGATTCGACAGACCAGGTTCCGTCGTCGTCCGAATCGATGAACGCGATGGAGTCTCCGTTGAGGAAGGCCCCTGTGTGAAGGGTTCTCAAGTAACAGTAGGCGGAATTGTCCCCACATAGCTTCCGCGGGGAATAATCATAATGGTTGTAAAACACCCCTTGAGTGGTGCCTTGAAATCGGGAACATGGCGCGCATCCGCCGCCGTCCGCATTTGCACGGGCTTGAGCAAGAAGAACGCGCAGGTTGTAAATGGACGATTCCAATTCGAACCCATCGTACTGCTGGTACAACCGATTCGGGGTGGATTCCAATTGGCGATAATCTTCGTCAATGAGTGTGCCCGTAATTGCCGCGATGGTGTCCTCATAGGCTTGGATCTGTCGCAACATGTCGAGGTAGTCGTATTCCAATCGGACTTGCCCGTTGCCTGCGCAGCACGTATCGACTTGAGCAGCCGCAGGCCCGACAGCGACGAGCGATAAAGAAAAATAGACGAGTAGCTGTTTCATGCCCACAAAATTACACGCAGAACCTTTAAGATTATGTGAATTCACATAAATGCCCTCATCATGAAATTCTTTCATCCTGCCATTCAAACCCTCATGACACTGATTTACAAATGGTTATAAAAAAGGACTGAACAAGCTTTTTTGAGCGAAACACCGCGCCTCGATCTTCAAGAGAACGGATTGCCCCACATTAAAAGCCTTAAATCCGCTCAACAATGGAGCTGTGGGCTGGCGCAAACGACCATCAGCCAGCACTTCAGCGCGCTCAAAGCGGCGGACCATTCGCTGGACCAGCATCGGAGCTCGCATGAACTGCTGCAAAAGCCTTGACGCGCCGCGGGCCGACCTCGAGGCCATGGTCGGCCCTGGGTTGGTTTCAGGGTTTCAGAGCTAGAGCGCCCCCTGCTGCCGAAGCGTCCGGGAAATCGGTCGTGTGAAGATCGCCATCAAACCAGCTCCACGTCGCCGAGTAAGCGATTCACGAGAATCCGAAAAGCCCGCTTCCAGACATACTCATGCCGCGTGCATTGGCAACAAGCACACCCTGGTCGGTCGTCATGTACGTATATCAAGTACCTGATGCTATGCTGTCGATTCAATCGGGCTGTTCGATTTCACCGGTCCGGTCCGCAAAAGCGGGTGACAAGATCCGCTTCGCCCGCACGGATGACCAATGCAATGACCAGACGATTCGAGGGGCACCATTGGAACCTCGCTTCTATCGGTCGACACCGCCTGATCAACATCCTGCGGCTGGAGGCGCTCCCGCCGTACATTCTGATCTTTCACTCTCGAGCCCAACTCCAGTGCGCTGAGAACCTTTGGAGCAACGGGGATGTTGTCATTGAGCAAGAACCTCTATTCAACGCCTGCAATGAAATCTGCACTACACTCCCTCTTCCTCCTACTGGCTGCTTTGTTTGCCGGAACGTTGTCGCAAGCACAAGAATGCGGCCTCGAAGCTGCAGCGACCCTGACCACTGAGCTTTGGGGATCGGAAATCTCCTTCACGATTTCAGATGACAACGGTGTGCTCGTTTCGGAAGAAGGGTTCGGCGATTTCAACACATACACCACCACGTTGTGCTTGGACGAGGCCTCTGGGTGCTTGGTGTTGGAAATGCACGACAGCTTCGGGGATGGCTGGAACGGTGCTCAACTTTCCATCCAAATCCCGGCGTTGGGGATCACCATCGGCTCATTCACCTTGGAGGAAGGGAGCGTTCAAGTCATCAGTTTTGGCGATGGATGCGAAACGGAAGAAGGGGGCATTGAAGGTTGCACGGACCCCTCGGCCATCAATTACAACCCTGTTGCAACCGTAGAGGATGGTTCGTGCGATTACAGCTGCGAATGCGAGGAGGTGGATGCCCCCGTGTGCGCCCTAGATGCCGCTACCGGCGCGTTGCTGACTTTCGCTAACGCTTGCGAAGCGCAATGTGCGGGCGCCTTTTTGCTTGCGGATGGCGCTTGCGAGGACCAGCCGGTTTACGGGTGCACCGACCCCGAGGCCTTGAATTACAACCCCGAAGCAACCGAAGAGGACGGTTCTTGCTTGGGAGCACTGGCTTGTTCGGAGAACGAAGTGGAGGTTTTGGCCACCTTGCAAACGGCGCTTTGGGGCAGCGAAGTCGCCTTCGTCCTTTCCGATGCCAACGGCCCGCTGTTGGAAGGCGAAGGCTTCGAAGACTACGGTTCGTTCTACTCGTCCTTCTGCCTGAGCGACAGTGCGGGTTGCCTGCAGTTGGACCTGGTGGACAGCTTCGGAGACGGCTGGAACGGAGCGACGTTGGAGGTCAGCATTCCTTCCCAGGACGTTTTGTTGGGAACCTTCACGCTGGAGCAAGGCTCCCACCAAGCGGTTTCATTTGGACTCGATTGCGAAACGGAGGTCATCGAGACGGAGGGGTGCACCGATCCGGTGGCATTCAATTACGACCCTTACGCCACGATCGACGACGGATCCTGCTCTTACGAGTGCGCGTGCGAAGACGTTTACGATCCGGTATGTGCCTATGATTTTAACACGGAAGAATACGTCACGTACAACAACGCTTGTGAGGCGTCATGTGACCAAGCCTATCTCGTATGGGACGGCGACTGCGCGGACCAGCCCGTCTTCGGCTGCACCGACGAAGGGGCGGTGAACTTCAACCCCGACGCCACGCAGGACGACGGTTCGTGTGTTGTCATCCCGGAGTGTGGCTCCGACGAAACGGCCATCGCAATCGAAGTGGTGCCCACCGACTCGGTTTCGGCGTTCCCGTACTCCGTAGCGTGGAACTTCACCGATTCCATCGGGATGCACGTCACGTTGGTTTACGATTACAGCAATTGGGAAGCGACGAATGCCTACGGCTGCGTAGAGGATGGTTGCTACAATTTCTTCATGTACGATTACAGTTGGGAAGTGGGCGCGGCTCAGGTGAACATCACCCTCGGAGAAGAGCAAACGACCTATGCCTTTAGCGAAAACGAATCCGAAGCGGCGTTCGCCATTGGCGTGAACGCAGAAGGGTGCGAAGTTTTCCTCCCAGTCTACGGTTGCACGGATGTGGAAGCGATGAACTACAACCCGGATGCGAACGTCGATGACGGCTACTGCCTCTATCCGTGTGATTGCGAGGAGGTGTACGACCCGGTCTGTGCCTACGACTATTTCACCGGCGAAACCATCACCTTTGACAACCCGTGTGAAGCGGAATGCTGGAATGCGTGGGTGGTCTGGGACGGCGATTGTGCGGACCAACCGGTTTACGGCTGCACGGATCCTGATGCCTTGAATTTCAACCCGGAGGCCACGGACGACGACGGGTCGTGTGCATTCATTCCGGTGTGCGGAACAGGTGAATCCGAAATCATCATCCAATCCACCGCGGAGGCCTCGGACGAATTCGTCTCGTTGCATTGGAACCTGACGACGGATTTGGGCGCCTACGTTGATTTGGTCTACGATTACCTCGAACTCCAAACCGTTTCATACGGCTGCGTGGAAGACGGATGCTACAACTTCTACCTCAGCGATTTCGGGTGGAATCCCGGCGTAAACGGCGCGGAAGTCCTGATTGGCGGCGAGTTCATCGGAACGTACACGGTCCCCGCTGGCGATTACAGTTCGGTGATTGCCCTCGGCGTCAACACCGAGGGGTGTGAAGTCACCATACCCGGCTGCACCGACCCCGATGCCTTGAATTACGCTCCGCAGGCGACTGTGGACAACGGTTCGTGTCAGTATCCCTTCGTCTGTGAAACCGGAGAAGTCGGGTACGTTTACCTCTTCACTTCCGCTTTGGAGGCCGCGGTCCACATCGTATCGGATGCAGGGGAGCTGGTCTTTTCGAATGAGGACGTGTCCAATTTCGGGGGCGTTTACAGTGAAGTTTGCTTGGAACCCGGCGTTTGTTACACCGCGATTTTCACCAGCAGCGTGGACGGCGAATTGGAGTGGAATGATGGGGTGTTCGGCGTGAGCACGGACGGGCTTGATTTGGCTTATGCCCAATGGCCTGCAGGCGAAAGCATCTGGTCGGTTGCGTTCAGCTTGGATGGCGACTGCACCGGAGAAGGCGCGGATTGGGAGCAATTCCTCGGTTGCACCGATGCTGCGGCCACGAATTTCAACCCCGAGGCGCTTGTGGACGACGGGTCGTGCGCCTTCGGATTGATGTGTGGCAGCGATTACGAAGTCGAATTCGTGCTGAATGGCGGAATGGACCCGGACGAAGTGGAACTGAAGGTGTCGAATGACGCCGGCGACATGCTCATGGAAATGGACGGCTACACCGGTTCCTCGGTGGGCTGCGTTCCTTCGGGATGCTACACCGTGGAAATGCTCGACAGTTCCGGTGACGGTTGGGAAGGCGCGTCGGCGGAGTTGTACGTCGATGGGCAATACGTGGACTTCATGACGCTGGAAGCGGGCGACTACGAAGTGCGCGTGATCGGACTCGGCGTGGACTGTGAACAAGGAGAAGCGTCGAATGTGGACGGCGTGGATTTGGACCCCGGTGCGTTGGAGCTCTTCCCCAACCCGGGTCAACATCGCTTGACCATTCGCGGCTCCATCTCCCGCGGCAGCGTCGTCCCCATCGTCCAGGTCTTCCAAGCGAACGGGCGGCTGATCATGGATGCATCCAATCAACCGCAGCAGGCCGATGGCACGTGGCAGCTCGACGCGTCCTCGTGGGCTCCGGGCATGTACATCGTTCGCGTCACGCAGGATGGCCAAACCCACCGACTCCCCTGGATGAAGGTGCATTGATGGCAAAAGCTGACGAGGGACTCCGATGATCCCGTTGCGTCCTGATGCGCCAAGCCATCTTGCTCATCGTGATTTCGATTTCGAGGAGTGAAATGGACTGAGGTTGCGGGTTACCTCCATCCCAATTCGGGCCGCGAGCTGACCTACGCAGTGGACCACTTCGAGCGCAAATCCGCGGAACTCATCCAAGAAGAGCTTCCGATTGCTGCTGAAGTTTCTCGAAAAAGCATCAACGCCATCAAAGACGGTGGAGTGGTCGGTCTGAGATGTGTTTCCGCTTCCTTAACGGCAGGTTTCTGGGCCGGGCCGCGGATTGAATCGGAGACGCCTTTCGCCGGGATGTCGCTTTGCATCGACGCTTTATCGCTCGAGGAAAATGAACAAGGAAATCGCCCGGTTGAGCTTGCCGCGTGGTAGAGTCAGCTGGCGTTCAACCGGACGGGCTGGTCCTCGCCGTTCGCGATGCCCCCTTTTGCGCTCAACAGTGAACTGCATGCGCTGGGCCTCTTTTCGGCGGAGAATTGCTCCTCGCGGGCCGCGGTCAACGGCGTGGTCGAATTGCCGTTCAACCAGCAGGCCACGTTGAGCGTTGGGAAGACCAAAGTGGCGATGCCGCATGATCGCTACACGGACGCCACGCACAGGAGGGTCATCCGGCTGACCCGGAAGTGCCCGTGGTCTGCTTTGCACCCAGGTCACCGCGCAGCGATTTGAGAATTGCGGGTGACCGGTGCTCGGGGGGGGCTATGCGTCGGACTCGGGCTGCAGGCCTTCGGAGGCGAGGAGGCGCCGCAGGTGGTTGGGGGAGTAACCGATTTGCTCGGCCACGGTTTTCATGGATTCGCCATGCTGCTGAAGCAGTGCCCAGGCCGTGTTGAGCTTCACCGTGCGAATCAACTCCCCTGGTCGGATGCCAAAATCGGACGACCTGCGATAAAACTGGCGCTCGCTGCACCCCATTTGGTCCGCCAACATCGCCACCGAAGCATGCGGCAAACTGCTTAAAATCGCCCGCTCAACTTGCCTGCGAAACGCTTCTTGTTCGTGGCTCCATGCGATGCGCTGTTCCCGCTTTCGCTTGCGCAGCCAGTGGACCAACCCCGCCGCCAACCCGATCCATAGCAGGCCGAAGCCCCACCAAATCATGGCGGAGTTCGTATCGGCCTTGAAGGGAGTGGGAACGACGTCGTGAATGCCATCGACGGACCCGAAATGCAGGACGCCATCGCGCCCTTTGCCGAACGAACCCCGATTGAACTCCACGTACGGGTGATGCACTTCAATGACGCCGAGCCCTTCCACATACCGGTGAACGCCCGAAAACGTGCTGAACCATACCGTTCCCCATTCATCCACGTGGACCGCACAAACGGCATTGCTTCGCAGCCCATCCCGCCTCGTGATGAAATCGACCACATGACGATCTGGACTCCAAATCCCAAGTCCCATGTCCGTGGCCAGCAACCACCGGCCTTCGGTCCATGCCTCCATCCACCACACGTTCACTTCCAATTCCGTCGCTTGCATGGCGGAACCATCCCAAAACCAAACCCCGCCGTCATCGCTCATCAGAAACAACCCCGAATCCACAGCACGGATGCGGTCAACTGAATGCCCTTCAAGCACATACCGCAACCTCCCACCCTGCCAGCGCGCGAGCCCTTTGTTGTTACCGATCCAAAGTTCGTTCTGCCAAACGGCTCCCGAGGCGAACGTGACCCACTTTCCAGCAACATCATCGAAAGCCGCGTCATCGATGATGCAAGCGCCCAAATCGCGCACCGCAAGTCGCCCCATGCTGTATCCAAATACGTACAAGGTGTCCTTGAACACAAGGGACTGGCCGCTGCTGAATTCCAACTCCGGGCACGTCGGTTCACCATTGATGTACAGCCCCGAGTAGGTTTGGGCCACCCAAAAGTCGTCCGCATACCTCAAGCCGCGAATGGAGTTGCCCATCAGGCGCACCTCGGCTGGCACCGCGACCTCAAATTCGAAGAGGGATTGGCCGTTCGACACCCACCACCGATTACCGCCCACGGGACAGGCGGTGATGCTCGACGTCGAGTGCGGCAGGTGGGGGCGCCATTCTTCTGCGAGCACGCGGTCCCAGTCACCGAGGGAATCGTGGAGTTCAATCTGCTTCCGGATTTGGCCTTCAAAGCGCGTTATGGCCGCAAAGTCCCCATCGTCCACCACTTCGAAGGCTTCTCCATTCCACCGCTCCCGGCCACGAGCGGTAGAGGCCTCCACGACGCCTTGGTCATCGGAGGCCACCGAGCGCACGGAGTACGGGAATGCAATCTGCTTCAAAAGAACGGTGTCCACCTGTGCACACAGCCCCCCGAGCAAGCAAACCGCACCCACTCCCAAACCGACTTTCAGCATCTCGAAAAGTACATCGAAACGAAAAGGAGGGCAATTCCTGCGCGTCAATCCTCAACGCACCGCACAGAAAACCCGTGCGTGTCCCTGCGGTCACCCGCTTCAATCAGGTCATTGTTGTCCGATACGACCAGCCACATGTGGTGGTTGCCCTCGTTGCCCGGCGTCGAGGACCACCACAAGGCCGCGTTCGCCACCCCCCATCCCGTGTCAACCTCAGGATCCAGCCAGTCGGCATCGGTTTGGTCCCAGCGATAACCCGATTTCACCGCGGAGAAGCAGGTTTCATTGGTACCATCCCATTGCGGCGAGTCCTCTGGCGTGTTCTTCATGGCCAAACCGGCTGACGTTTTTCCACCGTACGCGGCTGCAAGAGCGATCCAATCGGCATCGGATGACACGTGCCAGCCCGTTGGACAGAGGCCGCGCTCATCTTCAATGGCCATGGCGTTGTACAACCTGCCCAAATCCGCCACCGACGCTTCGCCGTCCAGGTCATACCGAGCCGGCGTGGTCAAGTTCGACCACTCGACGTAGCCGTCCCAGGTATTGGGAGAAGACGGGATGACGTCCCCGTTTCTGAATTGGGTGGTTTGGAGGTTTTCCACGAACCAGTTTTTTCCTCCGATATCGAAGATTCCGTAAGCGTACCCGTTGTACATCAATGTCGCTTCCGCACACGGGTGGCCGCTCGACTGCGGTGCTGCGGGGGGCTCTTCGGCCGCGCCACAATTGCAAGCCGCCACATAAGCGGTCAACGAATCCAACCGGTAATACAACGAGTCGAACAGCTGTTGTGCCGCCCGAGCATCGAATCGGAGATTTGACCTTCCATCTGTTTCGCATCCCACGAGGCAGGATCGCTGAGCCTGCACTTCGAAACCGCCGAAAGCGGATGAGACGACGAGGAGCAACAGGGTGAACTTCTTCATAATTTGGTGATTTGTCGACAAAAAATCGGATTCAACAAAATTAGAAGGCACCCCATCAGAAGAACGTGAACCCGAGCTCCCATTTCCTGCATTCCACGAATCATGGGGATTTGTCAGGAATGAATACGTGAAATTCACACACTTTCATGGGGGATGCGCGGTTTCTGTGCAATGCGTCCCGCCTCGAAGGAATGCGGGGCGTTCCGTTCGAAGTAGGTCGAGCTGAATGGGAACGGAAACGACATGAACCCCACAACGGCTGGGCGATTCCGCAGCTTCTCATGGCATTGCTCGGGGGAGGCAAATCGCCTCAGCCGTTCACCCCTGAGAAGCACTTCCTGTATTTGTCCGCATCTCACATTCAACCGAAAACGGCCTTCCGTTGCCTCAGCCATTGGAAGTCCGCCACCATCTTTGCCACATGAACCCAAGCACGGCTTTCCAGGTGAACGGACTTCCTTCTCATGTTCTTCGGATGTTGGTGCGTGCGCTGCTCATTGGGGGACTCCTTTGGATGGGGTCGGCTGTGCGCGTTGCCGCGGCAAATGCCGATTCGGAAGGAAGCTTTTTGGACAGCCTCTTGCTCGGTGAATGGAAGCACCACCCTGAACGGCTCGATTCATTGACTTCCATGCTCAAGGCCGACGGCGCCACGTTGTCGTGCGAACGCATCCAGCGCATCCGTTCGGAGATCGCCTTCGAGTGCATGGTGGGCGGGCAATCGGACTACCTGATGGAATTGATTGAAACCCATGACCGCTGCACGCCGCTCTCGGGCGGATTTGCGTATTGCATGGCATCGATCCATTTCAACCGGAACAATTACCACGAGGCGGCGGTGCACTACCAACGGGCGTTGAACCTCTTGGAGACGGGGCATTATTTGGCTGTGAACGCTCAATTCAACCTCGCTGCGAGCCTGCATCACACGGGGGATCACGATGCGGCCATCGAATTGCTCAAGGAACTGGTGTTGCCCGATTCGAAGTGGAGCGACCACGTTTCCCTCCAATCGGTGACGTTTCGCAACGTCATCAAAATCAACGCCGCAGGGATGATGGTGTCGAACCTCCAACACCACGACGCGCTCGACCTCTTGAGCGAAGTGGACCGGGAGACTTTGGATCCGTATTGGCGAACACTCGGCGACTGCAATCGCTACATGGCCTTCAAGGGGGCTGGGCAATTTGAACAGGCGGATTCGCTTTGGCTTGCGAACATTCAATTCATTCCCTTCGATGACTTGCCCGAGGGGGTGATGCGCAAAACCATGGACTCCGTATTGGCTACGAACCAAAAAGACTACCTCGACGGCATGCGTTCCGCCATGTCTTCCGGTCGCCTTTCCGTGGAAAACCTGGATCCTCGTTGGTACGCCGCCCTGTTGGCCTCTAACTTGTCGGAGGAACAATTTGAGCAGAACTGGGAATTGCTGCGCACAACGACCGAAGAGAAGCGGCGGGAACTGCGAGCGAGCCTTGCGTATTCAGCCAACCAGCTGAACGGTGATTCACTCAATGACATCCAAATGCACCTCGACCAGGCCAGTGAGCGCATCGCCAATTGGCAATGGATTGCCTTGATCATGCTGATCATCAGCGCGGCGATTGCATTGATTTGGTGGAGCAAGGTGCGGCTTAAGCAGCGCACCATCAATGCCGCCATGGCGCAGGTGGAGAGCGAATCGAACCCGTTCAAAACCGAGCGCCTTGCGGAACAACCGATGCACGTCTCCTTGAATGACATTCGATCGCTGCACGAAGCCATCATCAAAGGAAGTCGCATCGGCGAGGCGTTGAGGGTGGTGCGCAAATTGGAAATCCTCCAAGATGAACACGAAAAAGAGCAACAGGACATGGCCTTCGATGCCATTCCCGGCATTGAAAGCCTGACGCCCTTGGAATTGACGGTTTTGAGGCTGGCCGCGCGCAGCATTCCGACGAAAGAAATGGCGATTCAACTTGCGTTGAGCGTCGGACACATCAACAACGCGCGGAGTTCGATCCGGAGCAAGTTGGAAATCCCTTCCACCGAGCGGTTGAGCACTTGGCTGCACATGGCCATGCTTCGATGAGGCGCTGCACAGCGGTGCCGCTCCGTCCCTTTGTTTCACTGACTTTGAGCAGGAATGTAAATGGAGAGGAACCGAAGCTCTTCAGAACCCGCCCGCTGCAACGCTCAGCGCCCGGTTGATGCACACGGAAATTTTGTGACCTCACCGACCCTGAATCCTTGCTACGAAATCCCAAAAAAAGGGGGAGACGCTTGGCCTCCCCCTTTTCGACGCAGCTTGCTCTGGGACCTGCCAAGCGGAAGTTCCCACCCTGAAGGCCATCAGTTGGTCTGAACTCCTGGCCTGGTCAATCAAGTTGATCCAGCATGCAACGCACAGAAAAACCGTGGCCTTTTAGGTTGCTGCCCCTGTAAACTTGGTCGACACCCAAAGCGAGCAGGCGAGCCCAAGAGCCAGAACCGGAAGACGTAGAAGCCCACAACGCACCGTAGGAGTCCGCCTGTTCGTAGGATCCAATGGGAGCACGGTAGCCGTTGGGCAGAACCGATAAACCACTGCTGTTCGAACCATTCCAATTGAACACCCCCGAATCCGAGGACTTCATCCGTGCCCCTTGATCCGTTCCGCGAAAATTCGCGCCGTCTGCATCCACAGGCGACATCCCCAAGGCAATTTCAAGGACCTTCCATTCTTCATCGGATGGAACGTGCCAACCCGCAGGACACAACTTGCCCGTTTCGACCGCGTACCAGTTGTACAGCCGCCCGCGCAAGGCTGCGTTGTTTTCATCTCCGTTGTAAACAGCGACCGCCCCCAGGACATCGTCATTCCAAGCCGTTGCGTCCAAATCACTCGGAATCGCCTCATCATCGTTGTACAACAAGGACTGTAAATCTTCTGCGAACCAGCACTGTTCACCGATTTGGACGGTTGTGTAATCGTATCCTTGGTAAGCCAACGCATTGCCACAAGAGAATGCAGTTTCAGGCGCGTCTCCCGATCCATTGATGACCGCAATCAACGAGTCCACGGTCGCCATCAATTGGGCCAATGCCACGCGTTCGGCAGCCGTGAAATACAGGTTTGCCTCCCCTTCAGCCAATTCGTCTGAGGTCAAATTGCTCAAGCTGCTGACGCGGCCGTTGATGACGTCCGCAACGACGATGCTGTCCGCATGGATCGTTCCGCCGAACGTGGCGTCACCGTCCACGTTGAACAAGGCATCGAAATCGACGTTCGCTGTGACGTGCAAGCTGTCCCCGAGCGTCGTCAACCCCGAAACATGGAGCGTTTCGCCGATCGCAACCGCCTTCAAAACCCGCAAGGAGTCGGCGAATTCAACGAACCCCGCCACGCGGAGGGAATCCTCCAACTGCGTCACCCCGGTGATGCTCAGCCGTCCCAAGAGGTCTGCGTCCTTGTTCAGGACAAGGCTGTCTGCCGTCACCGTGCCCGAAGCCGCGAGGTCACCAATGCCCGAAGCACTGAATCCGTTGAACGCCACATCGACGCCAGGACTCCCTCCGTTTGCGAGCACATCGGACCACGTCAGCGAGCTTGCTTGTGCGGAGCGGGCGAACAGGGTGTCCAAATTCGATTGCAACGCCGGCAAGCTCATTTCGAGGTAAACCCGACTGCCCGAAGTTTCCGAGACCACCGCGTTTTGTTGCCCCCAAAGCATGGTGGTGGCCGCCATCAGTGCAACGGCCATTCCGCCCCTCATCCATCGGGACAGGGAACGTTTCGTTTTCAAATCATTGACGCGGGCTCCTCCCGGAGTCCAACGCGCGCCCAAACCAACATGTTTCATGCTCCTAAGTTTTAAGTTTTCGTGTGTTTAAGTGGCCGAATCGCCCGCTGAACTTGAACTCAGCCCCGACGAAGCAACCCCACGAAATTCAACCAGAAGCCTTGGAATCACCCGTTACACACCGGTTCCTGTATTGTTCATTCTCTCATGTTCACCTATTTGAAAACCGCGCGCGCGTCCAGGCGTTCCCACTGGAAAACGGATGAACACGCGGCCCAACCAGAACCTTGAAATCGCCTGTTAACTCCGGAAAAATGGCACGACCCGCCCCGAGAGCACAACGCAATTCAACGCAATCTTCACGGGGTTTACTGGGTGGGGATGATAGATTGGACGGAAAAATCCATCATCCTCAAACCATGTTCCCCATGTCCTCCGTCACCCTGTTCGCGGTGGTTGTCCTCCTTCGCGCTGCCGCCCCCCTCCTCTCCACCGATGCCCCGACGCCGTCTCGCGTCGATTTCGCGGAATTGGCCGCTTGGTGCTCCGTGGACATCACTTCTGAAGCCAGCATTCAACGCTACCTCGAGCAGGGGTTGCGGACGGAGGATGCGGGCGGATCGCGTTTGACCTATAAATCGCTCAACGCATGGAACACGGTGGGGGTCGAAATCCACTTTGATAACGGGACCCGCGTTTCGGGCATCAACGTCCGCATTGCGCCGGGGACGGTGCGCGCGACCCTCTCCATGGACTTCCCCGAAATCAACGCTTCCGGGGTGTACTACCTCACATCGGATGGCACGTTGACGTCCTCGGACGGAAGCTTCAGCTACCGCTGTCGATGACTTGATCATGCGCAGCGCAATGCGGATGCACGCAGGCCTGTTGGCGAAGTTGGGAATTCGACGGCCGCGGCGGGTCCGGAATCCTTGCGTTCACGACATCGGCTCGAGCGGTCAGTTGGCGTTGAGCAGGACGGGCTGGTCCTCGCCGTTCGTAATGATCACCTTCGCGTTGGGCGAAGTGGCCAGCGCTTTGAGGGCCTCAATGTATTCGTAGCGAAGCACTTCCGGCGTGAGCCCTTGGGACAAAATCCGTTGCGCGTCCCGCGTCCCTTCCGCCTCCATCCGCTTCCGTTCAGCCTCCAATCCCTCGCGCTCAAGGATGAACTGCATGCGCTGGGCCTCTTGTTCGGCGGAGAGTTTCTCCTCGATCGCGGCGGTCAACGTCGTGGGCAACACGATGCGCTTCATCAAAACCGCATCGATGATGAAACCGCGCTCGCTGAGGATGGCCATCATGCGGTCGCGCACTTCGTTTTCGATTTGGGTGCGCATGCCCGTGTGCATGTCTTTTGCCATGAACCGCGAACTCACATCCGCCAAGGCCGACCGGAAGACCGGCGAAATCAAGTTCCGTTCAAACTGAATGCCCACATCGCGCAGGATGTTGGGGACCTGTTCGGGGTCGAGTCGGTATAAAATGGACACCTCCGAACGAATCGTCAAGCCTTCCTTCGAGGGGATGTCGAGCGCGACCTCTAAGTTGATGTTGCGCACGGGGACTTTGATGTAGGTGCTCCAAAGGGGATTGTAGACCCGAGTGGTTTCCGTGATGGGTTGACCCACCAACTTGCCCGCCCTCCGCTTCATGGCCACTTCGCCTTGGCGCACCACGACGCAAGAGTTGAGGGCGATGAGCGAGGAGAACAGCAACAGAGTTTTTGAAAATGCATTCATGGGTACTTCGACTGGTTTGAAACCTAACAGCGGAGCACTCCCTTTGGATTCCGAGAACGATCGCGATTCCTTATAGGTACCATGTCGCCCCCCCCTTCGCATTCGCTATTGTGCACGATCACTTCAGTTGAGGAAGTGAACGCGATGGGACGTCCCGATTTTTTTAAGTTCTTTCGGATGATTCCACCTTGGAACGACCCAAGCCCATGAACCAACCCTTCCGTACCCGTCCCCAGCTCATCTGCAGCGTCTGCGGAAGTGCCGATCACGCGCCGTTCATCACCACGGGCACCATGATGCACGAAGGCGAATCGGCGGACTTTCGCTTCAATCGCTGTGCGGTGTGCGACACCGTGTTCTTGACCAATCCCGTGGTGGAGGGCGATCTGGGGGCCTTTTACACGGAGGCGTACCTCCCCTACCGCGGGGAAACGGCTTGGGGTCGGTACGCGGGGTGGGTGCGCCGCGACGACGAACGGCTCAATGCGAAGCGCGTGGCGTGGGTGCGGCGCTTCCTGCCTCGGGATGCGGTTGAGGCGGCCGTGCTGGACATCGGGTGCGGCAAACCGGACTTCCTCGCGAAGCTGATAGCGACGCAGCGCGTGAATGCGGCGGGCATCGACCGGACTGCGGCGCAATGGGGCGACTGGAAGTACAGCGGCCTGGAGTTGATCGAGGGCGATTGGCGCGAGCTAAAGACGGAACGGCAATTCGACGTCCTGACGGCGTGGCACTATTTGGAGCACGACTACCACCTTTCCGCCACGGAGCGCGCGTGCCACCAACTCTTGAAACCCGGCGGCGTCTTAATCGCCGAAGTGCCCCTGTACCAAGGCCTCCTCCAACGGCTGCAGGGACCGCATTGGCAAGGATGGCACACGCCGCGCCACTTGACCCTGTTCAGCGTGCGCAGCTGGAAGCACGCCTTCCCCGAAGACCGATGGAATCACCTCGAGCACCGAACTTCCGGGACCCTCTCGGCGTTTACCTTGTGGTGGTTGGGGCACCATGAAAAAAGGAACGGATCGTGGTCCGGATCCATGGAACCTCATTTCTGGGGCCTCGTTTTTTGGAAGGTCGCGCTCGCGCCCCTCTTCCTCCTCGAACGCTTCATTCCGCTGGGAATCCAAACCGTGGTGCTCCAAAAAAAAGCGCATGAGTGAACAAATCACGACCGTCTGCCTCTTCGAATTCAACGGATTCCCCCATCAATATTGGGCGTTCAAGCAAGTTCCGCTCGCGTTTCGCCGGCTGAAGGATGTGCCCGGCTTGACGTTCTTCAAGTCGATGGGATCGGGCGGCGGACAGGGGTTTGACTTCACGCCCAGCTTTCGGGTGTATGCGTGGCTGATGGTTTGGCAAAACCAAGATTTCGCCGACGCCTTTTTCCAGGCCCACCCCTATTTCCAAACCTACCGAAACCGATGCGCATCCGCCGAAGCGTTCTACCTGAAAAACATCATGGCGCACGGCAAATGGTCCGGGGGCAATCCGTTTGAAAAAGCGCTCGATGCCGATGACTCGGGGCCCATCGTCGTGCTGACGCGCGGGCGGATCAAGGCGTCGCGCCTGGTGCAATTCTGGCGAAAAGTCGGGCGCACGGCGAACGAACTGTTCAAGTTTCCCGAGCTGGAATTTGCCATCGGCGTGGGCGAATTGCCGTTCATCCAACAGGCCACGTTAAGCGTTTGGAAAACCAAAGAGGCAATGCAGCATTACGCCTACACCGACGCCACGCACAAGAACGTCATCCGACTGACCCGGAAGCACCAGTGGTACAGCGAAGAACTGTTCGCGCGGTTCAGCCTGACGGCAAAGGTCCAGATTTAAGACGGAGCGAATCAAGCCGTCGTGATGACGACTCGGCCAAGGCCCGCCTCAACTGCATAAGGAGCAGGCCCTGGGATTTGGCACGAAAAAAACGGCCTCCCCCGAAGGGAAGGCCGCAAAACTGCGTTTGTGTCGGAAGCGGGCATTGGTTGCAAGAGCAACTCATCCAGTCCTGGTCGCTCCTCTTTGCCTCGAAAGCGAAGCCCGGCGATAACGCACTGGGGATTCCGAATGCCCTGTCTCTCGACATTTCCGCCCACGCTTCGCCCGGTAGAGCGGCCTGTCGGCCGAGAAATCGTCAAACAAGCAAATGGCTAAATTGTCCACTTTCCAACGCGTTCAATCCTGAATGCAACGCACCTCAAATCCCTCGGGAAGGCGAATTGGAGGCTGGCCGCGCTGTTCTTGGTGGGACTCGGAAGCTTGTTCATTTGGATTTCGTGGAAATCGGCTCGGAAAAAACGACAGGGCATCGCGCGGGCCATTGAGCAGGTTGAGGCCGAAAAATCGCAGGAGGACACGCAATCGACCGTCCGGATTTCCCTGCACGACATCCGATCGTTGAACGAGGCCATCGTCAAGGGCAACAAGGTGGGCGAGGCACTCCGGGTCGTCCGCAAATTGGAGCTCCTTCAAGTGGAGCAAGAGCCCGACCAACCGGATTTGAACCTCAGCTCCCTCGCAGGCATCGAAACCTTGAATTCCGTTGAGATGACCATCTTGCGGATGGCTGCGAAAAACATCCCCACCAAGGAAATCGCCGTCCAACTCGCCCTGAGCGTGGGGCACATCAACAACGCGCGGAGCGCGATTCGGAGCAAGCTCGATGTGCCGGCGTCGGAACGCCTGGGGACGTGGCTGTACATGACCCTCCTGAACGAAGACGGCGACGAAGCGTGAATTCGGGCGGCTGTTTCCGGGGTTGGAAGTGCTGCGGCTTCCGCGGATCGGAGAGCCCAACCTCTAAAAGTCATTCGGTTCTGGGTGAATTTCACAGGCCATCGGCACCACGAAGCCGTCCTCCCCCGCCATCAGAATTCACGGTGTTGAGGAAAGCAACCAACGCCCTGCGATTGGAGCTCCGTTCTTCTTACCGACGCTTGCTCACTTCAACCGATCAACGAGGCCACCAATTGGCGGTACGCTGCCTGAAGGCGTTCGATGACCGCCGATTTATCGGCCGCCATGCCCGATTCCGCAATGGAATGCATTTCCGGATGGCGTTCCCGCAAGTTGCCGTCGCCCCAAACGATGAGCTCGACCATCGTGGGGGCCAACGCCAGCCCCGTTTCGGACAACAGGTAGATGTTCTCTTTTCGGTTGCCGGGCAGCTTGCGCTTTGTGATTAATTTGTTGGATTCCAACCACTTCAGCCGCGCGGAAAGGATGCCGGGTGCAATGCCTTCGAGAGACGATGAAAATTCCTTGAAGGTGCGCTTTTGGTCCAGCAGCATGTCCCGCACGATGAGCAAGGACCACTTGTCTCCAACGATGTCCAGCGTCGAGGCCAAAGGACAACTCGATCTGAAAGGCGCTCTCATGCGGTGCAGTTTGGGGTTCGAAAAGCGGGAGGCATCCGCCGTGCGGTTCCATCGACCGAAGCGGATTGCGCAAGGCCAAAGGTAAGCGGAACGCCCCGAGCCGACCCAAACCTTCCGCGTGGATCGTTGGAGGCGCGCGCGCTCATGGGCCGTTGAGTTCCCGAATGACCGGTTACGAGGCTGCAATTCCTCGACGCGTTCAGCGGATCAACTTGTCCAGGGCGCCGCTCAGTTGGATCTTTTCGTTCAGCGAAAGGGGGCTCGATGCGTTGCTGAAGACTCGGTCCATTTGGGGGCCCAGGTGGCCGAGCTCTTCGATGCCCCGCTGCGTGATGACGACCCGCTTTGCGCGTTTGTCCTGTTCGTCCGGGTATTCGTCGATCATGCCGCTCTTGAGCAAGCGCTTGATGACCTCGATGCCCGTTGGCGCCTCGAGGTTGTGCAGCTCGATGAGCTCCATTTTCCGAAAAGTTTGGCCCTGGTTCAGGTGCAACAAGAAGCTGTATTCATCGATTGAGGAAAGGCTCGATTCGGAAAGAACGCCCTTGCTTTGGCGCTTCAGTTCCTTCGCAGCGTAGAGCAGCTTGAAGCCGATGTACAAGTCGTTGTCCGCCGCGTGCGGGTCCGAATTCTCGGAGGCGAACAGTTGGGTGTTGAGCCAAATCGTGAAATCCTCCAACTTCTGAGACGCGTGGCTAGCTTGATACGCCTCGACCCGTTCGATGATGGTTTTAAGTAGCGCGTAGTCCATATGGCGTCGAAATGTTCAATTTTGAAGCAATGTAGTCAAACTGTTTGGTTCCTGACATTACTTGGCTAAGTTTGCAACGAAAACACAGCAATAACCACCAAATACCTTGTTCATGAACAATTCAAACTACACATTCGTCTCGGTTTCCACGGCGAAGCCGGGCATGTTGGAAGAATTGATCCGCATCACCACCGGTCCGACCTTGAAGATGGATGAGAAATCGGATGGGCTGATCGCTTATCAAGTGGGTGTGGATCGCGAGCGGAACGCGGTCATTGTTTGGTCCACTTTTGACCGAAAAGAAACGCTCTACGATTACCTCGCCACGCAACAAGGGAAAGAGGACCACGGCGAAGGCGAAGACATGGAACGCATCATCGCGACCTTCGAGATGTACGATCTTCAGCCGTTCAGCCAACGAATCGACCCGAAATGACCGCCTGGAGTTTCACGGGCAATCAATCCAGTACGCACCGTACAAGCCGTCGGAGTCCATTTCCCCAAAAACACTGAGGAGACGGAGCAAATCGGGAACGCCGATCATGCGGTCCCCGTTGCCGTCTGGATGGTAGGCGAGCTCGCATGCGGGGGATGGCAAGGGGGGAAGCGAAACTCCGGCGGACGTTGCCTTCTGCCCCCCACAAATCGCCGCGAATGAGAAAAAACACGATGTAACCTTTGCTTCTCATAGGTTAGAGTGTTACGTTTGCGTTACATTAAACACCCTTCCAATGAACGTCGAACTCATCATTCCCATTCTGGGCATCCTCGCTGGCATCATCATTCCCATTTCCGTCTTCGTCTGGATGTATTTTGACGAGAAGGGAAAGAGGGAGGCCGTCATGGAAATCGCTCGCCATTTGGATGATCCTGCGAAAATCGAGGACCTGTTGAACCTCTTTGACGAGCGGAAAAAAGAACCGATCGACTACCGAAGAGGGGGCGTGATCACCTTGTTTGTGGGGTTGGGCTTGTTCATCCTCGGGTGGTTCTTTTTGGGGAACATCTTGAAAGGCGCGGGCGCCTTGGTCGGGCTCATCGGCGTGGGCGTTTTGATTGCAGGATACCTCTATCCCAACACGGGCAAGGAGCTGACGAATGCCGTCGACCACTTCGAGCGCAAATAAGCATGGGCAAAAACCACCAGAAGCTCTTGAACAACTTGGAGCTGTTGCGCAAAAACGCCGGCCTCACGCAACAGGAGCTATCTGAAGCCGCCGAAGTTTCTCGAAAAAGCATCAACGCCATCGAAAATGGCGTGTATGTCCCTTCCACCGTCCTTGCTTTGAAGATTTCCAAAACGTTGGGGTGCTCGGTAGAAGCCCTGTTTCAGCTGCCATAATCAGGAAAAGCGTCCCGTCCGCCCCCCTGAATGCCGCAAGAAACTCGGGGCTCGCTGGACTTTGAGCGCGGACACGATGGGAAACGCGAAACCCTTTCACTCTTTTTTTGGTAGCCAAACCTTTGCGCGCTAGCTTTGATACTCTTATGGTAGCAAAAATAGCAAGCACATGACGCACACACCACAAACGGTGCTGATCACGGGGGGGAGTTCTGGAATTGGCCTGGCCCTCGCCCTGAAGTTCCTCGCCCACGGCAACACGGTCATCATCACGGGTCGCAACCTGACGAAACTTCAACGCGTCAAAACCGCCCACCCGGAACTCCACATTTTCCAAAGCGATGTGACGCAGGATGAGGACGTCCGACGGTTGAAAGAGCACATGGAGCGGCAATTCAAGGGATTGGACGTGTTGATCAACAACGCGGGGATTATGAATTTGGTGGACACGGGCCGGGAAGACCAAGACCTGCACCTGCAACTGCAGGAAATCGAAATCAATTACAGCTCGCCCATTCGCGTGCTGCACCATTTCCTGCCGCTTCTGAAAAAGAGCTCCCAAGCCGTGCTGGTGAACGTGTCGTCCGGTTTGGCGTATGTGCCCTTTGCGCAAGCTCCGATTTACTCGGGGACCAAATCCGCGTTGCACTTTTGGACCCGAAGCATCCGACTCCACTTGATGCCGCACCGCATCCGGGTCGTGGAATTGCTCCCTCCCGTCGTGGATACGCCCCTCGCTCAGGCCGCTGACATCGCCGAGGACG
The DNA here is from genome assembly GCA_965656785.1 of uncultured Flavobacteriales bacterium. GTDB lineage: Bacteria > Bacteroidota > Bacteroidia > Flavobacteriales_D > Sanyastnellaceae > JALQTD01. Next base: position 29,282 of record CBFHLY010000028.1, read on the forward strand.
ACAACCTGACACCCATGGCTCCTGAAAAGCTGGCCGACCTCTTTTGGAAAGGCTACATCAACGGAGAAGAGGAGATCACCCCGGGCATCTCCAAAGCCCTGAAAACCATGAGCCGCCTCGCGCCCGAGCTGATGTTCAAGCAACTGAACAAGCAACCCATCCCCTCCTCAAAATGATCCCTATAGACAACTTCACCATCATCAACATCCAAGCCCTCACCGGCACCGTCGCCCTGCTCTTGGGCTTTCGCTACTGGATCCAGCCGCGCATCTCCCAACTCGCGCTTCACGACGCACTCCTTCCCTTCGTCTTTCTGAATTTCGTTACCTCGGGCTGACCTTCATGGCGAAGGAGCAGTTTTACGGTGGATTTCCGGAGGAGTTTTTGACCACGGTCGGACTGCTCGATTTGACGACGGCGTTGCTGGCCATCGTGTCGGTGGTGGCCCTGAAGACCCGGTGGCGCTTTGCCATTCCCCTGGTTTGGATCTTCAACCTCGTCGGATTCGGGGATTTGATCACCGCCTTCCCGCAGTTCTTCGGCTTGAAGCTGTATGACCAAAACCTGGGATTCATTTGGTTGATGTTCGTGACCTACGGATTGGCGGCGTTCTTGAGCCACATCTACATTTTCATCCGACTCCTCAAAAAGAATTAGGATGACCGCTCGGGATGCGACGAATTCGTTGGTCCTCGAAGAAGCCCCTTCGAGGCTTGACTGGTCCATTTTCAGTGTTTCTCACGCATCGGATTTGGCGCAAAAAAAACGGCCTCCCCCGAAGGGAAGGCCGCTGAAAAGTCGAATTGTCATCAATCCTTGAGGCAACGGACAGGGAGTCCATAATTCTTGATACCCAGTGACGAAACCAAGGCACCATGGAAGGTGTAGAGCACCCACCACTGTGAACTTCCACCAAGGTGCACATCCGAGGCCCACATGTAACTTGAAGTGGTGGCTTCATCGTATGTACCATCTGCTTCTTTTACTCCAGTCAGGACAGCAGAAAAAGCGCTGGTGTTCGTTCCGTTCCAAGCTGGAGAATCCGACGCGGAGGACTTCATGGGATTCCCTGCATTTGAAGTTCCACCCAATCCCGTGGCCAGCGGATTGAACTCCGCATTCAAAAGCACATGCCAACCCGTGGGACACAACAGGCCTGTATTGACCGGATACCAGTTGTACAGCCGTCCGGAAATCGCCACGTTGGCCTCACTGTCATTGTAAGCCGCGACGGCTCCAATCACGGTGATCGACCAATTTGCACCGTCCAAGCCCGTCGGAATCGCCGTGTCATCGTTGTACGAAGTGGACTGCAAATTCTCTGCAAACCAGCATTGCGAGCCGATTTGCACCGCGGCGTAATGGTGGCCTTGGTAGTTGTAGGAATCACCGCAGCTGTTGAACGCCGGCGCAGCCGCCGACGTGGTGAAGCTCAGCGCGTCGCCGTGGGCAGTGCCTTCGCCGTTTGTGGCAAAGGCCGTGAAGTCGTAGGTGGTGCCCGCTGCGAGGACCGTGAGGCTTCCCGTGAAGGATCCGCTCGTCGCGCTGCCCGCCAAATCCTGGGCGTCGCTCAAGTTCGCCGCCTGCCCCCAACGGAAGCCAGTCGCCGTGGAGGCATCCCCACCATCGTCCGAAATCGATCCGTTCAAGGTCGCACCCGTCTCAGCAACATCCGAAGCCGCAGAGGTCGAAACCGTCGGCGCTGTTGCTCCCGGCCCTGGATTTTGAATCGCATCCACAACAGCGATCAACGAGTCCATCGTCACCAGCAATTGCGTCAATGCCAGCCGCTCGGCAGCCGTAAAGAACAAGTGGGGGCCGCCCTCCGGCAAGTTATCGGAGTCGTGGTTGCTGAGGTCATCCACTTGGCCATTGATGACCCGTGTCACAGAAATGCTGTCAACCGTCATCGTCCCCGAGGCCGAAACGTTCGCCAATCCCAAGACGTCGTAACCGGCGAAATTGACATCCCCACCGGGATTGCCTCCGTTCGTAAGCACATCGGACCAAGTTAGCGTGGAAGCCGCGCCGGCAACTTGGCCAAAGTTCGCGATCCGAGCATAAAGCGTATCCAAATCCGATCGGAGTCCGGTTGTGCTCACTTTCATGAACACGCGGTTTCCAGATGATTCAGAAATCACGGCGGATTGCTGTCCCCATGTGGTGAGCGAACAACTGAATCCGACCACTTCACTTCCATGAATCCAAAAGACGACTTCACAAACCACACCTCCATTCGAAAAATCAAGTGCCTCCCAAACCCAATACCAGCGCGGCATCCTTGTTCAACTCATAGCGCTTTTACCATTCAGTTCAATTGAATTCTTGGGAGAGAATCTGCAGGGGCAAATACCCCCGGCTCCACTTGTAAAGTGCATTACCGTGTGGCTAGAGGAGCGTGCAGCTCGAGTGAGTGTCAATTGATGCGGTACTCCGTGTTGGTCTTGTCTCCAATCTTGGAAAAGAGGCCTGTGTCCACGCCTTTATTCAGATCACGGCTGGCTGTTGCGGTGGAAATGGACTGAAAGACCGACATGTAGGCCTTCCGACTAAACGCCGCCCCACGGTCCCACGTCTGTGTGAAGTAGGCAAGCCGCTCCTCCGAACCCATGGTTTTCCCCTTGAAATGGAGCATGTCTCGAAGCGTCTCGTGGATGACATGCAGCATGTACTCGATAAAGGCGGTTGAATGGCCTGCCTTGTCGCTTTGGGCCAGTGTGCGGTAGTATTCGGACTGTGTGCGGTGAATCATGTTCTCAAAAGGGATGAACTCAAACAGCGGCTGCTCCTTCATAAGGATGAGGGTTTGCCAGAGTCGTCCCATTCTTCCATTGCCGTCAGAGAAGGGGTGAATGAACTCGAACTCGTAGTGAAACACGCAACTCTTGATGAGCCCAATTTCCTCAGACGATTGGAGGTAGGCAAACAAATCGTTCATCAGGTTCGGAACGTTCTTGGCTGGCGGTGCCATGTGGGCCATTCTATCCCCGGCCATGATGCCGACTCCTTGCTTTCGGAAGGCGCCGTTGTCCGGAACAAGTCCACACATCAACGCTTTATGCGCCTTCAGAAGCGACTTCACCGATGTGGGATGAAATGTCCCCAACTGGTCATACACCTGAATCGCATTCAGCACCTCACGCACGTCTTTCACCGGGCCAACTACGCGGTTGGATTCCATGACCGTGGAGATTTGGTCCTCCGTCAAGGTATTGCCTTCAATGCTGAGCGAAGCATGAATCGTCTTGATCCTGTTTTTCCTGCGGAGTTGAGGCGAGGGCTTGTCCAAAAAATTGGCGTTGATCTGTCCCACACACTCCGACACCAAAGAAACCATCTTCAAGATGTCAGGCGTAATCTCATACGGTGGCTTCATGGCGTAAAGATACTATCATTTGATAGTATCAAGTGTGCGTCAATTCGAGTTGGCAAGGATTTCACGTCAAGCTTACTTGATCAGCAGGGAGACCGAGACATGGACTCATCAAAATTCCAACCAGGGCTCCCTTCTCCCACTCTCGAAACTAAACCGAAAAAAACTCTCAGAATCGCAAAAAATTGACCTAAAGCATTTTACTAACCGACCAGAATGAAAACCATCCCATTCGTCAGTCCTGTGCATCCCAACCTTTGGCGCATTCGCCGCACAAGGCTACGACAAGAGGCAAATCCGCAAAATTCGCTTTATGAAAGCCGTGTACATCACCGCGAGGCCCGATGGCGCTGGGAAAACGACGGCATCTTTTGCCATCCTGCCCGAGATGTTCATGTGCGAAGAATTTGTGAATGCGGATGAAATTGCCGCAGGACTCTCTCCGTTCCACCCGGAAAAGGTCAGCATTCAAACGGGGCACCTCATGCTTGATTGTCTTCCCCACGAAAAATAGCTACGATGAAAAGTAGAAAGATTAGATTACGGAAGCATGAAGACAAGCAAATTCACAGAGAGCCAGATTATCAAGGCACTTCGCGAGCATGAGGGCGGGAGACAAGC
>CBFHLY010000029.1:0-33230 GCA_965656785.1 uncultured Flavobacteriales bacterium
CTCCCGCGGCCACGACCACCCCGCTCACCGACGCGATTACCGGCGTGCCCCGCTTCGCGAACACGTCCACGCCCTTGTGCGTGACCGACTTGCCCCACGGATAGTACCAGTAGGACTTGCTGTTGTAATCGTTGCGGGACGCGCCTTCGACGGGCATTATGAACCGTTCGGGAACGAGGAAACCGAGGACGGCGATGACGCAGGCCGTCTTGAAGGCTGTTTTGAGGAGCTTCACGAAAGGGCAGGCTGAAATTGCGCCTGAAACTAGTCAAAACCTGATGTTTTCGCTCCTCTTCGTTCCTTGCAGGAAAGGCCGAGCAGTAGCTTTGGGGCTGGACCGGTCATCGGGAGGAGGGAACTTCTTCGGCGGCACTGCGGTGCAAACCTCACCCGCTGGAACGGATCTCAAATCACGGAAACGTCTTCGAAACGGCGAAGTCGGGTTGCGAGTCGGGCCCGGTAGTGTCGCGCAGCGTGGGATATTGCCCGGAATATCGATCGGAGCCGTTGGAACCGCTACAAGGCGGATTTGTGGATGAAGCGGCAGTTTCGAATGTCCACCACCTCCGCTGAAGAAACCGCTGCTTGGAAGAGCCACCGCTCCCCATCATTGACCACGTCCGATTTCTTGAGCGTGACGAACTTTGCGGTCTCGGAGCCGTCTTCCGCGCGAAGGATCAACTCCATCCCGATGACCAATTCATCGACCGAAACGTTCGTGAACCACGCTTGCTCGGGCCGCGCATACACCAGCATGTATTGGTCGCTCATCCCATCGTATCGGAATACGGAAACCGAGGACAGCACGCGGTTGGAGGCCCTTACATCCCGCTTCTCGAATGCGATGGCCGGATTTTCTTTGGTCAGCGGATCGTGGTAAGCCAAATAACCAGGCTTCACCTGCATCACTTGATGCCACAACGCGTCCCGCTCGCGCCCCGGCCGCCGAAGGTTCGAAAACGACTCCCCGATCCAATCGGCAATCGGTTGATTCGCCGCAATCGAACCGCGCTCGGTCATGTGCTGATTCGCTGCGAGCGTATTCTCGAACAAACCGGGGTTGGAGGTCAGCGATTCAACTTGCTGCAAATTCAACCACGGAACACCCAATGGTCGGATGGCCGCTTCGAGGTGTGCCTCCCGGTCGGATGCGTTGAACAGGTAATCTTGGTGCATCGGCAGGGTGACGAACCCCACCTGAAAACCGCGCTCCTTGCCCAACTGCACGATGCGCTCCACTGCATTCTGATTGACTTCAGAAACCCTGCCTTTCGCGCCATCCAAAATTCCTCCCCGTTCGCGATAAATGGCGAGCGTGGTGTCCGCAATGCCATTGCGGAATCGCGCGTAATCGCCCAAATAAACCCCATTCAATCGGGGCGTACGAGCGCGTCCACGAACGATGTTCTGACGGACTTCATGCGCATCCGTCCACCACAAATGGTGATTCATGATGCTCGGGCTGAAGGCTGCTGGCAAGTCATCCCACTCGAACAACTCCAAACACGATTCAAATTTCAACGCCCACGAACTCCGGGCATGGAACGCCCTCAGCTGATTAACGAGGCCTATGCCCCCATCGGAGGAAACCATTTCCGTTTCGTTCATGCCCGTGGTTTCCACCAGCACCAATTGGGGCTGGGTGTACTCGAGTGCCTGCCGAAGCGCCCAATAATGGTCGACCGCATTGGTCGAACTGTTTCCCATGACGAAGCAGGTCATGTCCGTTGCCGAACTCAACCAAGCGGGTTCGAAGCCCGTGAATGCGTGAGAATTCCCGAGGATCAGCACGTCCACGGGCAACTTGCCTTTCAGCGCGTTCAAACTCTGCCAGCGGGCCCGCCAATGCGGTTCACCCTCAATGTCGAATACGCCACGGCGATCCATCCAATGGATGGGCGCCAAAACCAAAAACAGCCCGAACCCACCTTCCAACAAAAAGGCCAACAGGCGGCGAATGCGATGTGATTCCATCCTTAAAACTGAAAGTAGATGAATGCTTGGTCTTGAATGTTCAGGCCGTAAGACCCTGCTAGGATGAGCCCCATGAGCAACAACCACGCAACGGCCCAACGCTTCAACCCGTTTCCTGCAAAAAAGGACGCCTCCCATTCCGGTTTCCACTCCATGACCAATTCGTGCCCCCCCGCTACGATAAAAAAGATCCAAGCTAACCTGAACTCCCCGTTCGTCAAGCCCCAATCGGTCGGCGACCACCCCCCTTCCCATCGCCCAAATGCCCGGAACACCTCCATCGCATCGCCCCAATTTGGTGCGCGAAACCACACCAGCGACGAGCACATGAACAGGATCGTCCCCCCCGTGAGGAAAACGCGTTGCACGGGGGCGTTCAACTTTTGGCCAAATCGCACCATCACCGGATCCACAAAAGCCAATCCCAACCCGCAAAACACTCCCCAGAAAACGAAGTTCCAACTGGCGCCATGCCAAAGACCGGTTGCAAAAAACACGACCATCAGCGAGGCCACTGGCCATGCCCGATGTCGGCTCGCCCTCCGAACCGGAACGAACAAGTATTCCCGGAACCAACGCGTCAACGTGATGTGCCAGCGCTTCCAAAAATCGCCAATCCCAGCCGACCACATCGGCAGGTTGAAGTTCTTCGTCAGCTTGAATCCCAGCATGCGCGCCGAACCGATGGCGATGTCGGAATACGCTGAAAAGTCAAGGTAAAGCTGCCAAGGAAAGAACGCCCAAACCAACAGCGCCGTCCACCCATCCAAGGCCTCCGGCGCAGCGTACCCCGCGTTGACGAATAGTGCCAAGCGGTCCGCGATGACCACCTTTTTAAACAACCCCCACAACACCAGCAGCAAGCCGCTTCGAACCGCACGGTTGTCGAATTCAGGCGTCCCCTTGAATTGCGGAAGCAGGTGCCGTGCCCGTTCAATCGGCCCCGCCACCAGCTGGGGAAAGAAGGCGACAAAGGCGAAGAAGGCGACCACATCCCGCTGCGCCTTCATGCGTCCGCGGTAGACGTCCAGGGTGTAGGACAGGGTTTGGAAGGTGTAAAAACTGATGCCCACCGGAAGGATCCAATTGAGGCGGAAGCCCGCCGGCGTCCCCCCGAGCAGCTCCACCAGCTCTTCCGCCGATTCGATGAAGAAATCGAAGTACTTGAACACCGCGAGCATGCCCAAATTGGCAACCAGCGAAACGATCAAGTAGCGGCGCTTCTGCTGGGCCGATTCCCCGCGTTCGATGGCCAGACCCACCGAGTAGTCCACGAGTGAACTCAACGCGATGAGCAGCAAAAACCGCCAATCCCAGAGCCCATAAAAGAGGTAACTCACGGCGAGCAGGAAGATGTTCCGAAGCCGGTTTGTCCCTTTCCGATTGAAAATGAACCAATAAGCCAGGAAGACCACGAGCATGAACGTGGCAAAGCTGAAGGAATTGAACGTCATAACGCCGTCGATTACGCGGAAAACACCAGTTAGGTTGCTTGAGGCAACCTTCAACGCATGCATTTCGTATATTCCGTTTATGTCTGCCGCAGTTACGCACCCCGAAGCGACTTGGACGCGACTCGTCCTTTCCGCAGTGGCCATGTTGGCCTCGTTTGCCATCATGGAGAAAATGCCCCAAGCGAATGTCCTTGTTTACGGCTTGGGCTATGCCCATTACGCCCTGGGATTGAAGTATTCGCGCCGTGGAGTGAACTCAGCTTGGGAGCGCCCTCGGGCAAAGGCGCTTTTGCTTGGAGCCTTCGTAACTTCCTTTTTGTTGGCAGGGATTCCCATGGTGGTCTCCGGGATCATCGTGTACTTCGGGATTCATCACGCGATTTCTGAGGCCTATTTCCAAACCGATTCCCCCCGAGTCCGCACGGCCCACGGGGCAGTAGTCATCGGCACCTACCTGTCCATCATTTCGAGCAATTTGTCGTTCATCCCCCACCTGATGGAAGCGGGCTGGGTGGTGACGATCCTCGCTGCCTTGGCGCTGATCGTTGCGGTGAAGTCGGAGTCGGGGAAGCTGGATTGGTCCTTGATGCTGCGTCGGTTTCCTTGGCTTACAATCGGACCGGCGTTTTTGATTTTGGCCTTTTGGTTGCCCGTTGATTGGAGGGCGTTGACGCTTTTCCATTTCATTTTTTGGGGAGCGCTTCCCGCGCTTCGTCCGGGGCTGATCAAGGGGCGCGCGTTGAAGACGTATTGGACCGAAACGGCGTTGATCAATGCGGGGTGCGTGGCGCTGGTGTTGGGCCTGAATTTGTTCGGGAAGAACACGTCAAATCAACTGCCGTATTTCGCCATGACGCAGCTCTTTTTCGCTTGGTCGTACTTGCACATTACGTGGTCGTTCATCGTTTCGGGGGCGAATCCGCCTTGGGTGAAGCGGCTCGTGGGGGTGGCACGGTGAGGCGCTGACTTGTGCAAACGGCGGAGTCCCGCACGGTGAACCCCAGGCTGCGCATGTTCAGGGGTTGCGTTGTAACTTGTAGCTACAATGAATCGGAGAACCTTCATCAGCAACGGATCTGCCATTGTGGGCATGTCGGCGGTTTGGCCTTCCCTCTTGACGGCCACTTCGGGGATGTTTTCCTCGCCCACGGAGCGGAGGATTTCACAGGTGTTGAACGCGCGGCGCACCATGGTGCAGAATGTGCCGGTGTTGAGGAGTTTTGGGGGCGGTGACCTGGATTTGGTGTCGCCGTTTGTGATGTTGGACGAGTTTGGGCCCCTGCAAATCGACCCCGGCACCCTCGGGATGGACATCAAAGCGCATCCGCATGCTGGGGTGACGCCGACGACTTACCTGCTGAGTGGCAGCGGTCGGCACACGGACAGCTTGGCGAATGACATCGTCTACCGCGAAGGGGAGTTCATGACGTTCAGCTCGGGGCGCGGGGCGATCCACGAGGAGGTGAGCAGCTTGGAAATCCGCAGGGATGGCGGGGTGGTGCACGGCTTTCAGATTTGGTTGAATGTGCCCGGGAGGGAGAAATTCAGCGAGCCGGTGACGCACATTCACGAGCGCGCGAACCTGCCGGTGGTGGAAACGAAGGACTACCGCTTGAAGGTGGTGATGGGCGATGCCTTCGGGCAGTCCTCGCCGGTGCATGCGCACACGCCCGTTTTTTACTACCACGTCACGCTGCATGCGGGCGGGCGGCTGGACGTGCCGGTGCACCCGGAACACAATGCGTTCGTTCATGTGATCGAGGGCGAGGTGGAAACGGAAGGGCGCCGGAAGCTCGCGGACCAGCAACTCGCGTTGTACGAGCGCGGGGGGAATGTGCTGCGGTTCTTTGCGGCTGAGGGGCCTGCTGAGTTTTTGGTGCTTGGTGGGGAACCGTTGAACGAGCCGGTGGTGTCGTATGGGCCGTTCGTGATGAATACGCGGGCGCAGATCGAGGAGTGCTTCCGGAATTACCGGGCTGGGAGGATGGGTGAGCTGTAAACGCTTTAGGGCGTGCATCAAAGGGCAGAGTAGCCCGATGTCTTTGAGCAATTTCGTGCTCAACTTGGCTGAAGATTTGACCGCCCCCCTGAGTTCCTTCGAGGCCCGTCGGCAGCAAATCGCGTCCGACTTCCAAGAGATGCCCCCCTCTTCCAGCGCGCGATGCTGGCGGCGCAACCTCGGATTTCGCCAGCGGAGATGGACCGCTCGATGCTCCTCGGAATGGGCCTCAACAACGTGGACACCTACCGCCCCCTCCACCACTCCGCCCCGTCGTTCCAACCCGCACCCACCGGCTTCGCAGGCACCTCGGCGGCTCGCCCGAGTGGGACCTCCCCGCCGTGCTCAGCCGGTACGCCACCGAAAGCTGAAACACGCGACGGCCGGCGCGTTAGCGATCGGCGCACGTTTGGCCCCCGAAAAATCAATCCGTCACGAGCCTCCGAAGAAGATCAATCGTTCCCCCACTCAGGCCGCTTGCTTTCCACAAGTGGCGGTGATGTAGCATCATCGGCACGGCGAAATGCGCCGAATCGATCAACTAAAATCGGACCCTACCTTCGACTCATGAAAGAATCGCATCGAATTGGCCTCATCGCGGTTGCAACGCTGATCATTTACGGTGCCTCGACGCGCTACGGATTCATCGCCATCGACGACGGCGGGCAGGTTCTCGAAAATCCGTTCGTCGGAGCGCTGGATTGGGACAGCCTGCGGGGGATGTTCACGAGCGCGACGGTGGGCATGTACCAGCCGCTCACCACCCTCCTGTTTTCGTTCATTGACGCGATTTTCGGACACGATTCCGCCACGCCCTTCCATATCGTTTCGTTGCTCCTGCATGCGCTGAATGGCGTGCTGGTGTACCTCTTGGGCAAGCGGATTTTGGAGGCTCCGCAGTCCGCTCTCGTGATGGCGCTGCTGTTCGTGGCCCATCCCCTGGCGGTTGAGGCCGTGTGTTGGATATCGGCCACGAGCACGCTGCTGTTCACGGCGTTTTTCCTGGCGGGCATGCTCGCGTACGATCGGTTTTTGACGGAAGGCGCACGCAAATCGCACTTGTATGCGGTGTTGTGGTTCGCCCTCGGATGCTTTGCGAAAGTCCAAATGCTGCCCTTCGTCGGAGCCTTGTTCCTCCTCGATTACTGGCGCGACGGTGCACTCTTCCAGGCCAAACGACTGGTTCAGAAACTGCCCTTCATCGTCCTGGCCATCGGCTTTGCGGCGATCAGTTGGCATTTCCGGGGCGGCCAGTCGGCGTTCACGGGCGATTACCACCCGGCCGTTTTGGTCCCGTCGCAGATCCTGTGGTACCTCGTGAAGTCGCTTGCCCCGTTCCAACTCGGCATTGTATACGACTGGCCGGCCGAGGCGTGGGGGACGTGGAACGTGGTGGCTTACGCTGCGCTCGCGGGCCTCGGGGGGCTGGTGTTCCGCTACCGTCACCAGCGACTCGTCGTGTTCGGCGCTTTGTTCTTTCTCGGCAACATCGCGCTGCACACGGCGCTCGTGACCACGTTTTTAGGACCTTACGCCGACCGGTACGCTTACCTCTCATCGCTGGGGATTTGGTTAGCGGTCTTCGGGGTGTTGCGCGGTGTTCAACCGGCTTTCGTCCGCATTGGGGGGATTGCGGCGGTTGTGGTGTTCACGGGTTTGGCCTTGCAGCAGACCCGGCATTGGCAAGACACCATTGCGCTTTGGTCGCAAAACCTCCGACACCAAAAGGCCACCTTCTCCAACGGGATGCGCGGCGCTTTGTACTACGAGGCGGGACAATTCACCCGTGCCAAGCGGGATTTCGAACAAGTCGACGCGAAACCCGATGGCCGGTTTGAGCCCGACAAATACAGCTACTTGTACACCGCTCTGGGTTTGATGACCACCGATTCAGAACCCCACAACTCGTTGCGCTATTTCAAGCAAGCGGCCCTGTGGCAACCCCAAGCAAAATGCTTTGAAAACGTCGCGATTGCCGCCAAAAAGATGGGCGATTTCGAAACCGCAGAACGCTATTACCAAATGATTCCGAGGGATTACAAGCCGCCATCGTACTTCATGAACCTCAGCAACTTGTACTTCGAAACCCAGCAATTCGCTCAAGGCGCAGCCGTTCTGACGGAAGCCATCGAGACCGGCTTCGACGCCCTCATCTGCTAGAAGATGCGATGCTTCTTCCGGATCGAAACGGGCGATTTCGCGGGAGCCCGTGAAGACCTCGAGCACGCGGTCGCGATGTTGGAGCAGCTTCCGGATGCCCAGCCCGACCGCGACCTGGAAAGCCTGCGCATGCAGCTGCTCGGAGCGCAGTTTGAAGATTGAAATCACCGGCGGCCCCTACGAAGCGCCTATTTGAGTGCGAATCAACAAAGCCACCCTCGATACCGGCATGTTGCAGTGATGGATTTCAGCTCGAAGTCTTGATGACGCGAGAGGCATTGTGCAAGTGCCGCTCCAGGACGTTGAGTTCGTCAAAGTCGGCGTCCTCGACGGAATGTGCAACGACCATATACCAACTGCCATCGCGATGAAGCAGCTGTACAAAATTGCGATTCAAGTGGGCAATCGCAGATTTTTTCAAGTCATGAGGACCGACATAAGAAGTGGACTTCCAGGTGTGAACGCCGGAGACCGACCAGGACTGGGGAAGGGATTTGATTTCGCCTTCCACCAGCTTTGCTTGGGCGCTGGGTTGATGGAACTGGGCACCTTCGGAAACATCGCTCAAGGGCAGATCGCGAGCCCCGTCGTGCGCACGAAGCTCCCATTCGTCCGCGGTTTTCACGAGATGCTCCAAGCAAGCGAAGAGTTCGGTCTGGGCAACGCGGAGGAAATCCGAATCCACCACCGGGAGTTCGGAAATGGCCTGGAGCCCCCACGCGGAGCCCTGTTCGCGCTGAGGATCGTAGCCGAGTCGGACGCCTATGGTGGAGAATGCGCCCGCGCCCTCAAAATGTATGAATTCCTTCCGCTTGCCGAGGGGGCTCGTCAGGCGAATCAAGCTGCGTTCTTGTTGGTCCAATGCCGTGGAGAGAGGGTCGAGGAGGAATTGGATTTGGACGGGTTGTTGGCGACCATTGGGCAGGCGGCAGTCGAGGAGGAAGGCGGATGGGGTTTGGCCAGGTAAAGAGAGGACACGCTGAATCCACGGGTGGCCAATCAAGGTGTTCAAGAGTACGTCCATGCGCTGGACGAACGGCTTTTGGGCGGGCAACAGAGCGGGCGGCGTGATGCCATAGAAGGCCGACGCGTGAACGGGATACGGGTCGGCAAAGGCGTGGCGGTTGGCGGCGGGTCGGTTGAGGTAATCGCGCCAATTCTCCCATCCGGAATCGTGGGCGAACGAATCCGAATCCCTCGCAAGGACGGCGCCCTTGTCGATGAGGCGCTCGGCGGTGCGCTTGCGCTTTACGAACCGACCGAGGTGCTCCTCGTCCACCGTGCCGAGTAAAACGGGGTAACGCACGTCCAACTCGCCGCTGCCCGCATCCAAATCGCGCTCCACGCGGCTGAACATGCGGTCGATGCGGCCGATGCGCTGCTCGTTGTCGCCCGCAGTCCACGCCGCGCCGTAGTGGATGACGCGCCGGCAGAAGTACTGCAAGTTGACGCCCTCCTGAAGGACTGAAGTCGCCACGAGCACGTCCGGGTAAAACGGGGTGTTGAAGCACTTCAAGGCGTGCTTCGAACCGACGCCACCTCGGAAGGGATAGCATGGACGGGCGTGGCGGAAATGCTCATCCCAATTGTGCCGGAAAATGCTGGCGTTTGAGGAGAGCTCGAACACTTTGCGCGCGAGGGTCTCGAAGTGGAGGATGCTTTCGATGATTTGGCCCCAAATCCGGCGCGTGCGGAATCCTTTCTGGAACAAATCGCAAAACACTTTGTAGCCATTGACCCCCTCGCGTTCCTCGAGGCCGCGGTACAGCTCGAACATCCACACCACATCCGCCGAGGCGAGCAGCGCGCCTTTCTCGACAAATCGCGCCAGAGATTCCTTGATCTCTTCCCCCATTTCCTCATAACGCTTCAACGCGGCACTTTCAGGATCCTCCTCTTGCAACGCCGAGATGAGCATCGTCCACAACGTCGGCAAACCGGACTCCCTCTGCTCGGAACGCTCCAATTTCTCCGATTCAGACCGGTATTCCGCAAGCCACTCCGACCCCTCTCCCAACCGATGAAAAGCCGCGGATTGGAAGTAACGCTTCGTCCGTTTGCCACTGCGCACAGCGTAATAAATGGCCAAGTCATCGTAAGGCGCAGCCATGAAATCCGCCGCCGGCGAAAAGAACATCGCAAAGACGCCCGGCTTCGAATTCGCGAAGAGTTGTCGGAAGTTTGACGCGGGGGTCGTGGAATGGGGGTCGCCTTTCTTGATTTTGAACCAAGAGAGCACCTCGCTGTCGGGGATGTGGTCGTCCTCCTCGTCGTTGGTGTCGTCATCCTCGTCCGGCAATTCCAGCCCGCTGCCTTGGACGAACCGCTCCCGCGACCAATCGCGCACATTCCCTTCCAACCCGAGTTCGTCGAGCAACGTCCGATCCACCTGCTCCATGAGGCGCCGGGTGATTTCGTAGACCGAGGCGATGCGCCGGACGAAAACGAGTGCCTTCGGATCGCGCTCATCGAGCCCGTACAGTTGATTCAGCAAGGCCTCGTACTTCGGATGGCGGGGGCTCTCGTTGAAAATGTTCTGGAATTTCTCGCCCAAATCCTGAAGCAGAACGGTATCGAATCCTCTGTGAAAGTCGGAGCCCCGGCTCTCCTTATCGTCGTTCTCGTCAGCAGATTGCTCGTCAGGTTTGGGCAGAAATTCCACGCCCTCGAGGTATCGGATCATCCCCGAAACTCCGGAGTGGTGGCCTTTTGCTTGGAGTTGGTCGGCAACGTTTTGAGCCAGCAACGCTTGGTAAGCGCCGAAGAACGACTCCGCTAAGGGGTCGTCCTGAAAGTTCGACGCATCCGCGGCCTCGCGGCGGTACTCGTACTTGTTCCACCCGCCCGCACCCAGCCGCCGCAACCTGCGAATGCACAAGCGGTCCAGGACCTCCTTCGAACTCCCGGGATCGGCCTGGAAATACCGAAGCATGTTCCGCACGTCCTCGTTCGAACTGTGGTTCGGCGTGGCCGTCAAAAGGAGCACCCCGTCCGCCATGGGCGGCGCCACTCCTTCGCCGAAAAAGCACCGAGCCGCCCCCGCGCGGTAAGAACCGCCATCGAAATGCCGCAGGTAATGCGCCTCGTCGATGATGATCAAGTCGAACGGAGGTTGCCCTTGCGCCATCAAGCGCTCCCGAATGAGCGCCGCCATCCGCTCGTTCAGGCGGTCCTCATCCCCGCTCCACGCCGCCACCAAATCATCCCGCCCCCACACTCCCAACCGCTCCTTCCACCGATCGCCCTGAATCAACCCCGAAAACGACGTGATTTTGCCCACCAGAAACCGCGGCCATTGCGCCTCCACCTGCTCCACCAACTCGAACAAATTCCCCACTTTCACCGCGGGCTTCACCGCCTCCCCGTGCCACCGCAACACCCCATCGTCGCGCCGCACATGCCGCTGAATGAAGGCCGTGTACTCGGAAAGCCAGTTCTCGGCCACCACCTCCCGCGGCGTCAAGACGAGGATGCGCGCGTGCGGCTTTTGCTGCCACAGCGCCGCGCACACGGCCAGCGACTGGATGGTCTTCCCCATTCCCACCTCATCGGCGATCAAGGCCACCCGGTCTTCGGAGATCAAGTTGAACGCATGGGCCGCGCCTTCCACCTGCTTGTTGGGCATGCGGTTGTCCTCGGCCGAGGAGGCGTATTGCCAGTCGTCGTCCGCTAGCCAAAAATTGACCAATCGCCCCAAATACTCCGGAGTAATGCGATTCCAATCCATCACGACATGAGCTGTTCGATTTCCATCAGCCACCGCCTCCACGCATCGGCCGCCACCCCGTCCGGTTGCGGCTGCTCCGGGAGGGGGATGGCCTCGAGGTGGTGGGTCGCTTCGACTTTGGTGTTGAATGCGTGGATGATGGCGTTTGTTTTTTGGGTTACCAACCACGCGTAAACGCCCGTGAGCAATTCCGTCGACACCAAATCGCGCAACTCTACCACGCTGCCCGGCTGCTGGTACCCCAGGCGCAAGCACTCCGCCGGCTGCTCCGCCTTCAGCGCGTCCACCTGCTGCTTCATGTAGGCCAACGCGAGGAAGGTCGAAAACCACTCGTGGTGCCCGTGCCCCGCCAAAACCGGCGACCACTCCCCCGTCACCGCATCCACGTGGCGCGGGGTCGAAATGGGGCGCACCAAATCCGTCCGGCTGCCCGGATCGCGGGTCAGCCAAGCTTGGAACATGTGATTCAAGTTGTCGAACCGGCGCGTCGGCCGCAATTCCAAACCGGTTTCGAGGAGGTAGCCGGAAAACAACAGTTCGTCCTCACGGTACACGTGGAACTGGCGATTCAACGTTAGCGCGCGGTTCGAGGCCCCCAGTGGAAATCCGTCCTTCAGAGCCGCGCGACTCACCCGCTCGCCACTGGGCAGCTCGAATTCAAGCGCCTCGTCGCACTCCAAGCCTTCGGGCCACAACCGCGTCAACCGCATCGTCCGGCTCCGCCAATCCAATTCAATTTCCGCCACCACCGAGTAACTCGGCAGCGACTGCATGTCCTCGTCTTCCTGCTTGTCCGGATCCGTGCTGTCCGCGGGATTGCGCGGCGTCAATCCGGCACTTTCGCGGATTTGGTGAGCCTCCGCTTCGCTCAACGTGAAGACCAACCCGGCCTCCACGTTGTTGCGCCCCTTTGCCGCCCACCCGAGCGCAGCCTCCGTGAAATTCCACGAGCCGACCGCCAGTCGGTTAGGACTCAACCAAAGCTTCGCGTGGGTCAGGGCGTGTTCGTCCTCGCGCGCCTCTCCTTGATGAAATTGGACGCGCTCCATCGCCAGCAACGCCTCGACCGACTCGCCATCGAGACGGATTTTGCCTTCATTGCTGAGGTCCGGAATGAGCATGAGCTCCTGCACACGCGCCATGCGCTCGCGGATTTTGTCCACCATTCCTGGAGAAAAGTAGGGGCTCCAGACCGCCATCCAGGCCAAATCCGTTTTCCCCCACCCCATCGCCTCCTCGAACGTCTCCTCCGCCCCGGTGTACCCCAGCCGCCACCTCGACGTCCCCGTCAGCGTGGGCGGCGTCGGCAATTCCTCAGCATGGAACCGCCGGAAAAACGCCCGCAGATCCGCCGCCTGCTCGGCCGTCTCCACGCGGGTCAAGACGACGGACTCCCGGTTGCGCGCGTACCCCCCGTACGTCAGGTTCGCCGACCCCGCCATCACAAACCACTCCCCCGCCGCCGTTTCAAACCACGCCACCTTCGGATGGAAGACCCCGTGGGAGCAGTTGTCGTCGACGTCGGCGGGGTGGACGGGGTGCGCGGCGAAGGTGGTTTGCTTGGGGCGGCCGGTTTGGTATGCCCCACGAAAATCGTGAAACACCCGCACGTCGACGGATTCCCCGTCCAGCTGCTCGTTCAAGGACTCCAAATCCTGCGACACCGCCGGCATTTCCATCACCAACAAAATCGGCAACAGATGCCGCTCGAAGAACGACACATCGAAGACGAACGTGGTGAACCAAGCCCGCCTAATGCCGTGCTCGGTGGCAAAAACGCGCAGCCGATTCAAGATGGACTGCTCAGCGCTCATCGCAATACCCGCATCATGGATTCGACGGAATGCACGTAGTAACTCCTCCGCCACGAAAGTTCTCCCTCCTCCGCAGGGGCTGCGCCCGCGCGCACGTACTGCTGCTTGATGAGGCCACCCGGCCCGATGCTCACCCAGGTGATGCCCCCGCGATCGTCCATGGTTTTTTGGTGGAACTGGACGAAACCTCGAATCCAATCTTCATCGGTGCCGGCGGCAGTTAGCATGGCCCATAGTTCCAGCAGCCGGTCGTTCGTGCTGCTGGTACCCAGTCCCCGCTGGCTTTTGATGAACTGCCTTACTTGGCGGGCTTGGCGGACCAAATCCTCCACGATTTTGCCATTGGAGGCAAGCAGGTGATCGAAGAACCAGTCGACTTGTGCCAAAACCGGCTCCAGCCACAATATGTCGCGCAACTTCCCCTGTTCCCCAGGCTCCACCTGCCCCACAGCGCTCTGCAGGACGGCCTGCGCCTCAATGCTCTGCTCCGCATCGAGGAGCACCCGCACTTCTTGCGCGATGCCACCCGCAGCACCGTCCTCCAGCCCGATTTGCTTGCGCAAAAACCGGCGCCACGCCTCGGGAATCGACGTGGTGCGAAAAGCCGCCTCCACCGCCTCCTCGTGCTCCTCACGCAACCCCGCGGGCAGCCCCGTGTGATTTTGCTCCTTTTCGGGGTCGGCCACCTCCAGCAGCGCCAACACCGCATCGCGGTACTGTTTGAACTGCGGCGTGTCCTCTATCAGCCCCTCGACTTGCCCCCAAACCGTTTCGTTCTCAGGACTCCGGGCAAACTGCGTGTCGAAAAAACCCATTTCGATGAGCGCCGCCTTGTACCGACCGGTGTACCCCAATGCGAGTTGGCTTTTGAGCACCCCCCGATTCATCCGCGGAATCAGCTTGTGCGCCCCAACCGTCGCCTGGATCCCCTTCAACTTCGATAGCCCCAAGATGCCCAACGCACCCACCGCCTTCCCCGCCCCCTCCAACTCCAAAAAGGCATGCGCCAACAAATCCTCGGACCAAATCAACAACCCCGCATAGCAATCAAATCGGCCTTCCCACCCCTCGTGATTCGGATGCGCCTCCAGCCAAGCGTGCACCGCCGAATGATGCAACACGTTGATGACAAGCGCCCGAGCATCCGTCGCCACCGAGTTCAACTTGCGCTCAAAAATCTGCCGCGCATGCTCTTGCCAAATCACCAGCAACCCCATGGGATCCACCGACCCCTCCTGGCTGATTCTCGAATCGGGCGGCGAAAACAGGGCCTCGATGGAATCGAATGAAGTCATGGTGGCTTTGGCTTTTGCTCCTAAAAATTGAGCCCCTCAAATTTAAAGTTATTCGAGGATTTCAACCGAACTAAATGACTCCGATTCAGATAGCGCGAGCACCTTGGAGCGAAACTCGCTGGCTGGCCCGGTCATTCAGGAACTCAAAATATCAGCCCGCGCAAGGGCACACCCTTGAAAAATGGTGTGATTCAGAGTCGGCCGATACAGAAAGTACAGAACCAAACAGAAAACCTCAACCGCCGCTGCAGCACGAACGGGTAACTACTGACTCGCTGTCTCGTTCGTAAATCCTGAGAAAGGCTGCGGAATATTTTTGGATCCCCTGGCGAAAACCTCGAGCTTCAACCCATGAAAACGATTGAAGTCGTGGCCGCGGTAATTCAAGATGGAACCGAGGTGTTGTGCACCCAACGAGGAGAAAACAAACTCCCCTACATCCACCTCAAGTGGGAGTTTCCGGGGGGTAAAATCGAAGAGGGAGAAGACCATTCCACAGCGCTGGTGCGAGAAATCCGAGAGGAACTCAATGTCGAGGTGCAGGTGTTGGACCGATTGGAAAAAGTCGATCATCGCTACCCGGATTTCAGGCTCATCATGCATCCTTATCGATGCGCGTTTGCCGAACCTGGAGGCCGGGAACGCCTAACCTTGACAGAGCATCACGCGGCGGCTTGGATGGAGCCCAATTCGGCTGATTTCCATGAATTGGATTGGGCCGCTGCCGATGTTCCGATTGTCCAACAGTTGCTCGCAAACCGGTCATGAATCACCCCCTCCATGCCGCGCTGATAGGAAGCCTCCCCCACACGAAACGCCTCGGAACGTGGCTTCACCGCGAGCTCAGGACTTGCAAAGAATTTCAATTCTTCGTGGCCTTCATCACCAAGTCGGGCATTGCGGCGATCAAAGAACCACTCCTCCGGCTCGAAAAGCAGGGCATTCGTGGGCGCATCTTGACTTCTGATTACCTGAATTTTACGGAAGTCGAGGCGCTGAACGACTTGCTCACGTTTCGGAATTTGGACGTGAAAATCCTCGAAGGCCAGTCCATGCACAGCAAGCATTTCGCCTTCATGCAAGAGACGGAGTTCATCCAATTCATAGGAAGCAGCAATTGGACGGCCAACGCGCTGAAGTCGAACATCGAAATGAACGTGCGGATTGTGAGCCCTGGGGATGCAAAGATTGCGGAGGAGGCCAAACAGGAGTTCAATCATTACTTCGAAAGTGCCACCCCCGTGACCCGGGCTTGGATCGAGGAATATGCCCCACGCCATTTTGAAGCACGGCAACGACGCATCTACGCGCCTCCGTCAGGACCTGTGCTGGCAGCAGAGGCGAGCGAATCCGATCCACTCACCACGCAGTTCAGACCGAACAGCATGCAACAAGAAGCCCTTCACAAGCTTCATGAACTTCGGTCCAATGGAGCGCGCAAGGCACTCATCGTTTCTGCCACAGGCACCGGGAAGACCTTTCTTTCTGCGTTTGATGCGGCTGCGTTTGGAGCTGCGAAGTTGCTTTTCGTGGTGCACCGGGAGAACATTGCGCGGGCCGCAATGAAAAGCTACGAGGCGATTTTCGGGAATCAGCGCACCATGGGGTTGTACACGGGCGGGCAGCAGAGCGATGCGGATTTCGTCTTCGGCACCATCCAGACCCTGTCCCGAGAAGACCACCTGAAAAAGTTCCGGCCCGATCATTTTGATTACATCATCGTCGATGAAACCCACCGGGCAGGTGCTGAAGGATACCGAAAGTTCCTGGATCACTTTAAGCCCCAGTTCTTGCTGGGAATGACTGCGACGCCGGAGCGCACGGATGGGCATGACATTTATTCGCTTTTTGACCACAATTTGGCCTATGAGATCCGGCTGCATCGAGCCCTGGCCGAAGGGATGCTCTGTCCGTTTCATTACTTCGGTATTTCGGACATCCTGATTGATGGTGAAGACGTCGGCGACGAAGTGGATTTCAATCACCTCGTCTCAGGCCAAAGGGTAAACCACATCATCGAAGCAGCCCGCCGCTACGGCACCCACGACGACCAAGCTCGAGGGCTCATCTTCTGCTCACGCGTTGACGAAGCGGAAGGCCTCGCTTCCGCACTCTCTGCGAAAGGAATTCGATCGAAATCCCTTTCAGGCAGCACATCCGAAGTAGAACGGGAAGCCGCCATTCTAAGCTTGGAATCCGATGTCGCGGATCGACTTCAATATTTGGTCACGGTGGACATTTTCAATGAAGGCATTGACATCCCCTCCGTCAATCAGATCCTGCTGCTGCGACCGACGCAATCTGCCATTGTCTTCGTTCAGCAACTGGGCCGCGGCCTGCGACTCAACAACGACCCTCGGAAGTACCTGACCGTCATCGACTTCATCGCCAACTACAAGAACAACTTCCTGATCCCCGTCGCACTCTATGGCGACCGGACTTTCAACAAGGATCATTTACGGCAACTGGTCAATTCAGGGAGCGAACAGATTCCGGGAACTTCGACCATTCAGTTCGATGAAATCACACGAAAGAAAATTTTCGAAGCCATCAATGAACACAGCGACCGGCTTAAGGAGCTTCGGGATGATTGGAATGACATGCGAATGCGGCTGGGGCGTGTGCCTCAGATGACGGATTTCATTGAATTCGGAGGGCGCCACCCTTTTTCATTCGCTGAGTATGGAAAGGCCGGTAGTTATCGTGGATTTTTGTCGATTGTTGACCCGGCAGGGTTTCCTACCCTTCCTGAGGCGTTGCACGTGGCTTTCGCTACTTGGGCGAAAGACGCTTTGAACGGGAGCACTGTCGAAGAACCCGCATTGGTACTGGTCTTACTCGAGCGGGGAGCACAAGGGTTGAAATCGAACGAATTGGCAAATGCTGTCCGGGAACAACTGCCTGCGGATTGGAATTACATCCCGTCTGAGCAACGCCTTGCCTCGGCGCTTAACAGCATTTCATTGGGATTCATGCGCGTCAGACAGAAATCAAAATTGGTTCCGGTCAATGAGCGCTACGGTCTATCGCCCCTGCGGAAGTCCGCGAATGGCGTAACCGCCCAATTCGTTTCGCTCGTGCAATGGAATGATCTGCAACTCACCCCTTGGCTTGCCGACATGGCCCGCGCTGCGCTGCATCGGGCCGTGTCGTTTAGCGAGCCATTACCTCATGGCCTTGTCCTTGGAGCGAAGTATTCGCGGGCAGATGTGTTTCGGATACTTGGCTCCCAAGTCAATCCTGTCGCTCAAAATGTTGGAGGCTATCAAATCCAGGACGATTCTTGGTGTCCCATTTTTGTCACCTACCACAAGAGCGATGACATCTCCTCCACCACTCAATACGAAGACGCCTTCATGAATCGAATGACCATGCGGTGGTTCACGAAAAGCAACCGCAGTCTTACGAGTCCTGACACGCAGTTTTTCCTAAAGGCTGCGGTCAATGGAGGCAAACACCTGCCTTTATTCGTAAAGAAAAGCGACGACGAAGGCATCGACTTTTACTACTGCGGAGATGCTACACCGGTTGAATCTACTTTCGTTCAGCAGAAGATGCCCGATGGGAAAGGGGGATTCACCAACGTGGTTGAAATGCAATTGAAACTCCACGAACCGTTGGATGAGTTGCTCTTTGAGTTTTTAACTGCAATGGAGTAAAGGGATTTAAAGCTGCCTCAATCAATCGGGCACCTCGTCGAGGGCCTGATCGATCGTACTTCAATGCCGGCTACTTAGTTGAAATGGCGACCGGTATTTTAAAACCGTCTGTCGCGTTTCCTTTCATCCAGAGGCCGGACCGAAGTTCATCCTCGTTCTGTGCATTGTACGGAGTTTCCCGACCTGCTTCGTGGGGCAGCCCCTCCTCCCCTTCAGAAAACCGGGCGGAGAGGTGAGCTCAATTTTGGCCCAAAACCTCATCGGGCACAGCGCCCAAACGATTGACAAATCGAACGATCCTCAGCTTAGATTGCACCCGTGAATCGCCCACTGCTTCCCCTTGCAACTGGAGCGACCCTCCTGGCCGCATCGGCTGCCGCACAACTGCCCAGCCCCGCGCTCATCGGATACTGGCACAACTGGAACGACGCCAATGCGCCATACCTCCCGTTGGATGCCATCGACGACTGTTACAACGTCGTAGCAGTCGCCTTCGCGCTCCCCGTTTCGCCCACCGACATGACCCTCGTTTTCTCACCGGAAGGGGCATCACAGAGCGCCTTCATCGCCCAAATGCAAGTGCTGCAAAGCCAGGGCAAGAAGGTCCTGCTCAGCATCGGGGGCGCCACAGCCAGCATCGACTTGACGACCGCCGAGAACAAGGCCGCGTTCCTCAATTCGCTCACCACCCTTGTCGACTCCTATGGGTTCGATGGCATCGACCTGGACATTGAGCACGGGAATTCGATTTTGGCCTTGGGGGCACCATTGAAAACCCGGCGAACATCGCCCAAGTGCACCTGATCGAAGCCATCGAAGAAGCGATGACACACCACCAAGCAGTGTATGGGGAGAAGTTGCTCCTGACCATGGCTCCGGAGACCGCTTATGTGCAGGGCGGCCAGTCGGCGTTTGGGAACATTTGGGGCGGTTATTTGCCGATCATCGATGCCTTGCGCGACTCGCTGGACATGCTCCAGGTTCAGCTTTCCAACAGTGGAGCGATGTACGGTGTAGACCAAATCCCCTACTCCCAAGGCACCGCCGACTTCATCGTGGCCATGACCGATGCGGTCATCGAAGGATTCAGCACGGCTGGCGGAACATTCCAGGGATTGCCCGCTTCGAAGGTCGCCGTGGGATTGCCGGCTTGCCCGAGCGTGGCGGGGGGAGGCTACGTCGAACCCGACGCCGTGGCAGCCGCCATAGACTACCTCTTGGGCTCGGGCGGACAGCCGGGCACGCACACCCTGTTCGATGCCGACGGACACGCCGACCTCGGCGGGATGATGACGTGATCCATCAACTGGGACGCCGCCAGCACCTGCGGCGGGGCCTACGCGTACGCCGACGCCTTTGCGAGCACCTTCAGCGGCCCCCCCCCATCGCCCAGCCCCCCTTCCCCCCACCTCCAGTCGCCCTCCCAAACCCTTCTTCCGGCGCCTTCACCCTGGTGCTGCCCGACGGTTTGGCGACCGTGACCGTGATCGACGCGCTCGGCCGCCTAGCATTCCAAACCGCCGAGGCCCAGGGCACCGTGCAATGGGAGTTGCCAAACCCCGGCCCCTACATCCTTCTCGTGGCCCCAGCCGGAACAACTTCCCAGCGGCTCCCCGGCACCAAACCCTCTCAGTACCCAGAACTGTTCCCGTCGAACTGGACGCTGAAGGTCGACCGATACGAAGGGCTTTCTAAGGAGTTCTTCCTTGACGACGTCGCGGCAGAATCCGCGGAAGGCGTGAAATAAGGGCGGGAGTACGCTATCCGAAGCAGAATTGCAAGACGCCTGTCACCGGTGGCTTACTCCCATTGAACTTTGTGGATTGCCAGCGCGAACTTGCCTCCATCGAATGCGACGGATTCGAGGCTGGCCAAGCGTCCTCTGGCGAGCCGTCCACAAGTCGTTACACGCGGTGCACAATGCACACGTAGTACATTGAATATCTGCGAGTTGACCGAAATAAGTAAGAACCGAAGCCTCCGATGGCGGTCAGGTGCGCAAATAAGTCCGTGGCAGCGAACACCTGTTTGGCCCATCAATCCACTTCTAGGATGGGGATGCCCGCATTTTCAAACTCGAACCTGAAGCCATTTCTGCAAAGAATGGCCTGAATGGGGCACGGCAGCGGCAGCGGAATGCGATGAACGAGGCCATCCGAAATCACCAAAGCGCGCTCGGCAGGCCGCTCGCGCAAGTGATCGATGACGCAGGTGAAATGCGTGCCCCCGGTGGTTCGCGTTTCAATGCCGCCCTGTACAAACCGCGCCGGATGGACTTCCGTGCTGAACGCCCAAAGCGGCCACTCGATTTCGTCCCGAAAACCATGGAGCAAACCGGCCAGCGAGGACAAGTAGCTGGCCATCGAGCCGCTCACATCGAGGTAGACCCGCAAGCGCGACCGGGGTGCCTGCGTTTCGTGGGCACTGACCGGAATGATGGGCGACCACAGCGCTCGCAGGGCGGCCCGCCGGTCGCCGGGACTCAGGACTGGCAGGTAGGTCGGGATGGATTCGGCGAGGGAGCGGGCGGACTGACCGGAACGCGGACGAATGACGTGGCGCAAGGCGGCCAGCATGCGGGCCGATCGCTCGCGGGCTTGGAGTTCGATGTCGGCGGGCTTGCCGGTGAGGTTGGGCGCGTTTTGGCCAAAGGCCGCATCCACGAGCACCCGCTGCTCAGGCGTCAGCTCCTCCGCGCGGGCCGAATGGTCGCCCAACAGGAACGGCAGCTCGCCCTTGAGTCCCATGTGCGCGAACTGGTCCCACGCATCGCGCCACGAATACTCGCGGTGCTCGTACATCGAGGAATGCGGGTACGCCAGCTCCGACGGCATGCGCATCCGCGACACGTTATCGGGCGGAGCAAGCAACCGCACGATGCCCTTTTCCGCTGCGTACAGCCGATGCAGCAGCCCCATGCGATCGGCCCCCATGAGCCGCGAAAGGCAGCTGTTCACCTGCATGTCCAGCACGACGTTCATCAGCGGGGTCATCGCCTTGAATCGGCCGGTGTGCCGCAACAGCACGTGCAGGAACTCGTGCAGCACCAGCACGGCAATGTCGTCATCGTCCTGCACGTGCTGCTTGAGGAACTCCGGGTTGATGAGCAGCCGCGGTCGCGCGCCGAGGGTTGCCCCTGCGGAGGGAACCGACGTGGTGAATTCGAGCCCGCAAATCGAGAGCAGCCCCCGGCTCGCCAGCGGATTCTCGTCGATGAGCCGATGGAGCACGTGGCGCACCCGGTCTTCCATGGGGAGGTCACGTGGTTTCATGGAAGCGGTAGGGTTTGGCCAGGATCAAATGCCGCTCCATGCGAACGTTCGAAATGACGATGGGACCGTTGGGGTTGAAAAACGAGGCGTTCGTCATCGCAAGCAGCGCGACCATCAACTCCTCCGAGTCCACAGGCTTCGGCCACCAGGCACGCGGCACGTCCTCCGCGCGCAGGGCAATGAGTTTCGTTTTCGGCAGCTCGAGCAGCTGACGCGCCAACTCCGGCTCCTTGTTGAACTTGGGAATGGCTTGGCGCTCGCAGTAACCGGTCAGTCGTTCATCGTAGCCCCAGTCCACGCGGTAGAGCAGGTCGAGGCCGCGGCTGTCGTAGCGTCCGGGGGTCAAGTAGGTCCGCGCGACGTGGTGCAGGTTTTTTGCTGAAGGTCCCATATCAATTGAGTTTGTGTGCTGTTCCTTGTCCAAATTCCGTCTTCACGAGCACCCGCAATCCGCTCCGCTCGTGCTCAATTTCCCGCTCCACGCAGGCCGCCACCGCTTCCCAAACGGTATTGAATTCTTCCTCAATGGCCTCGAGCGCGAGGTCCTGACGCGGCCGTCCGAAACGCAGCAGGATGAGCTGGGCCAAGTGCTCCAGCCGGGTCCGGCGCTTCTCCGGCAGCATGCTTTCGCGCGATTCATAGACCAAATCCGGCAACTTGTCCGGCCGACTCCGTTCGCGGTTTGATGGATGAAACGCGTACGCCCCTTCGGTGTGGAACAACGGAACCGCCAAGTCCCCCAAATCCGCCATCGCATCCGCAGACACCACCTCGCGATCCAACGCAATGAGCCCCGGGAAAAGTGCCAAAGCGAACAAGGCCTGCCGAATCGGCTCGCGCTCCGACAAGTGCAACTGCACGCCCAAGCCCGCCAGGTCCGGGGACTCCGCCGAGAACAACAGCTCCACGCGCCCCGTGAGGTCCGCTCGCCGGAAGAACGTGAGCCACGGGTCGGTCCCGTCCAGTCCCGCATCCGACACCGCCGACTGGTGCACCGCCGCGAACTGCGCATCATCGACCAAATCCGGGCTCCAAGCCAACTGCGGGAACCCCATCGCGACTGCAATCCGCAGCGAATCCTCCAACGACACCGTTCCGAGCGCATGCAACGCCATCGCATTCCGCACCCACTGCTTCACGCGCCGTGGCGACGTGCGTACCCCGATCGCCTCCAACTCCCAAGCCGTGGTGATGAAGTACGTTTCCACCGCCGCGGGCGGCGCGCACAGGAGCTGCTGAAACCGTTCCCGGGCCGCGCCGAGGAGGTCGCTCAAGGCCGATGCATCGTGCAAATCCGTTCCTTGGGGGCGGAGCAATGCGGTTTGGCTTTCCCCATTGAGGCCGTCCCAATCCGGCACCTCCACGAGAAAGGCGAAGCGATCCGCGAGCGCCGGATCCAGCGGCTCCACGCCCGAATACTGCTCCTCCCCTTGCGCGACGTGCAGCGGGTTCATCGCCGCCCACCGGAACCGCAAGCGCTCGAGCGGCAGGCCTTGCAGCAGGCGTTCGTGGATGATGGAGAAGAAGCGGTTTTGGTGCTCCGGCCGGCAGCGGTTGATCTCGTCGATGAGGATGCTTTCCGCGTGCCAAGCCGTCGCCGGCGTCTCGAGGTACCGGATGGCGTCGCCGCTTTCTGTGGGCATGGGGAAGCCGACCAAATCATCGAACGCCACCAAACTCGCGTTGTAGTGCCGGTGCTCCAGTCCGAGCGCCTCGGCGATTCGGTTGAGCAAAAAGGTCTTGCCTGTCCCTGCTTTGCCGATGAGCAACAGCGGATCGCCGCTCACCAACGCTGCGACGATGGCGGGCGCAATGCGGTCGTAACCGTGAACGCCCAAGGCCTGCAAGGCCGCTTCCGGCGACGCGCACGAAGTCGCCGCCAACTGAGGAGTTGAAGTCATGTTATCAATGAATTTTCGTATTGACTTAATATCCCGTCTGCTCCCATGGGAGGTCGGGCTTGCCGAAGTGGCCGTATTGGGTGGTCGCATGGTAGATCGGGCGCCGCAATTGGAATTGGTCGATGATGGCGGCGGGGCGGGGATCGGTTTGGCCCAAAAACTGCTCCGCCGCTCGCTGATCGCCCGTCCCCAGCACATCCACGGCAAAAACCACCGGTTCCTCCCGCCCGATCGCATACGCGAGCCGCACCTCGGCCCGCTGCGCAATCCCCTGATCCACAATCGACCGCGCCACCCACCGCGCGAAGTACGCCGCGCTCCGATCGACCTTCGTGCCATCCTTGCCGCTGAATCCACCCCCGCCGTGGCGCGCCAGCCCGCCGTACGTGTCCACCATGAGCTTGCGCCCCGTCACCCCTGCATCGCCCGCGGGTCCGCCCTCCACGAACGGCCCGCCGGGATTGAGCAACGTGCGGACACCCTCGTGCATCCAAGGCCCGAGCGCTTGCCCGACGACCTCCTGCCGGACCAAATCCTCGAGCGCCTGCAGACCTTGTTCGTCCACTCCCGGAGCCAAGCAATGGACCAGCACCACGCTGGCAACACGACCGCCTTTGAGCGCCACCAGGGACTTCCCATCCGGCCGCATCCACGCTGCCCCAGCTCCGCGCCGCAACGCCGCCAAACCGCGCGTCAACCGGTGCGCCAGCACACACGGCAACGGCAAGCGCTCCTCGGTTTCGTCGGTGGCGTAGCCGTAAATCAAGGCCTGGTCACCCGCCCCTGCATTGCCAGCTTGAAACACATCGCGCCCGGGGTGCGTGGTGCGCCGATGCAACTGGTCGTCCACCTGCAGTGCGTGCGCATTGAACGCATCAGCGGAATGGGTGTAGCCGATTGAAGCAACGGCCTTTCGGATGACCCCGGGAACATCGATGCGCTCGCACGAATCGATTTCACCGGCGACGGTTACGCGGTTGCCCTTTACGAGCACCTCCGCCGCCACTCGAGCGTGCGGATCGCGCCCAATCCAGGCGTCCACTAAGGCGTCTGCAATGGCATCTGCCACCTTGTCCGGGTGGCCTTCTTCAACGGATTCTGCAGCCCAAGCGGGCTTGAAAGGGGTGTGGGTCGACATGTTTTGACCAGGTTAAAGGGTCCGCATCTTCTGACCACCGTGGTGTCGCACTCGGTTGGTAGCGCCCGATGTGGGTCGCTGTCTGGATGCTTCGGCAAAGATATGAATTGAATTTGGCATTTAACCAAATCCGTTTTCGATTTTTAACAATTGAGTGACCGCCATGACAAGGTTGTCGAAATGCAATTCAAGGCCAAATCCCGCCCCATCCTTGCACCCGATAACCCCTTAACCCCACCCCATGTCCCCGTCCTCCAATACCATGCACTACGTGCTCGTCCTTGATCGTTCCGGTTCCATGTCCAACCGAATGGACGATGTGGTCGAAGCCGTCAATGAGCAACTCGAAGCCCTGCGCGTTGCCGCATTGGAAACCGACAAACGGTGCCAGGTCACCTTGGTGCGGTTCGACAACGAAATCGAGTCGGTGTTCGAAGACCGCAACGTGCTCGAAGTGCCCCCGATCCATCCGAACGACGTGTTTCCACGCGGCAGCACTTCCCTCATCGATGCGACCGTAACCTCCATCGAACGAACCGCCGAACGGGTGTTGGAAGCGACATTAGCACGCACCGCATCGGTCGCCATCATTGTTTACACCGACGGCGGCGAAAACTCCTCTTGCCTGCGGACGTCCGATGATCTGAAGCGCGCATTGACGACCTACCAAAACCTCGAAGGCTGGGACATCGCCTTCATCGGCGCCGACCCGAGTGCCATTGAAACGATGAAAAGCGCGGGCTTCAACGAGCAAAAAATGGCGTATGTTCAAGCAGAGAACAGCCACCTCGCCATGAGGCGCATGTCCTCCTCATTGCGCGAAAAATTGGCCTTTGATCGAACGTTTGACATCAAAGAAGATTTCGAAGACCTGAATTGAACTTCCGATGAACAACCTGACGGTACACGTTTTGAAACCTGCTCACCTGGACACGGGCCACGCGGAAGATGCCTTTCGCGTGGCCCAGCAGGCCCCCGGACCGTTGCAATTCGAACTGGTGGAATGGGAATTCGATTCCCCTATTGCATTCCGGGAGCAGGCGATGGTTTGTTCAGAAGAGGCCCCCAAGTATCCCGAACCCGCTTGGGGTAAAATCTGGAGCGCCGTCCGGAACCGGTTCGGTGTGGAGAACTTGAAGGAGATCGAACAGCGCAAACCGCTTCAACCCGCCGAGCCGAGCTCATCGCTGGTCTCCTTCATGCGCCAATTTGATCAACAAGAAGCGGCATACCGCAACGCACACGCCGTCCCTCCAGAGGACATCGTCATCTTCCTTACGACTCAAGGAACGTTCGAAAACTTCCTCGTGATTCCGCGATTTTCCGGACGAAGAATGGGCACCATCCAACTGAATCACCCCGTGACGCAAGCGATTCCCAGCCATTTGCTCGTAGGGTATTACTTGTTCGCCTTGCCCATTCTGCTCCTCGCATATGCTGACGAAACGTTGGAAAGTTACCTCGAACACCATGCGCACCAGAACGTTCAGGGCTGCCTGAATGATCTGTGTCAAGACGACGTTCGCTCGCTGATTTTGAAGACGAAAACGGCGGATGTGTGTCCGGATTGCAAGGCGAAATTTCAGCGGCGTCAGCTCGACTGGGATTTGGTACGCCAAATGCGAAACGGCTTTGAAATTGTCCGGCAACTGCAACTCAACCTCGAGGATTTTTTGGACGGTTTTTCCGCTCCCAACATGACCCTCGGACTCCGCATCGAATTCAAAGAACTCGGCATCGCCATTCCTCTTTCCCCAAAGGAAGCTGCGGTCTACGAGACGTTCGTGGAAGCCGGGGCGCACGGCATTTCACTCCACGATTTAAACAAACACCGCAATCAATTGCACGACGCTTACGCCAAGCGCTACATCGGATCGAACCGAGAGGACATCAACCGGGTCGTGAAGCGACTCATCGACCCGCTGGACCCCGATGTTCAACAGGTCATTTCCAAAGTGAACCGAAAATTCAACGCAGCCCTCGGCGATCGGTGCTCCGATTTCCTGATCTCGGGAAAAAAGGGCGAACCCAAGCGGGTGCTTGTGCAGCGGCACCACATCCGAAGAGCATGATTTCCATTCGTCGATTGCACCGCCGATAATCGTGTCTCAAATCACCCGCTTGCACTGCATTTCCCCGTAACCTCGGGGAATGAAATTCAACTTGCGACACCTTTTCGTGGGTTGGCTTGGGGCCTTGACCATGAGTGCATGCCAAACCACGCCTCCACCTCCACCTGGGACTTCCGGAAATGCCCAGCGAGGCTTCGCACTCGCGGAATCCGGGTGCACCTCCTGCCACGCCTTCCAGGGCCCGACCTCCGCACCCCTAGCCCCCAACTGGGCGGTCATCGCGAAAGCATACGAACGAGATGAAGCCGCACTGATGCGGTTCCTGCGGGCCCCTGGCAAGGTGGGTGCTCGTGTTGACGGAGCGCTGGAACAGTTCGGTCCCATGCCCGACATGGGGTTGACTGCGCAACAAGCGCGCGACCTTGCCGCCTTCATTGCTGAAGCCACGTTCGACCCTGTCACGGGCACATTGGGCGATGCGAAACGCTGGCGCGCTGAACCGACGGATACTCCTCCCTTGGAGCAGGCCCTCAACATGGCCCGCGCCACGAAAAGCGCGCTCGGAAAGCAGTTGATGGCGGCCTTGGCATCTGGGGGGCCAGTGCACGCGGTCCCCTTTTGCAATGAACGCGCCATCCCACTGACAGACAGCGTTTCGCGTGCGCTCAACGCGCGCATCCGAAGGGTCTCTGACCGACCGCGAAATCCCGAAAACCGAGCCCATGGAGCCGAATGGGACTACTTGAAAACTGGCCATGCGGCGCTGGCGTCGGGGCAATCGGTAGAACCCGCCATTTCCCATTCGGACAACGCATACATCGCCTACGTCCCCATCCTCACGAACGCCATGTGCCTCCAATGCCACGGAACCCTGGATTCTGAGGTGCAATCGGAGACCCAAGCTCGGATTGCCGCAGCGTATCCAAGCGACGAAGCCACGGGCTACGGCGCCAACGAGTTGCGCGGAATGTGGGTCGTGGAGTTCGCAAGCAACTGAGGATAATTGTATAACTCTGAGCTGGAATTAATATTTGGCAAAAGCACGAGCGTGGAAGAAGCATTTGGAAGGGACCATGCCTCGCGTGTTTCCCAATGCACTTGGTTGCATGGCCCTCATGGGGTCAAAATGCGAACGGGAACCGGTTGGATTCCTTGTTTTCCGCAATGAAGTCAACTAAGTCCGTTGAAGCCATCAAGGCTTCTGGATACTCCCTGCTGGAGGTTGGTACGCTGACTCAAGATTGTGAATCGAAATTGTTGGGAGCGACGATTTATGCGACCTACAACGTCATTCCTGTCGAGGAGTTGGATTCCATTCTTGCCCGAATCAGTTGCCCCGTTGTGGGTTACCAAGCCCACAATGCTTTTGCCGCGCGCTACTACCTGAACCAAGATTACCAGAAGGCAATGGAATGGTTCAAGCGTGCGGAACAAGCGATCACGACCCAGCATGAAGCCATGGCATGCGCCATCGCCATTGGGGCTTGCCATGCTGGATTGGGCAACAACGTCGAGGCGTTTCGTTCGTTCAATCAAGCCTACAACATCGCCGATCATCCGGCCCCGATGATTTTGCTGAGCAACCTCGCTGCATCCCAAATCAGCTTTGGTTTATATGACGATGCGTTGGAATTGCTTGACGAGGCGCTCCGCCATGAAGGTTTGTCGCGTTACGAATTGCAGCTCATTCGATTGAACCGACTCAACGTGTTTTGCAATACCGGTGAATTGGTGCAAGCCCAAACCGAATACCAGCTGCTGCGGGAAGTGTTTCCGAAACGAATCGACGCCACGTCCTTCCGGATCTTGCTGCTCTTTGCGCTCGAACTCGATTCATCCAATCATTGGGATGAACTCAAATCAGAATTCGAAGAGGCGTTGGATTACCTCGACCACGATTTCCTCTTCGCAGAGCCCCCCCTGGCCGGTTGCTCTTTAACGACTACGAGGCGGAATGGAACGAGCTTGGAATCCCCAATGAGGGAGATTCGCGGTGGCGCACTGTGAAATCGTTGACGGCTGCACACAACGCAATGCGACTCGACATCGCGAAAAAGCTGCTTGCAGAGCGTAACGCGTTGGCGGAATCCACGTTTTCGAATGAACAAATTGGCCTCACCCAGAAACCTTTCTCTCTTCGGCGGGCGTTCGTTCTTGCCCTTGTGGGCGCCGGCGGAGTCGGAACCCTTCTTTTGAGGAAAGCCAAGCGACAGAAGCGCGTGGACCACGATGACGACGTGAGCGAACTCTCCTTGATCCACCGGGACACGGCGCTCATGGACCAGGAACAGGAGGACTTGGATTTGAGCGGAGTTCTGAATGATTTGAGGGGTGGGGTTTTAGAAAGCGTGCAAGCTCAGCTCAGCGCCCTCATCGAACCCGGGCATGAACTCACGAAGATGGAACGGCAGGCACTGGCATTCTTCATTCTCGGTTACTCCCCGAAACAAGTCGCCGTGCTGTTGGATCGTTCCGTGGGCTACAACACGCGCACTCTCCTTCGGGAAAAGCTGGGGTTGCAGAAGGGGATGGGGTTCGAAAATTGGTTCGCTCAATCGCAAAAGTCTTAACCCCAACAAGCCAAACCGACCAGCATGGCGCTTCCCGCCACGAGCATGACCAGCAAGGTATAAGGCAAGATGTCCCGGGCGCGCAGCCCCGTGATGCCCAAAAGTGGAAGCGCCCAAAAAGGCTGAAGCATGTTCGTGAGTTCATCCCCGAAAGCCATGGCCATGATGCCTTGCTCGAAGGGCACGTGCAAGGTTTGGCATGTTTCCAAAACCAACGGCCCTTGAACGGCCCACTGCCCCCCTCCGCTCGGCACGAAGACGTTGAGCACCCCCGATGACAGGAACAACGCGAACGGCAAGGCCTCGCTGGAAGTCGCACCCACCAATGCGTTCGCCAAAGCTGCACCCAGCCCCGTACCCGTGACCAGCCCGATGATGCCGAAATACAAGGGAAACTGAATCAGGATTCCTGAGGCGCCACCGATCGCCGCGTCCAAAGCACGCAACACCCCTGCCATCGATCCGTGCGCCACCAACGCCGTCCCCAGCAGCACCGTATTGATCCAATCCGGCGTAATGAATCGCAATTCCGCACTCCATCCCCCCTCCACCACGCCCCAGATCGCTCCTCCCCAACAAGCTACCCCGAGCAACCCCGCCAACATCCGACTGCGATCCAAGCGCTCCCCTAAACCGAGCGCACGCGAAACGGGAACCTCCGATTTGGCATTCCCGTCGACCTCCGGCACGAGCACCACCTCCAGATTGCTTTGGCGTCCCAACCACACAAATACCAGCGCAGTCGCCACCGCCACCGCGAAGGTGATTGGCCAACTCCAACCCGCGAAAAGCGTATCCCGCAATCCAATGGAATCAGGCAAGCCCGACAAGTGCGGAGCCAATTCGGCCAAATGCCCCGGTTCCGCCACCTTCAACGGCGCTGAACCGCTCAGCCCACCATGCCAAACCAACAACCCGGTGTAGCCAGCCGCTCCGAGCACCCCGGGATGCGCCGTTCGCCCCTCCGGATTCCGACGCATCCAATCCAACGCCCCCCGCACCAAAATGGCTCCTCCCACCAACCCCAATCCCCAGTTCAACCATCCCAACGACATGGCCACGAGTGCAATTTTGGCAGGTGCAAGGCGTGGTCGATTCATTACCCAAATCACCGCTCGATTCAGCGCATTCAACATCGGGGGAGCAAGCGCCAACACGTGTCCCAACACCAACATGAACATCGCCTGAAATCCAAAGCGCAACAGCCCGGGATTCCACAACCCATTCACCCATGACGTGGCACTCTGCTCCCACCCCACAGCGCGCACGGCCATCCCACCCGCCAAAACAGAAAGCAGCACCGCAATCGACAGCGGGCTGGGCATCCACCGTTGAAAAAACCGGGCGTATGCGTTCAACAAGGTTGTCAACATGCGGTGAATTTACGCGTTAAGGCCCGCGGGTGCCGCAAATCGGCTTGCGTTCCGTCATGAACCGACCTGCTGGTGTCGTATTTTTCGGAGCCATGGCGCGCATCCTGCTCCTCACCCCACCGTTCACTCAGTTGAACACGCCGTACCCGGCAACGGCCTACTTGAAAGGGTATTTGAACGGACTTGGCGTGGAGGCCGCGCAAGCGGATTTGGGCATCGAAGTGGTGGATGCCATGTTGTGTGCATCCGGAGTTCGCGCCATGTTCGATGAGGCTTCTCCGCACCCTTTGCTAGACGAGCGGATCCTGTATGAGCGAGCCATCGATCCGGTGATGCGGTTTTTGCGCGGAGAGGACCCGACGTTGGCCCGGCAACTCGCCCAGCCGGGCTTCCTTCCCGTTGCCTTGGATGAGGTTGCAGAAGGGGATTTGGAATGGGCGTTTGGGACGATGGGGATTCACGACCGGGCGAAGCATTTGAGCACGCGGTTCCTGGAACAGCTGTCGCGGTTCGTGGTGGAGGCGGTCGATGCGGATTTTGGGTTCACGCGCTACGCGGAACAACTGGGGCGTTGTGCTTACACCTTCGACGCATTGGCGGAGCGGTTGGCGGAGGCCCCTTCCTACGTGGATCGGGTGATGCTGCCCCTGTTGAAGCGGCTCATGGAGGAGCATCGGCCCGAATGGGTCGGGCTCAGCATCCCGTTCCCGGGAAATTTGCTCGGCGGATTGCGCATTGGGCAGTGGCTGAAGGCCCATCATCCGGAAGTCCGGGTGGTGCTGGGAGGCGGGTTTGCTAACACCGAATTGCGGAGTGTGCGCGACCCGCGTTTGTTCGATTTCGTCGACTTCGTGACGCTCGACGATGGGGAAACGCCCCTGCGGCAGCTGCTTGATGGCGGGCCGTACCGAAGAACGTTCAGGCGCGTCGGTGGCGAAGTGCAATTTGAGGACACGCCGTCGCTTCCGGACGTCAAGCTCGCCGAGGCGGGCACGCCGGATTACACGGGGCTTCGACTGGGTTTGTATTTGGACGCCATCGAGCAAACGAATCCGATGCACACGCTGTGGTCGGATGGCCGATGGAACAAGATGACGCTTGCGCACGGGTGTTACTGGGCGCGTTGCACGTTCTGCGACGTGTCGCTGGACTACATCGCGGTCTACGAGCCGATGGCTGCGCGGCAGTTGGTGGACCGCATCGAGGAGCTGGTCGCTGCCACAGGCCAAACCGGATTTCACTTCGTCGACGAAGCCGCTCCACCTTCCCTCCTGCGCGCCCTCGCCTTGGAACTCCTCAAGCGCAGGGTGGTCATTACCTGGTGGACCAACATTCGGTTCGAAGAGCGGTTCACGGCAGACCTGTGCCGGCTGCTCCGCGCTTCGGGCTGCGTGGCGGTGGCCGGGGGGCTCGAAGTCGCCTCCGACCGGCTGCTGGCCCTGATCGAGAAGGGCGTCACCGTGGACCAGGTCGCACGGGTGGCCCGTCATTTCACCGACGCGGGGGTGCTCGTTCACGCCTACCTCATGTACGGCTTTCCGACCCAAACCGCACAAGAGACAGTGGACAGCCTCGAGCGCGTCCGGCAATTGTTCGAAGCGGGCGTAATCCATTCAGGCTTTTGGCACCGCTTCGCCCTGACGGCGCACAGCCCCGTCGGAAAGGAACCCGAGCGATTCGGCATCGAAGTGGATTGGCCGGAAGCGCCCTTCGCCTTGAACGACCTGCCTTTCACGGACCCGACCGGCACGGATCACGAAGCATTCAGCGATGGCCTGCGCATCTCCCTGTACAATTGGATGCGCGGTGAGGGCCTCGATCTGCCCCTCCGTCGGTGGTTCGAATTCCCCACCCCCAAACCGAAAGTGCCCAAGCATTGGGCGCAACGCATCGTTGAATCGGCGCCCCCGCCTCCGTCCCCACATGGTCGGGTCGCATACCTCGGCGCTCCCCCTGTTTTGCGTTCCGGTGTGTTGATTGCGCACGGCGTTGGCGCAGCCGTTGACTGGCCGATGAACGAAGGCGAAGCCGCCCTATGGAGCGAACGATTGAACGGTTTGCGACCAGGTGGCGCTGCCATGAAGTGGCTGGACGCTACGGAGTCGGGTTGGGCCCATTCTGAATTCGCAATGAACCTGCGAACCTCAGGCCTGTTGCTCGTGGTCTAACTCGCCCCATTCACTGCATACGAACCAAAGGAACGGCTCGTTCCGAATGCATGACCACCCTTCTCATGCTCTTCTTGATGCTCACCAAACTGAGCACCACCGATCAACAGCGCGCACTTGCAGTCCACAACGAAGCCCGGGAGGCCGTTGGAGTCCCCCCCCTCACATGGTCCAATGAACTCGCAGCAGATGCTCAAGCCTACGCAGAAAAGCTGGCCCGAACCCAATCGTTTCAACACGCGACGTGCGACGACGGCGAAAACCTGTACTGGTACTCTGCCACCACCGCACATCCTGGTGAGGACGCCAGCCTGAGTTGGCTCGAAGAACGTGACGCTTATCGCCATGGGCGCGGTTGGCACCGCAACTTCTCAGAAGTTGGGCATTA
This sequence comes from uncultured Flavobacteriales bacterium, assembly GCA_965656785.1. GTDB lineage: Bacteria > Bacteroidota > Bacteroidia > Flavobacteriales_D > Sanyastnellaceae > JALQTD01. Next base: position 32,965 of record CBFHLY010000029.1, read on the forward strand.
CACCCAAATGATTTGGAAGGATACGAAGCAGGTTGGAATCGGAACTGCGGTTGCATCGGATGGATCGACCTACGTCGTAGCACGCTACCACCCTGCGGGCAACTACACGAATCAATTGCCCTATTGACCAAAAATCAAGGCAAAAAAAAAGGGTCCCTGTTAGGGGACCCTCAAGAGTGGCGTCGACATACTCTCCCGCCGTAGCAGTACCATCTGCGCTGGTGGGCTTAACTTCTCTGTTCGGAATGGGAAGAGGTGGACCTCAC
>CBFHLY010000030.1:0-33002 GCA_965656785.1 uncultured Flavobacteriales bacterium
CCCGCCGATCCACCCCCGCCGCACGCCACCGCGGCGCGTGCCGAATCCACGCCCCGTCCATCCCCGCACGCCCCAACATCGCCGCCATCCCGAACAACGTCAACACCAACTCAAACCGCCCAAACGCCTCCACGCCCGCCACCCGGCCCAACGCCCACGCCAGCACATACGCCGCCCCGGCCGCCACCACCTTCGCCGCCAACACCAATCCCGATTGCCCGAGCAACCCCCGCGCCATCAAGCCTCCTTTGCCGAGTCCGAAACGAGCTGCTGCAAGTCCGCCAGCTCCTGCGCCGTCAGGTCGCGCCATTCCCCCACCGGCAGGTCGAGCCCGATGTTCATGATCCGAATCCGCTTGAGCCGCGTCACCTCGTAGCCGAGGAATTCGCACATGCGCCGGATTTGGCGATTCAACCCTTGCGTCAGGATGATGCGGAAAGACTGGCGGCCCGTTTGCTCGACAAAACACGGCCGCGTGACCGCATCGAGGATGGGAATTCCGCCCGCCATCCGCTCCACAAAATCGCGGCGCAGCGGCCGGTCCACCTGCACGAGGTACTCCTTTTCGTGGTGGTTCCGCGCGCGCAGGATCTTGTTGACGATGTCGCCGTCGTTCGTCAGCAGGATGAGCCCTTCGGAGGGTTTATCCAGCCGGCCGACGGGAAAAATCCGCTCCTTGTGATTGATGTAATCAACGATGTTGTCGCGCTCGCGCCGGTCCGTGGTGCACACGATGCCCACCGGTTTGTGGAAGGCCAAATACACCCGCTCCCCCAACTCCTCCGCCCCCACCTGCGCCCCGACCGGCTTGCCATCCACGGCCACAACGTCCCCTTCAGCGACCTTCACCCCCAACTCGGGGAGCTTGCCGTTGATGGTAATTCGGCCTTCCTCGATGAGTTTGTCGGCCGCGCGGCGGGAACAGTAGCCCACCTCGGAAAGGTATTTGTTCAATCGCGTCACGGTGCGAAGATAGCCCCACCCGGCTTGCGCAGCACCCACGTGGCCATCGACCGCCCGCCCGCCACGACCGAGGTCCGCAACGGCTCCACCCACTCGGCCCCGAGCCGCTCCGTCCACGCGGCAAAGTCCGCCTCCGCCAAGCACCACGGCGCCACGCCATCCCCCACCGTGAAGTCGCCCCCGACCGCGGCGGTCCGCACGAACAGCACGCCCCCCGGCGCCAACGCCGACCAGCAAGCCCGGAGCATCGCCTCAAATTCGGCCTCCGACGCCGCGAAATGCAGCACCGCGCTGCAAATCACCGCATCGAACTCCGGCGCCCAATCGAAGTCCTGCACCCGCCCCACGTGCCGCTCCACGTCGCTCGGCAGGTCGCCCAGCCGCTCCGCATCGGGGTCGACCGCCACCCGCCGCATGCCCGCGAACAAGCGCAGGTTGCGCCCTCGCCCGGCGCCCGCGTCGAGCACGGAACGCGCGTGCTCAAATCGGCCTTTCATGAACTGGTCGATCAGGTGGATGTCGGTTTGGCCCAAGGCCTCCAAAACGGCGTGCAACTTCATGGGCGCAAATTACCACCGGAACCGGCGCCACTCCCGCTGCTGCGCCTCTGGCAAAAACGTCCACGCCACCACCCGCGCCACCTTTTGGCCCACGGCCAAGGGAAGCACCTCCACGCGCGTCGCGCCCAACTTCCGCAGCGACCGCTCCAACCCGCCCACGTGCTCCTTCTTCGCCACGAGCGCGCTGAACCAAAACACGCGATGCCCCCAATCCCGGCTCTCCCGCGCCATCCGATGCAGGAAGCCGTGCTCGCCCCCGTCGCAATGCAGTTCGTTCCCCTTGCCGGCGAAAGCGCCCCCGCCCCCCTTCCGCGCCGCCTCCGCAGCCGCCTCGGCCGCGTCCGCATAAAACGGCGGGTTGCACACCACGAGGTCCAGCACCTCGCCCCGCCCCACCACCCCGTGGAAGCAGGCCGACGGGTCGGGTTGGTGCCGCACGTTAATGGCGAGCCGCGGGTTGGTGGCCGCGATGGCCTGGGCGGTGGCGACCGATGCGCGGTCGATGTCGGAAGCGAGGAACCGCCAGCCGAGGGCCGCCGCGCCGAGGAGCGGGTAGACGCAGGAGGCGCCCGTGCCGAGGTCGAGCACGTCGAGGGGGGCTGGCGCGTCGATCAGGTCCGCCACGTGGAGCAGGTAGTCGAGGCGGCCCGGCACCGCCGGGGTCAGGTGGTCCGCCGGGAAATCCCAGCCCGCGATGCCGTACTGCGCTTCGAGGAGCGCCCGGTTGAGCGCCCGCACCGCCACCGGATCGCCGAAATCGAGGGTCACTCCATCGCGGATGTGGGGCGCCAGGCCGGGCAGCGATGCGAGGTCGTGGGGACCGCGGAAGGGGTTGAGCGGATGCATGCCGCAAAGATGCGGCGTCGTAATTTGGCCCGCATGCGACACGTACTTTTCCTCCTGCTGATGCCGGCTTTGCTGACGGCCCAAACCACAAACGTCCTCTTCATCGGCAACAGCTACACCTATGCGAACGACCTGCCCGGAACCCTCGAATCGCTGGCGCTGAGCCTCGGCGACACGCTGGCCTGCACGAGCAGCACCTTCGGCGGCGCGACCCTTGGCGGCCACGCGACCAACGCGGCGACCCTCGACCTCATCGCCCAAGGCGGCTGGGATTTCGTCATCCTCCAAGAACAAAGCCAACTCCCGTCCTTCCCGGACAGCCAAGTCAACGCGGACTTCTTCCCCGCGGTGCACACCCTCGTCGAAGCGATCCGGGCGGCGAATCCCTGCGCGATGCCCGTCCTGTTCATGACGTGGGGGCGCGAAAACGGCGACGCCTCGAATTGCGCGAACTGGCCGCCCGTCTGCACGTACGAGGGGATGCAGGCCTTGTTGACGGAGCGCTACCTCGAGGCGTCGGTGGCCGAGGAGGCGTGGTGCGCGCCGGTCGGGGTGGTTTGGAGCAACGTGATCGGCGCGGTCGACCTGTACTCCGGCGATGGTTCGCACCCTTCGGCGGCGGGGACCTACCTCGCGGCGGCGACCTTCTACGCGGCGCTGACCGGGCAGGATCCGACGGAGGCCACGTTCGACGCGGGGCTCGCGGAGGCGGCGGCGTTGCGCGAGGCGGCTTGGACGACCTTCACGGAGCAGCCGGCGGCGTGGAACCGCTTCGATCCGCTGGGCTACGAAATGACGTGGGATGCAGGCCAAATCCATTTCACCACCGGCCCCCTCATCGACAGCCTTTCCCTCAACGGCTCCCCCTTCCCCTCCGGCTCGCCCTGGACCACGCCCGGCGCCACCCCGGTGGAACTGACCCTCCATTCAAGCTGCGCGGGCGACCTGACGGTCCTCGACACGGTCTTCGCCGACGTCGCCGGCCTCCCCGAACTCGCTGCTCTGCTGGCGCCCTTCCCCAACCCCGCCGCCCAGCGCTTCTCCCTCGACCTCCCCGCGGCTTGCACGGTGCGGCTTTTCAGCGCCTCCGGGGCGTTGCATCGGGAATGGGCCGCTCCGGCGGGGCGCTCGACGTGGTTCGTGGGGGATGTGCCGCGCGGGGTTTGGCTCCTCGAAGTGGATGGGCGGTGGGTCCATCGGTTGGTGATTGCACGGTGAGGAGGAAAAATTCGCTCCGCTATGATTGAAATCCCCACTTTTTAGGGAGGGCGTGCGCCGGATGGGATGAAGGGGCTGGTTTTGGCGACAAATCGGTAGAACATGAAAGGGCGCGGCGGAATTTGGCGATTTCAACTCCAGCGATCGCAACTTTTCTCACCGCAACGAGCGAACCTTTTCCAATCCATCCGAGTTTACCTCACATGCGCTACCTCTTTATGTTCGTCGGCCTTGCCCTCACGATGGCCACCTCTGCCCAAACCACGTACGGCCTGCGCCAAGGCATCATCCCCTGGCAACAAGGCCTCTACCTCGGCGGCTACGACGTCCTGTCGAACACCTGGGTTTACGGCGACACCCTCGAGTACGCTGAAGCATTTGCCCTCGGCTCGTCCACGTTCGATCAGTGGAACGACGCGTATGTCTTCGTGGGCGCGCCCAGCGGCATGGGGCCTTTGCAATGGATGAGCCAAACCATCGACGGCCCCCACACCACGGCCACCCTCACCGGCAACTTGCACAGCATCCACCACGACATGCAGAACGGTTCGTTTTACGGCTTGGAAGGCTATGCGCTCGACAGCGTGTTCGTCGACCTCGGCGGCGGGGTGGGCTACTGGGACACGATGAATTGGGGCACCCGTTGCGTGAAGATCGATGCGAGCAGCGGCGCGGTGGAGCGCACCACCGTGGTGGAAATGCCGTGGTTGGAAGGCGTGGTGGCCGGGGCGTCATGCTTCGACAGCGATTTGCACCGCTTCTTCATTTGGGGCATCAGCAACCTCGGCCAAGGCCGGCTCATCACCATCGATTGCGTGGAGAGCACCATCTTGGCGAACGTCCAAATCACAACCGCCGCCAACCTCAGCGAATTCGAATTCAACATCGCCGACAGCACCCTGATCGGCCTGCGCGCATTCACGGACGCCGCGGGCAACGCGGACATGGACCTGGTTTCGGTCGACCCGATGACGGGGACGCTCACGCCGCAGCTGGACTTGCCGCAGGTCGGCAGCTATACGCCGGACGGCACCGTCTTCGACCAGCTGAACGGACTCTACGTGATGCACTACTACCAAGGCAGCGGCCTGAACTCGCGCATCCTCGCGGTGGACGCGGCGACGTGGGAAGTGGTGGCCGACCACGCGCTGGACGGCAGCTTCCTCGAGCTCGAGATGAGCAACGCGAACTTTGCGACTTTGCGGTATGGCACGGTGGACGTGGCCGAAGCGGATCCGGAGGGGGTGCGTTTGGAGGGAGGACGTTGGGTGAATTGCGGGGAAGGTCCGCTTTGGGTGGCCCAAATCGACGGGAACGGTCGGCTGGTTGCGGACGGGATTTGGCTTGCGCCCGGGGCATCGCTCGAAGTTGGAAGCGGCTGGAACGTGTGGTCCTTCACCTCGACCGAAGGCGTGCGCTTCACCCGGAAGACCTTCCGGCCGTGATGTGGGTTGTGCTAGTGGGGCTCCTGATCACATCAGCGAGCGAGCCGTTCACCAGCAACCTCTTCATCCCGAAAGCCCAGACCTTTCTGCTCGGCGAAGGCCACCAAGGCGATTCGTACGGTGTGAGCATTGACAACATCGGTCGAACAGCGGTTGAGGCCCGCATTGTGCAGCGCGAAGACCGCACGTTGATCACTTCGTTGCGCATCGATCGAGATGAGTTCGTCGAGCTCAACATCCCCTCAGAAACGTGGGTAGAACTCGAGAACCTCGGCCCGCGGCGTGCGCACTTGACCGTCGTCTTGAAGGACGGTTTTGTGGAAGGCATGCGGTACGTCCCAAATTGAAGACCGGCACCCTGAATCGACTACACAAGGGCGAGGTGAATGCCTTGAGAATCGGACCCTCTCGACTCGTATTTGGCGCGCAATGGGGGGGGGCAAAGGACGTTGAGTGCCCAATTGCTCCCATCAGGTGAACATTCACCTGACAAACCCCGTGTCCCCTTGCCAACTCTTGACAGACCCGAGGGTTCACCCCATGGACCCGCACCTGGCGGCGCCCTCGACTGACCCATCTAAAACCCTAGACCCCGCATACTAACCATTTGTTTTCAACACTTTAACCCCCTGAATCACACCGCCCACATGACAGCATCATGTGGAGACTTTACGGAGTCATGCCAAAAGGCATCAACTGGCGAAGGCTGCACGCGAAATGAAGCAAACGACCGACTGGACCTCGATAAATTCAACCATCGAGCCAGTCAACGTTGCTCCTCGACCCGCCCAAGCAGAATAATCAGATTGCCCCATGGCCCCTACCTTGAAATCCCTCGTCCTTTTTTGCTCCTTGTGTTTGATCGGTTTGGCCACATCACAAGCACAGCAACAAGCGCTCAACGATTCCGTCCCGTTCCAAGGACACCCGCTGTTGTTGACCCCCATCACGTCCGACACCGTGGTGACGAAAATTTTCCAAGAGTGTAACCACCAGGAGTTGGCGGCCATGATTCGGGAGTTGGAAACGCGCATTGCCGTTGCCTTGGAGAACAATGCCGAATACGACGTCTACGTGACCAGCGAGGTGGTCAATGACCGAGCGTATCAGCGATACAACTGCTACGTGCTCAGGGATTCCATCCTGTCGCTGCAGGTGCAGCTCGATGCTGCCCTTGCGGGGGAGCCGGCCGTGGAAACGCGTTCCGTGATTGAGATTGCGCAACAGACCGCTGTCTTGCGGGGGGCAGTCACGGATGATGGGAACGTGCCGCTTTTGGCCTGGGGATTCAAGTATGGAAGCGATGCGAACCTCGAGGACTCGGTGTTGGTGCCGTTCGGGGATTGGGCCGCGTTCTTCGCCACGTCGGAGTTGGACACCGGGTCGTTTCAGTACACGTTGCCGGATTTGACCCGCTACACGGAGTATTTCTACACCGCGGTCGCCTCGAATGAGGAAGGGGTGGCGTACGGCGATACGCTGTCGTTTTACACGTTGCCGGATTTGGCCAGCCAACTGACGCTGGATACGAGCGATGTCGGCGTGCAGGCCGCCACGCTGCTGGCCGAGGTGGGGGACAACGGTGGGCAAGGCCCCGATAGCCTTTGGTTCTACTGGGGGGAGGCGGATTTCAGCGGACCAAACCTCGCCACCGACAGCCTCAAAGCCGCGGTCCCCGTGGAGGGTGAATACCGCATGGACCTGACGGGGCTGGTGCGCTACACCGATTATTACTTCAACGTGGCCGCCCACAACCTGGCGGGAAGCGCATCCGCCGCGGCCAACTTCGCCTTCACCACGCTGCCCGAAGCGCCCACGTTGGGGGCGGCGACTTGGGATGCTGCGGCGAATGCGGTGACGGCGAGCATCGCCGACCTCGGGGGCGACAACGGTGCGCCGATCCCGGACTCAACCTACGCGGTGTTGAGTGCATACACGAGCTTGGAGCCGGCGCTCGGCTGGGCGCTCGGCACGTACACCGCATCCGACAGCACCATCGAGGTCAGCGCGTCCACCCTGCCCGGCGGAAAACACCTACACGTCGCGCTGTTCGCCGCCAACGCGGGAGGAACGGCCTCATCGGACACCTTGGCGATCACCACCCGGGTCGGCGTGGAGACCGTCGCGGCCACCGACATCACCCAAACCGAAGCGACCTTGGAGTCCTGCTTTGCATTCGACGACGCCGTGGATTCGATCGGTTTCATTTGGAGCACCGATCCGGATCTGGCGGGCGCGTTGGATTCCGTTCGGGTGGATGCGGACGCGGCCACGAGTACGGTCGGATTCTGCAACCGGTTCGCCATCCAACTGACCGACCTGGTGGAATACACGACGTATTACTACGCGGCATTTGGCAGCAACGGCGCGGGAACGGCTTACGGCGACACCCTCAGTTTCACGGTGCTTCCGGCCCTTTCCTGCGAGCCTTCGACGACGGATTTCGATGGGTACACGTATCCGGTCATCCAAATCGGGGAACAGTGCTGGTTCGCCGAAAACCTCCGCACCACCCACTACACGGACGGAACGTCCATTCCCGGCGGCTTGGATGCGACCGCCTGGGCCGACGCGGTCAACACGGAGGTCGGCGCTTCGGCCGTTGTGGGCCAAGGCACCGGGACCGAGCAAGCAAACCTGCAGCTATACGGGCGGCTGTACAATTGGTACGCCGTGGAAACGGGGAAACTCTGCCCCACGAATTGGCGCGTTCCTTCGAAAGTGGAGTTCGATGCGATGATCTCGGAAATCGGAGCGGGCGCGGCGACGGCATTGGCCGCATCATTTGCAGACCCTTCCCCGTGGTCGGGCACGAACACTTCAGGATGGGCCGGCGGGCCCGGGGGCCTGCGCAACCGTTCGAACGGAGCCTTCCAATTAGTCGGCGAGGAAGGGCTTTGGTGGAGCTCGACCCCAGCAGCAACCGTGCATCCGAAATCCTCGCGCATGTTGCGCCTGTACGGAACCTCCTCCCTCTCCAGCAGCACCAGCATCCCCTACCTGACGCCCAATGGCCTGTCCGTGCGGTGCATGCGCGATCCCGCTCCGCCTGCCATCCTGCCTTCGGCCAGCACCAGCGCGGCTTCAGAGGCGACCTCCGCCACCGCTACCCTCAACGGATCCGTCGATTCCAACGGGTACGGCACGGTCTCGGCGACGGGCTTCGTTTGGGGCACGGACGCGGTGTTGAGCGATGGCCAAGATTTGGCGGGAAACAGCACGGAAGGCTCATTCAGCGCTTCCTTGACGGGGCTTTCTGTCCAAACCGCCTACTACTTCTCCGCCTACGTCACGAACGAAGTGGGCACCGTTTACGGCGACACGCTCAGCTTCGAATCGACCGCATTCCTCTGCGAAATCGAATCCCTGACCTTCGATGGGCATGCCTACCCCACGCTCGAAGTGGGCGACCAGTGTTGGTTTGCCGAAAACTTGAAGTCCACTCAGTACGCCGATGGAACGACCATCCCCCTCGTGACCAACAGCACTTCTTGGACCAACGACACATCAGGGGCTCGCTGCAACGTGAACAATTCCGCGAGCAACACCGCGAATTATGGCTACTTGTACAACTGGTACGCGGTGGATCATGCCGCGGGCCTGTGTCCTGCCGGATGGCACGTTCCGACGCTCAGTGATCTTGAGGCACTGCAAACCGCAGCGGGAGGCAGCAACGTCGCCGGGGAAGCATTGAAGGCTTCATCCAACGACACCCCGATTTGGGACGGAACCAATTCATTGGATTTCAATGCAGTGCCAAGCGGTTGGCGGTGGGGAACCGGCAATTATGCTCAATTTGGAACCCAGTCGCACTTCTGGTCGTCCACCCCGGACAACGCCAACACCGCCCGGGCGCACCATTCGTTTCTGTACAGCGAGCTCACCACCTTCACCACAAGTCCCAATGGGAAAGGTTTCGGTCGTTCAGTGCGGTGTTTGAAAACTCCAACGCCATAATTCCGGGGACCCCCCCTTAAAATTCCGAATCCAACTCCTTCTCGGCATCACCCGCTAACCGGAGAAACGCCCCCGGCGTCATTCCGGTGAAGCGGGTGAAATGCCGGTAAAAAGTCCGCGTTGACGCGAATCCGCACCGCTCAGCCACCTGGTCGAAGCTCAAGCGGTGGTTCTGCGGATCGAGCAGCAAACTTTGCGCCTCCTGAACCCGCAGATCGTTGATGAATTCACTGAAGCCCACGCCCCGTTCTTGCCGGATTGCGAGCGAGGTGAATCGCGGATTGTTCTGAATTCCACCCGCGAGTTCTCCCAAGGTGAGGTTCGGATTGAGGTGCACGCGTTCTTGTTGGACCAAAACCTCAATCGCCCCAAAAATCTCCCGCAACCGCTGCTCAATGTCCGCGTCTCCTGCCTCCGCGTTCCCGATCGGAAGGGAGCGCTTGAAGCGCTCCCGAACCATGCCCAAGACGACCCGGTTGCTCCGGTCCTGGTTGCGCTTCGCGCGCCAAACCACCACCAACACAAGCGCCGCTAAAAAGAAGGAAATGAAGAGCCAGCGGGAAGCGCGCAATTCGGACTCGAGCTGGGAAATGCGGACGAGCTGCACTTCGCGCTCGTTCAATTCCCGGTACTCCGCGAGTTGACGAGCGGTGCTCGCTGCGAACAGGTCGGAAACGGACTGGCGAAAACGTCCGGCGGAGGCGATGGCTTGGTTCACGTCGCCCTTCGCCACGGCGACGGCCACGGCCGTCGGCAAGTAATCCATGTCCATGCGCAGCCCCGGATTCATCTCGAAAAAGGCCTCCATCCGAAGCATGTGCGACTCGGCTGCTTCGACCAAACCGCGTTTCAGGCAATCGTTCGCCTTGAGCGACGCTTCGTAAAATTCCACCTGCGGGGGCAGCCACTCGGGGCGCCACGTGTTCATGGAGTCGATGACCGCACGGAGGTTTTGGAAGTCGCTGCGGCCGATGTGGATTTGGCCCAACGTCACCCAAGCCCGCATGGTCCCCACCGAGTCGCCCAACGCCGCGAACAGGCGCACCGCCTTCCGCGCATCGAACACCGCCGCTTCAGTGAAGTCCCCCTCGTCTTCGGCCACCGCCAAATTCAAGCACGCGAGCGCCGCTTCTTCCGCGAGCTCCGCCTCCTCGAAATGGAACATCGCTTTTTTAAGCATGGAAATGGCCTCCATGTGGGCATTCGATCGGGAAAGCAACAGGCCTTGATTGATGGCCGTGGTCCACGCCCCGCGGACCTCGCCGAGCTCCAAGTCGATGCGCCGCGACTCGCCCAAAGCCGATTCCGCCTTGGCGAACTCCCCGATGATCTCGAAGTTGACCCCGAGGTTATTCCAAAGCGCCGACTCCATGCCCAAGGCCGCCCGCTCATCCTCCCAAGGCGTTCGCCGGTGCTTCAACTCCGGTCGATTCAACGCCAATTCGTACCAGTGGATGGAGGACGCGTGCTGGCCCTTGAGGTAGTTCGCAAGTCCCAAAGCATAGGCCATGTTCACCACCGCTTCCCCATTCTTCGACAATTCCAGGGAAAACCGCTCATCGATGAACGCCTCGGCCGCCGCCGGATCTTCCAAGACAAAGGCTTTCCAATCTCCGCGTTGCCACGTCTCCCAAGCAGGGGGCTCGGCGGCCCAACTGGTGAGCATTTGTCCTGCCCAAACCATCCCCAACGCCGCCCATCGCACACTCACCCTGAATTCCATGGTCCTCGTTTTTCCTTTCAACCTACAAGATTCGCCTGCGAACTTAACCTATTGCTTTCCTGAATTCCGTGAAATCCGTGATCGCCTTGCCAATTGTCAACTTGTGGCAAGCATTTCACACTTGGATGCTCAACGTTCACGCACCCGAACTCCGCCGCGGCGCCTGACTTCGATCGCGCTCACCGGTGGGGGCATTTGAGGGCTTCGCTGGATTGGACCAAAATTCGCTTCGCTCGAATTGAAATCCCCACTTTTTAGCCCGGTGGTCGGAAAGTGGGGAATTCGGCTCGAGCGGTCGACGCATCGAAGCGCGTTACTTTTGACTCGTCATGAAAATCTTCTCCGCCTTGGTGTTGGCTCTCGCCACCGCAGTGGGTTTCGCCCAGCCCAGCCTTCCTGTAACGACCACGCAAGCCTTGGAGGCCATCGCCGACCGCGCCCGCGTTGAACCTTCCGATGAGCGGCTGCACGAAGCGCTCGCGGGCGAATTCCCGGTGGCTTGGAGGCGCGGGACCTGCACGGTGGGCTTCCTTGGGCGAACCGCGGCCGATTGGTCGCCGGCCTTGGCTCCCGAAGGCGTTACGTGGGGCTCGGAACGCGGCGGCATCGTATCGTTCCGGGTGGACGTTCGCCAACTCGACGCGCTCACGGACCTCCCGCTGGAGCTCGTCGAACTCGCCCCCCGCGCCTACCCGCACCTCGACCGGAGCATCGGCGCGACCCGCGTGGACAGCGTGCAGGCCGGGTACGGACTCCCGCAAGGTTACCACGGCGAAAACGTCCTCATCGGAGTGGTCGATTGGGGCTTCGACTACACCCACCCGATGTTTTACGACACGACGCTTGCATTTAGCCGCGTGCGCGGGGTTTGGGACCAGTGGCGCCAAGCCGGCCCCGCGCCCGAAGGCTTCGACTACGGCACCGCGGCCACCGAACCCGCGGCCATCGCCGCGCTGCAAGCCGATACGGTGAACGTCTACTCGTACGCCACCCACGGCACGCACGTCGCGGGGATTGCGGGAGGCAGCGGCGCGGGCATCGGGTTGCGCGGCATGGCACCGGCAGCCGAGTTCCTGTTCGCCACGTTCTTGATCGACGCCGCTGCCGCGATGGACGCGTTCGATTGGATGCAGTCGGTGGCCGAGGCCGATGGGAAGCGCCTCGTCATCAACATGAGTTTTGGGCTGACGCAGATCGGCTCGCGCGATGGGAATTCGCTCGTGAACCAGTTCATCGACGCGCTATCGGAGGAGGGCGTGGTGTTCGCGGGGAGCGCGGGCAACAATGGGGATTACAACTTCCATTTGGACCAAACCTTCTCCGGCGATACCCTCCGCTCCCGCGTCCAATACTACCCGGCTTCTGCCAACCCGGCGATGTGGGGCCAGGATTTGACCCTCTGGGGCGAACCCGGCGAGCCGTTCGAAGCGGGCTTCACCCTGCTCAGCGCGATGAACGCGACCCTGGCGGAAGGCCCGTGGCTGAGCACGGCGGACGGTCCGTTCGCTTGGGACACGACCTTCGTGCACGAGGGCGACACGATCGTGTACACGGCAGCCGTGGAGGCCGCCCACCCCGCAAACGACCGCCCGTTCGTCCGGATGCGCATCGCGACGCCCCCAGCGAACCGCAACATCGCCCTCAAAGTCACCGCCCCCAGCGGGCGGGTGCACGCGTGGAACACGACCCACCTCTCCAACGGCGTCGGCAACTGGGGCCAGGACTTCTACGGCAGCCTCCCCGGCTGGACGGCCGGCAACCCCGAATACGGCATCGGCGACCCCGCCTCCACCGAGTCCGTCATCACCGTAGCGGCCTACCGCGCCGAATACTTCAGCCCCGGCGGCACCGAACTCGGCGGCGAAGTGGCCTACTTCACCACCCACGGCCCCACCCTCGACGAGCGCCACAAGCCCGACCTCGCCGCCCCCGGCGTCTCCGTCCTCTCCTCCATCTCGTCGTTCACCGACGCCAACTTCGCCCTCGCCGAAGAAGCCGAGTTCAACGGCACCCCCTACCCCTTCGCCCGCTACTCCGGCACGAGCATGAGCTCCCCCACGGTGGCGGGCATCGCCGCCCTCCTCCTCGAAGCCGACCCCACCTTGACGCCCGCCGCAATCCGCGCCACGCTCAAGGCCACCGCCCGCCAAGACGATGAAACCGGCGTGCTCCCGGTGGAGGGCGATGCGGTTTGGGGCGTCGGCAAGGTGAACGCATACGCTGCCGTACTCGCCGTGCTCGGAATCAACGACGTGGCCGAGCCCGTCGCGTGGACCGAAGCCGGGATGGTTTGGCCCAACCCCGCGCGCGACGAACTCAACGTGCGCTGCCCGGAAACCACCGGCACGTGCCGGATCCACGACCTGCAAGGACGCACCGTGACCGAGCGCACATTCCGCCTGGGCGAGGTGTGGCGGTTCGATGTAGCGGGGCTGCCGGGGGGCACGTACCTCGTGATTTGGCATGGAAAAAACGGCACCCACCTGACGCGGTTCACCAAATCCTGAAGCGGCCTCCCTACCTTGCGCGCCATGTCAGAAGAAGCCATCCACTGCCCCCAGTGCAACTCGCCCTTCGCCTACCACGACGGGGCCATGATGAACTGCCCCGAGTGCGGTCACGCCTGGGACGCTGAAGAACAAGCCGCCGCGGAGGCCGCCGAAGGAGCGGTCCTCGATGCGAACGGCAACGTTCTGCAAGACGGCGACGACGTGGTGGTGATCAAGGACTTGCCCGTGAAAGGGGCGCCCAAGCCGGTCAAGGCCGGAACGAAGGTGAAGAAAATCCGACTCGTAGACGGCGACCACAACATCGCGTGCAAGATCGACGGGTTTGGGGCGATGGGCCTCAAGTCGGAATTCGTCCGAAAGGCGTAATCAGCGGCCTTTCAGCCGTTCCCAAAACATCGGGAAAAACTGCTCGCGCTTCTCGGGAGGCGGGCCACCTGCTGCACCTTCGAAGGCCAAAGCGTCCCCTGAAGTGCGCGCCCGCAGCCGGAAAATGAAATCGTCCGGGGAATCGCCACGGCCGGAAAACGAGCCGAAGCGGAGGTCGCTGAACTCCCAAAGCCCGTCCACCGGCGGCGCCACGTGGAGGTAGCCGTCGCTGAACCACTGCAACACCTGCACCGTCGGGTCTTCCGCGAAGGAGCCGAGGTGCTCCCACCCTTTCGCGACGCGCACGAACGTCACCGGCGAGGTGTCGAACAGCGAGTACGTGCCGAGGTAGTAGGCGTCGGCGGTTTCGGCCGTCGCGTTCCACAGGACGTTGTTCAGGATGGTCGGCGTGGTCACCATGCGCGTCGCCGGGATGCCTTGCGCGGCGAGGGCTGCGCGGAAGGTTTGGTCCACATGCAGCTTGTTCACCACCGTCAAGGCCAAAACCCCGCAGCTCCATCCCCACGCCCACCGATGCCACTTCCGCCGCCGTACCGACCCCTTTTCCGCCCGGCTCAGCGCCACCACGAACCCCAGGAACGGCAAGGTGTACAGCGGATCCGCGACCGAAATCGTGCTCCAAGCCACCCGCGTGTCCGCGAACGGCGCCCACAGCTGCGTTCCGTACAACGTAAAGCAGTCCAAGAGCACGTGCGTCGCGAACGTGGCAAAGAAAAACCCCGCCCACCCCGCGTACCCCACGTCGTTCCGACGACTCCGCGCGAGCGGCCACGCCAGCACAAGCGCCCCCACCACCCAAAACAGCACCGAATGCGTAATGCCCCGATGGAACGCGAGGTTCGCCAACGGATCCAGCACCAGCCCCCCGAGCACGTCCAAGTCCGGAATCGTCCCACCGATCGCGCCCCAAACCAGCGCCTTGTTCCCGATGCGGCGGCCGAGGACGGCTTCGCCGGTGGCGGCGCCGAGCACAATTTGGGACAGTGAATCCATGCCCAAATAAACGAACGAACTTCCGATAAGTTCAACCTAGGTCACACAACCGGCGCGCGGTGCGCGAGACCTTTGTCCATGCCCGCTTTCATTCCCGACGCCATCGCCGCGCGCACCTCCTTCACCCGCAAAGTGACGCCGGCAGAACTCTACACCTCCCTCGTCTTCGCCTTCCCCGCTGCGGTGGCCTTTGCCCGCAACCGACGGAAGCAGACCGTTCCGCATGCGTTCCTCGAGCGCATGCAACTCGCGGTGACGGCGGTGAGCGCGTGTGCCGTTTGTTCCTACGTCCACTCGCGCATGGCCTTGGAAATGGGGCTGTCCGAAGACGAAATCACGGGCTACTTAACGGGCTCCATCGACGACCCCGACCCGGCCGAAGCGAAGGCGCTCCTGTTCGCCGAACATTTCGCGGAAACCCGCGGCGAGCCCAGTGCTGCGGCGTACGCGGCCTTCGTGGATGCCTACGGTCCCGCAAATTCGCGCATCCTGCTCGCCGCCATGCAGCTCATGCTCGCCGGCAACCTCATCGGCCTGCCCTTGAGCGCGCGGCGGGCACGGCGCAACGGTGCGCCCTACACGGACAGTTCCGTCGGCTACGAGTGGGGCATGGTGCTGGGTTTTTGGGCGATGCTGCCCCTTGCCCTCGGTCATGCGCTCGTGCGGGGCCTGTTGCAAAGGCCGGCCGTTCGGACGAACTGACCCCGTTCAGCAGGTGCCCATCGCGTACTCGATGCACCACGCGCCGTCCGTTCGATCGGAGGCCTTGAGCACCAAGGAAAATCCGCCGCCTTCGCCGTCCCAACTGAAGACCAACGGGTTCTCCCCGTCCCAGCCCCCCGTCAGGATGCGGTCGAGCTGAGCCCGGGCCTCGTCCCGGGAAACGAACCGCGATTGCAGCAAGCGACGGAACAGGTTGAGCCCCTGGCCTGGCGTGCAAAAAACGTCGATGCCAAAGGTTTCCCCGCTCGGCCCTCCGAAGTCCTCGTAGTGCTCGTAGGCCCGGGCGATGTGCAGGCCATCGACCACCCGCAGGATGTAATCGCCGAACCATTCGTCGGTGATCACGGGGCCGTCGGCGGCTTCCACCTCGATGCTCCGGGGCGGATCCGCGGGCCAGAGGTAGGCGTCGAACAGGCGCAGGGTGTCGTCAAGGGCCAGCCATTCGCCGGCCAGTCCGTTGATGGTGTCGCGCCGGCCCGTGTGGGCGAGCCGATGGGAAGCGATGGGCGTGCCGTCGGGCAGCTCGTGGTGGATTTGGCCCAAATCCACCGACCGCACATTCAAAAACGGCACCGCCGCCACGTGCATCGAATCCGGCCATTCCGCCGGTCCCCACGCGCACAAGGCGCACACCAGAAGGGCATTCATGTCACGAAAATACGCGCCCGGCCGCCGTAAATTGCGCGCATGCCGACTGCTGAAAAACTCAAGGCCATCGTCCGCGACAAATACGCGGAAATCGCCCACCAGGACCCCGCCGACAACGCCGCCTCGTGCTGCGGTGCGGGGCCCGTTTCGAACAAGGTGTACCACATCATGATGGACGATTACACGGGGACGGGCGGGTATGCGCCGGAAGCGGATTTGGGCTTGGGCTGCGGCCTGCCGGTGGAGCATGCGCTTTTGAAGCGAGGCCAAACCGTGCTCGACCTGGGCGCCGGCGCCGGCAACGACTGCTTCGTCGCCCGCCACGAGGTCGGTCCGACGGGCAAGGTCATCGGGGTCGACTTCACGCCCGCCATGCTGGCGAAAGCCCGCGCGAATGTGGACGCCCTGGGGTACAACAACGTGGAATTCCGGGCGGGCGACATCGACGACCTGCCCGTGGGCGACGGCACGGTCGACGTCGTCATCAGCAACTGCGTCCTGAACCTCGTGCCGGACAAACCCCGCGTCTTCGCCGAAATGTTCCGGGTCTTGAAACCCGGCGCGCACTTCAGCGTGTCCGACGTCGTCCTCGTCGGCGAACTGCCGGACGAACTCCGCAGCGCCGCCGAACTCTACGCCGGCTGCGTGGCAGGGGCCATCCAACGGGACGACTACCTCACCCAGCTCGCGGCTGCGGGCTTCGAAGCGGTCACCGTCCAGAAGTCGAAACCCATCCTCCTGCCCGACGATGTGCTGGAACGCTACCTCTCCGCGGACCAAATCGCCGCCTTCGCTGCCCGCGAAACCGGCATCTTCTCCATCACCGTCTTCGGCCGAAAGCCGAGCGATGCCCCAGGAGCCGCGCCCGTGGAGCCTTGCTGCGGCGGTTCATCCTGCTGCTGATGTCAGGCTTTAAGCTGACAAAACGCAACCTCCTGTCAATCTAAACGTTTACATTTGTGCGGTAAAATGCAGCCTATAAGCTGACAAACGCACGAACATGGCACACCGAAATCTGCAAATCGAACAGCTGGATCGCCGCATGCGCCGGCTGGAAGAAGCGGGACGCGATGCGGCGTTTCCGATGGGATGGGTTCGCGCGGTGCGCGGGGCGTTGGGCATGTCGCTCGAGCAACTCGCGCGCAAAATGGGGGTGACCCGACAGAGCATGATGGCGTTGGAAAAGCGCGAGCGGGAAGGGACCATCCGCCTCAACACCTTGCGGAGCGTGGGGCAGGCGCTCGGGTTGCGGCTCGTGTACGGGTTCGTGCCGGTCGAGGACGACAGCCTCAGTGGATACGTGGATCGGAAAGCGCGGGATTTGGCGACGGAAATCGTGCAGCGGACGTTGCAGACCATGTCGCTGGAAGACCAAGCGCCATCGGCGGAACGCATTCGACGGGCCATCGACGAACGCGCTGCCGAAATCCGGCGCGACCTCCCGAAAACGCTGTGGGACTGATGGCCATGATGCACCGAAACCACCACGGCCAAACCGCCCTCGACCCCGACGAGGCCGAGGGGCTGAAGCTCCTCGGGGTGGCCTCGCGGCACGAACTCGACGAGCACGAACAGCACAACATCGAATCGGCGAAACTGAAGGTGGCTTCGCTCCGCATCACGCCGCAGCTGCTGTTCAGCGAACGCTTCTTGAGGCGGTTGCACAAGCTGATGTTCGGGGAAGTGTGGCGTTGGGCCGGTCAGTTTCGCACGACCGACAAGAACATCGGGGTGGGCAAATGGCAAATCGGCATTGAGCTGAAGAAGCTGTGCGACGATGCGCTGTTTTGGCACGAGGCGTGCACGTTTCCGCCTGATGAGCTCGCGTTGCGGTTCAAGCACCGGCTCGTGAGCATCCACTGCTTTCCCAACGGTAATGGGCGGCACAGCCGATTGGTGGCCGACCTCATCGTCACGCGCCTTTATGGCGGGGCGCCGTTTTCATGGGGGCGGCATGCGGGCGACCCGCTGCTCCACGACGTGGGCGCCATTCGGGACCAATACCTCGCGGCCATGCGGGCGGGCGACCGGGGGGATTTTGGACCGCTTTTGGCCTTTGCGCGTTCCTGAAAACGCGGTCAATCGCGGCGCGTCCGGATGCCGAACGGCAAGTACAGCGGGCAAAAGCGCAAGAACGAAGTCAACACGAGGACGGCGGCCAGCCCCACGGCGATGGCCCCAGCGGTTGCCGCCAAGATGCCCGTGAAGTAAAGCGCTGCGAGGACGAGCGCCGCGATGAGCCGCACCACGCGGTCAGTGGTTCCGATGTTCTGTTTCATGTCGCAAGGTTACGCCACGTCTGCGGTTCCGCCGGCCGATTTGCCTCATGCGAGCAAAGAGGTGGATGGTGGATTTGGTCGATAAATAATGGCGTTCATCGTGAAATCGTTGTAAATTCCTGCATGCTTTTCCGAATTCTGACTTCTGCTATGCTGCTCGCCTGGGCCTCGATTTCTCAGGCTCAAGGGCCTCGAAGCCAAATCATCGCACCGCCCGACCTCTGGGTGCGGGCAGACGTGCAACGCGACTGGGGCACTCCCTTGCTCCTGAGTACCTGCGACGCCGCGCAAGACCTCCTAGTCGAGGAGACCACCTTGCCCAGCGCAGGTGACGGCAGCTACACGGTGGTGCGCACGTTTTCCTCGACGTGTCCGTGCGAAAAACGGGAGTTGAAGGCCCAGCAATTCATTCACGTGTTGGCCGTGGAACCGCTGCCTCAAAGCGAGGCCGGTGGCAGCTGCGCACCGGCGTTCTCGGTGCTCCCAGAGTCGTTGGAAGTGGCCTTCGGGGCTCCGGTGGCCACGACTGCAGAAGCCACCGACGGGTCGGGCAACGCTGTCCGAATTGTCGAAACCGAACACCTGTTGTGGCGGGATGCGTGTGGGCACGGCGCGACGTGGGTGGTCTGGGAGGCCACTGCCCCGTGCGGCGAAGTGACCCGGCACGCGTTCAAGCGCCTGATCGTTGCCCCGGAATCGGGGGAAGGCGCCTCCGTTGAGCCGACCATTTCGGTGCCCTTGGAGGATTTCGATGCCAGCGAATGGGGCGTCGGTCCGTTGGAACCTGCACAGGTTGGTTGGTCCGGAGTTCAAGCTTCGCGGCTGTACCGGACGAAATCCACCGCGAGCGGAAGCTTCGCGGTCCTCCAAATCGGCTGCAATTCAAGTACCGCGATCGGCACGCAAAGCATCGAAGTGGCCGGCAACCATGAACCGCGGATTTGGCATCGTCCAGAGGAGGAAATTTCTTGTGGAACCCCGCGCGAGGAATGGCCCGAGGTGAAAGGCCGCGATCGCATTGCCGGTCATTTCGGCAGCGAATCGGCGTTCGTGGAACTGCCCGTTACGGAGGGGGTGGATACGTTGATGGGACCGTGTCCGGGTACGTTCACGATCGAACGGCAGTTGCGGGTTGAAGATGCCGACGGTGCGGTGGCGGAGGCCGTGCAATTGCTTCACGTGGTGGACCAAACCGCCCCAGCGTTTTATGCGAGCCCCGCGGAGGTGGTGTGGTCCGGCGAAGATTGGCCTCCACTGGCCTCCACTGCCCAGGCCGAGGATGCGTGCAGCGGTCCCGTGGAATTGGCTTGGTCGGACAGCACCGATTGCTTCACCGGGCGCATCGTGCGGCTGACGACGGCGACCGATGCGTGCGGCAATGCGGCTACGCTGCGCCAAATCATCGTGCCCGCGGCCGGCTCAGAACCCACGGTGTTGACGGTGGGCTGCTCCGATCCGCTCGCCCTGAATTTCACGGGTGAGGCCTGCTTCCAAACCCTGCACTGCCTCTACCCCGACGACTCGACCTGCCTCGGCGACCTCGATGGCGACGGCCAAATTTCCACGGGCGACTTGCTCGCCCTGCTCGGCATCTTCGGCACGTGGTGCACCACGGCACCATGAGCGCTTTGCTTGGGTAGTGTCAGAATTCGGACTTCGGGCGCGAATTGACAAGAAATGGCGGCCCCTCAAGGTGCACCGCCGCCTACCTTTGCCACATCATGGAGTGGCTGAAAACCATCGGCGTGGCCGGATTTATGTTCTTTCTGCTGAAGGGACTCGCTTGGCTGCTCGTGTTTTGGCTGATTTCACGAGGAATCATCCGCCGCCGGCAATTGGCGATGTGGAAGTTAAAACTCCGAAAGGCGTTGGGATTGCGCCGTCAGAAGGCCAGCGTGAAGGAAAACCAAGGCGCGGCAAATCCATTGCCTCGAACCCCCAACACGCCCACCAACCCGTAATCCCACAACCAGCCCGTCCGGCGGTTCAGGCTGCGAATGCCCAACGAAACGATGGAAGACGCGCCGTATTCCCAGCTCGCACCCGGTTCAAGCGCATCACTTGGGGGCGACGTTTAGATCATGCCCCAACCGTTCAAATTGGTCTTGAAGTTCGCGACGTCCAATCGGCTTTTGATGAGGTAGTTTTCGGTAAGGAGCCACCGCGTGTCGCTCAGGGAAACCATCGCGCTGACGTTGACAATGAAAGGACGCGTCTTCGACGTGGCCCGATCAAGTGGAATCCATTCGACACCGAATTCGTTTTCAACCCGTTGATAATTGCGGTATTGCAGCGGTCCTTCGGATTCGTTGCCAAAGCCCAAATTGAGCGTCACATTCGATCGTTCCGTGCCCCGTGTGACGTTGATGAAGGCCAACCCCAAGGGGTCATCGAGGATGCCGTAGAAATCCGCAAATCCGATGCCTCCCGCAGAAATGTACGTCTTCTCGTTGATCGCTTTACCCAGCTTGAAACTGCCGCCTCCACCGAGGAACGACACCAATCCCCCTACGGTCAGGCCATCATTGATTCCATACGAGATGGAATTCAATCCAATGTTCGACTGAAAGTACCCCTCCCCCGCCTTCAACTGAATGCCCGAGGGTGCGAAAAAATACCGACTTGATTGAGGGTTCACGTCGAAGGCACGATTCGATTTCCCTGAATAGATCGCGCTGACGGATTCAATGTCCTGGACCCGCTGAATGGTGTACTTCGGAATGCGCGTTGTGCCCAACATCGGCAAATCCACCACCAAGAAATCATCATCCATGGCCAAGAATTGTCCCTCCTTGATGGTCCCGTCGTTCATCACCACGCGGACATACCGATCCGCCACAGCAGTCGAATCTTGCCCTTGTACCACTCCTCCAAAAGCGCAAACCAAACCCAAAAGAACTACACTAAAAATGTATTTCATGACCGCAATTTTAGAATCGAATGATACGAAGAATCGAAAACAATGTGGATTCATGAAGGCGGATCGGCGCTGACTCTGGTCAGGTCGTCGGAATAAATCGTCCAATGCCGGAACTTCAGCCGTACATTGCGGCCTCAATTGCCTCCGTTTGAATTCATTTGACCGCCTTGGCCTCTCGGCCCCGATCCTGCAAGCCATCGGTGAACTCGGCTTCGACCAGCCCACAACCATTCAAGAACAAGCCATCCCCCTGCTCCTCGGAGGAGATCGGGATTTCATTGGACTCGCGCAAACCGGGACGGGGAAAACCGCTGCCTTTGCGCTGCCGATGTTGGAAATGATCGACACGAGCACGCCGCATGTGCAGGCGTTGATTTTGGCCCCCACCCGCGAGTTGGGGCAGCAAATTGCGGGGCAAGTCGAGCTGTTTGCGAAGCAGCTCAAGGGGTTGCGGGCGGTCGCGGTTTACGGCGGGGCGCACATCGTGCCGCAGATGCAGGCGATTCGACGGGGTGCGCACGTGGTGATTGCCACGCCGGGCAGGTTGTTGGATTTGGCCCGCCGGCAGGCCATTCTGCTGGACCAAATCCAGTTGCTCATCCTCGACGAAGCCGACGAAATGCTCAACATGGGCTTCCAGGAAGACCTCGATGCCATCCTGGCGCTGACGCCTGAAACCAAGCGCACCTGGCTGTTTTCGGCCACGATGCCGAAGGAGATCCGCCGGATGGTGAAGCAGTACATGGACCAGCCGCACGAAGTTCGCGTCGACCCGAGCCAATCCGTGAACACGGACATTGCGCACCAATACGTGATGGTTCGTCACACCGATAAAGCGGATGCGCTCATGCGCTTCATGGACGCCGACCCCGACGTATTCGGCGTGGTGTTCTGCCGCACAAAGCGCGATGCCCAAGACCTCGCCGAGCTCCTCATGAAGCTCGGATACCGGGCGGACGCGCTGCACGGCGACCTCTCCCAGCCCCAGCGCGACCGCGTGATGCAGCGGTTCAAGCGGCGGGAACTCCAAGTCCTCATCGCCACCGATGTGGCCGCTCGCGGCATCGACGTGAACGACGTGACGCACGTATTCCACTACAGCCTTCCCAACGACGACGCCTACTACACCCACCGCTCAGGTCGCACGGCACGTGCGGGAAAGAAGGGCATCTCCATCGCGTTCATCAACCGAAAGGAAAAGGCCGCGGTGAACCGCATGTCGCGCGCGTTGGACATCGAATTTGAGGAAGTGCGCATCCCCAGTGCCACGGACATCGCAGCTACACGGGTGCGAACGTGGGCTGAAGAAGTGAAAGCTGCGGAGGCGTCGCCGTTCGCCACCGAGGAATTGTTGGCCTTGGCCGCCGTGCAGTTCATGGGAATGTCGGCGGAGGAGCTCTTGGAGCAGCTCGTTCGGCGTGAAGTCGCCGGATTGAGAACTGGTAAAGACCTGAACTTCAAGGACGACCGGCCTGAACCGCGGCAGATGAAGCGCAAATCGTTCAAGCCAGGCTTCAATGAGAAGGGGCACAAGAAAAAGTTCGGGAAGAAGTTCGAAGGAACCTCGACCCGACGAACGCCTAGCCCCTTCAAGCCCAAAGGCCGCAAATAATCCGCCCTCCAACCGATGGGGTTGCCGCCGTCCGAGAAACCGGAGTCAGCGTTGGATTTGGGCCATGATTTGGTAAGCCAAATCCAGCGCCCGCACCCCGTCCTCCACGCCCACAGGAGGCGCCTCACCGAGCTCAATGGCGCGAATGAAGGCCGCGAGTTCCTCCTGAATGGCGTTCGTCGGCGTCACCACGATCGGCTCCAACTGAACGTGCTTCTGCACGCCCTCACCGAGGTCGAGGTTGAACCCACCGGCCGCATGGCCGTCGCCGACGCGCATGGCCGTTGCTTGCTTGTCAAGGAAGTCCATCGTGACGTAGGCGTCCGGCTGGAACACCCGCATTTTCCGCAACTTCTGCAGGCTGATGCGGCTGGCCGTGAGGTTCGCCACGCAGCCGTTTTCAAACGCAATGCGCGCGTTGGCAATGTCCGGAGTCTTCGACAGGACGGCGGCACCTGAGGCGCGCACTTCGGCCACCGGAGAATCGACGAGGTGCAGCACCACGTCGAGGTCGTGGATCATGAGGTCGAGGACGACCGGGACGTCGGTGCCGCGTGGCTGGAACGGGCTGAGGCGGTGGGCCTCAATGAACTGGGGCGCCGTGATGCGGTGGGCCACGGCGCGCAAGGCCGGGTTGAAGCGCTCGACGTGGCCGACTTGGACGGCAAGACCGGTGCGCGCGGCCAGGGCTTGCAGTGCCCGACCCTCGGCCACCGTGTGCGTGATCGGCTTTTCGATGAACACGTGCTTGCCGGCGAGCAGGGCCGCTTCGGCGCACGCGAAATGATTCACCGTGGGCGTCACGATGTCGACCACATCGGAAGCCGCAATCAGGGCGTCAACGGAATCGAAGGAGGGCACGTTGAAGCGCTCGCAAGCGGCGGCGGCGCAAGCGGGATCGGGATCATGGAATCCCACGAGTTGGAGGTGACCTTGCAAACTTTCCAGGCAGGCCAAATGAATTTTACCCAAATGCCCCGCCCCCAACACGCCTATGTTCAGCATGCAGGCAAGTTAGTCCAGCGGCGATGAATTCTCGCCCTGGAGCGAAGCATCACAGTACCGTCAAACTTTCGCGCAATCCGACCGCAGGAGACCGAACTAACGGCTTCATTTCAAGCCCCCTGCAACCCCGCCAACGAAACGCTGACACGAGCCTGACACGCGCGACAAAGCCGTGACAAAACCCGGGGAAACCGGGAGGTAGTTTTGCCGAAAATTCTACTCAACATCCGATGAAAACTCTACTTACAGCGTGCTTGATCAGCCTGAGTGTTTGGGGTTGGAGCCAAACCGAAATCACCATCACCCAAGGTGCCGGTTACGTGAACGACGTCTTCTATTCGCTCGACAATGGCGTAGTGGCGAGCGTGGCGGGCGACGATTGGGATTTGGCCTTCGATGTCACGAGTCCCTTCTCGCCCACGATTCGCCTGAACGACGGGCACGGGCGCCAATTGAGCCTGTATCCGAACGGCGACGTGAACGCTTGGAACGACGTGGACACCGCCGGTTACGCGGGTTGGCCCAAGCTCACGAACGGCATCGACGCCTGGGAAAACGGCGCGATGAACGCCAACGTGTCATCGGACCCGAGCGACTTCAGCTGGGGCATCTACGCAGGGCCGCCCACCCACCAAGTCGTGGGCGACTCCATCTACCTGCTCGAACGACCGGACGCCTCCGTGCTCAAACTCCGCATCGACAACCTCGACAACGGCACGTGGAACTTCACGATGGCGGCCCTGGACGGCAGCGGCGAAACCGTTCAATCCATTGACATGGGCGATTACGCGGGCAAGAACTTCGTTTACTTCGACTACGCCAACGGGGTCATCGACCGCGAACCCTTGTCGACCGACTGGGATTTCGTCTTCACCCGCTACGTGGGCCTCACCGAATACGGTCTGTTCCCCACCACGGGCGTGCTCCTCAACCGGAACCGCCCAGCGGCCGAAGTGACCGAAACCCCCATCGCTGAAGCGGAGCTCGCGAGCGCGGCGTTGAACACCGACGACATCAGCACCATCGGCAACGATTGGAAAGCGCTCGTGGATTTCCAATGGGAAGTGGTCGAGGACTTGAGCTACTTCGTGGAATCCGCATCGGGCCAAGTGTACCACTTGTGGTTCAGCGCCTTTGAAGGTTCGAGCACGGGCGTTTCGGTGTTGAATGCGGCGCCGGTTTCCACGGCGGCGGTTTCGGCGGTGGAGGAACAAACGTGGCGCGTTTACCCGAATCCCACGGATGCCGTGCTCCAAATCGAAGGCTCCGCCGAGTGGAGCGCCATCCGCGTGCTCGATGCCCACGGCCGCATCGTCGAAGACCAAATCGCAACCAGCGCAACGAACCGACTGACCCTGAACACGGGACATTGGGACGCCGGCGTTTACCTCGTTCAATGGACGGGACCTGCGGGCACGGCAACCCGTCGCGTGTTGAAGCGCTGACATGAACTCCCTCCGGGCACTCCTCATCGGAACGGCGTTGTCTACGGCCGGCGGCATGCAAGGCCAAATCCAATTGCAGTCCGCCACCGATCGCTCCCCCATCCCGGGCGCCACCATTCGCTCCCTGTCGCTCGATGCGGCGGGGAGCGCTTGGGCGTCCGACGCCTTCGGACGGTTCGACGCATCGGAGCACAGCGGCCCCTTCCAGGTCAGTGCCATCGGCTTCGAGTCCATCTCCTTCCATCCTGACACCCTTCCCCACGGCGTGCTCCAACTGCAGCCCGCCACCTACGCCCTCGCTCAAGCCGTCGTCACGGGCCAATTCACCGGCCACACCGACCGCGACGCCGTCCAATCCGTTCGGGTCATCAACCGCACGGACATCGAACGCATCGGAGCCATTTCCCTCCGGGACGCCCTGCTCACCCAGTCCTCGATGAACCTCCAACACGACGCCCAACTCGGCACGAACATCACCATGCTCGGGCTATCCGGCCGCCACGTGCAGGTGCTCGTCGATGGCTTGCCGGTGGTGGGGCGCGTGGACGGCAACATCGATTTGGACCAATTGCCGCTCGACCAAGTCCAGCGCATTGAAATCGTCGAAGGCCCGATGAGCGTGGAATACGGCTCCGAGGCCATCGCCGGCACCATCAACCTCATCACGCTCGGTGGCGCCCCCATGGCTTCGAGCCTCCGACTGGTCGGCGAAACCGTTGGGCGCAGCCAGGTGCTGGCCCGCTGGACCGTCGCTGACGGACGGCTTGAAGGCCGGGCTTCGCGTACGCACTTCAGCGGGTTCAATCCGGACGGCACGGAAGGGCGAGCTGCGCTATGGAAACCGAAGACCCAAATCGGCGGCGAGCTGCGCAGCCACCTCACCCGGAGCAACCTCCGCGCCACCTCCTCCGCGCTCTACCAGCATGAGACGCTTTACAGCGACGGCGCGGTCCAATACCGGCAAGAAACGCGCCCCATCAACGACACCCTGCTCGGCGTGTTCGCGGTGCCGTTCGCCCAAGACGCGCAGTTCATTACCCGGCGTGCAGTGCTCCGCAACGACGTCGAGGGGGAGCGCGGCCAGGGATTCATCGCCTACAGCCATTACCAGCGGGAGCGCACCACGTCGTGGATCGACTTCACGGACTTGAGCACCGCACCCGTCACGGAATCCGGCATGAACGACACGGCCACCTTTGCGACGTGGCACAGCCGAGCGAGCCACCAACTGCCGAGTGGCGCCCGGTGGAACGCGACCGTCGGCTACGACGCCCAGCACGAAACCGCGCGTGGAGCGCGCATCGCCGGCGGCCGCCAATCCCTGACCCACGCGGCGGTCTTCGCCTCAGGGGAATGGCAAATCGGAGAACGGTTCATCCTCCGCCCCGGCCTGCGCATGATGTGGAACTCGGCCTACGACGCCCCGCTCATTCCATCGGTTCACGCCCGGTGGAAGTCCGGACCGCACCGCCTCCGCGCCTCTTTTGCCCGGGGATTCCGCGCGCCCGACTTGAAGGAACTGCACTTCTTATTCGTCGACGTCAACCACAACATCGCCGGGTCCACGGACCTCAGGGCCGAAGTTTCCAACGCTTGGCAAGCGAGCTATTCCGCGGACTTCCTGACGGAGAGGAGCCTCTTGCGCCCCAGCATCCAAGGGTTCCACAACCGAGTCGATGACGTGATCGAATTGGGCCTCGTGGATGCCGAGTCCCAGCTGTACACGTACTTGAACTTGAGCCAAACCACCACCACGGGCGCCACCCTCTCTTTCCGCCGTGCGTCCGAACGGTGGACCGTCGAAGCGCAAGCCACCGGCGTGCACCGCCAAACGTGGATGGACCCCAGCGACGACCAGCCCGTCGAAGCGTTTTCGCTGCAAGCCTCCCTGAGTTCCGACGTCCAGCTCGGCGCGGGACGCACGTGGACCGTGCAGGTGAACCACCAACACCGCGAAACCCTGTTTCAGCAGGTCGCTGAAGGCGATTGGGCACTCATGGAACTCAGCCCCAACACCCAACTCAGCAGCTACCTCAGCCAGGCCTTGCTCGATGGCAAGCTGAACCTGCGCGGGGGCATCGACAACGCGCTCAACGTGACAAATCGCCTGCTCACCGGCGGCGCGATGCCGGCGGGAACGCACTCGGGCGGCAGCGCGAACGCACAACCCGTGGCGATGGGCCGCAACTTCAAACTCACACTGCAATGGAATTTTTGACGCAAGGACGGTGGTTCCTGCTGATCGCGCTGGTCGCGATGGGATGCCGGAAAGACCCCGAAGTGATGGAGGCCGTGTTGGTCGAAACCATCGACCTGAACGACGTGTACGGAACGCGCGTGGCGGGCGTCGCGCTGGGGAGCGATTATGGGCAGCAAGCGTATTTCAGTTTGGCCGAAAACCGGGTGGTGGCGCAACACGACCGGTACGCGTGGGACGTGGCGCTGACGCATGAGGCGGAGCCCGCGCTGCTGCTGAACCACGCGATTCCGGGGCTGCGCGTGGCGGTCGCCGGGCCGGATTGGACGGAGTGGGTGGACGAAACCGCGTTGGCTTGGGAGTACGACTTGCCGACGGGCGATGCGGCGGATTGGGCGGTGGGCCGGAATTGGGCAGGCCAAACCCTCGTCCTCGACCGCGGGCTCGACGCCACCGGCGCCCCGCGCGGCTACCTGAAATTCCAGATCACCTGCACGGACTCGATCCAGCACTTCCGCATTGCCGATTTGTCCGGAGCAGCGGAACGGCAGTTCACGGCCCCCACCGACACGATTCACCACGCCACCGAATGGTCCCTCGACGGCGGCCCCTTGCACCTCGCCCCCCCGCGCGCCGACTGGGACCTCCTCTTCACGAACTACCTCCACGTGTACGAACCCGAAACCGACCCGTTCCCCTACCAAGTCACGGGCGCCCTCCTCAACCCGTGGAACCACCGAGGCGCCCGGTTCGAAGGCACCGACTTTGCCGAATTCGCCCTCACGGCCGAGCTCGAATCCGCACTGTCGCCCGCTTGGGACGCCATCGGATTCGACTGGAAGTCCTTCGATTTCGACTTGGGGTACACGGTGTACGAGGAGCTGACGTTTGCGGTGGATTGCGGGGCGACGGGGCGGTACGCGCTCGCGTTCACCGGCTTCTACGACGAGCAGGGCGAGCGGGGCGCGCCGCAGTTCCAGTTCCGCCGGCTGATGGAGTGAAGGTCAGGCGGGGATTTGGGCCGTGGCCACGACCTGCAAGGCCAAACCCGGATCGTCCGAAATCAGTCCGTCCACGCCCCACCCCAACAGCTCCCCCATCCGCGCGGCGTCGTTCACGGTCCACGGAATGACGCGCACCCCAGCCTCGTGCGCCAACGCGACCTCCTCCGGCGTGAGCAGCACGTGATGCGGCGAGTAAATGTCGGGCGTGAACGGCAGCCGCTCCAGCGCCTCGGCCACGGTCACCTCGTCCTCCATCAACCACGCGGTGGTGACCCCGACGTTGGCGCGGTGCACGGCTTCCAGCACGCTGGCCGAAAACGACTGCACCGTGCTGCGCTCGACGATGCCGAGCCGCTCGATCTCGCCGAGGACGGTCCGAGTCGCCGTTTCCGCGGTCGGAAAATGGACGCCCACTTCGGCCGCGTCGTGCTTGATTTCGATGTTGTACCGAACGGGCGGCAGGGAGGCCGGTCGGGAACCCCTCGCAACCGCTTGCACGACCTGGGCCAGGGTGGGCTTGACCGTGGCTTGCGGGTCCTGATTCGGAAACCGCGGATGCCCTAAGCTGCCGCAGTCGCAGCGTTGGATTTCCGAGAGGGCCATGGGGTACAGGCTGCGGAGGGGCTGCCCGTCAAGGGGTTCGAATCCGGGGCCAAGACAAATTTCGGGGTTGAGCCACGGCTCGTGACTGACCACCACATCGCCCGCAGCAGTCACGATCACGTCGAGCTCAAGCGTCGTCACGCCGATCCCGTTTGCGGACAGGAATCCTGGAATGCTGTTCTCAGGCAGCACGGCGCGGGCGCCGCGATGGCCTTGAACGTCGATGGTGCGCGCGCCGCATCCGATGAGGGTCATGGTGAGGAAGGTAAAGACGCCGAGTTGGCCACGAAGCTGCATCCGGCGAAGATGGCCATTTTAGACCAAAATCCGCATGAAGCAATTGAAAACGATGCTCCGCTCGAATTGAAATCCCCAAATTCCCGGTCGGAGGACGCGCGCAAATGATAATGGGTGCCTCAACCTCAGAATCCCGCCCCCGAACGTCGCATGTGCCAGCTCGGCGGGTTCCTAATCCCCAAATTTGGCGATTAGAATTCCAGTGAACGAAAAAAAATCCAACCTTAACACCACATTCACACGGAAACGCTCCGCAGGTGAAGCACAGGAAATAATTTCACCACCCCATGGAAACGCACTTCCCCGAACCCGCCCATTGGTCGAAGGCGGAACTCGCCGCCCAACTTCGCACGGACGTCCGGAACCCGTACGTCGGCATCCTCTACCGCTTGTCGGGATTGCGCCGGTTGGAATTCCAGCCGCCCGAGTTGGGGACGCCTGCGGAATGCGCGGCGGCGCTGTTGCGGCAGTTGGCGGTCGAGGTGGAATGGGTCCACGGCCACGCCGAGTCCGTGCCGACGGATGGGCCGTTGATCGTGGTGGCGAACCACCCGTTTGGCAGCGTGGACGCCCTGCTGCTGCTGAGCCAAATCCCGCGTCCCGATCTCCGCATCCTCATCGACCACGGGACCGCCACGTTCGCCGGGCTCGAGACCGCGATGTTGCGGACGGACCTCGATGCAGCCGAAGCGGCCGCCGATCACTTGGGTGCTGGAGGGGCCTTGCTGGTCTTCCCTTCGGAAGGGGTGCACCGACAGAGCCGGGATTTGAGCACGGCATTGGATGGGCGCTGGTCCACAGTCGCCGCGCGGTTGCAGCGCGAAACGGGCGCCGACGTGTTGCCGGTGTTCATTGACGGTTGGGGGCTGGACATGGTGAAGCTGTTCGAAGCGGTGCACCCGGGGTTGCGTCGGCTGCCCCTGCCCCACCGCCCGTTGAGGCCGCTGCGGAAACTGCGATCGAAGCAGCGCGCCATCCGGATTCGGGCGGGAAGGCCGGTTCGGCGCGAAGACGTTGCCGCGTTCGATCACCTCGAACAGGTGACGCGGTTTCTCCGGGCGAAGGTGTACGCCCTCGGCACCTCCATCCCGGTCCGCCCCACGCTTTTCGAACGGGTGCGGAGCCGCGCTGCGAAGGAGCAGCCGCTCGCGGACGCCATCGCGCCGGAAGCCCTGGCGGCCGAGCTCGCGTCCTTGCCCGATGACGCGTTGCAATTCGAGCAGAGCGGGTTTCAGTGCTTCGTTGCCGTTTACCAGGACATGCCGTTGATGATGCAGGAAATCGGGCGGTTGCGGGAGGCCACGTTCCGCGCTGTGGGCGAGGGCACGAACGAGGCGAGCGATTTGGACGAGTTCGATTTGCACTACCGGCACCTCATTTTGTGGGATGCGAAGGGCCAGGCGGTGGCGGGAGCGTACCGGATGGGTGTGGGGCCCCAAATCATGGAGTTGTATGGAAAGCGTGGTTTTTACACTTCGACCTTGTTCCGGTTTGCCAAGCCGTTTCGGGCGGTGCTCGGGCAGGCGATTGAACTCGGGCGGTCGTTCGTGCCTTTGGCCTACCAAAAGCACCGCATGCCGCTGTTCCTCCTGTGGAAAGGCATCCTCGTGCAGCTGCTGCGGCACCCCGAATGCCGCTACCTCATCGGGCCGGTGACCATCAGCAACAGCTACAATCCGCTGAGCCGACTGCTCATGATGAACTACGTGCGGCGCGCGGGCGGGGCGGACGAATTCAAGGGCATGGTGACGCCGCGCAAGCCGTACAAGCCGAAGGTCAGCGGGCGGCAGGACCCCGAGGCGTTGCTCGCGTCGGTCGGGGACGACATCCGGCGGCTCGATCGGGTGGTGGCGGACATCGAGCCCGAAGGCATGCCGCTGCCGGTGTTGCTGAAACGGTATTTGGCCCAAAACGCGCGCATCCTGGCCTTCAACCACGACCCCAAATTCAACGACGCCCTCGACGGCTTCATGGTGCTGGACCTCGACGACCTCCCGCCGGAAACCGTGGCGAACCTGCAGCGCGAATTCATTCCATCGCCGCCCACCACCTGAGCCCGGCCGCCGACGCCACCCGGCTCAACCCGCTCACTCCTCCCCGTTCAGCATGCGCCGCAAGTGGTTCGGCGAATACCCCACGCGATCCGCCAATTCCTGGAACGTCACTTCACCACGACTCATCAACCTGCGGGCATATTCGACGCGGATTTCTCGGATCATGTTGCTGGGTTTGATGTCGAAATCGGCGCATTTCCGGTAAAGGGTCCGACGACTCATTCCCAACTCCTGCGCAATCGCATCAACACTCGCCCCCTGTAAATCCCGGTAAATGCTTCCCCGAATTTCGGCCACGAAGGCTTGGCGCTCCAGCTTGTTCTGCCGTTCCATCACCTCCTCTTGCTGCTGCCTCATCTTGTTCGCATTCAGCCTTCCCTTCAAGATAACGGCTGCTAAGGCAATCGCGAACATCCAACTCAGCCACGCAATGGGCTCGCCTTCTTCCGGCCAAACGGGAGGAGTCGGCGCAACCGTGTAGACCCCCCCCGTGGAACCGAAGGCGATCCTCCCGTCGGGAGCCTTGGCGTGCGAAAACCGATTGAACTCCACCAGCGGCAAGTGGTGCTCCATCACCCCATGTTCCAAACTGTATCGAATCACACCCGAGAACGTGGAAATCCAGTAGGTTCCCCACGAATCGACTTCGATGGCGCAAACGCTCGCGCTGGGAATGCCTTCATCGATGGACCGCAAGATGAAGTCACCCGTTCGTTGATCCGCGATGGCCAATCCATGGTTCGTTGCGACCAAATAGCGCTCTTCATCCACAGCATGCACATCGTAATACTCGATGCCAAGTGGCCACCCCATCGACTCGAACTGCTCACCATCAAAACTCCAGACCCCATCGTGGCGGGTGGACAAGAGCAACCGGTCGTCCATGGGGATTGCATGAAGGACATCGATTTCAGTGGTAAGCACCTTCCAAATACCCTCTTCGAACACCCCAAATCGACCAAAGGAATGCCACCAAATCCGATCCTTCCACACCACGCCATCCCTTCGCTCAAAATAGGAGCCCCACTCCTGAGCGGCTGAATCCGGCCAGTGAATCAATTCGATTCGCTCGGGTTCGTGGATGGGCCATCGCACGACAAACTGCCCCATTGAAATCACCCAACCATCGTGCTCCAGCACAGGACCATCATTGAATTGAATTCCGGGTATCCGTTCATCTCCTCGGAAAATGCCTTGGTACGAATTTGCCACCAATTCTCCCTCCACCCATCGGAAACCCCGGATGCTATTGCCTTCAAGGAACACCCCTTCCTTGCTTCGGAACTCCATTTCAAAG
Source organism: uncultured Flavobacteriales bacterium (assembly GCA_965656785.1). Lineage (GTDB taxonomy): Bacteria > Bacteroidota > Bacteroidia > Flavobacteriales_D > Sanyastnellaceae > JALQTD01. The sequence continues at coordinate 32,687 of CBFHLY010000030.1, forward strand.
ACGCGGTAACCGTCGCAAACCAACGAACGGCTCGAGTCAATCCGCGCCTCCGAATACGCCTCCTTTCGGCCGAAATAGCGACACCAAGGCTCGCCCGGAAAGAACGGATCCATATTGAACATCTGGGTCCATATGCTGCCATCCACCAATTCGCTCCCGGTCCAGAATACAGGCGTTGTTTGAAGCTCATCCACCACCTCAAACTCACCCGAAGCGTTGCGCTTTTCCATCCCCTTCGCCCCCGTCAAGTAGACGTTGCCGTCCTCGGCGTTGAGCACAGAATTCACGGGATACCCCAGGTTCAACACCGCAATCA